>NZ_JBICZH010000025.1:0-87994 GCF_043201995.1 Streptomyces sp. NPDC048258
CGGCCGCCATACCCATGCGCCAGCCCGATGCCCGACACGTACAACTCACCCTCGACCCCCACACCCACCGGCCGCAGCCCGCCATCCAGCACGCGAAGCCGCGTATCCGGCGTCGGACCACCCAACAGCACCGGACCCTCGATCACATGCGAAGAGGCCGTGATGGACACCTCGGTCGGTCCGTACGCGTTCACCAGCCGCACGCCCGGCACCTCGTCCAGGACCTTCCGGCAGTGCCGCGGCGACAGCGCGTCGCCCCCCGACATCACCAGCCGCAGCCCGGACAGCACGCTCACATCGGCGTCGACGACCTCGTGGAACAGCCCCGCCGTCAGCCACAGCACACTCACCCCGTGCGCCCGCACAAACGCACCCAGCTCGTCCACCGACAGCATCCGCTCGACGGAAACCGCCAACGCCGCACCATTCAGCAGCGCATTCCACATCTCCAACGCACCCGCGTCAAAAGACAGCGTGCTCAGCTGCGAAACCACATCCTCCGGACCCACACCGAAATTCGGATCACGCACCACCCGCACAAAACCCTCATGCGGCAGCACCACACCCTTCGGACGACCCGTCGAACCCGACGTGTAGAACACATACGCCGCACTCTGCGGAAACACCCCCACCACCGGCGCCGTCCCCGGCCGGGTGTCCAGGTCCAGGTCCTCCCGGAGCAGCACCCGGCCGCCTGCGGCGGCTGCCGCCACCGGGCCCGTCCCGGCGGAGGCCAGCACCACGGCGGCGTCCGAGTCGTCCACCATGAACCGCAGTCGCTCCACCGGGTATTCGGGGTCCAGCGGCACGGCGGCCGCGCCCGCCTTCAGGACGGCGAGCAGGGCCACGACCGGCTCCACGCCGCGCGGCAGGCAGACACCCACGCGTGATCCGGGCGCGACCCCGTGCGCGCGCAGCGCGTGCGCGAGCCGGTTCGCCCGGGCGTCGAGCTCCGCGTACGACACCCGCTCGCCGGCGCACACCACGGCGAGCGCGTCGGGCGTCCGCGCCACCCACTCGCCGAACACCTCGGGAAGCACCGCATCCCCGAAGCCGCCACCCTGCGAAGCCCACGACCCCAGCACCCGAACCACTCCCCCACGCATCGAAACCACAACCATCCAGACGAACGAAAAGACAACCCGGGCGCGCAAAACGCATACGCACCGGAAACCGGAAACCGGTACGGGGAAATCAGCCGAGCAGGCCGATTCCCTCCCGCACCTGGAGCCGTCCACCGCTCATGTACATGCCGCCGACCTGTCCGGTACGGGAATCCCGCACGAAGCGGTACAGGTCCTTTGATTCATCACTGCCGTGTCCGCCCTCGGCGGCACCGCTTTTCAAACGGAATTCCAGGCCCTGGTGGATTTCCAGCCGGACCGGCACGAGTCCGCCCCGCTCCAGGAGGAGTTCCCCGTCTCCGCCGGAGCGGCGCACGGTGTGCAGATCCGCACCCGCCCGGTAAACCCCGCACACTTCGTCGGCGACGGCGGTCAGTGCGTCACCGGAAAGCGGGCTGCCGAGTTCGGGCTCGCGGTGGCGGCCGATGTCCCAGCCCTTTGCGGCCAGCGCCTCGAAGAAGGCGTTGCCCATCTGCCGGCCGGACGTGGCGTTCGCCATCAGGGCGACGGCGATCCGCCGCTCCGGGTCCAGGCGCAGCGCGCAGCTCGCCCCTCCGGTGTTGCCGTCGTGGCCCAGCCAGCGCCGCCCCTCGCCGTCGGTGTGGACGGCGAGTCCCAGGCCCCAGCCGTCGGCCAGTCCGAAGGCCTGCGAGCCGGGCACCGGGGTGCGAAGTTCCGCGAGCAGACGCGGTTCCAGCACCGCAGTGCCGTCCGCCGCCAGGTGCACCTCGGCGTAGCGCAGCAGGCCGGCGGCGCTGGAGGTCAGCGCCCCGGCCGGTACGAGCGCCTTGGGCAGTCCCGGTTCGTCGACCACGTGCACCGACCCGGTCGGCAGGTGCACGGCGTGCTGGCCCGCGACGGGCCCCGGGGAGGTGGCGCCGAGGAAGCCGGCCGCCACGCCGAGCGGGCTCAGCGCGAAGTCCCGTACCGCCTCCCACCAGGTCACTCCCGTGACGGCTTCGAGGATCCGGCCGGCCAGGACGTAGCCGAGGTTGGAGTACGAGAACAGCCGCCCGGGCTCGCACAGTGCCGCCGCCCCGGCCGACGCGGCCACGCAGTCGCGCAGGGACAGGTCGTCCTCGACCGGCGGCATGTCGGGCAGGCCGGCGGTGTGGCTGAGCAGCCCGCGCAGCGTGGCGGTGTGGAGGGGGCTGTCGGGTGTCCGCGCCAGTTCCGGCAGCAGCGGCCCGACCGGCTCGTCCAGTTCCACGTCGCCGTCGCTGACGAGCTGTGCCAGCAGCAGCGCGGTCGCGGACTTCGTCACCGATCCCCACGGGAAGACCGTGTCGGCCGTCACCGGCCGGCCCGACCCGCGGGTCTCTTCTCCGTACGTGAAGGTCGTGATCTCACCGCGGTCGTAGACGGCGAATTGCACACCGGGTACGAGGTATTCACGGGCGAGTGTTTCCAGCAGGCCGGCCACTTCGCCGTGCGCGGGCAGCCCCATGGGAAAGTCAGCGGATTCCGTCATCAAGTCCACCCAGGTCAATGAATAACGGCCAGCGTAGTGATGCCCCTATGTCAGGACCAAAGAGCTAAAGTCTGGGGTTAAACGGCCAGGTGGAAAGGGGGGCCCGCGCAGTGGACCGAACGGAACCGGCCATGGTGTAGCTGGCTCCACCTTCAATACGGGATTCTGGGGGTTCGCCGCACATCATCTCTTCCCATAGTCTGATCCGGCTGACGAACGGGAGGGCGAGAAATATGACATCGGTTTGGCGCCGGTCGGCGACGGCCAAGGAGCAGAGTCAGGGAACGGCTGCCGCCATGCGGCTGGCCTCGGTGAGCAAGACCTACGGTGAAGGAACGGGCGCTGTCACCGCTCTGGACGACGTCTCGTTCGATGTGCCGCGGGGTTCCTTCACCGCCGTCATGGGCCCTTCCGGCTCGGGCAAGAGCACGTTCCTGCACTGCCTGGCCGGGCTCGATCGCCCGTCCTCCGGTCATGTCTACCTCGGGGACACCGAGTTGGGCGGCCTGAAGGAGTCCGCGCTGACGGCCGTGCGCCGCGAGCGCATCGGCTACGTCTTCCAGGCGTACAACCTGATGTCGGCGCTGACGGTGAAGCAGAACGTGACGCTGGTGCCGCGGCTGTCCAACACGGCGGTGGACGAGTCCTGGCTGCGCGAGATCCTGGAGCGCGTCGGCATGCTCCAGTACGCCGACCGGCGGCCCAACCAGCTCTCCGGCGGCCAGCAGCAGCGGGTGGCCATCGCCCGCGCGCTGGTGACCCGGCCGGACGCGGTGCTCGCCGACGAGCCGACGGGGGCCCTGGACACCCGGAGCAGCCAGGAAGTCCTGCGCCTGTTCCGGCAGATCGTCGACGAGACGGGCCAGACCGTGGTGATGGTGACCCACGACCCGGTGGCGGCCTCGTTCGCCGACTCGGTGGTCTTCCTGGCGGACGGCCGGCTGGCGGGGCAGTTGCAGCGGCCGACCCCCGACCAGGTGGCCGACCGTATGACGCACCTCGGCAACTGGTAGGGCGGCCGGACATGTTCGACATCGCGTGGAGCACCATCAAGAACCGCAAGGGCGGTTTCATCGCGGCGTTCATCGCCGTCTTCTGCGGATCGGCGGTCGTGACCGCCTGTGGCGTCCTGCTCATGTCCGGGCTGCTGTCCGGGGTTTCGCCGGAACGCTACGCGGGCGCCGCGGTGATGGTCGGCGGCAACCAGACCAAGCCCGTCAAGGAGAACTTCGACCCGCACTTCGCCGAGCGCGTCACCCTGCCCGCCGGCCTGGCCGGCGAGATCGCCGAGGTGCCCGGCGTCCGTTCGGTGGTCGGCGACCGCACCGTGGAGATGAGCGTCACCGGTCCGCAGGGCGGCACGGTGGCCCTCGACCACCCGCTGTTCGGGCACGGCTGGGCCTCGGCGGCCCTCGGTCCGTTCCCGCTGGCCGAGGGCCACGAGCCGCGGTCCGCCGAGGACGTGGTCCTGGACTCCGCCGTGGCCCGGCGGGCCGGGGTGAAGACCGGCGACACCGTCCGGTTGTCGGTGGGCACCACGCCCGCCTCGTACCGGGTCTCCGGCCTCGCCGCGCAGCCCCCCGGCGGTCTGGACCGGCAGTCGGCGGCGTTCTTCACCGACGAGCGGGCCGCGCAGCTGTCGCAGCGCCCGGACCGGCTCACGGCGATCGGCGTGCTCGCCGAGCCGGGTACGGACGCCGGCGCGCTGGCCACGCGGATCGAGAAGGCACTCGCCGACTCCCCCGAGGCGGTCGCCGTGTACACGGGCAAGCAGGTCGGCGACCTGGAGTTCCTGGACATGGGGCAGTCGCGCGGCTTCCTGGTGGCGCTCTCCGCATCCTTCGGCGGCACCGCGCTCGCCGTCGTCATCTTCGTGGTCTCCTCCACGCTCGGCCTGACGGTCCACCAGCGCCGGCGCGAACTGGCCATGCTGCGCGCGATCGCCGCCTCGCCCCGCCAGATCCACTCGCTGATCGGCAGCGAGATCCTGATGGTCGCCGCCGCGGGCGCGCTGCTGGGCGCCGCGCCCGGCTTCCTGATCGCCGGGGCGCTGCGCGACGCGTTCGCCGCGGTCGGGGTGCTGCCGGGTGACTTCGAGCTGTCGTACAACCCGGCGCCGGCGGGCGCGGCCGTGGTGCTGTGCGTCCTGGGCGCGCGGCTGGCGGGCTACGTCGCGGCGTTCCGCACCGCGCGGATCCAGCCGGTGGAGGCGCTGCGCGAGTCGCAGGCGGAGCCGCCGCGGCTGGGCCGGCCCCGGCTGATCGCCGGCCGGGTGCTGATCGTGCTCGGCCTCGCGGCGGCGGTCGTCCTGCCGATGGTGATCCCCGGGCAGCTGGCGATCGCGGGCGCCGCCGGCTCGCTGCTGATCCTCATGTTCGGCTGCGCGCTGATCGGTCCGCAGCTGGTGAAGATCACCACCCGGGTGATGGCCCCGCTGCTGCGCCGCTTCCGGGTCAGCGGTTACCTGGCCGCCGCCAACAGCAGCGCGAACTCGCGCCGGCTCAGCAGCGCCGTCGTCCCGCTCGCGCTGGGCGCCGCCCTGGCCCTGATGCAGCTGTCCACCCTCTCGACCGTCGAGGCCACGGCCGAGCAGCAGGCGGCGACGGGGGTCGTCGCGGACTACGTCCTGACCAGCGACGCCACCGGGCTGTCCCAGGACCTGACCGGCACCGTCCGCGCCGTGCCCGGTGTCGGCGCCGCCACCCCGGTGGCCCGCTCCCAGGTGATGCTCACGTACGTGGAGATCGACAAGCAGGCCTCGCGGCCCTTCAGCGCCCAGGGCGTCGACCCGCGCGGACTCGGCCGTACGCTCGACCTGGACGTGCGCGAGGGCAGCCTGGACGAGCTGACCGGGGACACCGTGGCGCTCAGCTGGATGGCCGCGGGCACGGCCGGACTGGGCGTGGGCGACACGGCCGACGTCAGCCTCGGCGACGGGACCGGGCAGAAGCTCAAGGTCGTGGCCGTCTACGGCAACGGCCTCGGCTTCGGCGACGTCACGCTCCCCCACGACGTGCTGGCCGCGCACACCACCCAGGGCCTCGACTCGGCCCTGCTGGTGACGGCTTCGGGCCCCGGGGACCGCGACCGGGTGGGGACGGCGCTGGCCGAGCTCGCCCAGCGCACCCCGACGCTCCAGGTGCAGGAGCCGGACCGGTTCGCGGCGGTTCAGCAGGGGCAGTTCGCCCAGCAGTCCTGGACCAACCTGATCGCCAACTCGCTGCTCCTGCTCTACGTGCTGATCGCCGTGGTGAACACCCTGGTGATGGCGACCATGGCGCGCAGCCGCGAGTTCGCCATGCTGCGCCTGATCGGCACCAGCCGCCGCCAGACCCGCCGGATGATGTTCATGGAGTCCTGGGTCGTGGTGGTCACGGCGATCGCCGTCGGCGTCTTCATCGCCATCCCGCCCACCGTGGGCAGCAGTCTGGCGATGACCGGCCAGGCCGTCCCGCACCTGGAGCCGGCCGTCTGGCTTGGCATCGCGGGCTTCATCGCGCTGCTGGGCTGGCTGTCCATCGCCCTGTCCACGCGCTCGGCGCTGCGCACCAAGCCGATCGACGCGGTGTACACGGGCGAGTAGCCGGTCCGGCCTGCCGGTCCCGGCGCCTGCCGGTCCCGGCGCCTGCCGGACACACGTCAGGGCGGGTGCCCCGGATCTCTCCGGGGCACCCGCCCTGACGCTGTGGGGGGGGTGGGGGGTTCCTGACGGTCAGGCAGCTGCCCGGGCCGTCTGCTCCATCGCCTCGATGAGGCTGGCGGGCCGCATGTCGGTCCAGTTCTTCTCCACGTAGTCCAGGCAGGCCTGGCGGCTTTCCTGGCCGAACACGACGGTCCAGCCTTCCGGGACCTCGGCGAAGACGGGCCACAGCGAATGCTGGTTCTCGTCGTTCACCAGTACGTAGAAAGTGCCGTTGTCGTCGTCGAACGGATTGTCCATGAGTCTCCCCTTCGGTCGTGCCGATCGTGACCCGCCCCCGCGGCCCGGCGCAACGATTTAAGGCAGGGCCGAAACTCCTGGTCCACCGGTATCGGGCCGACTAATTTCCGAGCCGGAGCCAGCCGGTTCCACCGTGCAGAGGAGGACAGGGCCGTGCCGGTCAGCACAATCAACGGAATCAGCCTCGGCTATGACGTCACCGGCCGCGGGGAACCCGTGGTGATGGTCATGGGGACCGGAGCGAGCGGCCGCGCCTGGCATCTGCACCAGGTACCGGCGCTCGTCGCGGCGGGGTACCAGGTCGTCACCTTCAACAACCGCGGGATCCCGCCCACCGACGCCTGCGCGGACGGGTTCACGATCGACGACCTGGTCGCGGACACCGCGGCCCTGGTCGAGCACCTGGGCCTGGGCCCGTGCCGCTTCGTCGGCACCTCGCTCGGCGCGCACATCACGCAGGAGCTGTGCCTGGCCCGCCCCGACCTGGTGACCGAGGCCGCGCTGATCGCGACCCGCGGCCGCAAGGACGTGATGCGGCGCTTCCGCGACCTCGCGGAGCGGGAACTGCACGACAGCGGGGTCAGCCTGCCGCCGCGCTACGCCGCGACCGTGCGGGCGATGGAGTTCCTCTCCCCGGCCACGCTGAACGAGGACAAGGAGATACAGGACTGGCTGGAGCTGTTCGAGGTGTCCCCGGCGAGCGCGGCACCGGGATACCGGGCGCAGCTCGGAGTCGAAATGGCGGCGGACCGGCTCACCGCCTATCGGGGTATCCGGGCGCGCTGTCTGGTCATCGGTTTCGCCGACGACCTGGTGCTGCCGCCGCATTTGAGCCGGGAAATCGCCGACGTCATTCCGGACTCCCGGTACGTGGAGATCGAGAATGCCGGTCACTACGGCTACATGGAACGCCCGGACCGTGTGAACGCCGAACTCCTGAGTTTCTTCGGGCAGAACTGACCGCGGAGGAACCGTGATTGTCCGAACGACCGGTGGAGCCCGATCCCTGGGCCTGCGCCACCCTCGCGTCTGGCGGCTGACCGCCGGCCGGCCGCTGTTGTCGGCCGAGGGGCTGACGGCAGAGGAGGCGCACTCCCGGTACGCCGCGCAGCAGCCGATTCCGGACGGATACCGAAAACTTCTGGCCGAATTGGGATACCCGTCGGTGATCCCGGCGGGCGAACGTCTGCGTGAACTCGTGGCCACGCGCGGCTGGAAGTCCCACGGCGCCGTCGTGGACGCCGTGACCGTCACAACGCTGCGACACGGTGCGGGAATCGGCCTCCACCAGGCCCCACCCCCGGGTGACGGCCGGGACCTGGTCGTCACCCGGGCCGCCGGCGGCGAACGGATCGTCCCGGCCTTCTCCACCAAGTCCCGGCCGATTCCCGCCGGAGACCTCGTCTACGGCCTGGCACGGGCCGGCGAGCCCCTCGACCCCCTCGCCTGGCTGGGAAAACGCGACTGTGACGCGGCCGACCACCAGCTCGCGCCGGACAGCCGCGAGGCCCTGCTCGTGGTCCTCGGCTGCCCGGCGAGGACGCCGGGCACAGTGAGGAGATCGGGGCGACGGTCGCCCGGATACTGGCGGAAGCGCGTTTCGAAGTGGTCATGACACCTGTTCCACTCGCACCGACACCGTGAATCACGCTTCCCGGTTCATGAGAAGTTCACGTCTTCACGGTGATTGCGGCACTGCCTGTAGGGTGCTGGCGCCGTGCAGAATTATCAGAGAATCAATCGAGTTCAATCCTTGGGGGAATGAAGCACCATGACGAACACCGTTGCCTCGCACAGCCGATTCGGTGAGCAGTCCGCCGCGGACACCATGCGCTCCGCCGCCCGCGCCCTCGTGATCGAGGACCTCGACGTGTCCGGCGACGTGGGCGCCGCACTGCTCTCCGTGTGCGTCGTCGCCGTCCCGGCGGGCACCGCCGTCGCGTCGGCTCCCATACGGTTCGAGTAGGAAAAGAGACGGGGGGGAACGCATGTCCATGGGGGACGCAGACCACAGAGCACCGTCCGACGGCGAGGACGAGGCGCGGCTCGGCTTCAAGAGCCACCTGCGCGCCACGCTCGTCCCCGGGGAAGCCGCCTACCTCGTCTCGCACCGCGGCGTCACGGCCCTGCACGGCCCGCCCGCCGAGGTACTCGTCCCGCTCCTGGACGGCAGCCGCACCCCGGCCGCCGTCGTACGGGACGCGGCCCCGTCGCTGACCCCGGCGGAGGCCGACGCGTCCCTGCGCGCCCTCGACGCCTCGGGCCTGCTCCGGCTGCGCGCGCCCGGGGCGCCCGACGGCCCGCGCCCCGACCCGGCGGCCGAGGCCTACTGGGACCTGGCCGGCCTCGACGGCGGCCAGGTCCACGGCGCGCTGGCGCGGCGCACCGTGCGGGTGGTCACCCCGGCCGGCGTGGACCCGGCCGAGGTCCGCGCCGCCTGCCGGGCCTCCGGCCTCGTCCTCGCCGCGCCCGGCGAGGACGCCGACCTCACCCTCGTCCTGTGCGAGGACTACCTCTCCCCGCTGCTGGCGGAGATCGACGCCGAGCACCGCGAGTCCAAGCGGCCCTGGATGCTCGCCGGACTCGGCTCCACCGCCTCCTGGGTGGGGCCGGTGTTCCAGCCGTACGAGGGCCCGTGCTGGCACTGCCTGGCGACCCGGCTGCGCGGTCACCGGCACTCGGAGGAGCCGCTGCGGCGGGCGCTCGGCCTGGCCGGTCCGCCGCCCCGGCCGCAGGCCACGCTGCCCGCGGGCCGCGCGCTGACCGTGCAGCTGGCCGTACTGGAGGCCGCCAAGTGGCTGGCCGGCGTACGCAACGACGCCCAGCACGCCGTACACGTCCTGGACACCCTCGGGTGGCAGAGCGCGGCGCATCCGGTCGCGCGGCTGCCGCAGTGCGCGGCGTGCGGGGATCCCGGCCTGGTGGCCCAGCGGGTCACCCGGCCCTTCGTACCGCGCTCGCGCCCCAAGGCCGTACAGGACCTCAACGGCCACCGGGCGCTCACCCCCGCCGAGATGCTGCGGCGGTACGCCCCGCTGGTCGATCCCGTCACCGGGATCGTCCGCGAGATCCGCCGGGCACCGGGCAGTCCCGACTTCGTCGACGCGTTCGTCGCGGGCGAGAACCTCGCCATGCGCAGCCCCACCCTGGCGGGGCTGCGCGCCGGTCTGCGCTCGCTCAGCGGCGGCAAGGGCCTCAGTGCGGAGGAGGCCCGTACCAGTGCCCTCGGCGAGGCGGTGGAACGGTACAGCGCGACCCGGCAGGGCGACGAGCCGGTGGTCCGCGGCACCTACCGCGCGCTGGGGTCCGCCGCACTGCACCCCAACACCGTCCAGCTGTACGCCGACCGGCAGTTCGCCGACCGCGACCGGATCAACGCGCGCGGCGACCGGCTGCAGTACGTGCCGCCGCGGTTCGACGAGGACCGGCCCACCGACTGGACGCCGGTCTGGTCGCTCACCGAAGGCACCCAGCGGCTGCTGCCCACCGCCCTGCTGTACTTCAGCGAAGAGCCGTCACCGGACGGCCTGTTCGCCGACTCCAACGGCAACGCGGCCGGCAGCAGCCCCGAAGACGCCCTGGTGCAGGGATTCCTGGAGCTGGTCGAGCGGGACGCGGTGGCCCTGTGGTGGTACAACCGCACCCGCCGGTCCGCCGTCGACCTCGACGCCTTCGCGGAGCCGTACATCGACCGGCTTCGCGATGGCTACCTTTCGGTAAGCCGCGAAGTGTGGGCGCTGGACCTCACCTCGGACTTCGGGATCCCGGTGGTCGCGGCGCTGTCGCGGCGCACGGACAAGCCCGCCGAGGACATCGTCTTCGGCTTCGGCGCGCACTTCGACCCGCGCCTCGCGCTGCGCCGCGCGCTGACCGAGATGGGCCAGCTGCTGCCCCTGGTGGCCGGGGCCACCGCGCGGGGCACGGGCTACCGGGTGGCCGATCCCGAGCCCCTCGACTGGTGGCTGCGCGCCACCGCCGCCAACCAGACCCACCTACGGCCGGACGCCAACCGGCCGCGCGGGCCCCGGGACTGGGCCTACGCCCCGACCTCCGACCTGCTCGACGACGTGGCCCTGATCACCGAGGCCGTCCGGTCGCGGGGCATGGAGCTACTGGTCCTGGACCAGACCCGGCCCGACCTGAAACTGCCGGTGGTCAAAGTGCTGGTGCCGGGGCTGCGGCACTTCTGGCCGCGGTTCGCCCCGGGCCGCCTCTTCGACGTTCCTGTGGCTTCGGGGCACTGTCCGGCCCCGACTCCGTACGAACACCTGAACCCCGTCCCTCTGTTCGTCTAGCCCGTATGATCTTTACGAACGCACCGGGGTTCGACGGACGAGACAGACAAGGCTGCAGACCCAGACGACCATGCCACGCCATGACGAGAACGATCCCTTGCATTCAGCTCCCGAGACGGGCGGTGGCAACAGCCAGCCGCCCGACGTGCCGGACCTGCCCGCACCCCGGCTGGCCCGCATCATCCTCACGGTCGCGCTGATCAGTTACCTGGGCATCACGGTCCTCAACCTGCTGGGCACGAAGCTGCCCACGCCGTCACTGCTGACCTCGCTCGTCTGCCTGGGCCTCATCTTCGTTCTCCAGCTGCGGCATTCGGGTGTCGCCGCGCGCCGGGCCCCGGTCTGGCAGCGAAGTGCGACGCTCGGCGCGCAGGCCCTGCTGACGTACCTGCCGATCGCCGTCTTCCACTCCCAGTGGGGCGCGATGGCCGGCTTCCTGGCCGGTTCGCTGCTGCTCCTGCTGCCGGCCCGCTGGGCCTGGCCGGCGTACGGCCTGGTGGGCTTGAGCATGTTGATCCCGCCGACCCTGGACAACCTCTCCATCCAGGAGACGGTCTACCTGTGCCAGTCGACGCTGCTGACCGGTCTGGTGGTCTTCGGACTGTCCCGGCTGGCCTCGCTCGTACAGGCCCTGCACGACACCCGCAGCCAGCTCGCGGGCCTGGCCGTCACCAGGGAACGGCTGCGCTTCGCGCGGGACCTCCACGACCTGCTGGGCTACAGCCTGTCGGCGATCACCCTCAAGGGCGAGCTGATCCACCGGCTGATCCCCTCCCATCCGGGGCGCGCCCTGGAGGAGGTCGGCGAAGTGCTCGCCATATCCCGGCAGTCGCTCGCCGACGTGCGCGTGGTCTCCAGCGGCCTGCGCAGCATGTCCCTGGAACAGGAGATGCGCTCGGCCCAGTCCCTGCTGGAGGCCGCGGACGTCGAGGTGCGGGTGGAGATCCGGCTGGACGGCACCGTGGACCGGCAGGTCGACTCCGTACTGGCCGCCGTCCTGCGCGAGGCGGTCACCAACCTGCTGCGGCATTCCCGCGCCACCACCTGCACGATGACGGCGACCCAGGACGACCACTGGGTGCGCCTGTCCGTTTCCAACGACGGTGTGGATCCCTCCTACCGTGATGTGTCGCCCCACAGCGGCAGCGGTCTGGGCAACCTGCGCGAACGGCTGCTGTCGGCCTCCGGCGTGCTCACCGTCACCCGCGGCTCCGGCGACACCTTCGAGCTGGTCGCCCAGGCCCCGGCGCGGCCGCTGCGCAGACTCGCCGACCCCGACGACACCGAGCTCGGCGTCCGGGACCCCGCCGCCTGAACCGGGAGGACCCTTCCCCATGACGATCCGCATCCTGCTGGCCGAAGACATGAACATGGTGCGCGGGGCCCTGGTGGCCCTGCTGAACCTGGAGGACGACCTGGAGGTCGTCTGCGAGGTGGAGCGCGGCGACCAGATCCTCGACGCCGCCGTCCTGCACGAGCCGGACGTCGCCATCATCGACATCGACCTCCCCGGTATCGACGGGCTGACCGCCGCCGAGCGGCTGCGCAAGCGGCTCCCGGAGTGCCGTGCGCTCATCCTCACGAGCCTCGGGCGGCCCGGCGCCCTGCGCCGCGCCCTTGCCGCGCAGGTCTCCGGCTTTCTGCTCAAGGACGCCCCTCCCCGCGAACTGGCCGCCGCCGTAAGGAACGTCGCCGCGGGGAAGCGGGTGATCGACTCCCAGCTCGCCCTCTCCGCGTGGAACAGTACGGAGAGCCCGCTGACCAGCCGCGAGACCGAAGTGCTGCGACTGGCCGCGGACGGACTGGAGCCGGTCGAGATAGCCAGACACCTCCAGCTCTCCCTCGGCACCGTTCGCAATTACCTGACCACCACGGTGACCAAGCTGCAGGCCCGGAACCGGGTGGACGCCATCAAGATCGCGCGTGACGCCGACTGGTTGCTGTAGTCGCTGCCCGCGGTGGTCGCCGTACCGCGCGATCATCAAGAACGAGTATGGGGGCGTGACTTCAGCGGGCGGTAGCGCCAGACTCACGTTTCCGGCATGAATATTTCACGTACGGAACCTCTTGTTCAGGTAGGCGAGGACCGCCAGGACCCGACGGTGGCCGCTGTCGCTCGGCGGGAGCCCGAGCTTCAGGAACACGTTCCCGATGTGCTTGCTCACCGCCCGCTCCGTGACCACCAGGTGCGCGGCGATCGTGGCGTTGTCCCGCCCCTCCGCCATCAGCTGCAGGACCTCGCGCTCGCGCGGGGTGAGGGAGTCGATCGGATCGTCCCTGCGCTTCGCGAGGAGTTCCGCCACCACCTCCGGGTCCAGCGCGGTACCGCCGGCGGAGACCCGGTCCAGGGCGTCGAGGAACTCGTCGACCCGGCCGATCCGGTCCTTGAGCAGATAGCCCACGCCGCTCGCGCCGCCGCCCAGCAGTTCGGCCGCGTAGGTCTCCTCGACGTACTGCGACAGCACGAGCACCGGGAGCCCCGGAATCTCCGCCCGCGCCGCGAGCGCCGCGCGCAGTCCCTCGTCCCGGAAGCCGGGCGGCATCCGCACGTCCAGCACGGCCACGTCCGGCCGGTGTTCGAGCAGGGCAGGGAGCACCTCGGGGCCACTGGCCGCGACGGCGACCACCTCGTGGCCCGCGGAGGTGAGCAGCAGCACGAGTCCTTCCCGCAGCAAGGCGTTGTCCTCGGCGATCACCACACGCACGGAAGCTCCACTTCGATCACGGTCGGCCCCCCGACGGGACTCGACACCTGGACGATGCCGTCGAGCGCCGCGATCCGCCGCCGCATGCCGAGCAGCCCGCTGCCGCCCGCCTCGTCGGCGCCCCCGTGCCCTTCGTCGCGCACCAGGATCTTCAACGCGCGGGGGGCCCGGGACAGTTCCACCCGGGCCCGCTGGGATCCGCTGTGCTTGGCCGCGTTGGTCAGCGCCTCGGCGACCGCGAAGTACGCCGCCGCCTCGACCGCGGCCGGCGGGCGCGAGCCGCCCTCCAGGCCCTCCTCGGCCACCTCGACCTCCAGCGCGCTGCCCGCGGCCAGCGCCCGTACGGCGCCGGTGAGGCCGCGGTCGGTGAGGATCGGCGGATGGATGCCGCGCACCACGTGGCGCAGTTCGGTGAGCGCTTCCTGGACCTGGTCCTGCGCGTCGTCGAGCAGTTTGCGGGCGGCGTCCGGGTTGTTGTCGTACGCCCTCCTGGCCAGCCCCACCCGCATCGACAGGGCCACCAGGCGGGCCTGGGTCCCGTCGTGCAGGTCACGCTCGATGCGCCGCAGTTCGGCGCCGTGCGCGGCGACCGCGCCGGCCCGGGTGGCCGTCAGCTCCTCGACGCGCTCGGCGAGTTCCGCACTGCGCCGGGCGTCCGGGGAGGGTTCCAGCAGGGTGCGGGACCAGGCGGCGTCCAGGGCGGCCAGCCGCCCGATGTGGGGCAGCAGCACGGCCCGGTGGCCCAGCACCCCGCACCAGATCCCGTCGACCATCAGGCCGAAGATCCAGACGAGCAGGGCGGCGTAGGCCAGCAGCCAGCCGTAGAGGAAGTGCGCGGCCAGCCAGCGCAGATCCCGGTAGGTTCCAGGATCTGCGATCGCCGTCCGTACGCGTACGGAGAGCCCGCCGACGATCGGTACGTACGCCTCCGGGACCGGCTCACCCGTCCAGTTCTCCACCTCGCGGCGCTTGATCCCGGCGACCCTGCGCAACAGCAGGACCGTTTCGGGCAGTACGCCGGCGCCGATCACCAGCAAGGTGGCGACCGCGGTGAACCCCGCGACGGGCAGGAACAGGAGCGAGGCCAGGGCGAGGCCGGCCGATCGCAGCAGCTGCCTCGTCGCCCGCCATTCGAGCCACAGCCTCTCTTTCATGGGCTTCAGGTTAGGCGAACGCCCTGGCCGGCGAAGGCGTGCGCACCACCCGGCCCTTGGTGTAGCGGGCTACACCAAGGGTCCGGTAGACCGCCCCCTCGCTCCCCCGCCCGGCGGGCGGGCATCGTGGTGTCCACCAGGGGCACACCGGCCCCGCCCCCCGACGAAAGGAACGGCCATGAAGGCCCTGCTCTGGATCCTGCTCGTGGCAGCCGTCGCCGTGAACGTCTCCACCAGCTTCGCCTTCGACGGCGGCAAGCAGATCGCCATCAGCGTCAGCACGGGCACGGTGGCCCTCGCCTCGGCCCTGGCCCTCTTCCTCCTCCGCACCAAGCGCTCGAAGAACGCCTGAGCGCCGCTCCCGCTCAGGACGTCGACCCCCGACGCGGTCACACCGGCGAAGCCGGGTGGCCGCGTTTCCGGTGCCCCGGGCACGGACAGGGACGTCCGGATTCCGCGCACCCCCGAGCGGTGTGCAAAGAGGTGCGGAGCGTGAGATTCCCCAACAGAACAACAGGGAAATCTCAACAGGTGAGACACCACATGGGTGTGGCAACGATCCGTCATGGCCACTGACCGCCATCCCGAGGAGTTGATCAACGCACTTCCGGCCAACACCATGGACCACGTACCTCGCGGTACCGCGTCACTCCACACTTCCGGGGGAACACCATGGGGAAAGCCCTGCGCGTACGCGCATTCACCGCCGCCGCATGTCTGATGCTGGCCACTGAAGCCGTGGCGGCGGCCCACGCCGTCGCCTCACCGCCGCCGGCGGCCGCCGCGTCCGCCGCCCACCACACCGTGGCCGACGGAGCCGCCGCCACGGTCGTCACCTCACCCGGGGACGACAACGGGTGGTGGTAGCCGCCCCGGATGTGAACGTCGGCCTCGTCGGCTTCGGAGTGGCGGGGCGCCAGCACGCCGCGGCCCTGGCCGGCGCGACCGGGCTCCGGGTCGCCGCGGTGGTCGAGGCGAACGCGCGGCTGACGACCGGCTCCCTGCGGCGCCTGCCTTCGTGGGAGGTGCTGCTCGCCGATCCGGGAATCAACCTGGTGGGGCTGTGCCTGCCGCCCGGCGGTCGGGCGGGCCTCGCCCTGGAGGCGCTGAAGGCGGGCAAGGCCGTACTGCTGGAGGCGCCTCCCGCCCTCTGCGAGCGGGAGGTCGACCTGATGGTGGCGACGGCCGAGCAGGTCGGCAGACCCATCGGCGTCATGCTCCAGCACCGGCATCGGCTGCCGGACGTCGTCTGCTCGGCCGACTGGTCCGACCCCTCGCTGACGGGGACGCTCGAAGTGTCCCGGTTCCGGCCGCCGGCCCACTTCCGCCGGGCCGGGTGGCGGTCGGATCCCACCGCCGCCCTGGGCGGCGCCGCCGCCCACCTCGCGGTCCACTACCTGGATCTCGCCTGCCAACTGCTCGGCGACCCCTCCGGGATGTGGATCGCCCCTCTCCGAGAACTGTCACGGGGCATCGACACCCGCGCCACCGGCGTGGTCGAGTTCGGCAGCGGTGCCACGCTCTCCTTCACCGCGACCTCCGAGGCCGCGGCCTCGTCCGAGCGGCTGCGGGTGCTCGGCCCCGACCGCAGCCTGTCCGTCGACAACGGAACCGTCAGCGCGCGGATCGGCGACGCCGAGGACGTGTGGCCCGCCCTGCGGGACCCCTCGCTGCGGCGGCTCGTCTACCAGGACATGGCCGAGGCCATGAGGTCGGGACGCCAGCCCCACCACAGCCATCTGGAAGGCGCGCGCCCCGTGACCCGGATCCTCGAGGCGCTGCGCGCGTGAGCCCGTCCGCGCCGGCACCCCTGACAGCCCCACACTGCGAGGTTTCGTTGTTCGAGATCGGTCTCATCCACGACCACCCGCTCATCGAGTGGGCCGTGAGCCAAGCCCTCACGGAGGCACCGGACATGCGGGTGCACGTACTGAACGCGGACTGCGCCGGTCCGGCCGCCCCCAACGGCCTGCCGGACCGTCTGGACGTACTCCTGATGGACCGGCCGCCCGAACGGTCGCCGCTGACCGAAGCGGCGGCGACCCGGGCGTCCTGCGTACTCCTCATGTCCTCCACGGGCCTTGAGGGCGCCTACCCGGGGGTCAGCGGCTGCCTCTCCGAGAGGTCCGACCCGGTGGCCCTGGCCGCCGCGGTCCGCGCGGCGGCCAGCCGGTCGCGCGGGGCGCCGCGGGCTTCGGAGCCGGCGGACGACTCCTCGCTGTTGTCCGCCCGCGAACACCAGGTGCTCCGCATGCTGGTCCAGGGCCTCACGCACGACCAGACCGCGCGCCGGCTCGGCATCAGCTGCCACACCGTGGACACCTACGTCAAGCGGGCGCGGGGCAAACTCGGCGTCGGCAACAAGGCGGAGCTGGTCAGGGCGGCGATGGCGTACGGGTGGGACTGACGCCCCGCCACCCGGCCGGCCCACGCTGGCGGCCGGTGCCTCACGCGGTCCCGGCCGCCAGCCGCAGCCGGTCGGCGCGGTCCGTGCGCTCCCAGGTGAAGTCGGGCAGCTCACGCCCGAAGTGCCCGTAGGCGGCGGTCTGCGCGTAGATCGGACGCAGCAGGTCCAGGTCCCTGATGATGGCGGCCGGGCGCAGGTCGAAGACCTCCGTCACCGCGTCCTGGATCCTCGCGACGGGCACGGTCTCGGTGCCGAAGGTCTCCACGAACAGGCCGACCGGCTCGGCCTTGCCGATCGCGTACGCGACCTGCACCTCGGCCCGTCGCGCCAGCCCCGCCGCCACGATGTTCTTGGCGACCCAGCGCATCGCGTACGCGGCGGAGCGGTCGACCTTGGACGGGTCCTTGCCCGAGAAGGCGCCGCCGCCGTGACGGGCCATGCCGCCGTACGTGTCGATGATGATCTTGCGGCCGGTCAGGCCGGCGTCGCCCATCGGGCCGCCGATCTCGAAGCGGCCGGTCGGGTTCACCAGCAGCCGGTAGCCCTCGGTGTCGATGCCGAGCGAGGCCAGTTCGGGCTCCACCACGCACTCGTAGATGTCCGGGACCAGCACGGAGTCGAGATCGAGGTCGGGAGAGTGCTGCGCGGACACGACGACGGTGTCCAGGCGGACCGGCCGGTCGCCGTCGTACTCGATGGTGACCTGCGTCTTGCCGTCCGGGCGCAGGTAGGGAAGCGTGCCGTCCTTGCGGACGGCGGCCAGGCGCCGGGCCAGCCGGTGGGCAAGCATGATCGGCAGCGGCATCAGCTCGGGGGTCTCGTCGCAGGCGTAGCCGAACATCAGGCCCTGGTCGCCGGCGCCCTGCCGGCCGAGCTCGTCCACGGCCCCGGCCTCGCCCGGGCCGTCCGCCGTACGCGACTCGTAGGCGCTGTCGACGCCTTGGGCGATGTCCGGCGACTGCGCCCCGATGGACACGGACACTCCGCAGGAGGCGCCGTCGAAGCCCTGGAGGGAGCTGTCGTAGCCGATGTCCAGGATCCGGTCCCGCACGAGGGAGGCTATCGGCGCGAACGCGGAGGTGGTCACCTCGCCCGCGACGTGCACCAGACCCGTGGTGATGAGGGTCTCCACGGCGACCCGCGACGACGGGTCCTCCTTGAGCAGTGCGTCGAGGATCGTGTCGCTGATCTGGTCGGCGATCTTGTCGGGGTGTCCTTCGGTGACGGATTCCGAAGTGAACAGGCGTCGGGACACGGAGCTCCTATGGAGGGGTGGGTGGGTCGGTGGAGTGGCGTGCGAGGGGTGCGGCCCCGAGGCCGCCGCGGGCGCACGCGGCCGGGCCGGCCCGGGTCATGAGCCGGCCCGGGTCAGGAGCGGGTCCGGGTCAGGAGCCGGCCAGGTCGGGGGCCGGTGCGTCTCCCTGCCACACGTCCCCGCGGATGAGCAGTTCCCCCGGGACGGCCCGCCGTACGACGAGGTAGACCTCGTCGGCCGGCACGGCCAGCAGCGCGCTCAACTCGTCGCGCAGCAACCGCAGCAACCGCTCCACGCTCTCGCGCGGGTACGTCTCCTTGCAGGTGACGAAGCCGATGGGGGCGTGGCGCCCGACGGAGCCGGCCTGCCACTCCGGCCGGTGCGCCGAGTCGGCGTCGAGCCGCTGCCAGAGCACCCAGCAGTGCTCCGCCGGGATGCCCAGCAGGCCGGTGACCGCCTTGGCGACCTGGGCGAGAGCCGGGCGGCCGGGACTGGGGTCGGGCGACAGGAGGGTGATGACGGGCATGGGGCGGGAACCTCTCGGAGGGGCGGGTGCGGTGAAGGTGGCGGCGGGACGGTGCGGGGCGGCGGAAGCGGTCAGCCCGCGAGGGTGGCCAGCAGCCGCGAGCGGTCGATCTTGCCGTTGGCGGTGACCGGCAGCCGGTCCACCCGCTGTACGACGTCGGGAACCGCGTGCGGAGGCAGTCGGCGCCCGAGCGACCGGCGCAACAGCTCGGGGGGGCCGGCGTCTTCACCGTCGGCGGTGTAGAAGAGCGCGAGCCGGTCGTAGTTCCCCAGCTCGCCGGGGACGGGTACGGCCACGCAGCCGGCGACGCCGGGCAGCCCGGCCGCATGGGCCTCGATCTCCTCGGGTTCGATGCGGTGGCCGCGGATCTTGACCTGCCGGTCGGTGCGCCCGGTGAAGTGGAGGACTCCCTCGGCGTCCCGGAACCCGCGGTCGCCGGTCCGGTAGTAGCGCAGCGGCGACCCGTCGACGGGGCCTTCGTGGAAGCGGGCTGCCGTCAGCTCCGGGTCCCCGAGGTACTCGCGGGCCAAGCCGGCCCCGCTGATGCACAGTTCACCGACCTCGCCCGGGTCGCATGCGCGGCCTTCGCCGTCCAGTACGTGCACCTCGGTGCCGGGGACCGGCCGGCCGATGGGGACGCCGTGCTGCCGGTCGCAGTCCTCGGGGGTGATCGGGTGGACGGTGGCGAAGACGCAGCTCTCCACCGGGCCGTAGCCGTTGAGGAGCCGTATGCCGGGGTGCCGGTCGAGGAACCGGGTGACATGCGCGGTGGACAGCCGCTCACCGCCGATGTACAGCCGCCGCAGCCCCTCGAAGCAGTCCACGTCGATCTCGGTGAACAGGTTGAAGAGGGAGGCGGTCAGCCAGGCGTTGTCGACCCCGCAGGTGTCGGCGAGCCGCCGCAGGGTGTCCGGGAGCAGGTAGTCCTCGGCCGCGGTGACGCAGGTGCCGCCGGTGGTGAGCATGCCCCACAGTTCCAGGGAGAACGCGTCCCAGGGCGCCGGTGCCGCCTGCATCATGGCGGTGCCCGGCCCGAAAGCGAGCGGGCCGTCCGCTGCGAAGAGGCGCGTGGTGGCCGCGTGCGGTGACACCACGCCCTTGGGAGCGCCGCTGGTGCCGGAGGTGAAGAAGACGGCGGCGGGCGTGTCGACCGGCCCGTCGTACGGGACGAAGGCACCGGCGGCGGCCGGCCCGCCGGTCGACGCTCCGGTGGCCGACGCTCCGTCAGTGGCCGTGCCGACGGCCGGGGGACGCCATACCGGCCCGTCACCGGGCGGCTCCTCCGCGTCCGTCACCAACACCGGCGAGTCCAGCTGCCGGAGCACGCCCTCGATCCGCTCGCCGGGCCAGCGCGGGTCCAGAGCCGCGTACCCGGCGCCGCATTTGAGGACCGCGAGCAGCGCCACGTACAGTCCGGCCGATCGCGGCAGCAGCACGGGGACCAGCGTGCCCGGTCCGACTCCCGTCCGCGCCAGCTGTCCGGCCCAGTCGTCGGCCAGGGCGTCGAGGGCCCCGTACGCGAGACGCGTGTCACCGTCCACCACCGCGACCGCGTCGGGCGTCAGGCGCGCCTGACGGGTGACGGCCTGATGAATGAGCGCATTCCCCACGGAACATCCCTCCGGATCTTGCGGATGATAAAGCCTAGGCAGATGAGCGGCCCCCTCGCACCCGGCGCCGCGTCCCCTGTTCTGGGGACACCTGAAGGCGTTGACACCGAAGCCCCTGACCGGGAAATTTATGCGGGACCCCGGCGAGTGACGCTCTTACGGGGACGGCGGTCCGCCGGCCTTCCGCCACCGCATTCGGCCTTTCCCAAGGGGGTTTATTCGATGGGCACTCTCGATCCGGAAGCGCGCATTCTTCCCGGTCCGGCCCTGGCGGGACACGTCAGCGGTATCGAGCTGCTGGACTACGACGCCGTGCCCGGCCGACCGCAGGCCGGCGGAGCCCCGGGAAACATGCTTCTGCTGCACGGGTTCGGCGGCGACAAGGGGCAGCTGCGGCCGGTCGGGGACGCCCTGTGCGCGGCGGACTCCGTCGCCGTCTACCCGTCCCTGCGCGCCCACGGCGACAGCCACAAGCCCGCGTGGGGCTACTCGGTCATGGACTTCTCGGCCGACCTGCACCGCTTCGCCGACGCGCTCCCGGACGAGCTGCACCTGGTCGGATACTCGTACGGAGGTCTGGTGGCGGCGGTCTCCGCGGTCACCTGGGGGGCGTCCCGGGTGCGCAGCCTGGTGGTCGTCGACCAGTCCTTCGACCCCCACCCCGACTGGCACGTGGCGGACGAGTGGGCCGAGGGAAGCCTGCTGCGCTGGCACTACGACTTCAGCCATCTTCCGGATCTGCTGGAGCGCCTGGGAATTCCCGTACTGGCTCTGGCCGCCGAGGAGAGCCCCAACATTCCGCCTGACGAGCGCGAGCGCCTGTCCCGTCGTGACAGCGCGTCGTTCTCCCTAAAATTCATCGAGGGTACGCACGCCGACTGCCATCGCAACACGGACGAGATCACCTCCGCCATGCGTGATTTCTATCGGAACCATTTCGGCGGGACGAGCGAAAAGGAAAGCGCCGCATGAAGGTCGGCCTCATCGAGCAGGGGCCCGGGCGCACCCTGCTTCTGGGAACTCTCGCCAATTCCCTCGGAAACGGCGTGTTCCTGACGGTTTCCGCGCTCTATTTCACCCGGATCGCGGGCTTCTCGGCGTCGCAGCTGGGTCTGGGGCTGAGCATCGCCGGCATCGCCGGCCTGTTCGCCGGAGTTCCCTTCGGCCACCTCGCGGACCGCAAGGGTGCGCGCGGCACGGCCGCGGCGCTCCTCGTCCTGGCGGGACTGGCCACCGCCGCGTACCTCACTACGGACTCGTTCATCCTGTTCGTTCTGATCGCCTTCTTCTACGCGATGTTCGAGCGCGGCGCGCACGCCGCCCGGCAGGCGCTGATACCGGCGGTGCTGAGCGGCGAGAGCCTGGTACGCGTCCGTGCCAAGATCCGCGTGGTCACCAATGTCGGCGTATCGGCGGGCGCGGGCCTGGGCGGCCTGGCCCTCCTGTGGGACACGAGGACGGCCTACCACCTCACCTTCGCGCTCAACGCGCTGAGCTTCGTGGTGTGCGGACTGCTGTTCCTGCGGCTGCCCGCCGTGCCCCCCTCCGCACGGCGTGCGCCCGGTGAGCCGCGCCTCGCGGTGCTCCGCGACCGTCCGTACGCGCTGCTGGCCCTGATCAACATGGTGATGCTGCTGCACATCCCCATCCTGGAAGTGGTCCTTCCGCTCTGGATCGCCCTGCACACCGGCGCACCCCGCTCGCTGACCGCGGTCCTGCTCCTCCTCAACACCCTCGCCGTCGTCGCACTCCAGGTCCGGGTCACCAAGAAGATCGACGCCTTGGAACCGGCCGTCCGCGCCTTCCGGGTGGCCGGAGTGGTGCTCCTCGCCTCCTGCGCGGCGTTCGCCCTGTCGGCCGGCCGCGGCGCGGTGACGGCGACGGCGGTCCTGGTCGCCGCCACGGCCCTGCACGTGTACGGCGAGATGGTGCAGTCGGCGGGCTCCTGGCTGATCGGCTACGAGCTCGCCCCCGAGGACAAGCAGGGCCAGTACCAAGGCCTGTTCAACACGGGAGTCGCGGCGGTCCAGATGTTCGGCCCGGTCTCGCTGACCCTGCTCCTGATCGAATGGGGCACGCCCGGATGGCTGGTGCTCGGCGCGGTGTTCCTGGCCGGCGGACTGCTGATGGCCCCGGCCGTCCGGTGGGCGGAGAGCCGCCGCGCCGGCGCCGGCGAAGCCGACCCGACTCCGCTCACAGCCGTCTGAGACGTCCGAGCGCGCCACCTACGAACAGACCCGCGCGGCCGTCCGGGCCGACGCGGGGGATGGGGGAAAAATCATGGTCACCCAGGAAGCCGCCACCACCGCGCCCGCACCCGCGGGCACCGGCCGGGACGGTGTGGAACTCCAGCTGTGCGACGTCTGGCGCAAGCTGCTCGGACGCACCGACGTCGGGATCCACGACGACTTCTTCTCGCTGGGCGGCCACTCGCTGCTCGCGATCCGGCTCACGGTGGAGGTTCGCCGGCTCTTCCAGGTCGATCTCACCGCCGCGGACCTGCTCGCCGCGGCCACCGTCGCGGAACTCGCCGAGATCATCCGCCGGGGTTCGGCAGGCGGCCAGGGCCAGCTGGTGCGGATCCAGGCCGGTTCCGGCGGCAGCCCCGTCTACGCCCTGCCGCCGGTCTCCGGAACCGTGCTGCTGTACCCGCCCATCGCCCGCGCCATGGGGACCGACCAGCCCTTCTGGGCCGTGCAGTCGGTCGGCCTGCTGCCCGGCGAGACCCCTCTCTCCTCGATCGAGGAGATCTCCGAAACCTTCATCGAGCAGCTGCGGACCGTCCACCCGGAGGGCGCCGAGTGGAACCTGATCGGCTACTCCATGGGCGGTCTGCTGGCCTACGAGACCGCCCGCAGGCTGAAGGAGCGCGGTGAGCGGGTCGGGCTCGTCGGACTGCTCGACACCCGGATCGTCGTAGAGGCCGGCGGCGACCCCGACTTCGCCCTGCGGGCCCTGCTCTGGCGCGGACTCAAGCTGGAGGTGGACATCGACCGGCTCCGCGCCCTCACCCCGGAGGAACGGGCGGCGGAGCTGGTGGAGCGGGCCGTAGCCGCCGGCACGATGCCCGCCGACTTCGACGCGGACCGGCTGCGCCGCATGATCGACATGTACCAGTTCAACCTGGACGCCCTCGCCGCGTACCGGATCAAGCCGTACGACGGCACGGTCACCGTCTTCCGCGTGACGGACCGCTCCATGGAGGACGGCACGCTGCCCGAGGACCTGGGCTGGAGCGAGGTCGCCGCCCGCGCCGTGGTGTGTGACGTACCGGGCGACCACTTCACGATGGTCGAGCCCGGCCAGGTCGAAGTACTGGGCCGGCGCCTCAAGGAGCAGCTCGCCCTCGGCAGCGCACCGGCCGTACCGCTCGTCTGACGCTCCCACAGGAGGGAAGACCCCCACATGAAGCAGGACCAGAAGTCCGGCACGACGCCGGACGCGTACCTCGTCCGCCCGATCGGCATCGTCCGCTCACCCCGTAGCGTGCCCAGCCACGACCACTGGGGTGCGGTGAGCGCGGTCATCGAACTGGACCCCGCACAGCTGCTGCCCGACGCGGTGACCGGTCTGGAGCAGTTCTCCCACCTCGAAGTGGTCTTCCACTTCCATCTCGTTCCCGAGTCCGACACCGTCACGGGATCGTGCCACCCGCGCGGCCGTACGGACCTCCCGCGCCTGGGAATCCTCGCCCAGCGGCTCAAGGAGCGACCCAACCGGCTCGGCGTCTCCCGCTGCGAGCTGGTCGGCGTCGACGGGCTCACGCTCCACGTACGGGGACTCGACGCGCTGGAAGGCACGCCCGTCCTCGATGTGAAGCCCCACCAGCAGATCTTCCAGCCGGCACCGGAAGCAGTACGCGAGCCGACCTGGCTTCAGGCGGCCATGTCCGCCTACTACTTCTGACCGCTTCCGCCCCGTCCGGCCACGAGCCGGCCGCGGACGTCCACAACAAGGAGACCACCTTGTCCAGCAACACCACCGGCGGCAACGCCGGCACCGTCGACCTCGAACTGAACCTCGGCCGCCTCCTCGACCGCAACCCGCAGCTGCAGATCCCCCGTGACGAGTACAACATCAACGTCACCTCGAACGAGGGCGACCGGCTCGACAGCGAGGAACTCGCCAAGGAGTACGGCGCTTTCCCCGGCGCGGGCCACCCCGCCCACCTGTACTTCCACCTGCCGCTGTGCAACTACATCTGTCACTTCTGCAATTACGTCAAGCGGCTGGTACCGCGGGGCAAGGAGGACCCCTCGCTGCGCCTGTGGTCCGACCTCCTCATCGAGGAGTCGCGCCGCTACCTGGACCGTTTCGACTGGATACCCCAGGCCCGCATCGAGTCCTTCTACATCGGCGGCGGCACCGCCGCGCTGCTGCTCAACAGCCCCGAGTACATCGAGCCTCTGGTACGCCACGCCCGCGAGAACTACAACCTGTCCGACAACGTCGAGTTCAACATCGAGGGCAACCCCGAGAACTTCCAGCGCCACCACCTGGAGACGGCGCAGGAGCTGGGCTTCAACCGGTTCAGCCTCGGCGTCCAGTCGCTCCAGGACGAGGTGAACGACTTCACCAAGCGCCGCCACTCCGCGGCCCAGTCCATCGAGGCCATCGAGAACCTGCTGGCCACCGGCAGCCCGTTCAACGTCGACATGATGTTCGGCCTGCCGTACCAGACCCCGGAATCCGTGCGCCGCGACATGACGATCCTCACCGATCTCGGCGTCCCGACCATCACCATCTACCGGCTGCGCAACGCGGACCGCGAGGAGATGGGCATCGGCAACCGGGCGGTCTGGAACAACCCGGCGGTGCGCGAACGCCTCATCAGCGAGGGCCGCTTCCCCGACCTGGAGTCGACGTACGCGATGCGCCAGGAGGCCGTCGAGGTCCTGCTGGAGAAGGGCTACTACCCGAGCCCCTGCGGCTGGTGGAGCCGCCCCGGCACCTACGAGGGCGGGAACATCCCGCAGACCTCGAAGAACAAGTGGGAGCACTACAACACCATGATCGCGTACGGTCCCGGCGCCTACGGCTGGCTGACCGGCGACCAGGAGGAGTTCCTCCAGACGCACAACATCACCGACATCAGCAAGTACGTGTCCTTCATGCAGAAGAACGAGGGCCTGCCCCTCAACTTCGGCCGCCGGCTGTCCGGACACAAGGCCATCGGCACCGCGCTGGGCTTCAACTTCAAGGCGAACCAGCCGATCGTCCTCGACCGCTACCGGGACCGCTTCGGCGCCGACCTGATGGAGATGGAGCCCTTCGCCTCCGCCTTCGCGGAACTGCTGGAGCGCGGACTGGTCGAGATGGTCGACAACGGCGCCGCCCTGAAGCCGACCCTGGACGGCGAAGCGCTGCACGAGGAGATCATCTTCCACTACTTCCACCAGCGCATCGGCCTGTCCGACGCCCCCGTGTGCCGGCGGTGACCGTGCACGACGTCACCGTGGCGGCCCCGGCCGCCCCCGCCGCCGCCGCTCCGTCCCGCACGTCCGCGCAGCGGGTCGAGGACGCGTTCGCGGCCCTGCACGGCGCGGACGCCGCGCTGCTGGTCCCCAGCGCGGTGACCGCCACCACCGCCGTGCTGCTCGCCCTCACCAATCCGGGCGGCCACATCATCGCCTCCGACCAGACCTGCGACCCGCTGCGCGCGGCCCTGCTCGCGGAGCTCACCGGGGCCAGGCGTACGGTCACCTTCGTCGACTGCACGGAGGTGGACGCGGTCGTCGCGGCCGTGCGGCCCGCGACCCAGGTGGTGTACACCCCGTCCCTGAGCGACCCGCTGATGCGCCTGTCCCCGCTGGGCGACCTCGCCACCTACGCCCAGATGAACGACCTGCTGCTGGTCGTGGACAACACCGCGCTGTCGCCCGCCGAGCTGCGGCCCCTGGAGACGGGCGCGGTGGTCGTCATCGAGGACTCCTCGCCCTGCCTGGACGAGTGGGGCGATGTCAGCGCCGCCCTGGTGACCTGCGCCGGCAGGTACCTGGCGCCCATCCGCGAACAGGCCGCGCGCTTCGGCGGCCACGTGGATCCGTGGCCGGCCCATCTGCTGGAACGGTCCCTCTCCACCCTCGGCCTGAGGCTGTCGGCCCGTCGGCACAACGCGGAGAAGGTCGCCGACGCACTGCGTGAGCACCCCGCCGTACGCGTGGTGCACCGGCCGTCGTTCGACGAGGCGCCCTGGGCGCTGGAGACCCATCAGGGCTTCGGCGGGCTGCTCGCCTTCGAGGTCGCGCCGGAGGTCCGGGACCTCGGCGGAGTGCTGGGCGCGGGCGCCGGTGACGGCCGGGCGACGGGCAGCGCCCTGCGGCTCCCCGCGCTCACCACCCACGCCCACCTCAGCGAGCGGGTGCGCCGGGAGGCCGGCATCTCACGGCAGTTGGTGCGCGTGTCGGTGGGTACGGAGGACCCCGGTCCGCTGATCCGCGGACTGCGCCAGGCCCTGGACGCGGCCCTCGCGGCCAATCCCCAGACAGAAGGAGAGCGATGCTGAACGGGGTCGACCTGCTCGCCAGACACGCGCTGGCCGAGCAGATCCGGGAGGATTCCTGGGAGGCACAGCTGAGCATCGGGGTGCAGGCCCACCCCGAGCCCGGCGAGCGGTGCCGGGTGGACACCGAGCCCATGCGCCTGGGGTCCACCCGTGTCGCGCGATCCTTCAGCCTCTACCAGAGCCGCGGGGCCGGTTCCGGGTCCGCTTCCGAGTCGGCTTCCGGGTCCGCTTCAGGGTCCGCGGACTGCCTCGACCCGGTCGGGTCGGTGCTGGTCGGCCTCGGCGCCTCCGTCGCCGACAGCGTGGTCACCGGGCTGACCGGGGAGGGGTGCCACCTCACCCTCCTGGAGGTGGTGCCCGCCGTCGAGTTCGCGCAGGCCGGGGCCGGCGGACAGGCCCGGCTGTCGTACGGGATCCACATCGAGGGCGAGGTCTCCGCGGAGCAGGCCCGCCGCGCGGTCCGGGCGGCACGTGAGCGGAGCAGCGGCCACCGCACCCTCGAGGACCCGAACGAGATCCGGGTCGTGGTGCAGACCGAACAGGACGTGCACCTCACCGGCCGGCCGGCCGCGGCCGGTACGGACCCCTTCGCCCCGGCCCGGCGGCACACCGCCCGGGTGGCCTGGGAGGTGGGCGCGCACGTGATCGCCGAGGTGGACGGGGTGCGGGCCGAGTCCGACCAGCCGAAGCAGCTGTTCGGCGCCGACGTCGCGCCCAGTGCGCAGGAGTACTTCCTGTCCGCGCTGGCGGCCGAGGCCCTGCGGTTCGCGGCTCCGGCCGGGCGCGCGCCCTCCCCCACCGCGGACGCCGACCCGTCCCCCGCCCAGGATGCCGTCCACGCCTCCGGCCGCATCGACCTGCGCGGGCCGTACTCCGCCCTGGACGCCCCGGCCGGGCTGCGCAACATCCTCGTCCAGCTGCTGCCCGCCGATCCGTCCGCCGGGAGCGACGGCGGCGCCGCCGGCCCGGCCGAGGCCATGCGCGGCTGGCTCGCCGAGGGGGATTCCCTGCGGCTGGTCAGGGACGCGCACCCGATCCGGGTCGAGGTGGTCCTGAACGGCACACCGATCCCCGCCGACCCCGACGAGCCCCTCCCGCACACCGAGATGAACGACACGAAGGAGCAACACCGTGCCCCGTGAATGGGACGCCAAGACGTACGACTCGCTTCCCCTGCCGCACCAGCAGTGGGGCAAGCGGACGCTCGGCCGCCTGAACCTGCGCGGGACCGAGACCGTCCTGGACGCCGGGTGCGGGACGGGCCGTGACACCGCGGCGCTGCTCGACCTGGTGCCCGAGGGCCGGGTGATCGGAGTCGACGGATCCAGCCGGATGCTGGAGCAGCTGCGGGCGAAGCTGGCCGACCGGCTCGACCGGCTCGAAGTCGTCAACGCCGACCTCACCAAGCCGCTGGCCCTGGGGTCCCAGGTCGACGCGGTCTCCAGCGTGGCCACCTTCCACTGGATCACCGACCACACCGCGCTGTTCGCCAACCTGGCCCAGTCCCTCCGTACGGGCGGCCAGTTCGTCGCGGAATGCGGCGGCGAGGGCAACGTCGCGCGGATCAACGCGGCCGTCGAGGAGGTGCTGGGAGCCCCCGACGAGCGGGAGAAGGTCTGGTACTTCGCCGGCATCGAGGAGACCACCGAGCGGCTGAAGGCGGTGGGCTTCACGGACATCGAGGTCACGCTCCAGCCCGATCCGGCCCGCCTGGAGCCCGGCGAGCAGCTGTGGAGCTACCTCGCGACGGTGGTCCTCGGGTCGCACCTGGACCGGCTGCCCGAGTCCGACCACGAGGACTTCGTCCGCTCCGTCGCCGACCGGCTCCCGGAGCCGGTCGTGGACTACGTCCGGCTGAACATCACCGCCCGCCGGGCCTGAGGCGTGGTCACCCCGGGCGCGGTCGTGTCCGCGCCCGGGGTGACTGCCCCGGCCCCGGCCCCCTTCCCGTGAACTTCGACCGGAGGCGCCATCCCATGGGCCCTGCCCACCCCAGCCCCGCGCGGTCCGAACCGCCCGAGCCGCCCGTGCTGCTGGTCGTCCACGACCAGGGTTCCGCCGCCCCCATGCGCATCCTCGCGGCGGCCCGGGGCCTGTGCCGGGTCGTACTGCTCTGCGAGCCGCGGCATCCGCGGCTGGCGGACGGGCTGCGGAGTGTCGGGAAGCACGCCGAGATCGTGGACATCACCGGCCTCGACGACGAGGCCGTGTGCCGCCTGGCCGCCGGCCTCTCCCCGGCCGGCGTGGTCACCTTCAGCGAGAGCCGCCTGCGCCTCACGGCGTTGGTGGCCGAGGCGTGCCGGCTGCCCTTCCACTCCCCCGACACCGTGGACGCCCTCACCGACAAGTTCCGGCAGCGGCGGATCCTCGCCGACCGCGGAGTCCAGTACACCCGCTGCGCCCTGGTGCGGGACCCTGACGGCATCGCCGACGCGCTCGGCCTCGTGGGCCTGCCCGCCGTGCTCAAGCCGAGGTTCGGAGCGGGCAGCGTGGACACCTGCCTGGTCCGGTCGCCGGACGAGTGCCGGTCCCGGCTGGCGGAGTTCACCGAAGGCCCCGACCCCGCCGCGCGACGGGACTTCGTACTGGAGGAGTACCTGCCCGGGGATCCCGGACAGGCCGGTCCAGGGGTGGGCGACTACGTCTCCGTGGAGTCCGTGGTGGTCGACGGCGAGCCGCGGACCGTCGCGGTGACGGGGAAACCCCCGCTCGTCCCGCCCTTCCGGGAGACCGGGCACATCCTGCCCGCCCCGGTGACCCCCGCGCTCGAAGCGGACATCGTGCGACTGGAGAAGCAGGCGGTCCGCGCGCTCGGCGTGCGGCACGGCGTGACCCACACCGAGATCAAACTGACCCCCGCCGGACCGAGGATCATCGAGGTCAACGGACGCCTGGGCGGCCACATCGCCGAGATCGTGCAGCGCTCCCTGGGATACGACCTGGTGGCGGCGGCCCTGCGGCTGGCGCTGGGCCTTCCTGTCGCAGACCCCGAACCGGCGCAGTCCCAACCGGCGCAGTCCCAACCCGCGCCGTCCGAACCGGCGCCGTCGGGGCCGCGGCCGGGCCGGGTGGCGTTCCAGTACATGCTGGTCCCCCCGCCCGACTCGGTGCGGACGGGCCCGTGGTCGCTCGTCGAGGAGCTGGCCGGGATTCCCGGGGTGGACCTGGTCGACGTACCCGCGACGGACGGGCGGCCCGCCGACTGGCGTGCGGGTACGGCCGGCGCCCTCGGTGTCGTGTACGGGTCCGCCCCGGACCACGCCGGGCTGAGGGACGTGCTGCGCCAACTCCAGGACCGGCTGGACGTCTTCTGGCGGACGTCCGCCTCCGAACCCGTGTGACACCCCGGTCGCACACCTCCGTACCCGGCGTACGGTGGACCATGATCGCTCCCTTCCCGTGAAAGGCGCAGCACATGTCAGAGAGCAGTACCCCGGTCGAGGTCGTCTCGGATCCGGTCGGCCGGGTGGTCGGCGGTCGGGCCGAGGTCCGAGACGACGAATGGGGCGAGGTGTCCGCCGTGATCCGGCTGGACGAGGCGCGGTTCGGGCCGGACGCGCTCGCCGGCCTGGACTCCTTCTCCCACGTGGAGATCGTCTACCACTTCGACCGGGTCCCGGTGGAGAAGGTGGAGACCGGGGCCCGGCACCCGCGCGGCAACACCGACTGGCCGCTGGTCGGCATCTTCGCCCAGCGCGGCAAGAACCGGCCCAACCGGCTCGGGGTCTCCCGCTGCCGGCTGCTGCGCGTCGACGGACTCGAGGTCCACGTGCAGGGCCTGGACGCGGTGGACGGCACCCCCGTGCTCGACATCAAGCCCTACATGGCCGAGTTCGGCCCCCGCGGGGCCACCACCCAGCCCGACTGGGCCACCGAGATCATGCGCCAGTACTACTGACACGGCCGTGCGGCCGGGGCCTCCGTCGGCAACGACGGAGGCCCCGGCCGTTTGACGTTGATCACAGGTTTTCCCGCTCGCGTGGCCGAACGGCGACTGCGTAGGATCAGTGCATCTCGCTGGAGGGCGACCCCCATAAGGCCGGGACGAGGGGGATCCACATGCGCGCCAACGAAGACCGAAGCCGGCTGGACCGCACGGTGTACGGACTGATCTACCGGAATCCCGGGTGGTCTCTCGAAGAGGTCTGCGCCGCGGCCGACTGCTCGCCGGCCGAAGCGGAGGAGGCCTGCGACCGGCTGCTGGCCAAAGGGCTGCTGAGCCCCGCGCCGACCACGCGGTGCGGCTTCGCGACGGTGGAGCCGGAGACCGCGCTCACCCGCCTCTTCGCGTCCGAGGAACGGCAGGCCACGGCCCACGCGGAACGACTGACGGGGATCAGGGCCGCCATCGCCTCGCTCACCATGGACTACTCGGACCTGCGCAACGAACGGCGCGCGCCCGTCGAGGTCGAGACCCTGGCGACTCCGGCGCTGGTGAACTCGTTCCTCGAGGACGCGGGCAGCATGGTGCGCACCCGTATGAGGTCGATGCACCCCGGCGGCCCGCCGCCCGAGGGGGTCATCGACGAAATGCTGCTCCGGGACCAGGAGATGGCAGGCCGGAACATCGAGGTCGAGGTCCTCTACCAGCGCCGCACGGCCGAGGTCCCGTACGTGGCCGCCTATCTGATGGACGCCGCCCGCCCGGGCCGTGAGGCCCGCACGGCGGAGTTCCTGCCCATCCGCATGATCCTCTTCGACGACGACCTCGCGGTCCTTCCCATCAACCCGGCCGACAGCAGCGAAGGAGCGCTCGCCGTCCACGGCCGCGCCCTGATGAGCTCGCTGCACGCCTTCTACGACCACTGCTGGCACAACGCCACGCTGCCGCGCCAGTCCCAGGAAGGCCGCCCGGCATCCCGGCCGGTCCTGGACGACCAGGAGCTGATCGTCGTCCGCCTGCTGGCCGACGGCGTCAAGGACGAGGCGATCGCCCGCCACCTGGGCGTCTCCTCCCGCACCCTCAGCCGCCTCATCTCCGGCCTGCTCGACCGCCTGGGCGTCCAGACCCGCTTCCAGGCGGCCCTGCGCATCGCGGAACTGGACCTCATGGCCTAGCCCCTGTCGTCAAAGTAGCGCCTGGCCCGCGACGCCCGGCACCGCGCCTCGCCGCGTTGTCGGGGCACCCAAGTACGTCCAGTACTCGGGCGCCCCTCCGCCTTGCGATGCACGGCACCGGACGCCGCGGGCTTACCGGCGCTACTTTGACAACAGGGCCTAGCCCTGTCCGGTCCCGGCGGCCGCGGTGCCGTGGCCTGTCGCTCACCCCTGCAGACACCACTCGACGAACCCGGTGATGCTGCCGTCCACGTGGGCGTCCTCGTCCGCCACGGCGGCCGTACGGAAGAACCGGACCTCCTCGAAGTCGAGTTCCATGGTCCGGACGAGGCTGTGCAGGCCGAGCACGTCACAGAGCCAGGTACGGGCGTCGTCGCCGCCGTCGAGGCGGTCCGCACCCGGGCCGTGCCCGGCGAGCAGGTCCGTCTTGCTGATGGCGACCGCCAGGCGCGAGCGCTTCAGCGGGGCACCCATCGCGGCCACGGCCTGGACCGACCGGGCGAAGACCTCCTCCGGATCGACCGTGGAGCCGAGCGTGCGGTCCAGCGAGGGGCCGGGCGGAGGTTCCAGAGTGGTCCAGAACGCCTTCACCGCCATCGGGTCCAGGACGAAGATGAAGGTGCGCGCCGCCCGCGCGTAGCGCAGCGCGTCGGTGTCGTCGCGGTCGACGAATCGCTCACCGGCCGTGTCGAAGAGATGGACCAGCCGCTCGGAACGGCCGCTGCCGAGGACGAAGGAGTGCGCCCGGGGCAGCGTCTTCTGGGTCGCGCGGGTGTGCCCCCGCATCCGCAGGACCTGCCGGAGCACCTGGTAGTTGGCGTCGGACTCCCCGTCGGCCAGGGTGATCGCCGGGCCGCCGCGCGCCGCCGCGTTCTCCAGGGACAGCAGCATGGCCGCCATCAGCTGGGTCTTGCCCGCCGCCTGTCCGCCGATCAGCGGGAGCACCACCTCGGGCATGTGGCCGGCGTCCGCGTTCATCGGCTTCCCGCAGTGCGGGTATACGCAGTACGCCTGGAGCCGCGCGTCCCGGCTCATCAGCATCAGCAGCGTCGGCATGCGCTGTCCGCACTCGCAGCGGCGCCGGAAGATGCCGTACGTCCCCGGGCGGATGTCGGCGTGCCGGCGCCGGCAGGTCGGGCTGGGGCAGTCGTACGCCGGGTAGGGCACGCGCTCGAAGCAGTGCGGGCAGAGCATTCCGGTGCGCAGCCGTTTCATCCAGAGCACCGCCCGGTCGACGGCCCGGAGGGTTCCGGCGAGGAACCGGGCCCCGCCCGTCAGCAGTACGAGGCCGAGGGCGTGCAGTCCCAGCAGCAGGCCGAGCGGCGGCAGTGCCACCACCGCGCCCGCGCACAGGCCCACGTACAGCGTCAGGCCGTACGGCACGGTGAGGGCCCGGTGCTGCGTGGGTGCGGTGAACTGCCGCGAGGTCACGGTACGGAAGGAGTCGCCGACCGTTCTGGCATACGACCGCTGCTCCAGCGTGAGGAGTTGGCGCAGGTCGCGGAAGCCCGGTCCGAAGAAGTAGTTGCGGTACGCCTTCACCTCCTCGTCCTGCGGGCGGTACGGCGGCAGCGTCTGGAACTCGGGGGTGCGCCGGTACACGACGCCGACCAGCGTGCGTCCGTAGCCGGCGAGCACCTGCGTCACCAGGGCGAGGCCCCGGAGGGCAGCGATGACCGGGGCGAAGGGCAGGTAGGCCCCGAGCGCGGAGAAGTAGACGAGGGGGACAAGGACGAAAGCGACGATCTCGGCCACGACGCGTCACCGCCCCTTCTTCTTCTTCGAGTCCTCCGAATCGGCGCCGTCGGCCGGGCCCGTGGAGCCGGTCGCGGCGCGGCGGCCGAGGAGCGGGAACCTGCGGGCCAGCCTCCCCGGACCGCTCAGCCGGGCCTCGGCCCCCTCGCCGTAGCGGGCGGCGAGCTCGGCGTGGTGGGGCCGTACCGCGTGCTCCAGCCGCTTCAGGTCCGCGACGCGCCAGTGCGCGGCGGGATGTGCTCGGATCACGGTGACGGCCTCCTCCTGGGCCAGCGAGAGCCGGGCTCCCGCGGGCAGCGTGACGACGGCGGCGACATGACCGAGAAGGACGTCGTCGATCCGCTCCCCCCGCGTCACCCCGTGGTGCACGGCCGAGAGGTACCGGTCCAGGTCCCGATGGCCCAATTCCGGGAGCCGGCCGCGGAGCCGGCCGACATCGGCGGGCAGGCGCAGCATGGCGGGCACCAGGTGGTACAGCTTGAGAGCCCGTGGCGCCTCCCACAGGCCGGCCTCCCGGATCGTGAACGCGTCGACGAGTTCCGTGGCCTCGCGGGCATCACGGAGCGCGCCGGCCAGGTCGAGCGTGATCCGTACGCGCTCCCCGGCGATCGGGGGCAGCCAGGCGAAGCGGCCCGGGTCGGCGAGCACCCGGCACAGGTGGAGACATCCCATGAGTCCGTTCTCGTCCTCGATCCGCTGGCTCAGGGCGCGGTCGAACCACTGGCCGACCGCCTCGTCCACCGGGCCCGGGGCGGGCAGCTCCTCGGCGATGCGGACCGCCTCCCTGTGGGTCCAGGTCCGCGAGGGGTTCCGCCACAGGCCGCGCAGCAGGTCCTCGTCGGGCGAGGTCCGCCCGCGGATCTCCAGGATCTTGAACATGAGCGGGACGGTGTTCGAGGGCTCGCGTTCGGCCCTGGCCCGCAGGTGGTGCTCCATGAGCAGCGGGCGGCCCTTCAGGTCCCTTTCACCGAGCAGCTCGGCGGGGAACTGCGAGAAGAGCTGCTCCTGTCCCGCGCGTCGTTCCAGCGCCTCCTCCACCGCCACGGCCAGGGCTTGCCTCATCGCCGGCAGCGTGCCGACGAGTGCGGCCACCTCGCGCCGGTACCCGGGAGCGGGTGCGGAGGAGCCGAGCAGCGTACGGGCCAGGCTGAGCGTCTCGTGCGCCATGGCCTCCGGTGGCACCGGGAGTCCCGCACCGAGCGACCAGAGCAGCAGGCGCGTCCGCTCGCGCGCCGTCCGCGCCTCTGTCTCCAGCAGCCGCTCCCACAGGGCGGTGGCCCGCTCGCGTGCGGTCCGGTCGGTGATCGGCACGGGCTCGACGGCGTCCTCGGCGGCCGTCATGTAGGCGCGCATGCGGGACCCGTGCAGCTTCCCCTCGATCTCCTGGTGCACCTCGGTGTCACCACCGGCCTTCGCGGCCGCGCTGAGCGCGGCCAGCCGGCCGTCGTCCAGGTCCCGGTGCTCGCGGTGGATGTCCGCGGCGACGGCTGCCCGGCGCGGCCCCAGGTGGTCGGCCCCGCCCAGCCAGTCGATCACCTCGTGGACGTCGGCCGCGGTGAGCGTGATGCCGCCCGAAGCCGCCGCCGCGGCGACGGGGGCGTACCAGTGGTCCGGTGTCTCCTCCCCGCCCCGGACGTAGTCCGCCGTCCAGGACCAGACGGGGCGGACGGAGCCGACGCCGATCCTGGTGAGGAGGTGCACCAGATCGTGGACGGGGACCGAGGGGAAGAGGCCCCGCGAGAAGTCGAACACGGTGTAGGCCGCCTCGTCGTCCGGCCCGAAGTCGAGCTGCGCCTCGGGCACCGTGCCGATCAGGTGCAGCCGGCTGCGGGCCGGACGGAAGACGTAGGTGGCGAACGAGAGGCCACGGGCGAGCGGAGGCGGCAGCAGGTAGGAGATCGCGGCGAACCAGTGCGCGATCCGCTCGGTCGAACGGTCGATCACCACCACCGAGCCGTGTTCGGTGAGCGCGGCGAACACGGCGGCCAGCAGGTCCGGCAGCCGATCCGCGTGGGGATGGCCGCGCAGGAACTCGCGCACGGCCGGCACACCGAGCGGGCCGGGCGCGGGCGCCGCGAGCGCCGGGATCTCCGTGCTCGGGGACACCGTGCGGGTCCACACCGGCGAGTTCCACAGCTCGATCCCGAGCATCCCGCCCCCGGCCGCCCGGAAGTCCTCGCTGTGCAGGGCGTGGGCGAAGTAGTTCCCGAAGCGGCGGGCCGAGTCCCGGCCCACGTACCGCACGCACAGCGCGGTGGCCCTGCGCCCCTCACGGTCGTAGGGCCGGTAGCAGAGGTTGACCGGGCAGCGCTCCAGCAGCTCCGGAGTGTCCGACTCCACCAGGGAGCGGGGCGGCTCGTACCCGGCCAGCGCCTCCACGGCCTGCCGGGTCTCGACGGTGACGCCCGCGCTGACGGCGTTGAACTGGAATCCGGAGAACCCGCTGAGCCCGTGCTCGCAGGAGGTGTAGTAGAGCTGCTGGAAGTGCGTCATCCCCGTCCCGCCTTCGGCACCGAACCGAACTCGCTCAGCAGCCACAGCAGCGGGTCGGCGACCCGATAGGGCTGGATGCCGGTGGGGGCGACCCGCGCGTCGGGCGTGGGGTTGCGGCCGAGGGCGGAGACGCCGAAGTACCGGTAGCGGCCGTAGTGGTTGTCCAGCAGGTGGTCGATCGGCACTCCGTCCCAGTCCTTGAGGAGCCGGCGCACCTCCTCGTGGACGCTGAGGCTGTCGCCCACGTCGAAGCGGCCGCGCGGGGGCGCGTAGTCGCGCAGCGGACTGCCGGCATCGAGCAGGTGCCAGAAGGCGTCCATCTTCGAGAAGACGACGGCGATCGGAGTGTCGATCTTCTGCGCGGACCGGCCGGCGCGGGGGGCGAGCAGCATGCTGGTGACCCGGGAGAGGACGTTGATGGGGGTGTCCAGCCCCTCGGTGCCCGGCAGCGGCGTGCCGGGCAGCGCGTTGTCCCGGGCTCCCGGCATCTGCAGCGGGTCGAGCAGCAGCACTATGCCGTCGGCACCCGTCAGATAACGGGTGTTGAGCTCCACGCTCTCGCGGGAGCTGAAGTCCTCGCCGGCGGTGTCGAAGAACGACAGGACGGTGTGCTGCGGGCGTTCGCCGAGCAGCGTGCGCCGGCGCATGCCGAAGCGGAAGACCAGCGGGTCCACCCGGTTGAGGGTGGTGGAGGCGGTCTGGGTGCCGGGGAACATCTGGTTGTCGCGGTAGAGACGGTCCTCGTAGTCGGAGCTGTAGCGCCGCATCGTCGAGTCGTCCAAGCCCATCAGGGCGGCTCCGTACGCCTCGCCCACGCGGTTGCGCACCTCGTGGAGCAGCACGGTCATGTAGACGGTCTTGCCGGACGCCTTCGGGCCGACCAGGGCGATCAGGCGGTTGTCCACCATGCCGAACTGGACGGGTAGCTCGGAGTGGCACACCGGGCAGATCCGGTAGGTGGTCGTGCCGTCGCAGTCCGGGCAGACGGCCGTGGGCTTGCGGCCGTCCGCGGCGAAGTCCGGGCCGAGGTCGTGGCTGCGGCGCGGTCCCATCCGCTGGTCCAGCACCTGGTCGCGGCGGCGCTGGCACTGCTTCCCGGTCCGGCTCAGTCGGCTGTTGCAGCGGAAGCGGATCTCGCGCGGGGCGAAGCTCTCGTAGCAGTAGGGGCAGGCGAGGCGTTTGGCCATCAGGTCACTCGCAGTCTGTGCAGAGCCGTCGGGCGGATGTCGATACCGGAGTCGGTGCCCGCGTTCGCGTCCGCGGGGAAGCAGACCAGCCAGGACGGGCCCCGGGTGGCGGGCAGCGGGAACTCCACGGTCAGCGGGGCGCCTGCGGGCAGTCGCTGCGCGGGCACCTCGTGCAGGACGGTGCCCTCGGCCGTGTTGGTGGGGCGGAAGCGGCCGAGGCTGTGGACGATGCGGAGACCGGGCAGGTCGCAGCCGGCCTCGGAGGTGAAGGTGACCGATGCCACCCGGCCTTTGAGGCGGCGGCGCACGCTCGGCTCGTACGAGACGACCGTCGGGGCGGCCGGGACGAGCAGCGAGGACGCGCCTTCACAGTCCTCGCGGAGCTCCGCGACCAGGGCCTCCACGGTGAGGGTGACGGCCCCGGGGCCGACGGCCAGGTCGAATCCGCCGTCGTGCTCGTACACCCGGCGACGGCACACGACGTCCCCGTCGCCGGGGCCCGCCCCGACGGTGTTTCCCTCCCGGCGCCAGCGCACCCGCGCGCTCAGGGCGCCGTCGGGCCACGCCCACAGCACGAGGAGGTGGTCCCCGCGCCGCATGGCCTGGAGCTGGTCCACCGGGACCGCGAACAGGGTCCGCGGATCGTCGGGGGACTGCGCCGGAGCCGCGGCCGTGGTGTCGTACGGGTCGGCCCCGGGCCGCGCCGGCGACTCGGGCTCGGGCTCGGGGTGGGGAGCGCTCGGTGGGGGCGGTTCCGACGCCTCCGGGGAGCTGCGGGCGGTGGTGTACGGAGGTTCGGCGGTCGGTGGTTCGGCGGTCGGCGGCTCGGCGTACGAAGGCTCGGCGTACGGCGCGTGCGGAGCCTCCGCGTACGGCGGCTCGGCGTACGGCCGCCCGGCCGCTTCGGGCTCAGGGGGCGCGAAGGCACCGTGCTGCCCGGTCGGCCCGGCCTGCCCGGCCTGCCCGGAGTCCTGGTCGTCCGGGACGGCCGGCCCGCCGCCCTGCCGCGAGGCGGGCTCGGGGTCCTCCGGCCGGGGACGCCCGGTGCGGGGCTCCGGGTCCGTCAGGGCGCCGGGTTCGGGGTCCAGGAGGGTGTCCACGGCGTGCGGTCCGCCGGGGTGCCGGGTGTCCGCGCCGGGGTACCCGGCCTCCGTACGCGGGTAACCGGCGCCCAGGCCGGCGTACCCGGCCTCCGCCCGTGCCGGCCTCACGGCGGGCCCGGTGACGACGCGCAGCACATCGAAGTCCCGCAGCGCCAGCAGCCCGAGTACGACGGCGAGTTCGGGGCGGTCGCACCGCACCGTCAGACCCCGCGCGGCCGGGAGGGCCTCGATCTCGGTCCGCAGGCCGGGCGCGGCGCACATGCCGCCTGCCAGCAGCACCGTGTCCACGGCCGGTTCCGCGGTGGTGAGCTGCTCGGCGACGGCGGCGAGCAGGCGCTCCCGCAGGGGCGTCACCGCCCGCTCGAAGTCGGTCCGGTCCAGGGTCAGCGGATGCCGCCCGCCCGTGGCGTCCTCCACGGCCTCGGTGACGCCGTCCGAGTCGCCGAGCGCCTGGCGGAGGACCTCCGCCGCCCCGAGCGGGTCCACGCCGTCCGGCAGGCGCCCGGCGAGTCCGGCGGCGACCGCCGCGTCCCAGTCGTCGCCGCCGAGCGGGAGGCTGAGACCGCGGACCACGTGCACGGTGAGGTCGGGGGCGATGGCCAGGACGCTCAGGTCCAGCGTCGTCGCCCCTTGGTCGCAGACCAGCACCGTGTGGTCCACGCCCTCCGCGACGGCCCTGTAGTGCAGGGCCACGGCCACGGGGTCCGGTACGACGCGTCCGACGTCGAGCCCGGCGCGCTCCACCGCGTACCGCAGCTCCTCCTCCCGCCCGCCCGACACGGGGAGTCCGAGGACGGCCGTGCGGTCCGGCCCCGCCCCATGGGCACCCTCTCCCGCCGGGGCGGATCCGATCAGCAGGGGCAGCGCCCGGACCGGGTCGAGGACGCCGTCCACACCGGCGAGCCCCGTCGTGGTCACCTCCGGCCGGCCGTCGGGGCCGACCCGCGCGACCCGCCCGAAGCGGTGTCCCAGGTCGATGGCGATCATGCCCGTACGCTCCCTTCGCCCGCGAACGGCGCCGCGCCGTCGGCGGTGACCCACGCCGTGCCGTCGGCTCCGACGCCGACCCGGATCCGGCTGCCCGGCTCCGGACGGTGCGCCAGCAGATGGCCGACGACGGCCGAGCGCACCGGTTCCAGTTCGTTGCGGATCTGCCGCCCGCCGTACGCCTGGTGCTCGGGGTCCGACATCCGCTCCGTGATCCACGGGTGCAGGGTGTCCGGGTCGGGAACCAGCTCCACGCGGTGGCGTTCGCGGACCGACTCGGCGAGCTGTCCCAGCAGCCGGTCGGCGATCCTGACGACGTGTTCGTGACGCAGCATGTCGAAGACGACCACCCCCGGCTTGAGCCGGCCGTAGATCTCCGGCCTGCCGATCTGCCGGAACTTCTCCTCCACCGCCCGGGTGAAGTGCGCCTCCAACTGGGGGTACGCGAGCTCGTCACGCTCCTCGAGCAGGCTCCGGACCTGCTCCGCGCCCGTGTTGGAGGTGAAGATGATCAGGCACTGGGAGAAGTACGCCGTCTGGCCGCGCCCGTCGGTGAGCCGGCCGTCCTCCAGGATCTGCAGGAACTTGTCCAGCACCTTGGGGTGGGCCTTCTCGATCTCGTCGAAGAGCAGCACGCTGAAAGGGCGTTCCTGCACCCGGCGGGTCAGCTCGCCGCCCTGCTCGTGGCCGATGTAGCCGGGCGGCGCGCCGGCCAGGCGCTCGGCGGCGTGCTCCTGCTGGTACTCGCTCATGTCGAAGCGGGCGTAGGCGCTCTGGTCGCCGAACATCAACTCGGCGACCGCCTTGGCGAGTTCGGTCTTCCCGACGCCGGTGGGTCCGACGAAGAAGAAGGCACCCCGGGGACGGGCGGTCCCCGAACTTCCGAAGTCGACGCCCACGAAGGCGGACTGGAGGGCCGAGGCGACGGCGTTCACGGCAGCCGACTGGCCGACCACGCGGGCGCCGAGGACCCCGGCGGCGCCCGCGACGGTCTCCCGGTCGAGCTGGGTCCACGGGTCGACACTCACGTTGAGCCGGTGCAGTTCCAGCAGCTTGTCCGGTTTCCGCAAGGGCGCGTTGCGCAGCCACGAGGTCCTGGCCAGGGACTCGATGTCCCAGCCCGCCATGCCGTCGGTGGCTCCCACGAGGGCTTCGAGGTCGGCGCGCGAGGAGTCCTGCGCCCCGTTGAAGTGGCGCATCAGCCAGGTGAGCCACAGGCGCCGCTCGCTGGGGTCGGGCGGGCCGATGTGCAGTGCGGCGATCCTCGGGTCCTCCAGGTGGAACCAGCCGGGCAGCCGCCCGACGTCACCCACCGCGCACAGGACCGCGTTGCGCGCGTGCGGGGCCGGGCCTGCGGCGGAGCGCGGGGTCACGGCGTCCGTCATCGCGGCGCGCAGCCTCAGATAGCCCAGGTGCGATTCGGGCTGGCCGGACGGCAGGTGGTGGTCGACGTCCTCGAAAACGAAGGCGCAGGCCGCGTCGGGCGAGGCCGCCAAGCGGTGCACGGTGGCGACGACGTCCTCGAAGGCGCGGGGCCGGCCCGACTGCCGTGGCGCCAGCAGGCGCTCCCGGCCCCGGTCCCGCTCACCGCCGCGGCGGGCGCGTGCCGTCGCGTCCGGGGCGCCGTCGAGCGGTCCCTCCGTGTCCCCGTGGCCCCCCGGCGGCCGTGCCCCCGCGCCGTCCGGCGGCGTTCCGGTTCCGGCAGCCCCGCCGGGGGTCCCCGTCCGGTCGGAGGATCGCCCCTCGCGCAGCTCGTCGAAGCGCTCCGCGTGACCGGGCAGCGGAAAGGTGAGCCCGCCCACCGGGTCCCACCAGCCGACGACTTCCGCGCCGCGAGTCCCCAGCAGACGGGCGACCACCTCGCGGAAGGAGGCCGGCCGGTCCGCGAACCACCAGCGGTCCCTGATCTGCCCGTTGAGGATCACTTGGCGCCCACGCCTCAGCTCCCAGCCGAGGGACACCGCCCACAGCGGCATCATGCCGTCCGCGGCGGCCGGTTCCCCGTCCCCGGTGGGCCCGCTCCGGCGGTCCGTGTGCGGGGGGCGCTCCGCGCCACCGACGCCGTTCTCCCGCTTCGCCCAGTCGACCGTGCTCACCGGGTCCACCTCCAGTCTTCCGTGCCCGGCGTCTGCCTGCCCTGCCGCCCCGGCGGCTTGCCCTGCCAGGTGAGTTCACCGGGGACGAAACCGTCCCGGTCGACGATCGCCTCGTGGACCCGCTCCAGCAGGTCCTCGGTGCGGTCGCACACCGCGCCCTCCGGCTCCGGGCGGAGGGTGACATCGGGCTCGCCGTCGACCTGGTAGACGATGACGGGGGTGCCTCCGCCGTCCGTGGTGATCGTGGTCTGGTACGTCGCCCCGCTGGGGCGTTCGAAGCCGAGCAGCAGGCCCCCGTCCCGCTCCGTTCCGCCGGTGAAGGCGAAGCCCTCGCCGATCATGGCGTCCTGCAGCGCCTGCGCGAGGTCCATCCGGCGTGTGTACGCCAACTGCAGTTCGTCCAGCCGGGCTTCGGCTCCGGCGAGTAGCTCCTCCAGCGCCGCGACCGCCGCCAGCGCCTCCGCCGACGCGCCCGCCGCGAGCGGGCTCGTGACGGCGGTCAGCGCCGTCTCGATCCGCTCGGCGAGTTCGGGGTCGGCGAGCTCCCGGGCCTCGGCCGCCGCCTCCTCCACGGACCGCCGTACGACGCCGAGCCGGTCCGCCGCTTCGGCGAGCGCCGCCGCCCGGCGTTCCTGTTCGGCCTCCAGCGCCGCCTGCCGTGCCGCCTCCTGCTCGGCCGCGTGTTCCTCCGCCTGCCGCCGGGCCTCGCGCGCCCGCTCTGCCTGACGGCGCTCCTCGGCGGCCCGCTCCCCGGCGGTCGCGGAATGGCGGGCGAGTGCGTGTTCGGCGGTGCCGAGCAGCGCCTGGAAACGTGTCTCCCCGCCGGGTCCGGCCGTGGCACGCAGCTCGTCGAGCAGGTCGAGGCAGTTCCGGTGCCCCTGCGGGTCCTGTTCCCGGGCTTCCGGTCCGATCCGGGCGAGCCGTTCCTCCAGCCCGGCCAGGACGGCCCCGTGGTCGGCGTTCCGGCCGGGAGCCTCCCCCTCCCGGTCGAGCAGGACGACCCGGCCGCGCAGCTCCTCGATCGCCCCGCCGAGGTCCTCGGCGCGGTCGACGCGGGTCTGGAGCAGGTCCAGCCGCTGCCGCAGCACCCGCACCTCGGAGTCCTCCGCGCCGACGCGGCCCAGCAGCTGACGTACCTCTGCCAGCCGGCGTGCGTCGGCGCCGGCCTGCTCCTGACGTAACCGGGCGGCGTGGGCCTGCTGTTGCGCGGACCGGCGGTTCGCCAGCTCCGTCTCCCTGCGCTCGGCCTCCGCCCTGGCCCGCTCCCGGCGAACGGCCGCTTCCCGGGCCCGCCGGGCGGCGCGCTCGGCCCGTTCCCTGGCGCGCTGTGCCTCCAGTCGCCGGCGTGCCGCCTCCCGGGTACGGCGTCTTTCGGCCTCGATCCGCGCGTAGGCCGGCGCGACCGTGACGGTGCTGTACTTCGGTGATCCGCTCATGCTTCCCTCCGTGCCTCGGCGCGCAGGACGAAGCCCCGTGCCGCGAGTCGTTCCTCAAGCCCCTCCCGGAAGCCGGGAGTCGGCGGCACCCCCGCCCAGGACAGCGATCCGTCGGCCTCCACGGAGAGTTCGACGCCCGCGCTGGTGTCGGGCTCGGTCCCCAGGTGTGCGTAGCGGCCGGTGAGCGCGATGATGCGCTGGTTGGACGAGCCGCGCCAGCGCAGGCCGTGCTGCCGGGACGCCACGTAAGGCCCGTCGACGAGCAGGTCGAGGCGGCGCAGCAGCGCGTGCCGACCCCGGCCGCCCCGGCGCAGGGCCTCGTACCGGAATCCGGAGTAGGCCATCGCGCTGAAGTCGGGGCGCCGCGCCCGGACGGCGTCGAGCAGCGAGGCCAATTCCGCCGCCTGGCTGAAGGGCTCGCCACCGGAGAGGGTGACCCCTTCGATGTCGGGCAACCCGCAGAGCCAGTCGGTCAGTTCGTCCACGGTGTGGGCGGTGCCTCCTTCGAAGGGCAGCGTCTCCGCCGCCACGCAGCCCCGGCAGCGCAGCGGGCAGCCCTGCACCCAGATCACGGCTCGTTCCCCCGGGCCGAGGACGGTGCAGCGGTCGAGCCTCCTCGCCACCGAGAGCAGCGTCACCTCTGCCATAGGGCCTTCTCCTCCGTCTCCTTGAGGCCCTGCGCCGCACTGTCCGCACGCGGTCGCGGGTCCGGGGCCGGATAGCCGTCGGCGCCGCGTTCGGCCAGGTCGCACCAGGGGCACCAGGGCCGCTCCGCCGTGTGCACGTGCAGGGGATTCCTGCGGCAGGTCCTCAGCCGCGCCGGCTCCGACTCCGCGGCCAGCGCCTCGGCCCAGACCGATGCGGGGGGCCGGACCCCGCCGAACGCTGCCCGGAAGAGCGCCGCGAGCCGCCGCGGGAGCAGGTCGACGGGCGGCGCGGAACGGGGCAGGACCACCGAGGTCCGGTCGAGCAGGCGGCACCGGCCGTGCAGGACGTTGTCGTCGTACGACAGGTAGTCGCCGCCGGTCGAGGGATGCCCGGCGAAGGGGTGGAGCCCGCACATCAGCAACTGGTGGACCAGGACGGCGAGGACGAAGTCGTCGGAGGCCCGGTCCGGCGCGGTGCCGGCCGGCGCGCCGATCCGTTCGGGCGCCGTGTGGCCCGGGGTACCCATCCGTCCCGGGAACACCTCGCCGCCGTCCGTGAACTGCCAGGAGTCCACGTCCGCGATGCCGACCCTGCCGTGCGCGTCGACCCAGAGGTTGTCCGGCTTCAGGTCGCCCACCACGTAGCCCTCGGCGTGCAGGTCCGTGAGGAGCCGGGCGAGCGAGAGGGCGGCGGCGAGCGCGGTGGCCCACGTCGTGCGGGGCAGGAGCACCTGGCGGGCCTGCGGGGTCAGCAGGTGCGCGAACGGCTGGCGGGCGTGGCGCATGTCGGTCATCACGTAGCCGTCCACTCCGTCGGCGCCCGGGCCACCGGCCCGGACCCCGGCCATCGGCCAGGCGACCCGCGTGGGCGTCCCGGACAGCAGCCGGACGGCACGCGGCTGGCGGCGCTGCCGCACCAGCCGGGCGATGCGGCGCCGGTAGGCGGCGGGGTCGGGCGGGTCGAGGACGAGCTTGGCCACCAGAGGGCGCGCGTCGTCCACGGCGTAGACGACCCCTTCCGAGCCGCTGCCGATCCGCTGCGTGAGGTGCCATGTGCGTCCGCTGTCGGACACCACCGTGAGAGCCATCGTCACCTGCCGTCCGTGAGGGCGCAGAGCACGGTCAGGTCGTCGCCGGTCCGTGCCGCCCCGGGCCCGGAGAGCAGGGTGCGCAGGGGGGCGGCGTCACCGCCGTTGGCGCGGAGCGTGGCCGCGAGCCCGCAGAAGAACCGTTCGGAGGGCAATGGCCCTGCCTCGGCCGGGAGTTCGCGCACGGAGGGGTGGTCGAGCGTCAGGGCCGCACAGCCGTCCGTGGCGAGCACGACCCCGCTCAGCCGCGGCTCCCAGACCACGAACGTCCGTAATCGCAGCGCGGCCCCGGGTGACGAGAGGAAGAGCGTCTCCGGTGCGCCGGGAGCGGGCGGCGGCAGGACCAGGTGGCACCGCTCCCGCGCCTCGCGAGCCGGCCCGGACCCGTCGGGCTCGCGGGTCAGTACCGTCCCGAAGCAGTCGCCGACCGAGAGGAACGCCGTCCAGGGCGGCCGTACGACCGCAGCCGCCAGCGTGGCGGCCAGCGCGCCGGCGTCCACCGGCTCCGACGGGTCGCCCGCCGCCGACAACACGCCCTCCACCGCTCGCCGGTAGTCCCGGACCACCCGGGCGCCGGCCGTGGCGATCCACCCCGTCCACGCCTCCGGAGCGTCCCCCGCCTCCGGGATGTCCTCGACCAGGGTCCGGCAGGCGGCGTCCACGGCGATGTGCGCGCCGAGCGCGCTGCGCTCCCGGCCGCCGGCGCCGTCCGCCACGGCCAGCACCGCCGTCGCGCCCAGGTCGACCGCCTTGAAGGCGTCCTGGCATCCCTGCCCGCGGGCCAGGTGCGCGGTCCCCTGGACGGCGGCCCCCGCCACGATCACTGGTACCTCTCCTCAAGCAGTCGCAGGCGCCGCTGCCAGTCCACGAGGCCGGCCACCTGACCGTGGATCTCGTCGGCGGCCTGGACCGCCCCGATCCGGTCCGAGCTCTGGAACAGCAGATCGAGGATCTGCCCGAAGTCCAGCCCTTCCAGCATCAGCGCCCCCTTGGGCGCGAGGACCCGGAGGAGCTCCAGGTCGGCGCCGCGCACGCCGATCGCCTGGACCACGCATTCGCCCCGCTCCTCGCCGCGGCGCACCTTCTCCGCCGTACCGGCCAGGGCGGCGGGGTCCATCGCCTCCCCGTTCGCGTCGGTCGGCGCGCCGTCCGTCAGCACCCACAGGAACGGCCTGCGCACCTGGACCTGCCGTTCCTGCAGCGCCCGGTGGCGCGCCCGCGCCAGGTCGAGCGCCGTCTCGACGGCCTCCGTCATCCGGGTGAGTCCGGACGCCTCCAGGCGGGGCGGGCGCATCCTGTCCACGGGCACGAAGAGCCGGTCCGGCGCGGCCTCCTCGACCGGTACCAGACGCTCCCGGTCCGGGTCGAAGACCCGCACCCGCGAGTCGAAGGTGATCAGGCACACCTCCACCCGCGCACGCAGCCTCGGCTCCGCCCGTACCCCGTCGAACCAACGGACCAGCGCCGCGCTGAGTTCGTCGATCCGGGGGTTTCCGGCCGGGCGCCCCATGGAAGCCGAGGTGTCGAGGAGCAGGACGACGGGCTGCCGTTCGTCATAGCCCTCCGCGAGTCCGAAACCGTACTCACTCATCCGCGGGCGCCCCCGCCCTCGTCCACTCGGGCGGCTCCGTCCCCTCCGGCCGCCCCCTGTGCGACGAGGCGGCCCCGCGAGGCGTCGAAGCGCACGACGACCTCCGTCCCCGGCACCATCCCCGGGGAGTCCGGAAGCATGCGCAGCAGCACACCCTCGACCAGGACGTACGCGTCGGGAGCCGGCCAGGTGATGATCCGGCCCGGTGCCCCATGACCACCCCACTCTTCCATCCCACCACTCATGCGCCCACGCTAGGTGACACGACATCAACTACGCCTGCCACAGCCGAAATTTGCCACACGAAGATCCCCCTGCGCCTCCGTGCGCCCCCCTCGTGCGTCCTCACGCGGACCGGGGCACCCTTCCATTCCAGCGGGTCAGCCGGTCGGCCTCCGGTCGCGGGCCGGGCGAATTCCGGCAGGGATCCGCTCCACCAGCTCCGCCGCTTCGGCCGTGCGCACCACGAAGTGGACGTCCCAGCGCGCCCCGCGCGCCAGCTCCGCCTCCACGGCCGCCCACACGGCTCCCAGACTGACGTGGTACGGCAGTCCGCCACGACCCGAGCCGAGCAGCGGGAAGCACACCGAGCGCAGCGGTGGGGCGTGGCGATCGTGCTCGTCGGCGAGCACGGCCAGGGCCCGGGACACCGCCCGGGTGACGTCGGCCGGCAGCACGTCGTAGTCGTTGGTCCCGGCCCGGGGTACGGCGATCGCCGCGTGGTAGATGCGCCGTATGCCCTGCGCGGTCAGGGCCCCCGCTCCGGTGGCCGCCACGGTGCCGGGCCGCACCGCTCGCCCGTACGTCCCGTGTCGATCGGCCCACTTGCGCAACTCCGCCGGGAGCGGGTCCGCCAGCACCTCACCGGTCACGCCGTGCACGGCCGCCGCCCGGCGCAGCGACGCGGCGATGGACGACTTGTACGGCTCGGGCAGCGCGAAGTAGACGTTGGACGGGGAGACGACCACGTCCACGTCGCGCAGCAGGTCCACGGGGTGCACGTGCACGGTGAGCCTGACGGGCCGGCCGGCGGTCCGGACCTCCACGGCCCGATGGGTGCCCGCGCCGCCCCTGTCGTCCGCGGCCGCGCCGGAGTCCGCCCCGGCCGCGTCGGCCGCCAACCGCACGATGTGCTCGGCGACCTGGCCGAGGACCATCACCTCCTGGTCCTTGCGGAACCGCTCGACGCTCACCCCGTAGACCGAGGCCGCCCGGGCACGGCGGGAGGACGCCGGCCAGTCGCGGGTCCCCTGCGCCAGCCCCAGGGTGTACTCGGCTGCGGTGCGCAGCGTTCCCGCGTCCAGACGGGCCACCGCACGCCGCAGCAACGCCTCGACGGCCGCGCCCGGTGTCCGGGCGGCGACCGCGGTCACCGCCTCGGCCGCCGCCTCCAGCGCGGGCAGCGCACGCCCGCGCAGCCGGACCAGTCCGGCGCGCCGAACTTCCTTCAGTTCCAGGAGAAGTGAGGCGTAATCAGGAAGGGGTAAGACCATGGGCTCACCATGGCATCACCCTTCACAGGCGGACAAGCCGGGGCCCGACGCCCGGTGGGGCGTCCGGGCGGGGCGTCACCAGCCCACGGGCTCCGACACCTCCGCCCACAACGGGTCGAGGAGCCGGTTCACTTCCTTGACACCTTCCGGGGAGCCGAGATCCGCGATCCCCCGTTCCGGCAGCATGTCCAGGGCCCTGCCGTGGCGGTCGTCGAAGCGATCATGGAAGAGCACCATGGCGTGCTCGGGCCGGTTCCGGCGGGACTGCCAGACGAGCCCCATGGCGTCGGGCGCCTGAGCCCGGATCTCGCTCGCCCAGCGTCGAGCCTTCGCGTAGCTCCTCTCGTCGTCCAGGAGGTCGGCGTTCTGGCGGACGGCGGCCAGGTCCTTCTCCTTGAGCAGCGAGACCACGGTCAGCTCGCACGTGGTGCGCAGCACGCTCAGCGACCTCCCCTGGACGAGGGCGTAGGGGATCACCCTCTTCTCGCCGGTCCAGGGCACGGAGCGCAGCACGCTCTCCGCGACGGCCGTCAGGGCGCTGTCGGCCACGTACAGGCTGTGATACGGGTCCAGCGGGGTGCCTTCGAAGCGGCCGCCATTGAAATGGATGTCCGCGAGGGTCGGGTTGAACTGACCCGGCCTGTAGGTGGACTTGTGCACCCGCCACAGCTCCGTGCCGGCCGGGATCACCATGAAATTGGGGCGCAGTTCCTCCTTGATCATGGGGAAGAACTTGATCAAGGGCATGGAGTTGCTCATCATCACTCTCCCTCCACGAGTGCGGTGGCCGCACCGACGAGCTCGTGGTCGGGCAGCCGTCCCAGCAGCGACACCGGGGGCCCGCCCAGCCAGCTGTTGCCGCCGAGCCACCACGACGCGGCGCCCCGGGGATCGATGTCCGCCAGGAGCAGCCGGTTGACCTCGAGCACCACCTCGTGCGGGGTGCCGCCGCCCGCGGGGAACTGGAACTCCGGGTAGCGGTCGCCGTTCGGTGGGTCCGGCAGTCTGATCAGTTCGGGCGGTGGCGCGCCACCGCAGCGGGCCGTCGCCTCGGCTGCCGAGAGGGCCGGCTCCCGGAGCAGCGGGTCGGGTGCGCGGTCGTCGCGGAACGCCGCGTCGGGCGTCGGGTCGGGCGTCGGGTCGGGCTCCGGGACCGGTTCCGGGACCGGTTCCGCCAGCAGGTTGATCAGCGCCAGCGCCTCCGTCACGGCCTCCGGCCCGGGAGGCGCGGCAACCAGCCGTACCCCGTCCAGAGCGTCGCGCACCGGATGGTCGAACGGCAGCGGCCGCAGGGCCAGTCTGACGCCCTGCAGCGCCCTGCGGACCGCCATGTCATCGTCCGGTGGAGCTTCGGCGAGCGCGCTCAGCCGGGTGAGCAGCAGCGCGTGCTGTTCCTCGTCGAGCGCCGTACGGATGGATTCCCGGTGCTCGCCGATCAGGGCGAGCAGCGGCTCCGCGGATGGTCCGCGGCCCTCCTCGTTCATGCTGTCCCTTCTCCTGTGTTCGTCGCGCTCGGGCCCGGATGCCCCTGATGGATGAAGGCGGCCCAGAGCGCGGTCCGTTCCCGTCCCGGTCGTCCCATCTCCCTGAGCAGGTCGCCCTGGAGGGAGCCCGGGTTCTCGCGGTGGGGGTCGAGCATCCACAGCTGCGCGGCCCTCAGGGCGTCCACGGGGCTGAGCCCGTCGACGACCAGGTAGTGGTGGAACACCGCCATCAGCAGCGCCGACGCACTGTCCTGGGCCAGCCACCGCGATCCCACGACGTCCCGCGCTCCGGCGGCGACGAACGCCGTGGTCAGGGTCAGCGCCTCGTCGTGGTCACGTTTGCTCAGGTCGGTCTGGCAAGCGCTCAGTACGACCAACGGCCCGTCGGCGAGGTCCTGTTGCCCCTCGCGGTCGAGCAGCCGGGTCAGCGTCAACGGGGCCGGCGTGCCCTTGTCGTCGGCCGCGAGGTCCAAGGCCGAGACCGTGGGGCGGGTGCCCGCCGAACCGTGCGAGACCACGTGCAGCAGGGAGGTGCCGTCGGCGAGGAACCCGAGGACGGCGTCGGGCGTGCCGGGCGGCAGTGCCTCGCCGTAGAGCGCGCCGCACAGCCGGGCATTGGGATAGAAGACGTCCCGCAGGGTGGTGACCTCGGTATCGGCGTAGTCCAGGCACATCATCGGGTCGGCCACCAGCACAGGAGCGGCGGCCGGGTCCCGCGGCGCGCGTCGTGCCGTCCGCAGGAACTGGCTGCCGGACGCCGCGTAGCTGATGACCGCCGCCTGGCAGAGCCGGTCGTGGGCCGCCTCGGCCGGGAGCCGCGCGGCGTGCCACGGGACGATGCCCAGCCGCCCGCAGGGCACCAGGACGACGCGGAGCGGCCGGTCCTCCCGCCCTTCGCCGGCCGCCGCCAGGCGCTCCTCGATGCCGCCGAGGACCGGGCCCAGCGCCTGGAACGCCCAGTCGCACAACTCCTCCAGGGCTTCCTCCCACGCCTGGGCGACGGACCGGTCGCGTGGGCTGCGGTCCCGCGCCGCTGCTGCCTCGACGTACCGCGCCAGCGGGCCGTCCTCGACGTCGGAGAGGTCCGGCAGGGCGCCCGCACCGGCCCCGAGCTCCGGCCCCACCGCGATCGCCAGGCCCGGGCCCGCGTTGTCGCCGGCCACCAGGTAGAGGAGTACGTCAGCACCCGCGTCGGCGAGCCCGTCCGCGAGCTCGCTCAGCGTGGGAGTGCCCAAGAGGCCCCCCTCTCGGCGGTAGCCGAGCGCATCGAGGGCTTCGCGACGCAACGTGCTCGGCAGCAGCCCGGGAACCTCTGCCGCGTCGCCGGTGCCGTCGCCCGGGCCGTCGCCCCCGCCGGCCGCCCGCCAGGCCTCGGCGAGGTCGTGGCGTCCGGCGGCCTCCAGCAGTTCCGGCACGGCCGACGCGGTGGAGGCCGCCTGCAGGACCAGGGCACGGCCCAGCTCCAGGGCGGCCACGGCCTCGTGCAACCTGCCGTACGAAGCCGCCATCCGGGCCGCCCGTACGCCTCTGCTCGCCCCGGTGCGGGCGGCCAGCAGCCCGTGCTCGGCGCCCGCCTGGAGGAGGACGTCGGCGGCGAGCGCCATCAGCGCCTCCTCGGCGGCTTCCACGACGCGGGTGTCCTCCGGGTCCGGCGCGTCTTTCGTGAGCAGGTGGCGCAGATGGTACGACTCGGCCAACTGCCACAGTGCCTCGGCGGCGATCCGCGGCGCCTTGCCCTCCCGTACGCCGACCCGGAGCCGTTCGAGTTCCTCGATCCAGGCGTCGAGCACGGCCGGGTCACCGTCGAGGTCGAAGCGCACGCCCAGGGAGAGCGCGGAGGTGTAGAGGTCCTCCATCGAGGCGTCCGGGGGCGGGGGAACATGGTCGGGGACCGAGGCCGCCGGCTCGCCGGTGAGGGCGGCGCGGATCATGTCGAAGTCCTGCATCCACGGCACGGGCAGCTCGTCGGCGAACGGCAGACCGCTCTCCTTGACGCGGGTCATCCCCTGCTCCATGTAGGGCAGGGCCCGCAGCAGTGTCTCCTTGTCCCGGGTCACGATGCCGAGCGAGGCGATGACCGAGCCGATCGCCCCGTCGACCGCGAACCGGAGCGGATCACCCTCGGGAACGGCCGCTCCCAGGGCTTCGGCCTCGTCCAGGAGCCCTTCGAGTGCGGTGGTGTCCTCCGTCTCCCTCGCCGCCATCGCCCGGGAAGCGATGTCCATCGCGCGGCCCAGGACGGCAGGGTCACCCACGCCCGGGGGCAGCAGTCGGCCGATCCCCTCCATGTGGCCGACGATCGCGTCCATGTGGGCGCGGCCGGCCGACAGGTCCTGGTAGCTGCCGCCCACGGCCGGACTGATGCCGAGCAGCAGTGCCCTCAAGCTCTCCAGGGTCGACGACGCCGACTCCAGGCCCGGCATGGGCAGGTCCTGTGCCGAACGGAGCCTTCCGAGAAGGTCGTTGAGCGCCTGCGGGTCACCGCTCCGCAGGACGGAGTCCAGCCCGTGGCTGGTCGCGTTCACGGCGTCCAGGGCGGTGACCATGTTCCGGAGGGCGTCGGGAGTGGGCGCGGGCCGCGGCTCGGGCTCCGGGGCCGGCTCGGGCTCCGGGGCGGGCTCGGGCTCCGGGTCCGGGTCCGGGGCCGGCTTCAGCTCGTTGTCCGGCTTCGGCTCGGGGTCCGGGTCCTGTTCCCACACCGGTCCCGAGGACGAGGCGGGAGGCGGGCCCGGAGACGCCATCGCCCCGAACATCCCGTCCATCATCTGACGTAACTGATCCGCGAACGGTGAACCGGGCGGCACCATGCCCGCCAGCAGATCGGAGAGCCCCTGTGGAGAAGGGGCCGAGAAGAGCCCCTGTGCCTGGCGCACAGGACCGAGCAGTTCCGGCGGCAGCGGCAGCTCCGCCACGTCGTCCATCAGCGTGCCGAGCTCGGTCGCCTTGGCCATCATCCCGGCGGGGCCCGCCTGCCGGAGCCAGTCGACATAGCCGGAGAGGTCGGGCGCCGCCGCGAAGAGCCCCTGCTGTGGCTGGACCGGAGAGACATGGCTCATGAGGAACAGCGCGGCCCACCGCCGGTCCTCCTCGGTCACCGCCGCCCCCAGCCCTGTCGTACGGTCCCGGGCGTCCCGCAGCAGCCGTTCGGCCCGGTCCCGGTCCGCGGCCGAGCCGGCCCCGGCCGCGTCCCTCAGGGTCAGCGCACCCGCCAGCCACACGTTCACCGAGCCACGCAGACCCTCGTCGTGGTCCAGCAGTCGGGCCAGCTGGTCGAGTTCGGCGACCGAAGCCGTGTGGGCCTGCGGCGACAGCGGACCACCCCCCATGCCGGGGAGCTGCCGCTTCACCCGCTCGATGGCGTCCGACACCCAGGCGCGCAGGCCCTGAACGCCACCGCTCTCCTCCCGACTCACCGGCATCCCGCCTCTCCGGGCTCCCACACACAGCCCTCAACAGCCTCAGCAGCCCTCAACAGCTCTTGGATCACTCCCACTATGCCGATCCGCCGCGGGCGCCGCCGCGACTTCACCCGCTTCTCCCCGCCGGCGACCCGACTCCGCCCCGGAAGGCACCCAGATCGGCCCTCATCTCCCGCCGCATCTCCCGCAGTCGGGCCCACAGGGCCTGGATGCCCTCGTGTGCCGCGCCCGGTGAGTCCCCCGGTCGCGGCATGCCGTCATCCAGCCGTCGGACCATGCCGTAGACCGCCCCCAGACCGTGGCTGACGGCCCCCGCGTGGTCGAGCACCCGCTCCGGCAGCCGCATCTGCGCCTCCGCGTAGACCTCCCGGTGGTGGTCGCGAGCGTCGGTGAGCCGCTGCCGTACGTGCGGCAGCTCCGCGTCGCGGCCCAGCGCGTACAACTGGTCGGTGAGCGCGGCCAGATAGTGCCGGCCGGAGGTGTTGAGCGCCACGTAGCACTCCCACAGCTCTTGCGCCTCGGTGCGCCGGTCCCACACCTCCTCGGCCCGCTCCCGTTCGCGCCGCCGACTCCGGTCGGCCGCCCGCTGGGTCAGCAGCGCGGACATCAGCGTCCCGACGACGCCCACGACCGCCACCAGCGGAGCGGTCACCACACCGATGTCCACGCTGCCCCCTCCCCCTCGTCCCCCCGCACGATCAGCGAAGCACCGGATGGCGCACCGGTGAAGGCCGCACCCGGACCTCGCCCGCTGTTCGCCCCGTTGCCGCCCACCGAGGCCGGAAACGGCGACGCCGGTGGGGTACCCGGGGGCGGCGCCCGGTCGAATTCCGGTCGGGTCGAGGGAAGTTGGTGACGATCAGGTACGGCGGAAGCCACCCTGCGGCCATCATGGGCCGCGGGAACGACCGGATGGATTCACCGCGGCGGACGGGGGCGTGGAGACATGGTGGACGAAGGGGAGAGCGGCGGGGTCCGGGCACTGCGGGCCTGGGCCACCGAGGCGACCGAACGTGCCGCCCGGCTGGTCGGGCGGGGAGGCGAGAACCACCCGGTGTCCGCCGAGGAGTTCGAGGGGTCGGTCGCCGAACTCTCACGGCTGCGGCACCTCCTGGATCACGACCGGCTGCTGCTCGGCAAGGTCACCCTGGTACTCGGCGGCCTGCTCGCCACCCGCCACGCCTCCGGGCGCGGCACACCCGACGACCCGGAACGGGCCCGGCGCCTGCTGGACGAGGTGCGGGATCCGACGGCGGCCGCCGGGGAGCGGATGACGGACGAGGACCGGCAGTGGGCGGCGATGTTCCTGCTGATGGTGTCCGATCCCGCGCAGCCGGGCCGCCCGGCCGGGTCACCCCCGGACATCTGGTCCGTCCTCGACCGTGCCATGGCGGCGGAGCCCGGACAGGCCGCCGCCGAGGCGGCTCAGGTCGCGGAACTGGCCGCCGAGGTCGGCAAGATGCCGATGCTGCCACCGGAACTCCGGGACCGGTTGCAGCAGGCGCAGGACATCTTGTTGTACATGGAACAGACCGACCTCTCCGACCCCGAGACGCTGTTGACCATGCTGCCCCCCGGCTTCCCGCTGGGTGACCAACTGCGGACGATAGTGGGCATGATGTCGTCGATACCCGACTCATCTGACTCACCTAACTCACCTGCCGCACCTGAATCACCGGCACTGGGGGCCGCCGTCCCGGAGCCGGAGCCGGAGCCGGATCCGAAGCCGTCGGACCAGGTCGACACCGCTGTCACCGGCGCGTGGCTCACCGCCGCGCTCGGCCTGTCGGAGGCCCTGGACACCGGCGATCCCGAGTCCCTCAACCGGCTTCTCCAGCGGCTGGGCGGGCAGCTCGACCGCCTGCCGGCGGGGCACGGCCAGACCTCCGAGATCCAGAACCTGATGCGCATGGTGCTGCAGACGGCCGGGCCCCTCGGGAACAGCCGGGTCGACAGCGGCGAGGCCCTCCGGCACATGAGGTCGGTCGTCGAGCACTTCGCGCAGTGGGCGGCCGACGATCCCGGAGCGGCCCACCTCGCCGTCGCGGCCCGGGCGGCCGATCTGTTCATCAGCATGCGGGCCGCGGAGGAGGCGGAGAGCGAGGACGAGTTCCTGCGGCTGATGGCCGAACTGGACGCGCTCGAAGGTTCCGTGGCCGCCGAGCATCCGTTCCGCTGGATGGTGATGCTCGTCCACGGCTCCGCACTCGTATCGCTCGGCGAGCACAACCGCGACAACGAGACCGTCGTACGCGGCCTGGCACGACAGGAGGCCGCCCTCGCGGCCCGGCCTGCGGGGGAGGCCGGGTTTCCCGAGGCGCAACTCGCGGCGCTCGTCGAAGGGCTCCGGGCCACGCGGGCCGTGGTGAGCCGCACACCGGACCTCATGCCCAGCCCCCCTCCGCCGGCCCCGGACGCCGCGACGGGTACCCGGTACCTCACCGCCATGACGGCAGGCCTCCGGTACTCCACCACCGAGGACCCCGCCGACCTGGACTCCGCCATCAGCGGACTGGAGCACGTCCGCGACGAGGTCCGGCAGGGCCGGTCGCAGCATGTGGCCTTCCCCGCCCTGTGGCAGCTCGCGGAGAACTACCGCCTCCGTCTGCGCCACACCCAGGACCCGGCGGACCGGGACGCCGCCACGGACGCGGCGCTGGAATCCCTGCAGGCGCTCGCCGGTGACGTCGTCCTGCAATCCGGCTCCGACCACGGCCTGCTGGCCGCCCGGTCCGGGGCCGAACGCGGGGTGCAGGCCGCCATCTGGGCCGCCTCCCAGGGCCGGGTCGAGGAGGCGGTGGCCGCACTGGAACTGGGCCGGGCCCTGGTGCTGCAAGCCGCGTCCGCCTCACGGGCCGTGCCCGACCTGCTGGAGGCCCGCGGCCACCACGACCTCGCGGAGGAGTGGCGCGCGGCGGAACCGGGACGAGACGGGTCCGCACCCGGAGCCGGAAGCGGAGCGGCACCCGACGCGCTCCCCCGGGAACTGCCCAGCTCCCTGCGGCGCCGCGCCCTGGAGGCCCTGGGCCACCGCGAGCGGGACGGTGCCCTCTTCCGCACCCCCACGGTCGACGAGCTCAAGGCCGGGGTGGCCGAGGGCGACGCGGACGCGCTGGTCTACCTGCTCGCCGGCGAGGGCACCATGCCGGGCATGGCGGTCGTGCTGGGCCCGGACACCGGCACCGGCGTACGGGCCCTGCCCTTCCTGTCCGGCGAGAAGAGCGGCCCCCTGGAGCGGTTCCTCGACGCCTCGGCCGCGTATCAGGTCCGGCCCGCCGCGCCCGGGGCCGCGCAGACCTGGGAGGACGCGCTGTCCGAGCTCTGCGACTGGGCGACGGACGCGGTGATCATCCCGGTGATGTCCGGCATCGCGGAGCGGCTCGCCGCGAACGAGGACCGGCGCAGGGACCGCCCCGGCCCGCCCAGGATCGTGCTGGTGCCCTGCGGCCGCCTCGGCATCGTGCCCTGGCACGCGGCCCGCCTGCCGGCCGCGGCGCCCCGCGACTACGTGTGCCAGATCATGGTCATCAGCTATGCGGCGTCCGGCCGTCAGTTCCTGAACACGGTCCGGCGCGCCCGGCGCGTCCCGGCCGCCGCTCCCGTCCTGGTGGCGGACCCCACCATGAGCCTGCCGTACGCGGAACTGGAGGTGGCGGCGCTCCAGCAGACCCTGTACCCGCAGGCGCGCCTGTACGGGGAGTTCTACGAGCCTCCCGTCGAACCCGCGGCGGCCGGCACCCCGAACGACCTCCTCGACGCCCTCGACGGGGCCCCGTCCCTGCTCCACGTGGCGTGTCACGGTTCGGCCGGCACCAACCCGACCACGTCGGCACTGCGCCTGGCCCCCGACACGGACGGACCGGAGGGACGCCGGACCACCGACCTGCTGACCGTCTCGCGGCTACTCGACCGGCGCAACGGCGAACAGAACGCCTCCGACGGCCCGTTGGTCGTACTGAGTGCCTGCGAGACGGACCTGAGCAAACGCGACCACGACGAGGCGCTCACCCTGACGACCGCCTTCGTGGCGAGCGGCGCGCGGGACGTGGTGGGCTCCCGGTGGGCGACCCAGGACTCGGCTGCGGCCCTGATGATGGCCGTGTTCCACCACTACCTGACCGTCGGGGGGCTGAGCCCCGTGGACGCGCTCCGCGTAGCCCAGATGTGGATGCTCGACCCGGACCGCAAGAACCCGGGGTCCCTCAGCGACACCCTGCTCGACGAACTGGCCGGCGGCCGCCCGCTGCACCACCCGGCAGCCTGGGCCGCCTTCATCCACCAGGGCCACCCGGGCCCGTCCGCGACGAAACAAAACTGACGCTGCACCGGGCACCCGCAACGTCACCCCTCGGCCGGGCAGAGGAAGTTCACCACGCGCCCTCCCCACCTAGTGCTCTGACCGCGAACGTTCACCGGGTTACATGGCTTGGGGACGTGTATGAGTAGTGTCTGTTGGATGGACAGCACGATGAATCTGCCGACGGAAGAAGATCTGGAGCTGGTCGAGTTCGCCCAGCGCGTTGTTGAGACCAACGGTGACGGTGAGGTGCACACCGTCGGGGCAGCCGTGCGAGACGCACAGGGCCGGATGTTCGGTGGTATCAACCTCTATCACTTCACTGGCGGACCTTGCGCGGAGTTAGTGGCGCTCGGGCATGCGCGTGCTGCGGGAGCACGTGACCTAACGGCGATTGTTGCCGTCGGTGACACGGGGCGCGGCGTGCTCGCGCCGTGTGGCCGGGACCGGCAGGTCCTGCTGGACTACCACCCAGGTATCCGCGTCCTCGTGTCGGCAGCTGGTGGCATTCGCAGTGTCGCGATCACCGATCTCCTGCCTCATGCTTATGTCTGGGGGGAGCAGTCCGCAGCGTCCGACGGAGCGCTGTGCTCGGCCGCGATGCAGGCCCTGCATTTCCATCGCACCTATCTCGAGGCTGTACGCACTGGGCGGAAGACGACCACGGTGCGGTTCCGCGACCCAGTGGAGACGGGCCCGGTGAACATGGTGTTCGAGTTGGATGACGAGGTAGTGCTGTCCGGTGTGGTCACTCAGATCACTTCCAAGAGCGTTGCCGAGTTGACCGAGGCGGACGCTATCGCCGACGGGTTTCGTGATCTCGCCGAGCTGCAAGACAGGCTGCGGTTCCACTACCCCGACATCAAGTCAACCGATGACGCCACCATCGTTCACTTCCGTCTGACGCGTTGACTGCATCCGCCCTCGAGCGAGCGAGGCGATCGGCCTTGCTCATGCCGCTCCTTGCAGGGGTCTGCCGCCCCAGCGGATGGCTTTCTCGCTGCGGATGCGGGCACGTTCGCGTCGTTGGGCGGCGAGGATGTCGGGGTGGCGGGCGTTCTTGTTGCGCCAGCGCAGGTAGGCGTGCAGGGCCCTCGTCTGAACGGTGTGGTTGGGGTGGTGGGAGTTGGCCAAAGTGAACTGCCGCAGCGCCCCGAAGTGAGCCTCTATGGGGTTGGCCCAGGACGCGTAGGTCGGTGTGAAGCAGAGCTCGACCTTGTTCTTTGCCGCCCACCGCTTCATCCGCCAGTTCGTATGGGCGGAGAGGTTGTCGAGGATCACGTAGATCGGAGCGCCGTCCGGACGAGCGGCCCGGATCGTCCGCATGGCCGCCCAGGTGTGGTCGATCCCCTTGCGGCGCCGGTTGACGCCCCACGTCTGGTCGTCGCCGACGGAGTAGCAGCCGTGGAAGTAGGTAATGCCGTGGGTGCGGCGGAACGTCGCCGGCAGCCGGTCGGGACGGCCGCGTTCGGCCCAGCAGGAGCCTGCCATCGGGCGGATGCCGAGCGGGCCGAACTCGTCGAAGGCGAATGTGCGGACGGGCCGTTCGTTGATCGCGTACTCGATCCGCTCCAGCTTGGCGTCGAAGTCCGCATCCGGGGACTCCTTCCAGGTCTTGGTGCGCTGGAAGGAGATGCCGCGGCGGCCCAGTAAGCACCGCAGGGCCTCGCGGCCGATCCGGATCGGCCGGGAGACGTTCCGCTGCAGGTGATCGGCGAGCTTGCGGAGCGACCAGCGGGTGAACGGCTTGCCCAACTGGGTCGGGCGGGTGGTGGCCGTCTGGACGACGAAGTCTTCATCGTCACGGTTGAGTAGGCGGGGACGGCCTCCAGCCCACTGAGGGTCGAGGCATGCGAGCCCGATCTCGTTGAAGCGGTGGATCACGTCGCGGACGGTGTCCTCGTCCGCCTGAACGAGACGCGCGATCACCGGGACGGTGCTGCCGCCCGCCGAGGCCAGCAGCATCATCGCCCGCCGGAACCGCACCGAGCTGGTGCTGCCCCGCCTCACGATCTGCTGCAGCTTCTGCCCCTCCTGCTCGGTCAGCCTTCGAACCCTGACCGGTAACGCCATGCCCGCCTCCCCATGCCAGTCGAAGTCGCCACATGCGACCAGCACAACGAGCAACCCGGCAAACCTTCCCGGTCACAGCACTAGCGAACGGAGCACCCCCGACACCCGTTCCGGCTGGGCGGGACCCGGGGGCCGGTCCACACCGGACCGCCCCCGGCGGCGACCACGAGCCGCCGGCCGGGAGGGCACCCGGCGCGAGCCCCCGCACCCCGCTCCCTCACAACAGCAGGTCAGAGACCCTTCGCGACCGGCTCCAGGATCGCCACGCACTCCACGTGGTGGGTCATCGGGAACAGGTCGAAGACGCGGAGCGTGCGGACCTTGTAGCCGTTCTCCTTGAAGTAGCCCAGGTCGCGGGCCAGGGCCGCCGGGTCGCAGGCCACGTAGGCGATGCGGCGGGCGGAGAGGCCCGCGATGTGGCGGACCGTCTGCTTGCCGGCGCCCGCGCGGGGCGGGTCCAGGACGACCAGGTCGCACTCGGTGATGCCGGTCTTCGGGAGGATCTGCTCGACCTTGCCCTGCTCGATCCGGACCCGGGGGAAGTCGGTCAGGTTGTGCCGGGCGTCCTCGACCGCGCGCTTCGTCGACTCGATGCCGAGCACCGCGCCCGTCTCCCCGAGCCGCTCGGCCAGCGCGCCCGCGAAGATGCCGACGCCGCAGTAGAGGTCGAGCGCCATCTCGCCCTTGCGCGGCATCAGGCCCTGCATGACGGCCTTGATCAGGGTGTCGGCGGCCTGCGGGTGGACCTGCCAGAAGCCGCCCATGCCGACGCGGTACGTACGGCCGTCCGCGCGCTCCCGTACGAAGGGGCGGCCGTGGACCCGGTGGACCCCGCCGTCCTTCTCCTCGACCCGCAGGACCGAGACCGGCTTGTCCAGCTCCACCAGGGGAAGGCGGCCGCCCGGGCGCGGGGTGAGGACGACCTGGCGGTCGCCGGAGCCGGAGGCCGCGATGGCCTCGACGGTGGCCATCTGGGGCCAGTCCTGCTTCTCGATGCCCAGCTCGCTGACGCCCGGCGCCGCGATCAGGCAGTGGTCGATCGGCTCGATGTCGTGCGAGCGGTGCTTGCGCAGGCCGACGGTGCCGTCCTCGTCGATGGCGAACTGCACGCGGGTGCGCCACTGCGGGACCTGCCCGGCGGGCAGCTTGTCACCCTCGGCCGGCATGACGGTGCCGTCCCAGCCGGCTTCCTCCGGAGTGAGGCCCGCGAGCCGCTTCAGCTGCTCGGCGACGACCTCGCCCTTGAGCCGGCGCTGGGCACCGGGCTTGGCGTGCTGCCAGTCGCAGCCGCCGCACTTGCCGGGGCCGGCGTACGGGCAGGGCGCCTCGACGCGGTCCTTGGAGGCCTCCAGCACGGTGATCGCGTCGGCGCGCAGGAACCGGGAGTCGACATCGCCCTCGGTGACCTTCGCGACGACCTTCTCGCCGGGCAGGGTGTGACGGACGAACAGGACCCGGCCCTCGGCGGTCCGGGCGATGCAGTGGCCGCCGTGCGCGACGGGGCCGACCTCGACCTCGTACTCCTCCCCGACCAGTGACTGCTTCTCGTTCTGCTCGGCGCTCGTCATGGTGGGGAGACTCCAAAAAACTGAAAAGGGGAACGGCCGGACGACCGACCCACCAGTTTACGTGGATCTCGTCCGGCCGTTCGCCAACCCTGTCCGGCGCCCCGACGGCGATGCTTCGCCGCCGCTTCGCCGCCGCTGCGCCGCCGTTGCGTCCCCGCCGCTACTTGGCCGCCTGGTCCTTCGGCCGCGCGGTGTCCACCGGGCCGCGGCGTACCGCTCCGGGGGCGTTCCACTCCTGGCGCTTCTTCGCCCGCTTCTTCGCGAGCTCCGAGGACTGCAGCTGGTAGGGCACCGAGGTGACCATGACGCCGGGGGTGAAGAGGAGCCGGCCCTTGAGCCGCAGCGCGCTCTGGTTGTGCAGCAGGTGCTCGTACCAGCGGCCGACGACGTACTCGGGGATGTACACGCTGACCGCGTCGCGCGGGTTCTCGGTGCGCAGCCCCTTCACGTACTCCACGACGGGGCGGGTGATCTCCCGGTACGGCGAGTCGAGGATCTTCAGCGGGACGTTGATCCCGCGCCGCTCCCACTCCGCCTTGAGCGCCTTGGTCTCGTCCGGGTCGACGTTGACGCTGAGCGCCTCCAGCCGGTTGGAGTGCAGCAGCTTGGCGTAGGCGAGGGCCCGCAGGGTGGGCTTGTGCAGCTTGGAGACCAGGACGACGGAGTGCACCCGCGAGGGCCGCACGTACTCGTCGGGGCGCTCCTCGGCGGCGGCGATCTCGGTGGACACCCGGTCGTAGTGCTTGCGGATCGCCGTCATCGTGCCGTAGAAGATCACCATGCCGAGCAGGGCGACCCAGGCCCCGTGGGTGAACTTGGTGGCGAGGACGACGACCAGCACGAGGCCGGTGAAGAAGGCGCCGAAGGTGTTGATCGCGCGGGAGCGGATCATGCGGCGGCGCTTGGCGGGGTCCGTCTCGCTCTTCAGGTGGCGGTTCCAGTGCCGGACCATGCCGGTCTGGCTGAGCGTGAAGGAGACGAAGACGCCGACGATGTAGAGCTGGATCAGCTTCGTCGAGTCGGCCCCGTAGAGCCAGGTGAGCAGTGCGGCGGCGCCCGCGAGCAGCACGATGCCGTTGGAGAAGGCGAGCCGGTCGCCGCGGGTGTGCAGCTGGCGCGGCAGGTAGCGGTCCTGGGCGAGGATCGAGCCGAGCAGCGGGAAGCCGTTGTACGCGGTGTTCGCGGCGAGGAACAGCACGAGCGCGGTGGCGGCGGCCAGCAGGATGAAGAGGAACGAACCGTCGCCGAAGACCGCCTCGGCGACCTGGGAGATCACCGGGTTCTGGACGTACTCGGGGCCGACCGGCACACCGTTGTGGAGCAGGTCCTCCGCGGGGTTCTCGGCCATCCTGACGTCGGTGGCCATGGCCAGGCCGATGATGCCGCAGAACATGGTCACGGCCAGGGCGCCCATCAGGGCCAGCGTCGTCGCCGCGTTCTTGCTCTTGGGCTTGCGGAAGGCGGGCACGCCGTTGCTGATCGCCTCGACGCCGGTCAGGGCGGCACAGCCGGAGGAGAAGGCGCGCAGCAGCAGGAAGACGAGCGCGAACCCGGCCAGCCCCGCGTGTTCCGCCTTGATCTGCAAATCGGCGGTCGGGGCCTTCATCGTTTCGTCGAGGACGATGCCTTGCCAGGCACCCCAGACGATCATGATGAATACGCCCGCGACGAAAACATAGGTCGGAATCGCGAACAGCTTGCCGGATTCCTTCATGCCACGCAGATTCATCAGCGTGAGCAGCACGATCATCCCGATGGCACAGAGCACCTTGTGCTCGACCACGAAGGGGACGGCCGAGCCCAGGTTCTCGACGCCCGAGGCGATCGACACGGCGACGGTCAGGACGTAGTCGACGAGCAGGGCGCTCGCGACGGTGAGACCGGCCTTGGGCCCGAGGTTGGTGTTGGCGACCTCGTAGTCACCGCCGCCGCTGGGGTAGGCGTGGACGTTCTGCCGGTACGAGGCGACCACGGTGAACATCAGCACCACGACCGCCACGGCGATCCACGGGCTGAAGCGGTATGCCGACACGCCCGCGATCGACAGAACCAGCAGGACCTCGCCCGGGGCATATGCCACGGAGGAGAGCGGGTCGGACGCGAAGACAGGGAGGGCGATCCGCTTGGGAAGGAGAGTTTCCCCGAGGCGGTCGCTGCGTAGCGCCCGGCCGATCAGGATCCGTTTGGGCACGTCGGTCAGTTTGGACACGCAGAGGATCGTAAGCGTTCGAAATCCGGCTGACGAACCCCCCACCCCTTCCCGCCGCAATTCACCACCGACTGCACACCAAGAGGTCACACTGGTGACCGCCCGTGTGTAGCTTGGGCCATGGTCTGAGACCCTGTTAAGCCAGAGCATGCAACAAGGCTGGGAACCAGCGAGCGCTGACAGCCGGAAGGACGGCCGTGCACATCGTCATCATGGGCTGCGGAAGAGTGGGCTCCGCCCTCGCGCAGACCCTGGAACAGCAGGGGCATACGGTCGCTGTCGTCGACCAGGACCCCACCGCATTCCGCCGGCTGGGAGCCGGATTCGGCGGCCGCCGTGTCACCGGGGTCGGCTTCGACCAGGACACCCTGCGCGAGGCGGGAATCGAGGAGGCAGGAGCCTTCGCCGCGGTCAGCAGCGGTGACAATTCCAACATCATCGCCGCGCGCGTCGCCCGCGAGATGTTCGGCGTCGAGAACGTCGCGGCCCGTATCTACGACCCCAAGCGCGCCGAGGTCTACCAGCGCCTCGGCATCCCGACGGTCGCCACCGTGCGCTGGACCGCCGACCAGATGCTGCGCCGGCTGCTGCCGTCGGGCGCCGAGCCGCTGTGGCGCGACCCGAGCGGTGCCGTGCAGCTCGCCGAGGTGCACACCTCCGCCGCCTGGATCGGCCACAAGGTCAGCCAGCTGCAGGAGGAGACCGGCGTCCGCGTCGCCTTCCTCACCCGACTGGGCGAAGCCATGCTGCCCACGTCGGCGACGGTCCTACAGGAGGGCGACCTCGTCCACGTGATGATGCGCACGGACGAGATCGACAAGGTCGAGGCGGCCTTCGCCGAGGGGCCTGAGGAGGCACACGCATGAGGGTCGCGATCGCCGGAGCGGGCGCGGTGGGTCGCTCCATCGCGGGCGAACTGCTCGAGAACGGCCACGAGGTGCTCCTGGTCGACAAGGCCCCGACCGCCATCTCGGTGGAACGGGTGCCGCAGGCCGAGTGGCTCCTGGCCGACGCCTGCGAGATCACCTCGCTGGACGAGGCGGCGCTCCAGCGCTGCAACGTGGTCATCGCGGCCACGGGAGACGACAAGGTCAACCTGGTCGTCTCCCTCCTGGCCAAGACCGAGTACGGGGTCCCGCGCGTGGTGGCCCGCGTCAACAACCCGAAGAACGAGTGGCTCTTCAACGAGTCCTGGGGCGTCGACGTCGCGGTCTCCACGCCGCGCCTGATGTCGGCCCTGGTCGAGGAGGCCGTCAGCGTCGGCGACCTGGTCCGGCTGCTGCGCTTCAGCCACGGCGACGCCAACCTCGTCGAGCTGACCCTGCCGGCCGACTCCTCGGTCGCGGGCACCCAGATCAGCGAGATCACCTGGCCCGAGGACACCTCCCTGGTCACCATCATCCGCGGCAACCGGGTCCTCACCCCGCACGGGGAGGAAACCCTGGAACCCGGCGACGAACTCCTCTTCGTGGCCGCCCAGGCCCGCGAGGAGCAACTGGAGGTCCTCCTCCAGGCCCGCCGCTAGCCCCGCGGGCACGCTCGACGACGAAGGGGGCGGGACGACCAACCGGTCGTCCCGCCCCCTTCGGCCGTTTCAGCCCCGCCGGCGTGTGAGGCGTGGGGGTCCCCCCGGACGGAGTCTGGGGGAGGGTCCGGGGCGGAGCCCCGGCCGCGGTGCCGCACCCGCACGTCAGCGGCGGCTCAGCCTCCCTGCTTGCTTTCGGCCGCTTCCTTGGCCTCCCACTCGGCGATCACATCGATCGGCGGCGGCGCCTTCGCCAGGAACACCCACGTGAAGTACACCGCGAGCACCATCGGCGGCAGCTTCAGCGCGATCAGCACCCAGCCCAGCTGCGTCGCGTCGCCCCACCAGTACAGCGGGAAGAGGATCGCGTACTTGGCGAGGAAGATCAGCCCCCAGGCCAGGCTGGCCTTGGTGTACGCCTTCTTGCGCCCGGGGTTGCGGGTGCGCCAGGACAGGTTCTCCTTGAACACCGGGCCCAGGATCACGCCCAGCAGCGGGAAGCCCACCAGCGCCGAGACCGTGAAGGCCACGCCCAGGCCGACGCCGTAGATCATGCCCGGCAGGTAGAAGCCCTTCGCGCTGCCCGTGAACAGCGCGAAGGCCACGCCCACGCCCACGCCGAAGACACCGCTGAAGGCGTGCTTGACCGTGTCCTTGCGCAGCAGCCGCACGATCACCAGCAGGACCGCGACCGCGCCCGCCGCGATGGCGGACAGCTTCACGTCCTTGTTGATCGTGTAGATCATGACGAAGAGCAGCCCGGGGAGCATCGTCTCCACGGTGCCCCGGATGCCGCCGAAGGCGTCGAAGAGGGCCGCCTGCGTCACCGCCTTCTGGTCCTCGGTGGGCGCGGCGGCGGGGTCTGGGGGGGTCGGTCTGTCGAGTGACGTCACCGGTCAGTGCTCCTGTCCGAGCGGTCGGAGTTCGTACTTCGGGTTGAAGAGCACCCGACGGCCGTGGGCCATGGAGATGCGCCCGGAGGCGATCATGCGGCGACCGGGCTCGATTCCCACGATCGAGCGACGCCCGAGCCACACCACGTCCAGCGCGGCCGAGCCGTCGAACAGCTCCGCCTCCAGGGCGGGGACGCCCGCGCGCGGCCGCAGGGTGACGGTACGCAGCGTTCCGGTCACCTTGACTATCTGGCGATCGTGGAGGTCGCAGATCCGCGTGCACCCCGCGGCTTCTGCGTCCTCCTGCAGCTCCGCCGAATGCAGCTCCTCCTGCGAGGTGGACAGCCGCTCAATCATCCGGCGGAACCGGCCCGCCGGCCTGGCAGGCTTCGCGGGCTTCTCGGAACGCGGTTCAGCACTCATACAGGAAGCGTACCGGCGCCCCCACTACCTCTCGAAGCGGTATCCCATGCCCGGTTCGGTGATGAAGTGCCGCGGATGCGAGGGGTCCGCCTCCAGTTTGCGGCGCAGCTGCGCCATGTAGACCCGCAGGTAGTTCGTCTCCGTGCCGTACGAGGGCCCCCAGACCTCCTGGAGCAGCTGCTTCTGGCTGACCAGCTTGCCGGCGTTGCGGGCGAGGACCTCCAGCAGGTGCCACTCGGTCGGTGTGAGGCGTACGTCGCGCCCCTCGCGCACGGCCTTCTTGGCGGCCAGGTCCACGGTGAAGCCCTCGGTCTCCACGACCACCTCGTCGTCGCCGGAGCCGGCGGCCGGCTCGGCCCGGCGGACGGCGGCGCGCAGCCGGGCCAGCAGCTCGTCCATGCCGAAGGGCTTGGTGACGTAGTCGTCGGCGCCCGCGTCCAGCGCCTCGACCTTCTCGTCGGAGCTGTGCCGGGCGGACAGGACGAGGATCGGCACCCGGGTCCAGCCGCGCAGGCCCTTGATCACCTCGACCCCGTCCATGTCCGGCAGGCCGAGGTCGAGGACGACCACGTCGGGGTGGCGGGCCGCCGCGAGTTCCAGAGCGCTCGCCCCGTCGGGGGCCGCGTCGACCTCGTACTTGCGTGCCTTCAGATTGATCACGAGGGCTCGGACGATCTGCGGCTCGTCTTCCACCACGAGCACCCGGGTCATTGAGGTCCTGCCTTCTGTCGCATCTGTCGCATCGGATCACGTTCGTGATCACGAACATGATCACGTTCCACTCTGTCCGCCCGGGCGTCCGCTCGGTCCGGTGTCCCGTCCCGCGCGGCCGCACGCAGGGTGAGCACCATGGTCAGCCCGCCGCCGGGGGTGTCCTCGGCCGTCAGGGTGCCGTCCATGGCCTCGGCGAAGCCCCGGGCGACCGCGAGTCCGAGTCCCACCCCGGACCCGCGCGGCGCGTCCCCGTACCGCTGGAAGGGCGCGAAGATCCGGTCCTTGGCCTCCTCGGGCACGCCGGGCCCGCGGTCGACGACCCGCACCTCGACCCGGTCGCCGAGGAAACTGGCCGCCACGAGCACCCGCTCCCCCGCCGGGCTGTACTTCACTGCGTTCTCCACCACGTTGGCCACGGCCCGCTCCAGCAGCCCCGGATCCACCGCCACCATCGGCAGCGTCTCCGGCACGTCCAGCACCACGCTGTCCTCCGGTACGCCGCCCAGCGCCATCGGGACCACCTCGTCGAGGTCGATCTCCCGGATCAGCGGGGTGACCGTGCCGGTCTGCAGCCGGGACATGTCGAGCAGGTTGCCCACCAGGTGGTCGAGCCGGTCCGCGCCGTCCTCGATGCCTTCGAGGAGCTCGGCCCGGTCCTGCTCGGACCAGTCCACGTCGTCGGAGCGCAAGGACGTCACGGAGGCCTTGATGGAGGCCAGCGGCGTACGCAGGTCATGGCTGACGGCGGCCAGCAGCGCGGTCCGGATCCGGTTGCCCTCGGCCAGCCGGCGGGCCTCCTCGGCCTCCCCGACCAGCCGCTGCCGGTCCAGTACCACGGCGGCCTGGGCGGCGAAGGCGCCGAGCACCCGGCGGTCCTCGGCGGGCAGCACCCGTCCGGACAGGGCCAGCGCCATGTGGTCCCCGATGGGCATGTCCACATCGCCGTCCTCGGGCCGGGCGGCGGGGTTCGGGCCGACGCTGCCCGCCTGTTTCCAGGGCTCGGTGTCGCCGGCCCGCTCCAGCAGCGCCACGGACTCCATGGCGAAGGTCTCGCGCACCCGCTCCAGCAGCGCGTTCAGCGTGGTCTCCCCGCGGAGCACGCTCCCGGCGAGGAAGGACAGGATCTCGGACTCGGCGCGCAGCCGCGCGGCCTGGTGGGTGCGCCGGGCGGCCACGCCGACCACCGAGGCCACCGAGACCGCCACTCCGAAGAAGACGGCCACGGCGACGATGTTCTTCGGGTCGGCGATGGTCCACAGGTGCAGCGGCGGTACGAAGAAGTAGTTCAGCAGCAGCGAGCCCAGGGCGGCCGAGGCGAGGGCCGGCCAGAGCCCGCCCAGCAGCGCGGACGCCACCGTCAGTCCCAGGAAGATCAGCATGTCGTTGGCGAGCCCGAGGTCCGCGTCGACGTTCGTGAGCAGCAGGCACAGGAGCACCGGGAAGACCACGCCCACCACCCAGCCGGCGACGGTCCGGGGCCGCCCGAGCCGGGCCGCCGAGCGGACCACGGGCAGACCGCGCCCCTTGGCCACCTCGTCGTGGGTGACGATGTGGACGTCGAGGTCGGGCCCCGAGTCCCGGGCCACCGTGGCACCGACACCGGGGCCGAAGACGTACTGCCAGGAGCGGCGGCGGCTGGAGCCGAGCACGATCTGGGTGGCGTTGACCCCGCGCGCGAAGGCGAGCAACGCGTCGGGGACGTTGTCGCCGATCACATGGTGAAACGTTCCGCCCAGGTCCTCGACCAGGGTCCGCTGGACCGCGAGCTCCTTTGGCGAGGCGGCCGTCAGACCGTCGCTGCGGGCGATGTAGACGGCCAGGATCTCGCTGCCCGAGCCCTTGGCGGCCATCCGGGCGGCGCGCCGGATGAGCGTGCGCCCCTCCGGGCCGCCGGTGAGCCCGACGACGATCCGCTCCCGTGCCTGCCAGGTGGAGCGGATGCCGTGCTCGCCCCGGTACTGCTGGAGGTACTCGTCGGCCCGGTCGGCCACCCACAGCAGCGCCAGCTCGCGCAGCGCGGTCAGGTTGCCGGGGCGGAAGTAGTTGGACAGGGCCGCGTCGACCTTGTCGGGCTTGTATATGTTCCCGTGCGCCATCCGCCGGCGCAGCGCCTGCGGGGACATGTCGACGAGCTCGATCTGGTCGGCCCGCCGCACCACCTCGTCCGGCACGGTCTCCCGCTGCCGCACTCCGGTGATCGACTCGACCACGTCCCCGAGCGACTCCAGGTGCTGGATGTTGACGGTCGACACCACGTCGATGCCGGCCCGCAGCAGCTCCTCGACGTCCTGCCAGCGCTTGGCGTTGCGCGAGCCCGGCACATTGGTGTGCGCGAGCTCGTCCACGAGCGCGATGGCGGGTCTGCGGGCGAGGAGCGCGTCGACATCCATCTCGGTGAAGACGGCGCCGCGGTACGTCAGCTCCTCGCGCCCCACCTGTTCCAGGCCGTGCAGCATGACCTCGGTACGCGGCCGCCCGTGGTGCTCGACGAAGCCGACGACGCAGTCGGTGCCGCGCTCCATCCTGCGGTGGCCCTCGGAGAGCATCGCGTAGGTCTTGCCCACACCGGGTGCCGCGCCGAGATAGATCCTGAGCTTGCCGCGTCCCATGCGCCCATTCTCGGGGACGTCCGGCCGGTCCACGCACCGATGAGGGCCCGGGGGCCCATCCCTGACGGATCTCTGACGCGCGGGCCGGCGCGGGTACGGACGCGGGTACCGACGGGTGGGCCGTCGCCGGCGCGAAAGACCAGTGGGCCCCACCCCGAAGGAGTAGGGCCCACCGGCCGAAAACGCACGTCTGCCCCCGCGCGCGGGGGTGCCACCGCGGTCAGCGGACCTCGGTGATCTCCGGGCCGCGCTCCAGCTGGCCCATGCCGCCGCCGAAGCGGGAGCCTTCCTGGTCCTCCGTCTGCACGCCGTCCGGCACCATCTGGGCGTCGTTCGGCAGCTTCAGGACGATCGGGTCGCGCGGGGCCATCGGGCCGTCGCCGCGGACCACGACGGTGTCGCGGAGGATCTGCTCGAGGACACCCGCCGACTCGGGGCGCACCGCGCCCTGGCCGGAGATGACACCGCGCAGGAACCAGCGCGGACCGTCGACACCGACGAAGCGGACCAGCTGTGCGCCGGTCTGCCCGTCCGGGAGCGGTACGGGCACCTGCGCGCGCAGCTCCCAGCCCAGCGGGCCCTCGACCTCGTCGATGATGCCGCCCTGCTGGGTGATGCCCGAGGCGATCTCCTCGCGGACCTCGCCCCAGATGCCTTCCTTGCGCGGCGCGGCGAAGGCCTGCAGCTGTACGGCACTGTCGCCCAGGACGACGGTCGCGGCGACGATCGCGTCACCGGCGACCTCGACCCGCAGCTCCATGCCCTCGACACCGGGTACGAGGATGCCGCCCAGGTCGACCCGGCCGTCGGCCGGGTTGCCGAGCACCTCGGAGATGTCCCAGGGGCCGTCGGGCCGCGGGGCCGGAGGCAGGTTCACCCGGCGCGGCTGGGCGTCGAGTTCCTCGGCGCCGTTCTCGTCGCCGGAGTCCAGGCCGGACACGCGGCCATCGACCTGCTCGGCCGCGCCGCCGTCCTTGGCGGAGTCGTTCTTCTTGCGACGTCCGAACACGTCACTGTCCTTCCCGGTCGGTTACGACCGAAGCGTAGCCATTCCCACCCTGCTGACCAGCGCCGGATCCGGCCACGGCCGCATGACCGCCGGTGGAGCCGAAACCCCCCTCGGCCCGGGCCGAGCCGGGAAGTTCCGCCACCTCGTGGAAGCGCACCTTCTCGACCCGCTGGACAACCAGCTGGGCAATGCGGTCGAAACGCTCGAACCGGACGCTCTCGCGAGGGTCGAGATTGACCACGATCACCTTGATCTCCCCACGGTACCCGGCATCCACCGTCCCCGGGGCATTCACGAGCGCGAGCCCGCAGCGGGCGGCCAGGCCGGACCGCGGGTGCACGAAGGCCGCGTACCCGTCGGGCAGGGCGATGGACACCCCGGTGGGCAGCACGGCCCGCTCGCCGGGCGCCAGCTCGGCGGCCTGGGTGGTCACCAGGTCGCAGCCGGCGTCGCCGGGGTGACCGTAGGCGGGGAGGGGCACTTCGGGGTCCACGCGACGGATCAGCACGTCGACAGGTGCATGGTTGCTCTGGGACATCAGGGGTTCACCTCGAAAGCGCGTGCACGCCTGACCTGGTCCGGGTCGGCCATCGCCGCCCGGATCTCCTCGGGCCGTCCGTTGTCGATGAAGTGGTCGACCTTCACCTCGATGAAGAGGGCGTCGGCGCGCACGGCGACGGGGCCCTCCGGGCCGCCTATCCGGCCGACCGCCGTGGAGTAGATCTTCCGCCCGGCGACGGCGGTGACCTCGGCCTCCAGGTACAGCACGGTGTCGACCGGCACGGGCCGTACGAAGTCGGTCTCCAGCCGCCCGGTCACGGCGATGACGCGCAGCAGCCAGTTCAGCGAGCCGAGCGTCTCGTCGAGCGCGGTGGCCAGCACGCCGCCGTGCGCGAGGCCGGGGGCGCCCTGGTGCGCGGGCTTGACGGTGAACTCGGCGGTGACGCGCACGCCCTCGCCCGCACGGGCCTCCAGGTGGAGTCCGTGCGGCTGACCCTCGCCGCAGCCGAAGCAGTGCTCGTAGTGCGCACCGAGGAGCTCGCCGGGTGCCGGGGCATCGGGGTGCCGCACCGGCGCGGCCGCGTCGGCCGGGGGTGTCAACGCTGTGTTTCGTCCACTCACAGCCGCAGACCTTACCCGCGCGGCTACCCACCGGTCGCCCCGTGGCAGGCTTGACCACATGCAGCCCTCCCCCGCGCACCACGACGAACGTCTGACCGCCCCCCGCTCGTGGTGGGTCATCGCCGTACTGATCGGGCTCTCGTGCGCGCTGATGCTGCTGCCGCTGGGCACGCTGCCGCTGCTCGCGGGATTGGTCGGGGGTACCGCGCTGGCCGGGCTGCTGGTGAGCTCGTACGGCTCCGCGCGCGTGCGCGTGGTGAACGGCGCGCTGGCCGCCGGGGACGCGCGGATCCCGGTGGCGGCCCTGGGGGACCCGGAGATCCTGGACGCCGAGGAGTCGCGCGCCTGGCGCACGTACAAGGCCGACACCCGCGCCTTCATGCTGATGCGCAGCTACGTGCCGACGGCGGTCCGCGTCGAGGTCACGGACCCGGCCGACCCGACCCCGTACGTCTACGTCTCCACCCGCGAGCCGCAGGCCCTGGTCGCGGCGATCCGCGCCGCGCGCACGCGGACGAGCTGACTCTCAGCCCTTACCGCGGGGGTCCGGACCCTCGAGCGCTGCCCTGGTGGCCTCGGGAAGGGGCTGGGCGGGCTGTTCCAGCGGCGGCAGCGCCGAAAGGGCATCCCATGCCACCGCCCGGCTCCGCAGGTCGCTACGGACCTTCTCGGCGACTTTCCGGGTGTCGCGGCGGTTCATCACCGCTCCGACGGCCGCACCCACCATGAAGGGCATGAGGTTGGGGAGGTTGCGGAACGTCCGCTTCATGATCTGCTGGCGCAGTTCGCGCTTCATCTGGCCGCCGAGCGCCGCGTTCAGCGTCGTCGGCTTCGTCAGGTCGACGCCGCGCTCCTCGGTCCACGAGGTCAGGTAGGCGAAGCTGCGCTCCCGGAGGGTGCCGGGCGGGCGCTGGCCGTAGACCTCGTGGAGTTCGGCGATGAGCTTCAGCTCGATCGCCGCGACGGCGGTGACCTCCGCGGCCAGCTCGGCCAGCATGGCGGGCGGTACGGGCAGCATGGCGGCCGCTCCGACACTCGCGCCGACGGTGGACGTGGCGTTGGCGGCGCCGAAGATCAGCTTGTCGGCAAGCTGATCGGGGCCGAGGCCCGGGAACTGCGCGCGCAGGGTCGCGAGGTCCCGAACCGGAACGCGTGGTGCGTTCTCGATGATCCGTTCGGTGATGTACAGGGCGACGTTCCTGACACCTTCGCCGCCCTTGCGTACACCGTGGCGTACACCGCTCTTGACGGCTTGCAGCCGACGAGTCCCGGACCGGTGCCGGGCCTCCTCGTCGGCCCGTGTGGCCGACGGCACCGCTGGGGCGGTGTCGGAGGGCACGATGGTGGTCCCTGTGGCGGAGCCGCCGGGGGCTCCAGGACCCGTCTCCGGGTCCGTGGTTCCCGCCTGCGTCTCCGCCGGATCACCAGCTTTCCGGAAGCGGCGCCTCCGGAAAGGTGTCGAGCCAGCCACGGCCGACGCCTCTCAGTCGCAGTCGCGACAGATCGGCTGACCGTTCTTCTCGCGTGCCAGCTGGCTGCGGTGGTGCACCAGGAAGCAGCTCATGCAGGTGAATTCGTCGGCCTGCTTGGGCAGGACCCGGACGGCCAGCTCCTCATTGGAGAGGTCCGCACCGGGAAGCTCCAGGCTCTCGGCCGAGTCGAACTCGTCCATGTCGACGGACGAGGACGACTTCTCGTTACGTCGGGCCTTCAGCTCTTCAATGCTGTCGTTGTCGACGTCGTCGTCTGTCTTGCGTGGGGTGTCGTAGTCCGTTGCCATTTGTTCGCTCTCCCCCTCTGGGTGTTAGCGGTGTCTCAGCGCACGTAACGCGCGAGAGGCCGGACTTGTGCCCGACCTGAGGCGGAGATTTTGCCTCACATCAAGGTCTGTTACTCAATCGACACCCAGCCGAACGCCCGATGAGCGATTGGCTGGGATGACGACCGGGACCGTACACGGTCCGGGGGCCGTCTTGCACAAACGCCACCCCGTGTATTTCCCGCCATTAGGGGGGCCGGAAACCCGGACTTCCCGGGCGTTCCGGCTGTCACGGGGTCACAGAACGCACATGGCCAGACACCGGGCCATGTGATCGATCACACAGGTCCGATTGCTTTCACATGGCAAGCATTCAGCCAAAAGCGAACGTGAGGGTGAGGAACTCACAAGGGAAGAGTGACACGCATCACGAGGCCACCGCCTTCCCTGGGGATCGCCTGGATCCTTCCGCCGTGTGCGCGGGCCACGGAGCGCGCGATGGAGAGGCCGAGCCCGACACCCTTGTCGCTGCCCGTTCGCTCCGTACGGAGCCGCCTGAAGGGCTCGAACAGGTTGTCCACCTCGTACGCGGGAACCACGGGACCCGTGTTCGACACCACGAGGACCGCCTCGCCGTGCTGGACCTCGGTGGTGACCTCCACCCAGCCGCCCTCCGGCACGTTGTACCGGACGGCATTCTGCACCAGGTTCAGGGCGATCCGCTCCAGCAGTACGCCGTTGCCCTGGACGACGGCCGGCGCGCGCTCGCCGCGGATCTCCACACCCTTCGACTCGGCCTCCCCGCGCGCCTGGTCGAGGGCGCGCGAGGCGACCTCCGCCAGGTCCACGGGCTTGCGCTCGACGATCTGGTTCTCGCTGCGGGCCAGCAGCAGCAGGCCCTCGACCAGCTGCTCGCTGCGCTCGTTGGTGGCGAGCAGGGTCTTCCCGAGCTGCTGGAGCTCGACCGGAGCCCCGGGATCGGCGAGGTGCACCTCCAGCAGGGTCCGGTTGATCGCGAGCGGGGTCCGCAGCTCGTGCGAGGCGTTCGCGACGAACCTCTGCTGGGCCGTGAACGCCCGCTCCAGCCGGTCGAGCATCTCGTCGAAGGTGTCGGCGAGCTCCTTGAGCTCGTCGTCCGGCCCGTCCAGCTCGATCCGCCGGGTCAGGTCGGAGCCGACCACCCGGCGCGCGGTCCGGGTGATCTTGCCCAGCGGCGAGAGCACCCGGCCGGCCATCGCGTAGCCGAAGGCGAAGGCGATGATGCTGAGGCCCAGCAGGGCCATCAGCGACCGGCTCAGCAGGTCGTCCAGCGCGTGCCTGCGCTGTTCGAGGATGCACGCGTTGATCGCGGCGTTGAACTGGTCGTGCGTCTGGCCCGTGCCGCCCACGCCGGGGCAGCTGCTGGTGACCTGGACGTCCGTACCGCCGACGATCTTGAACGGCAGTCCGTTGCCCTCGCGCAGCGCCTGCGCCGCCAGCAAGTAGATGATCGACAGCAGCAGAATGCCGGCGATGAGGAACATCCCGCCGTACAGCAGCGTGAGGCGTATCCGGATCGTCGGCCGCAGCCAAGGGAAAGGACCCTCGGGCTGACCGGGGTCCCAGGTGGGTTTCGGAGGCGCCGCGGGCGGCGCCGGAGTGGCTGCCATCGTCGTCAGATCCGGTATCCGGAACCGGGCACGGTCACGATCACGGGCGGCTCCCCGAGCTTGCGGCGCAAGGTCATGACGGTCACCCGCACCACGTTGGTGAAGGGGTCGGTGTTCTCGTCCCAGGCCTTCTCCAGGAGCTGCTCGGCGGACACCACGGTTCCCTCGCTGCGCATGAGGACCTCCAGCACCGCGAACTCCTTGGGCGCCAGCTGCACCTCCCTGCCCTCGCGGAACACCTCACGACGGTTCGGGTCCAGCTTGATGCCGGCCCGCTCCAGTACGGGCGGCAGCGCGACCGTGGTGCGCCGCCCGAGCGCCCGTACCCGGGCGGTCAGCTCGGTGAAGGCGAAGGGCTTGGGCAGGTAGTCGTCCGCCCCGAGTTCCAGCCCCTCCACGCGGTCGCTGACGTCGCCGGAGGCGGTCAGCATGAGCACGCGGGTGGGCATGCCGAGCTCGACGATCTTCCGGCAGACGTCGTCGCCGTGCACGAGCGGGAGGTCCCGGTCGAGCACGACCACGTCGTAGTCGTTGACTCCGACGCGCTCCAGGGCGGCGGCGCCGTCGTACACGACGTCCACGGCCATGGCCTCCCGGCGCAGTCCGGTGGCCACCGCATCGGCGAGCAGCTGCTCGTCCTCGACGACGAGTACGCGCACGTCGTTTCCTTCCTCAGGGCCCGGCAGGGCACACGTGTATTGCGTCGTCCATCCTGCCCGTTTCGGCCGTAAACCGGCTGTAAGGCGACGCTCACAGGGGGCGGACGGGACGGAAGTGAGGATTCCCTCGTCTCACGAGGTTTCTGCGCCCAGGGTGCCGGGGAGGACGTGAGCACACCCCATCCACTCCCTGACGGCGGTCTGCCACGTGCCGCCGCCGACCCACGAAGAGGGGGCGAACCCACCATGGACGCATTCACCGCGGGTCTCCTGCAGCGCATCAGGGCCACGCAGTCGGACCTCAGGATGGCCCGCGAGTCGGGCGACGACTTCCTCGCGGAAGTGGAACAGGCGGAGCTGGAAGACCTCCAGCGCCTCGCCGCCGAACACGGGGTCCCCGTGTCCGTCAGCGCCGCCTGACCCCTGAACCCGAACCCCGGCCGCCACCCCCGGCGGCCGGGGTTCCGTCATGCCACGACAGCCCGACCCCGCGCCCCGAGCCCGGCGTGCACCCCCGACCGGGCCCGAACGCGCCCTGAGCCCGCCCGGAACCCCCCAGCCCCGCCGGCGTTTGAGGCGCGGGGGTCCGGGGGCGGAGCCCCCATCTTCAGCCCCGCCGGCGTTTGAGGCGCGGGGTCCGGGGCGGAGCCCCCATCTTCAGCCCCGCCGGCGTTTGAGGCGCGGGGTCCGGGGCGGAGCCCCGATCTTCGAGCCCCGCCGGCGTTTGAGGCGCGGGGTCCGGGCGGAGCCCCGGACGCCGGCCCGCAGGGTCAGTCGTGCCAGGCCCCGGCCTCGTCCAGCAGCGGCTGCAGCGAGGCGAACACGGCCGGCGTCGCGGCCAGCGTCAGCTCCCCCGAGGCCCGCTCCCCAGGGCGCCCTCCGGTCACGGCCCCGGCCTCCCGGGCGATCAGCTCACCGGCCGCCAGGTCCCACGGGTTCAGCCCCCGCTCGTAGTACCCGTCCAGCCGCCCGGCAGCCACATCGCACAGGTCCAGCGCCGCCGACCCGCCCCGCCTGATGTCCCGTACCACCGGAATGATCCGCGCCACGACCTCGGCCTGGTGGGCCCGCCGGGTCTGGACGTACGCGAAGCCCGTCCCGAGCAGCGCCTGGTCCAGCGGCGCCGCCCCCCGGCAGGCGAGCCGCGCCGTACCGAGCCAGGCCCCGCCGCCGAGCACCGCGTGGTACGTCTCCCCGCGCATCGGCGCCGCCACGACTCCCACCACGGTCTCGCCCCGGTACTCGGCCGCGACGGACACGCCCCAGCTCGGCAGCCCGTACAGGTAGTTCACGGTCCCGTCCAGCGGGTCGACGACCCACCGCACCCCGCTCGTCCCCGGGGTGTCCGCGCCCTCCTCGCCCAGCAGCCCGTCCGCGGGCCGCCGCTCGGCGAGGATGCCCGTGATCAGCTTCTCCGCCGCGATGTCCATCTCGGTCACCACGTCGATCGGGCTGCTCTTCGTCGCGGCCACCGCCAGATCCGCCGGCCTGCCGTCGCGCAGCAGCGCCCCGGCCTGCCGGGCGGCCTCCAGGCCCACGTCCAGCAGTTCGGCCTTCAGCTCTTCGGAAATCACGGTCCACTCCTCAGCGGGGGGGTACGGCGTCAGCTGGTGCAGGGGCTCAGCGGGTGTACGGGCTGTCGGCCCCCGCGGCCGCCGGCCGGGGTGCCCGCGCCGGGCAGCAGCCCACGGCGCACAGGTCATGGCTCGCGCCCAGCAGCCCCAGGGCGCACCGCTCGACGGGCTCGCCCCGTTCGGCCGCGGCCCGCTCCAGCACGAGTTCGCGTACGGCCGCGGCGAACCGCGGGTCGGCCCCGACCGTGGCCGACCGGGCGACCGGCAGTCCCAGCTCCGCCGCCTTGGCCGTCGCCTCCGTGTCGAGGTCGTACAGGACCTCCATGTGGTCCGAGACGAAGCCGATCGGCACCATCACCGCCGCGGGCGTGCCCGCCCCGTGGAGGGCCTCCAGGTGGTCGCAGATGTCCGGCTCCAGCCACGGGATGTGCGGGGCGCCGCTGCGCGACTGGTAGACGAGCTCCCAGGGCAGCTCCGTGCCCGTCTCCGCCCGCACCGCGTCCGCGATCACCTTGGCGACGTCCAGGTGCTGCTTGACGTAGGCCCCGCCCTCGCCGTGCTCCGTGTGCTCCCCGACGGGTCCCGAGGTGTCGGCGGCCGCGGTCGGGATGGAGTGGGTGGTGAAGACCAGGTGTGCCCCGGCGCGCACCTCCGGCGGCAGCCCGGCCAGCGAGGCGAGCACCCCGTCGATCATCGGCTGCACGAAGCCGGGGTGGTTGAAGTAGTGGCGCAGCTTGTCCACCTCGGGCAGTTCCGAGACGCCTTCCGCCGCGAGCGTCGCCAGCGCGTCGGCGAGGTTCTCGCGGTACTGCCGGCAGCCCGAGTACGAGGCGTACGCGCTGGTCGCGAGCACGGCGACGCGGCGGCGCCCGTCGGCGGCCATCTCGCGCAGCACGTCGGTCAGGTACGGAGCCCAGTTCCGGTTGCCCCAGTAGACCGGCAGGTCCAGCCCGTGCTCGGCGAAGTCCTTGCGCAGCGCGTCCAGCAGTGCGCGGTTCTGCGCGTTGATCGGGCTGACCCCGCCGAAGCCGAAGTAGTGCTGCCCGACCTCCTTGAGCCGCTCGCGCGGGATGCCGCGCCCGCGCGTGACGTTCTCCAGGAACGGCACGACGTCGTCGGGTCCCTCGGGGCCGCCGAAGGAGAGCAGCAGGAGGGCGTCGTACGGGGCGGCGGGCCCGCCGGCGGGCGGGAGGAGCTGGTCTGACATGGATCGAATCCTGCCACCCGGCCTCCGCGCGCGGGAACCGCCCCGGCCGGGACCTGGCCCGCGCCACAGGTAAGGTGACCCTAAGTTCCCCGTCCGGAACCTTTCCCCGTGCGGGTGCCTCGTCGGCAGTCGTAACCTGTACGAGCCGATGTCGTCCCTTACGGAGGGCCCTTGCCCAGTCCCTACCGCGCCATCTTCGCGGCCCCTGGAACCAAGGGGTTCAGCGCGGCCGGCCTCATAGGCCGGCTCCCGATCTCCATGGTCGGGGTCGGCATCCTCACGATGATCTCCGAGATCACCGGCCGCTACGCGATGGCCAGCGCACTCACCGGCACCCTCGCCCTCGCCGCCGCGGTCATCGGCCCACAGGTCTCACGGCTGGTGGACCAGTACGGCCAGCGGCGGGTCCTGCGCCCCGCGACGGCGGTCTCGGTGGCCTCGGTGGCCGTGCTGCTGGTGGCCGCCGCGAGCGGGTGGCCCGACTGGACCCTCTTCGTGTGCGCCGCGATCGCGGGCTGCGTACCGAGCGTGGGCTCGATGGTCCGCGCCCGGTGGACCGTGATCTACCGCGAGTCCCCGCGCGAGCTCCACACCGCGTACTCCTTCGAGTCCGTGATCGACGAGGTCTGCTTCATCTTCGGTCCGATCATCGCGATCATGCTGTCCACCGTCTGGTTCCCCGAGGCCGGACCGCTGATCGCCGCCGTCTGCCTGTTCGTCGGCGTCTGGCTGCTCACCGCGCAGCGCGCCACCGAGCCCGCGCCGCACCCGCGCGACGAGCACACGGCCCGCACCTCGGCCCTGCGCTCCCCCGGCCTCCAGGTACTGACGGCCACCTTCGTGGCGACCGGCGCGATCTTCGGCTCCATCGACGTGTCCACCCTGGCCTTCGCCGAGGAACAGGGCCACAAGTCGTACGCCAGCTACATCCTGGCCATCTGGGCCCTCGGGTCCTGTATCGCCGGAATCGTCTTCGGCCTGCTCCATCTCAAGGGCCGGACGGAACGCAGGTGGGTACTGGGCATATGTGCGATGGCCGTGAGTATGATCCCCCTCCTACTGGCCGGGAACTTGCCGTTTCTGGCCGTGGCGCTCTTCGTCTCGGGCCTCGCCATCGCTCCCACGATGATCACCACGATGGCCCTGATCGAGGCGCACGTACCACGCGCGAAGCTGACCGAGGGCATGACCTGGATCAGCACCGGCCTCGCGGTCGGCGTCGCGATCGGCTCCTCCGTGACCGGTCTGGTCATCGACGCGGCCGGCGCTCAGCGCGGGTACGTCGTCTCCATCGCGTCGGGGGCGGCCGCGGCGGCGGTGGCGTTCGCGGGATACCGCCGGCTGACGAGGCCGGCGCAAGGGGAGGAGCCAGCTACCGATGGGGACGGCGACAGCAGGGCAGAACAGCCAGACCGCGTGGCGTAACTGGGCGGGCAACGTCTCCGCCACGCCCGCACGCACGGTGACCCCGGCCTCGGTCGGGGAGCTCCAGGAGGCGGTCCGCCGGGCCGCCGAAGAGGGACTGCGGGTGAAGGCGGTCGGCACCGGCCACTCCTTCACCGCGGCCGCCGCGACCGACGGGGTGCTCGTACGCCCGCAGGCGCTGGCCGGGATCACCTCGATCGACCGCGTCGCGGGCACCGTCACGGTGGCGGCGGGCACGGTCCTCAAGGACCTGAACGTGGCCCTGGCCCGGGAGGGCCTGTCGCTCACGAACATGGGCGACATCATGGAGCAGACGGTCTCCGGTGCCACCAGCACGGGCACCCACGGCACCGGCCGCGACTCGGCCTCCATCGCCGCCCAGATCCGCGGCCTGGAACTGGTCACCGCGGACGGCCGGCTGCTGACGTGCTCCGAGAAGGAGAACCCCGAGGTCTTCGCGGCGGCCCGGCTGGGCATCGGCGCTCTGGGCATCGTCACCTCGATCACCTTCGCCGTGGAGCCGCTCTTCTTCCTGACCGCCCGTGAGGAGCCCATGGGCTTCGACCGGGTGACGGCCGAGTTCGACGAGCACGTCACGGAGAACGAGCACTTCGAGTTCTACTGGTTCCCGCACACCGGCAACTGCAACACCAAGCGGAACAACCGCAGCCAGGGCCCGGCCGCCCCGCCCGGACCGGTGAGCGCGTGGATCGAGGACGAGCTGCTGTCCAACGGCGTCTTCCAGGCGGTCAACTCGCTGGGCCGCGCGGTCCCGGCCACCATCCCCGCCATCGCCCGCGTCGCCAGCCGCGCCCTGTCGGCGCGCACCTACACGGACATCCCGTACAAGGTGTTCACCAGTCCGCGCCGGGTGCGGTTCGTGGAGATGGAGTACGCACTCCCGCGCGAGCGGGTGGTCGAGGCGCTGCGGGAGCTGCGGGCGATGGTCGACCGCTCCGGGATGCGGGTCAGCTTCCCCGTCGAGGTGCGCACGGCCCCCGCGGACGACATCACGCTGTCGACGGCCTCGGGCCGCGAGACGGCGTACATCGCGGTGCACATGTACCGGGGCACCCCGTACCAGGCCTACTTCACGGCGGCCGAGCGCATCTTCACCGCGCACGGCGGACGGCCGCACTGGGGCAAGGTGCACACGCGGGACGCGGAGTACTTCGCGCGGGTCTACCCGCGGTTCGCCGAGTTCACCGCGCTCCGCGACCGGCTGGACCCGGACCGGGTGTTCGGCAACGACTACCTGCGGCGCGTGCTGGGCGAGTGAGTTCAGGGGGCGCCCTGCCCCTGCCCGGCCGGCGTCGAGGTGTCCGGGCCGGGAGTGCGGCTGGGGGCGGGCGTCGGTGTGGGCGCCGGCGTCGGGGTGTGCTGCGACGGGGAGGGACCGGGCGTGGGGCCGCCGGAGTCCGGCGTGCTCGGATCGGGGCTCGGGCTGCGGCCGCCATCGGGGTGCGAGGCCGAGGGAGTCGGGGAGGTCCCGGTCCCGGAGGTCTTGCCGTCCCTCCCGTCCTTCCCGTCTTTCCCGTCCTTCCCCTCCTTCTCACCGGTGCCCGTCTTCTCCTGGGGCCGGGAGGGTTGGTGGTCGGGCGCCTTGCGGGTGCCTCCGGAGAGGATCGTGTCGCCGCCCGCGCTGACCGAGGTGCCGGCGATCGCCTCGTAGCTCCCGAGCGCGCCCAGGGAGATGGCGAAGACGGCGCCGGCCGCGACCGCCGTGCGCTTCCAGCCCCGTACCCGGGTGCCGTGCACGGTGGCCTCGCCGAACTCCTCCCCGAACTCCTCGGCGACACCGAGTTCCTCGCGGGGCTCGGAGGGCTCGGCGGGCTCGGCGTCACCGGGGAGCGGCACCTGGCGGGCCTTGGGGCGGGCGGTCTCGCGCAGCTGGTCGCCGGTGCGCCGGAAGAAGTGCTGGATGACGGGTCCGCCGGCGGTGGCGACGACGCTGACCACACCGGCGCCCAGGATGGTCCCGTACACGCCCATCTTCGAGGCGAGGAGGGCCGCCGCGACGGTGGCGAGGGAGCTGCCGGCCACCTGAGCCGCGCTCAGGTCGAGCTTCTTCTTCTCCGGTCCGGCGTCGTGCGCCGCCTTCTGACCCATCGCCATCCCCTGTGTGTCCTGCCTCTCCCGCGCCGGAAGCCTTCAGCAGTTACTGACACCCGAGCGAAACGAAAAGTTCCGTTTCTGGGGATTCTGTGAAGCAAGACACCCGGAAACGGACACGGGTGCAGGTGGGGCCCGTCAGAGGGCAGGCCAACTCCCACCGTCCGGGAGAAGTTCGGCGGCGCGGCGGTCCACCCAGGTGGCCCGAATGGAGTACTGTGACGAGCCCTGGGGTCGTCCTTCCTTACGGATGTCCGGACTCGGGAGAGGGGGCCGATTGATGGAAAACGGCACTCAAAGACCGGTGATGCCGCGGTATCGCACTGGTTCCTGCTGCGCACAGTAATCGTTCGGTCACTGTGTGTGCCCAACAGGTAACCGTGCCATAACGGCGATCAAGGGCGCATGCCCGACACGCCGGTTTAACTCGGCAAGGTTGTGGCAGGCTGCACCCGGGCACGCCACACTCGACTAGCGGAAGCAGCGACGCACGTGACGTCGGCAGGCACCACCCGGGAGGTCCCCATGCCCGAACTGCGTGTCGTGGCCGTCTCAAATGACGGCACACGACTGGTGCTCAAGGCTGGGGACAGCACGGAGTACACGCTTCCGATCGACGAGCGGCTGCGGGCTGCCGTGCGCAACGACCGCGCGCGCCTGAACCAGATCGAGATCGAGGTCGAGAGCCACCTCCGCCCCCGCGACATCCAGGCCCGCATACGGGCCGGTGCCTCCGCTGAGGAGGTCGCTCAACTCGCCGGCATCCCCGTCGACCGCGTACGCCGCTTCGAAGGCCCGGTGCTCGCCGAGCGCGCGTTCATGGCCGAGCGCGCCCGCAAGACCCCCGTACGCCGCCCCGGCGAGAACACCGGCCCTCAGCTCGGCGAGGCCGTGCAGGAGCGGCTGACCCTGCGCGGGGCCGAGAAGGAGTCCGTCCAGTGGGACTCCTGGCGCCGCGACGACGGCACTTGGGAGGTCCTGCTCGTCTACCGGGTCGCCGGTGAGCCGCACTCGGCGAGCTGGACGTACGACCCGCCGCGCCGGCTGGTCGTGGCCGTGGACGACGAGGCCCGCTCGCTGATCGGCGAGTCGGACGACCTGCCGGCCACGCCGGAGCCGAGCTTCCCCTTCGTACCGAGGATCGCGCGGCTGCCGCGCGACCGGCCGCTGGACCGCGCCCTCGACCGCCAGTTGGAGCGGCCGACCGCCCCCCAGCCGGATCCGGAGGAGGAACGGGACACCCTGACCAGCCTGCTGGAGGCCGTCCCGAGCTTCCGCGGCGACATGGTGGTCCCGGACCGGACCGAACCCCCGGCGGAGGAGGCCGAGGCGGAGGAACCGCCGGCCCCGGCCGCCTCGGCGGGCGCCGGTTCCGCGTACGCCGATGTCCTGATGCCCCGCACCGTGGCCGGCCACCGCGACCGGCTGACGGGCACCACCGACCGGCAGGCCGAGGCCGACGGGGTCCGCCCCGGGCGCCGCGCCGCGGTGCCCAGCTGGGACGAGATCGTCTTCGGCACCCGCCGCAAGAAGCAGGAATAGCGCCGCCGCCCGGCATGCTCCCGTAGCCCCGGCGGCGGCGCCTCCGGGGCTACCCGGGGTGCGGGCCCGTGGCCACCGGGCGGGTCGGGTCCGCGGACCACTCCGACCAGCTGCCCGCGTAGAGGTCGGACGCGATCCCCGCCACCTCCAGCGCGAGCACCTCGTGCGCACCGGAGACCCCCGACCCGCAGTACACGCCCACCGGGGCACCACCCGACGCGCCGAGGGCGGCGAAGCGCGCCCGCAGGGCGTCGGCCGGCAGGAAACGGCCGTCCGCGTCCACGTTCTCCGTGGTCGGGGCCGAGACGGCACCCGGGATGTGGCCGCCGACCGGGTCGATCGGCTCGACCTCCCCGCGGTACCGCTCCCCCGCACGCGCGTCCAGCAGGACCCCCGCACGCGCCCGCGCGGCCGCTCCGTCCGCGTCGAGCAGCCCGACCGCTCCCGGAGTTGGCTTGAAATCGCCCTCCGCCGGAGTCACCCGGTCGGCCGTCACGTCACCCCCCGCTGACGTCCACCGAGCCAGGCCGCCGTCCAGTACCCGCACGTCCGTGTGACCCGTCCAGCGCAACAGCCACCACGCCCGGGCGGCCGCCCAGCCCTGACCGCCGTCGTACACGACCACCGGCACGTCCGCCGAGACGCCGGCCCGCCGCATCACCGCTCCGAAGGCCTCCGGGTCCGGCAGCGGGTGCCGCCCGCCCGACCCCGCCGGACCTGCCAGTTCGCGGTCGAGGTCGACGTACACCGCGCCGGGCAGGTGCCCGGCCTCGTATGCGGGGCGCTGGTCGGGGCCGCCCAGCTGCCAGCGGACGTCCAGCAGCACCGGCGGCCGGGAACCGGCCAGCTCGCTCGTGAGTTCGGCGGCCGAGAGGATCGCAGATTTCGCAGTCATACGGCCCATCTTCCTCCCCGCCCGGCGCCCCCGTAACAAGCCCGTCACCAGCGGGGCGCACCGATCCGGTCATCTCTGTCCCGGGCCCCCGCGACCCGGCCCGGTCGGGGCGCGCCGGGCCCCCCGGAGTGGAAGCATCAGCACCGGTAAGCGGCACGACGGAGGAGACGGCTGACATGACCGAGGCAGCGGAAGCAACCCGGCGCACGCCCGGCACCCCGTGCTGGGTGAGCCTCATGGTGCACGGCCTGGGGACCACCGAGGACTTCTACGCCGACCTGTTCGGCTGGGAGTACGTACCGGGCCCGGAGCAACTCGGCCCGTACGTCCGGGCCCTGCTGGACGGCCGCGAGGTGGCCGGCATCGGCGAGATGCCGCCGGACCGGCATCTTCCGGTCGCCTGGACCACGTACCTCGCCACGGACGACGCCGACGCCACGGCGGAGGCGATCCGCGCCTGCGGCGGCACGGTCGCGGTGGGCCCGCTGGACGCCGGCATCGCGGGGCGGGTGGCGATCTGCTCCGACCCGCTGGGCGCGATCTTCGGACTGTGGCAGGCCCAGACCCACATGGGCACCCGGCTGCACGGCGCGCCGGGCACCCCGGTCTGGAACGAGCTGGTCACCCAGGACACCTCGGCGGTCGGCAAGTTCTACGAGCACGTCTTCGGCCACGAGGCGCAGACGCACTCCACCGCCTCCGACGACTTCGACTACCTGACCCTGCACCTGGAGGGCCGCCCGGTGGCCGCCGTGCACGGCGTCGGCCGCTCGCTGCCGCACGACCGGGGGCCGCACTGGATGACGTATTTCGAGGTCGAGGACACCGACGCGGCCGCCGCCCGGGTCAGCGACCTGGGCGGGCGGATCCTGGAGCCGCCCCGCGAGGGGATCAACGGCCGGGTGGCCACGGTCGCGGACCCGGAGGGCGCCGTGTTCACCCTCGTGCGGTCACGGCCCCGCAACTGACCCCGGCCCCTCGGGAAGGCCTGAGGTCGGCGGGCCCTCAGGCGGGCAAGGGGCCGTGCTCGTCGCCGCCCGCTCCGCGGGCCTTCGCACCGACTCCTCCGGGCTCGGCCTCCGACGCGGCCACCCGCGCGGCTTCCGGTTCTGTGATCTGCTGGAGGTGTCGCCGGAGCCGTCCCGGCTGTCCGCGGTGTACCACCGCGATCGATGCGGCACGGGTACCCACGCGAGGTGGCCCGGGCAGCTCGCGTCCTTGGGAGGCGTTCCATGCCGCACCTCCGCCCGGCCCCGCCGGCGCCCACGCGGCCCGGGGTACTGCTGCCCGCGCGTGACCTGGCGGTCGCCTGGCTCCTGATGGTGCTGCCGGCCGCCCTGGCGTGGGTGCTCACCGTGCGGCAATCCCGCCACATGGGGATGGAGCCCGGCACCATGGGCCTGGCGCTCCCCCTCTTCCTGCTGCTGTGGGTGGTCATGATGGCCGCGATGATGCTGCCCTCGGTGGCACCGGTGGTCATCACGTGGGTGAGCGGAATCAACCGCCGCGCGGCGGGCCCTGCCCGCGTCCTCCGGGTCACCGCGTTCGTCGGCGGCTACCTCCTCGCCTGGACCGCGTTCGGACTGGTCGCGTACGCCGCCCTGGCCGCGGCCGGGCACCTGGTGGACCGCGATCCCGGGACGGGCCGCTGGATCGGCGCCGCCGTGTTCCTCCTCGCGGCGGTGCAGCAGTTCGGGCCGCTGAAACGGGACTGCCTGCGGCATTGCCGCAACCCGATGTTCCGGCTTCTCCAGTACTCCCGCTTCCGGCCCTGGGCGAAGGACCTGCGGGTGGGTGCGCACCACGGGCTCTACTGCGTCGGCTGCTGCTGGGGACTGATGATCGTCCTGATCCCGCTCGGCGTGATGAACCTGGCCGCGATGGCAGGACTGGCCGCCGTGATCTTCCTGGAGAAACTCTGGCGGCAGGGACCCTGGCTGGCCTGGGCCGTCGGCTTCGCGTTCCTCGTCATGGCCGCGCTCGCCCCCTTCCAGGACTGGCTGCTGCCCGGCCTGGACACATCGGGTCCGCCGATGGACCAGATGTCCGGCTGATCCAGGACAGCCGCCTCTCACGGTCGGTGCGGGCGTGTCGGCGATCCCGGTACCGGTCGACGAGCACGGCATCGACGCGCGGGCGCTCAGCGCCACCGAAGCCCGCGCCGTCGTCGCGCCCCCCGCGCACCAGTGGCCGAACGGCGCACCGGAGGATGCTCTGCCCGCTCCGGTGCGCGGATCACCGCCACGCTCGATGCGCTGACCGACGCGGACGTGCGCGCCCTCGGCTCTGGCCGGCTGGACCCGCGGCCACGTCGTCACCCACCTGGCTCGGGGCATCGACGCCTACCGGTGGAGGGGGCCACTCGAAACGACCTGATGCGGTCGCGGTTGCGACTCTCTGAGGCATGGCTCAATCACAGTCGGCCGAATGAAGCACAGACGCGGTCAACCATCAAAGGTCCGTCGGGGCACCTTGTTAGGGTCAGGGCAATCTCAGGTACGCATGGCGCGCCTGTCCGCGCCCTGGGCGGCCCGACGCGAGTTGGGGTGCCAGGAAGAGCAGGCTCCAGTCGAACAGAAGACCGGCATCTTCTTTCGCTGACCTGCTGGTGCCCCGTGCGGGGCTTGGTTCCGCATGCTGCAGTGCCCAGTTCCACCCGTAAGACAGGGCTTCAGCCCTGAACTGAGTTTCTGTGCCGGCGGAAGGTCGGTTCGACCATGTCCGAAACGTGGTCGAGCTGCTCCCCGCCGATGGGCCGCGCTTCGACCACTCTGATGGAGAGTTCGAAGCATTGAGTGATGTGCTCATCCTTGGGGTTCTGGGGACTGTCAGCGTGATCGCCGTCGTCATCTGCGGACTGACGGAAATCCTCGATCGACTGCCGGCGTTGTTCGCGGCGTGGCATCGGGCGCGCCACTCCTGGCGTGCAGCGCCCCAAGAGGAGATCCCGGAAGGCCCTGGAGACTCCCCCCGTGAGGTCAGGCGTGGTTGACCGGGAGGACGTCCGGGGAGAGGGCGCCCGCGTGGACCGCGGCCGAGGTCATGCGGCGGCGGTGGTGACGGCGGCAGAGGACCTCGTAGCCGATCTCCTCCGCCGGGCGGTTCACGTCGCCGACCACGACCTGCGCGCCCTCCACCACCATCTCCCCGCCCACCGTGCGGGCGTTGTGGGTGGCACGGGCCCCGCACCAGCACAGGGCCTCGACCTGGAGCTGCTCAAGCCGGTCCGCCAGCTCGATCAGCCGCTGCGAGCCCGGGAACAGCTACGCGCATCCGCGCCAACCGCGCGGGACTTCCCCTGGAGATCACCAGTTCCGACGGGGGGCGTCACCACGGTGGAGCGCGACCACCGGGGCCGCCCCATCCGGCTCACCGATCCCGCGGGCAGCGCGCAGCGCTTCATCTGGGATGCCGAGCACCGGCTGCTGCACCGCGTCACCGCCGACGGCAGCCGCGAGGCCTGGCGCTGGGACGCTGAGGGCAACTGCCTCGCCCACACCGACATCCACGGCGGTGTCACAGCCACTGGCCTTGTACACGGGAACCGACAGCAGATGTTCACCACTTCGGGAGACACGGCGACCAGCGGTCGTTCGATTTCTGCCGAGGCATACGCGCTGCCCGGGCGTGAGTAGTTGAGGTTTGGGAAGTGCCGCTGAGATTGATCTTGGTCTGATCTGCCACAGCTGCCCAGATCGGCAGCGGGTGAGGGGCTTTGGCAGAAGGTCTCGCGGGCCGGACAGCAGATTCTGGAGGTCCGCGCGAAATCCCTTTGCTCAATGGTCAAGGATCGTTGACCATTGCTCGCATGCCTACCGATGATCTTCCCGAGACGTTTCACGTCACCACGGACGAGCAGCTACGCGCCGTTTCCAATCTCACGCGTCACCGGATCATGGCC
>NZ_JBICZH010000026.1:0-71852 GCF_043201995.1 Streptomyces sp. NPDC048258
ACGTGCACACAGTCCGCAAAACAGACGCCGCGAAACCGAAAACGAAGAAGCCCACGACCCCTCGCCCACGCCGCAAGAGTTAAAGATCAAGCTAGAGCCACACCGGTACGCCGCCCCAGCAGCACACCGGCCACGGCCAGTTGCTCCTCCTGGAGCCGCGCCTCCCCGTCCTCCACGTCCCACAGGCAGTTCTGCAGCACCCGCCCCAGCGTCCATGCCCGTGCCCGCTCGCGGTCCAGCGCCAGCACGTCCGTCAGCAGGTCGAACCGCGGGCGCACCTCGTCCACCGCGAAGTTGTTGACGATGGCCGGCAGCAGATCGAACCCCGGATCCCCGGCCAGCGGCTTCGGATCGATCGCCAGCCACTCCTCCCGGCCGCCTTCGCCTCCGCCCAGCACGTTGTCGTAGTGCAGGTCCCAGTGCAGCAACCGGTCCCCCGGCTCCCCCGCCACCTCGGCCACCGCCGCCGCGCAGTCCCGTACCACCCGCCGGTCCCGTTCGTCGCCCAGCCGCGCCAGCGCCCCGGGCACCGCGTCCAGCATCCCGGCGGCCATCCCCCCGAGCCCGCGCAGCCCCGCCGGCGCCGGCACCGCCGTCAGCCGGGCCAGCAGCTCCGCGACCACCTGGACCGCCGCACGGGAATCCCGCTCGGCGACCGCCGACAGGTGCCGTCCCTCGTCGAGCCGCTCCAGCAGCATCGCCCCGGTCGCCCCGTCGTGCTCCAGCAGCCGTACGGAGCCCTCCCCGCCCCACGCGCGCAGCGCGACCGGCTCCCCCACGCTCTCCTCGTCCACCAACTGCAGCTTCAGCGCGGCCGGCGTCCCGTCCAGCCGCTCCACCGGCAGCACCAGAGCCGTCACCCCGTGCATCCCGGCCCCCGTGCGCCGCAGTTCCCACCGCTCCAGGAACCGGCCCGCCAGCGCGGGCAGCCCGGCGATGAACTCCCGCCCCGCAGCCCCGTTGAACCTGATCTGCGCCTCGGCCAGTCCCTCCGGCACCTCCACCACGTCCACCATGCCCCGAGGCTACGACACCCCTAGGTCGTGTCGGCCTCCGCGACCCATCCCCCGTACTAGGTCTCCGCGACGGCCTCGTCGAACGCCGCACCACGGATCCACCAGCACCTGCGCGGTCCGCGGCGCGTCCGCCCGCCCAGCATGCCCACCACGAACCGAACCGCTCGCACCAAAACACGACAAAACCCTCACCACCCTACGGCCCCGGCCACCCCTCCCACATCGACCATCCGGCCTGGAAACACACCCCGAAGCACGACAACCAGTCCCTGGACACCCCTCCGAAACGGGGTGTAGCAACTCCCCCATGACGATCAACGGCGGCATTTCCTTCTGGTACGCGACCGACCACACCACCCCGGCCACCCCACCCCGCGCACCCCTCACCGCCGACGCCACGGCCGACGTCGTCATCGTGGGCGGCGGCTACACCGGCCTGTGGACCGCCTACTACCTCAAGGAATCCGCACCCGACCTCCGCGTCACCGTCCTGGAGCAGAAGTTCTGCGGCTACGGCGCCTCCGGCCGCAACGGCGGCTGGCTCTACAACGGCATCGCCGGCCGCGACCGCTACGCCACGCTCCACGGCCACCAGGCCGCCCTCCGCCTCCAGCGCGCCATGAACGACACCGTCACCGAGGTCATCGACATCGCCGCCAAGGAAGGCATCGACGCCGACATCCACCGCGGCGGCGTCCTCGAAGTCGCCCGCACCCCCGCCCAGCTCACCCGCCTCAAGGCCTTCCACGCCGGCGAACTCTCCTTCGGCGAGACCGACCGCGAGCTCTACGACGCCACCGACACCCGCGCCCGCATCGACATCGCGGACGCCGTCGGCTCCACCTGGACCCCGCACGGCGCCCGCGTCCACCCGCTGAAGCTGGCCAAGGGCCTGGCCGCGGCCTGCGAACGCCTCGGCGTGGTGATCCACGAATCCACCCCGGTCACGGAAATCTCCGCCGGGAAGGCGGTCACCCCTTACGGGACGGTCCGTGCCCCGTACGTCCTGCGCTGCACGGAGGGGTTCACCGCCGCCCTCAAGGGCCAGAAGCGCTCGTGGCTCCCGATGAACTCCTCGATGATCGTGACGGCCCCGATCCCGGAGTCGACCTGGAAGCAGCTGGCCTGGTCGGACTCGTCACTCCTGGGGGACATGGCCCACGCCTACATGTACGCCCAGCGCACCGCCGACGACCGCATCGCGATCGGCGGCCGCGGGGTCCCGTACCGCTTCGGCTCCCGCACGGACCATGACGGCCGCACCCAGCCGGCCACCATCGACTCCCTCCGCGACCTGCTCTTCTCCTTCTTCCCGGCCCTCACCGGCACGGAGATCACCCACGCCTGGTCGGGCGTCCTCGGCGTCCCGCGCGACTGGTGCGCCACCGTCGCCCTGGACGCCACCACGGGCCTGGGCTGGGCGGGCGGCTACGTCGGCTCGGGCGTCGCCACCACCAACCTCGCCGGCCGCACCCTCCGCGACCTGGTCCTCGGCAACTCCACGGACCTGACCACCCTCCCGTGGGTGGGCCACCGCGTCCGCCGCTGGGAACCGGAACCCTTCCGCTGGCTCGGCGTCCAGGCCCTCTACGCCGCCTACCGCGAGGCGGACCGCCGCGAAACCCTCACCCACACCCCGGCCACAACCCCCCTGGCCCGCCTGGCCGACCGCATCTCAGGCCGCCACTGACCCCACGGAAAAAGGCCCCGGGTGATCACCCGGGGCCTTCCTCGTCCGTACACATTCCCTTGATCGCCACGCCTCCGACCCGGGATGGAGCCCCCTGTCGGATTCGAACCGACGACCTACGCATTACAAGTGCGTTGCTCTGGCCGGACTGAGCTAAGGAGGCACAACACCACCCGCAAACCCACTGCGCGCGGAGCCGCCATCACTCTACACAGGGCCCGATTCCCCAGGCCATCACATTGAAGTCGCACCCGAAACCACCCACGCGCACGTTCACCGGACGAACTGACGTGCCGCTCAAGCCGAGATCGCGAGGCCCCTCCCGGAGGTGTTCAGAAACCCACCGGGTACCCGACCCGGTCGGGATGTCGGGCAGGGCCGGGAGGATCTCGTAGACGGTCACGGGTGGCATGGAAGCAGCCGGGTCCGGCAATCCGGGGCGCTCGGGTGCTGACAGGAGGCGTCGCGGCAGGTAGCGTCGGGCGGAGTCCAGTCAGCTGGACTAGACCTTCCACTCGGATCGTCCGGCACGTTCCTGCCGGTAGAAGGGATTCATCACCATGGCTTCTGTCACTTTCGACAAGGCGACCCGGCTGTACCCCGGCGGCGACAAGCCCGCCGTCGACCAGTTGGAGCTGGAGATCGAGGACGGCGAGTTCCTCGTCCTCGTCGGTCCGTCCGGCTGCGGCAAGTCCACCTCGCTGCGCATGCTCGCCGGCCTGGAGGACGTCAACGGCGGTGCCATCCGCATCGGTGACCGCGACGTCACGCACCTGCCGCCCAAGGACCGGGACATCGCGATGGTGTTCCAGAACTACGCGCTCTACCCGCACATGTCCGTCGCCGACAACATGGGCTTCGCGCTCAAGATCGCCGGCGAGGACAAGGCCACCATCCGCAAGAAGGTGGAGGACGCGGCGAAGATGCTGGACCTGACCCAGTACCTCGACCGCAAGCCGAAGGCGCTCTCCGGCGGCCAGCGCCAGCGCGTCGCCATGGGCCGCGCCATCGTGCGCAAGCCGCAGGTGTTCCTGATGGACGAGCCGCTGTCGAACCTCGACGCCAAGCTCCGCGTGTCCACCCGTACGCAGATCGCGGCGCTCCAGCGCGACCTCGGCATCACCACCGTCTACGTCACCCACGACCAGGTCGAGGCCATGACGATGGGCGACCGCGTGGCGGTCCTCAAGGACGGGCTGCTCCAGCAGGTCGACACCCCGCGCAACATGTACGACCGCCCGGCGAACCTGTTCGTCGCGGGCTTCATCGGCTCCCCGGCCATGAACCTGGTCGAGGTCCCGATCACCGACGGCGGTGTGAAGTTCGGCGACAGCGTGGTCCCGGTGTCGCGCGAGGCGCTGTCGGCCGCGGCCGACGCGGGCGACCGTACCGTCACGGTGGGCGTGCGCCCGGAGCACTTCGACATCGCCGAGTCCGGCGGTCTGACGATGGTCGTGAACGTGGTCGAGGAGCTCGGAGCCGACGGGTACGTGTACGGATCGGCGACCTCCGCCGCGGGTTCGCAGGACCTCGTGGTCCGCGTGGGCGGCCGTCAGGTGCCCGAGAAGGGTTCGAGCCTGCACGTGGTGCCGCGGGCCGGCGAGATCCACGTGTTCTCGACCTCCTCCGGCGAGCGGCTCTCCGGCTGACACCGCCGGGGCGACTGAGGCAGTGAGAAGGGGCGTTCCGTCTGACGGGACGCCCCTTCCCGCGACCGCTCGGCGCCGCGCGGCAACTCCGGCAGACCGGGCCATTCAGCCCCGACCCGTCAACCCGTAATTCGAAAAGCCACGTCGAACCATCCCTCGTCAGGGTGACTAAATGTCGCCATATCTTCACCGAGCGCTACTCTCGCCCTCGTGACCCACACTGCCCGCCGTATCGGCCGTTCCCTCGCCCTGGTCCTGCCCGTCGTCCTGGTCCTGTCCGGGACCCTCGCGGTCACCATGGTCCCCTGGGCGGACACTTCCTCCTCCCAGATCCTGACCGCCTCCGCCGAGGACGTCTCCGTCCCCGCGAAGCCGCGCGCGACGCAGGACCTGCTGCGCGACAAGCTCGTCGGCGAGATCCAGCAGGGCCAGGAGCCGGGTGACGTCCTGACCCACCTCCAGCAGGAGGTGAACAAGCGGCCGTCGCTGGCCGAGCACTGCGTGGGGATCGCGCGGGCGCTGGGACGGGCGGCCGTCGACGCGTACGGTCCGACGAAGGCCCAGTCCTTCGCCCGTCCCGTCTGCGACACCTCCTATGCGACCGGCGTCGCCTCCATGGGCTGACCCGCCGCGTCCCTACGCTGGCCGGCATGACCGACGCCGAACCCGCACTCTCCGCACCCCGATCCGCCCCTCCCGCAGCCGCGTTCCCCGCCGCCCCCACCCAGGCAGTCGTCCTGGCGGGCGGCCAGGGTTCGCGGCTGCGGCCGTACACGGACGACCGTCCGAAGCCGATGGTCGAGATCCCGGGGACGGGCGTGCCGATCATCGGGCACCAGCTGGCCTGGCTGGCCTCGGAGGGGGTCACGGACGCCGTGGTCTCGTGCGGGCATCTCGCCGGTGTGCTCCAGGAGTGGCTGGCGGGGGCGGTGTTGCCGCTGCGCGTGACGACGGTGGTGGAGGAGGAGCCGCTCGGGCGGGGCGGGGGCCTGAAGCACGCGGCACGCCGTCTCCCGCACCCGGACCGGGCCTGGTACGCGACGAACGGCGACATCTGGACGCGTTTCTCGCTGCGCGAGATGGCCGCTTTCCACGCGGAGCGCGGCGCCGTGGCGACGCTCGCGCTGGCCCGTCCGCGGATTCCGTGGGGGGTGGTGGAGACGAACGAGTTCGGGCAGGTGCTGGACTTCATCGAGGCTCCGCCGTCGCCCTATCCGGTCAATGCGGGCGTGTACGTCTTCGGGCCCGAATTCGCCGCGCTGCTGCCGGACTTGGGGGACCACGAGCGGACCACGTTCCCGCGGCTGGCGCGCGAGCGCCGCCTGGCGGGCTTCCCGCTGCCCCAGGGGGCCTACTGGCGGGCGATCGACACGGCGAAAGACCTGACCGAGGCCGCACGGGAGTTGGCGGCTCAGACGGGCCCCTGAGGCCCTTCACGGGCCATATGTCGTATGCCACGTGCCGTACGGTGCTTCGCGCGCCCGGCACACGCGGAGGGGCCCGGCACGCCGTGCGGCGTGCCGGGCCCCTCGTTCCGTCCGGGCTGTCGAGCCTGTCGAGGCTGTCGGGAGTGCTCAGCCGATGATTCCGCCGATGAGGCCGGGCTGTTTCGTCGGGGTCCCTCCGCTCGTGGACCCCGAGGTGGTCGGCGCCTTCGGTGAGGTGGACTGCCGCGGTGTGCTGCGCGGGGTCTGCCTGCCGGTGGTGCCCTTCGTCGCGGTGGGCGACTCGGAGCGGGTTCCGGCGGTCTCGCGGGCGGGGGCGCCGGAAGCGGTCTTGCCGGACTTCGCGGCCGGTTCGGTGGGGGTGGCGGAGGGCTGCGGCGCCTTGGAGGGCTGCTGCTGCGTGGGCTGCTGCCTGGCCGGTGCCTGCGGCAGCGGGCGGCCGGGCAGGTAGTTGCTGGGGGCCTGCCCCGGTCCGGGCACGGTGACCACGGTGGTGGAGCGGACGGCGCCGCCGAGGAGCGAGCCGACGAGCAGGGTGAGCCCGCACACGACGGTGGCCATGACGGCTCCGCGGCGCAGGACCCGCCGGCGCAGCTGCCAGACCTCGGAACGCGGTCCGAGGGTGCGCCAGGCTTCGCCGGCGAGGCGCCCGTCGAGGGAGTAGACCGGCGCGCCCGCGATGATCAGCGGGCTCCAGGCGGCGAGGTAGATGATGTCGGGCGCGTCGTAGGCCGGGACGGTCTTCCAGCTCACCGTCATCAGCAGCGCGGCGGAGAGCAGCGCCCCGAAGCAGGCGGCGAACCGCTGCCACAGGCCGAACACGGTCAGCACGCCCACGATGACCTGGAGGAACGCCACGGTGAGACCGGCTCCGACCGGGTGCGCGAGCGCGAAGTCGCGCAGCGGTTCGGCGAGGGCCCAGGGGTGGAGGGTGCGCAGCCAGGTGACCATGGAGCCGCGCTCGCCGCCGTCGAAGTAGACGGGGTCGCACAGCTTGCCCATGCCGGCGTAGATGGAGATGAAGCCGAGGAAGACGCGCAGCGGGAGCAGCACGACGCCGAGGTTCATCCGGCGGCCGGGGTAGTAGGAGGCCTGTGCGCGCGTGTCGGGGCCGGGCCGCCGGGAGTCCGCGCCGGGGCCGGTGCCGGCTCCGGGCGGGTTCCCGTACGGCAGGTCCCGTACGGCGGCCATGGGGCGCGTCTCGTCGGGGGACCCGTAGGTGCGCTGGCCGATGACGGTCGGCCTGGCCAGGGTGTCGTCGGCGAGGTCGTGGGCCAGGTCGAGGCGCGGGATGACCTGGGTGGCGCCGCCGTCGTACTCGTCGTGGCCGCGGCCGGCCTCCCGTACGGCCTGGAGGAGTCCGCCCATGGCAGCGGAGTCACCGGCCTCCGACCTGCCGCTCCAGACCACGGGGGATCTGCGGCGGGTCGCCCCGGCGGCGACCACCGCGCCGCCCAGGACGGGTGCCCGGCCCGGGGCGTTCGCGGGCTTGGAACGCGCGCTCGGGCTCGGTGCGAGCCGCACGCGGAAGCTGGCGTGGTTGACGATGACCTGTGCGGGGTCGCACGGCACCTTGACCATGCTCAGCGCGGGCTGGTCGTCGAACCCTGACGTTCTGGTGTCCACACTCATCTAACCGAGTGATCAGTGTTTAGGACACTGCCTTGACACCAGGGATGTGTCCGAGACCCGTCAAGATCAAGCCACCCCGCCCATAACGGGCGGGGTGACACGCTCACGGGTCACTTTCCGTGAGCCAAGTGGATCAAGCGGATCGCGCGGATCGGGGCCGGTCAGGGCAGATCAGACGCGACCGCGGTCCGCGCGGCGGCGGGCGGCCTCGTAGAGCACGACGCCGGCGGCGACACCGGCGTTGAGGGACTCGGCGCCGCCCGGCATCGGGATGCGGACGAGGTAGTCGCAGTTCTCGCCGACGAGGCGGCCGAGGCCCTTGCCCTCGGAGCCGACGACGATGACGACCGGGCCGCCGAGCGCGTCCAGGTCGCTCACCGTGTGCGTGCCCTCGGCGGCGAGGCCGACGATGGTGATGCCGGCCTTCTTGTAGTCCTGGAGGGCGCGGGTCAGGTTGGTGACGCGGGAGACCGGGGTACGGGCGGCGGTGCCGGCCGAGGTCTTCCAGGCGCCGGCGGTCATGCCGGCGGCGCGGCGCTCGGGGATGACCACGCCGTGGCCGCCGAAGGCGGAGACGGAGCGGACGATCGCGCCGAGGTTGCGCGGGTCGGTGACACCGTCGAGGGCGACGATCAGCGGGTCGTCGCCGTCGTCGTACGCGGCCGCGGTGAGGTCCTCGGGGTGCGCGTACTCGTACGGCGGGACCTGCAGGACCAGGCCCTGGTGATTGAGCCCGTTGGTCATGCGGTCGAGCTCGGGGCGCGGGGCTTCCATCAGGTTGATGTTGCCGCGCTCGGCGGCGAGCTGGAGGGCCTCGCGGACGCGCTCGTCGTTGTCGATGAACTGCTGGACGTAGAGGGTGGTGGCGGGAACGCCGTCGCGCAGCGCCTCGAAGACCGGGTTGCGGCCGACGACCATCTCGCTGGTGCCCTTGGGGCCGCCGCGGCGGGGGGCCGGGCGGCGCTTGGCGGCCTGGCGCGCGATGGCGTTGCTGATGCGGTTCGCCTTGTGCTTCTTGCGGTCCTCGGCCTTGGGCGTGGGGCCCTTGCCTTCCAGGCCCTTGCGCCGCTGGCCACCGCTGCCGACCGTCGCGCCCTTCTTGTTGGACGTGCGGCGGTTCCTGCGCTGGCTGTTCCCGGCCATGACTTCTACCTGTTTTCGTTGATGCTGCGATATGTACGTATGAAGAGTGTGCCGCCCGGGACGCCGGGCAGCACACCAAGCTCAGCTGCCGGGGCTCAGCGGGGGCCGAGCGTCCAGCGCGGGCCCGTCGGGCTGTCCTCGATGACCAGTCCGGACTGCTGGAGCTGGTCGCGGATGGCGTCGGCGGTGGCCCAGTCCTTGCGGGCGCGGGCGGACTCGCGCTGCTCCAGGACGAGGCGTACGAGCGTGTCGACGGCGCCGTGGAGGTCCTCGCCGCGGTCCGTCTCCTCGGCCCAGTGCGGGTCGAGCGGGTCCAGGCCGAGGACGCCGAGCATGGCCCGCACCTCGGACAGCCGGGCGATGGCCGCGTCCTTGTCGTCGGCGGCGAGCGCGCTGTTGCCCTGGCGGACGGTGGTGTGGACGATGGCGAGCGCCTGCGGGACGCCCAGGTCGTCGTCCATGGCCTCGGCGAAGGCGGGCGGGACCTCGGCGGCGGGCTCGACGGCCCCGCCCGCCTTCTCGATGACGCGCTGGTAGAAGCCCTCGATGCGGGCGAAGGCGGACTCCGCCTCGCGCAGGGCCTCCTCGCTGTACTCGATCATCGACCGGTAGTGCGGGGTACCGAGGTAGTAGCGCAGGACGATCGGACGCCACTGCTTGACCATCTCGGACACGAGGACCGAGTTCCCGAGGGACTTGGACATCTTCTCGCCGGACATGGTGACCCAGGCGTTGTGGACCCAGAACTTCGCGAACTCGTCGCCGAAGGCCTTGGCCTGGGCGATCTCGTTCTCGTGGTGCGGGAAGATCAGGTCCAGGCCGCCGCCGTGGATGTCGAAGGCCTCGCCGAGGTACTTGTGCGCCATGGCGGAGCACTCCAGGTGCCAGCCGGGGCGGCCCCGGCCCCACGGGGTCTCCCAGGAGGGCTCGCCGGGCTTGACGGACTTCCACATGGCGAAGTCGCGGGCGTCGCGCTTGCCGGTCTCGCCGGTGCTCTCGGGCTGGCGGATGTTGTCGAGCTCCTGGCGGGAGAGCGCGAGGTAGTCCGGGTAGGACTTCACGTCGAAGTAGACGTTGCCCTCGGACTCGTAGGCGTGGCCGCGCTCGATGAGGCCGCGCATCATCTCGACCATCTCGGTGACGTGGCCGGTGGCGCGGGGCTCGTAGGTGGGCGGGAGGCAGCCGAGGGCGGCGTAGCCGTCGTTGAAGGCACGCTCGTTCTCGTAGCCGATGGACCACCAGGGGCGGCGCTGCTCGCCGGACTTCGCGATGATCTTGTCGTCGATGTCCGTGACGTTGCGGATGAAGGTGACCTCGTAGCCCCGGTACTCGAACCAGCGGCGCATCATGTCGAAGTTGAGGCCCGACCGGATGTGCCCGATGTGCGGGGCTGCCTGCACCGTGGCGCCACACAGGTAGATCGAGACACAGCCCGGGACGAGCGGGGTGAAGTCGCGGATCTGCCGGGCGCTGGTGTCGTACAGGCGAATAGTCACGGCATCCAGGGTAGTGCGCGTATAGCAGTGCCCCGCGACCCTTTGGGGCCCCGGGGCACCTTTGTTGCCGAAGAAGTGCCGCCTCCGGGTGTTTTCAGGTCTGGTTCGTCCGGTACACGAGGGCTGTGGCGATGGCGGCGAGCCCTTCGGCGCGGCCGGTGAGGCCCAGTCCGTCGGTGGTGGTGCCGGAGACGGAGACGGGGGCGCCCGCCGCGGCGGCGAGCGCCTTCTGCGCCTCTTCGCGCCGTTTGCCGATCTTCGGGCGTACGCCGATCACCTGGATGGCGATGTTGCCGATCTCGAAGCCCTCGGCGCGGACGATACGGGCGGCCTCCGCCAGGAGGGTGACGCCGGCGGCGCCCGACCACTCGGGGCGGGAGGTGCCGAAGTGCGCGCCGAGGTCTCCGACGCCGGCGGCGGAGAAGAGGGCGTCGCACGCGGCGTGCGCGGCGACGTCGCCGTCGGAGTGTCCGGCCAGGCCGTCCTCCCCCTCCCACAGCAGCCCGGCGCACCACAGCTCGCGGCCGGTCTCGAAGGCGTGCACGTCGGTGCCGATGCCGACGAGCGGGATCAGGGGACCAGCGGGACTAGTACGCATCGGTGGCCCTCCTGCGGGCGAGTACGGCCTCGGCGAGGACCAGGTCGAGGGGGCGGGTGACCTTGAAGGCCTCTTCGTGGCCGGGGATGACCACGACGGTGACACCGAGGCGTTCCACCATGCCGGCGTCGTCGGTGGCGCCCTCGCCGTCCGCCGTGCCCGCCGCGAACTCCTCGTGGGCACGCCGGAGGGTGGCGAGGTCGAAGCCCTGGGGGGTCTGTACGGCGCGCAGCCGGGCCCGCTCGGGGGTGGCGAGGACGGGCTCGGGCTCGCCGGGCTTGCCGGGCTCGACCTCCTTGACGGTGTCGGCCAGCGGCAGGGCGGGGACCACGGCGGGGGCTCCGTCGCGGACGGCGTCGACGACGGAGTCCACGGTGTCGACGGGGACCAGCGGGCGGGCCGCGTCGTGGACGAGCACGGAGGTGACGTCCGGGGGGAGCGCGTCCAGGCCGGCGCGTACGGACTCCTGGCGGGTCTCCCCGCCGGGGACGACCAGGATCTCGGTGCGGTCGGGCAGCGCGTGCTCGTTCAGCAGGAGGCGCACCTCGGCGGCGCCGTCGGAGGGGGCCACGACGACCACGAGGGAGACCGCGCGGGAGCGGGCCATCGCGCGGACGGCGTGGATGAGCATCGGGGTACCGCCGAGGGCCCGCAGGGCCTTGGGGGCGCCGGGGCCGAGGCGTACCCCGCGGCCGGCGGCCGGGATCACCGCGGCGGTGCGGTGGGGGCGCGTTTCGTCAGACATCAGTAGCTCCGAGCCAGGTTTGTGACTTCGGCCGACATGGGTATGGCCCTGGGGGTACCCCCCGGCACGCCAGTGAGGTAGCAGGTTTGAGGCAGCAGGTTTGAGGTAGCAGGGTTGAGGTAGCGGTCACCAGAAGATCATGAAAACAGACATGCCGCAGCGCCCGGCGACAGGCCCCTCGTGGAGGAGAGGCAGTGTCATCGGGCACCACGGCACAACTGTGTACACACTGTTTTGATGAACTTCAATGAACGGGAACTCGCGTCAGGACGCGAGAACCTCGTCGAGGAGGGCCTCGGCCTTGTCCTCGTTCGTGTTCTCGGCGAGCGCGAGCTCGCTCACCAGAATCTGACGCGCCTTCGCGAGCATGCGCTTCTCACCCGCGGAAAGCCCGCGCTCACGCTCACGACGCCACAGGTCACGCACCACTTCGGCGACCTTGATGACATCGCCAGAAGCGAGCTTCTCCAGATTTGCCTTGTAGCGCCGGGACCAGTTCGTCGGCTCTTCTGCATACGGTGCGCGAAGCACCTCGAAGACCCGGTCCAGCCCGTCCTGGCCGACTACGTCGCGAACGCCGACGAACTCCGCATTGTCCGCAGGCACACGAACCGTCAGGTCGCCCTGGGCGACCTTGAGCACCAAGTAGGTCTTGTCCACGCCTTTGATCTGACGAGTCTCAATGGCCTCGATCAGCGCGGCCCCGTGATGGGGATAGACCACGGTGTCGCCAACCTTGAACGTCATGTGACAGGTACCCCTTCCGTGGCTATCCAGGGTAACACGAGAACTGACCGTTATGAATGGCGTTTTCGCAGGTCAGGGCACATCTCGGGGCTTGACAACAGCGACAGGAACGTGCTGCGGAAGGCTTCCGGAAGGGGGTATTCGCAGGTCGGGGGTGCTGTGCGGACCAGGCGAAAGGGCCACGCTACACCCGCCGGGCACGGCCGCCAGTGTGACGTACGTCCCGTTTTGCCGGTTTTGGAGTCGGGAAACCGAACTACTCCGTTGGGCTGGCGGGCGCCCGTACGCAGCGGGTTCCGGCCCAATCCTGAATTGATCACGAAGTGGCGTTCGGGGAATCCGGAAATTGATCACGGGGCACCAAGCGCACGATATGCGCGCGCCACAAGATCGGCGCGGCGAAGGGCAAGGGGAACGGCGCGGGGAACGACACGGGGAACGGCACGGGGAACGGCACGCGAATGCAAGATCGCGGGGCGGGCGGGACAGCCCGCCCGGAGCGGCCGCCGCGCTGCGGAGGGTCGGGTGCGGGGGCGGGGCGGCGGCTCGGTAACCTAAGCGCGCTGACACACCCTTAGAGCGGCTTTACCTCGGCCGTTCCGAGAGCCCACCCGCCCCTTCCGTTCGTCCAAGGAGTTGCCGCCGCCGTGAGCCGCAGCCTTCGACGCGGCGCCCTCGCCGCCACCGCCGTCGTGTTCTCGATCGCCTCGCTGGCCGCGTGCGGTGCGGGCAACGACGCGCAGACTCTCCAGATCAAGCCGGACAACGCCGCCGTCACCAAGGGCGACATCAAGGTCCAGAACGCACTGGTGATCACCCAGGGCCAGAAGGACAAGAAGGGCCCCGCCTCCGTCTCGGCGACGGTCTTCAACGCCGGCGCCAAGCCGCAGACCCTCGACGGCATCACCCTCCCGGGTGGTAAGGGCAAGGTCGTGCTGAAGGCGGCCGAGGGCAGCGGCAAGGTCACCGTGCCGGCCGGCGGCTCCGTGGTGCTGGGCGGCAAGGGCAACCCCTCCGCCGTGATCGAGAACGGCGCCGAGGCGGCCAAGGACGGCGACGTTCAGGCCGTCGTCTTCCAGCTGAGCAGCACCGGCGACGTCGCGCTGGAGGCCTTCGTGGTTCCCGCCACCGGCATGTACGCGGGCTTCGGCCCGACCGCGGCCCCGGCCCCGGCCGCCGGCTCCACCCCGTCGGGCAGCCCCTCCGGCAGCCCGTCCGGCAGCCCCTCGGGTGCCGCCACCGGCGCGGCCTCGGGCCCCTCCGGCTCCCCGTCGGGCAGCGCCGCCGGTACGCCGTCGGGTGCCGCCTCGCACAGCGCGGGCCACTGAGGCACGGAGCGGCGTACGCGTACGCACACGGGAAGGGCCCCGGTCGCAACGGCGACCGGGGCCCTTCCCGCATGTACAGCTGTGTACGACGTCGGCTTACGGCTCGGACGTGTAGCCGGGGCCACGCACCGTGACCAGGTAGCGCGGCGCGCCCGGGTCCGGCTCGAACCCCCTCCCGCGTGCGCCCCTCGCACGGCGAGGCCCAGGGGGCCTCACCGGCTTCGGGACGCTGCGCCGGCCTCCGGCCGGCCGTGGGACCTCGGGGACGACGTCGGCTTACGGCTCGAACTTGTAGCCGAGGCCACGCACCGTGACCAGGTAGCGCGGCGCCCCCGGGTCCGGCTCGATCTTGGCGCGCAGGCGCTTGACGTGGACGTCCAGGGTCTTGGTGTCACCGACGTAGTCGGCGCCCCAGACCCGGTCGATCAGCTGCATACGGGTCAGTACGCGGCCCGCGTTGCGCAGCAGCATCTCCAGCAGGTCGAACTCCTTCAGCGGGAGGTCCACCTTCCCGCCGGCGACGGTGACCACGTGACGGTCGACGTCCATGCGTACGGGGCCCGCCTCCAGGGCCGCCGGGGTGACCTCCTCCGGCTCGCCGCGGCGGCGCAGGACCGCGCGGATGCGGGCGACCAGCTCCCGCGAGGAGAAGGGCTTGGTGACGTAGTCATCGGCTCCTATCTCCAGCCCGACGACCTTGTCGATCTCGCTGTCCTTGGCCGTCACCATGATCACGGGGACGTTGGAGCGGCCGCGCAGCTGCCGGCAGACCTCCGTGCCGGGCAGGCCGGGGAGCATCAGGTCGAGGAGGACGAGGTCGGCGCCGTTGCGCTCGAACTCGTCCAGTCCGTCGGGCCCCGTCGCGGCGATGGCGACTTCGAAGCCCTCCTTGCGGAGCATGTAGGACAGGGCGTCGCTGAATGATTCCTCATCCTCGACGACGAGCACTCGGGTCACGGAAGGACCTCCGGGGCAGGAATGGCTGTTGCTGATTCAGGCAGGGACGGTGCGGAGGCGGGGGCCGTCGCCGGGGCCGGCGCGGCCGCTTCGGGGAGTCGCAGCGTGAACGTGGAGCCCTGGCCCTCCGAGCTCCACACCGACACCTCCCCGCCGTGCGAGGCCGCTACATGCTTCACGATCGCAAGGCCGAGGCCCGTTCCTCCCGTGGCACGGGAGCGGGCCGGGTCCACGCGGTAGAAGCGCTCGAAGATGCGCTCGCGGTCCTTTTCCGGGATGCCGATGCCCTGGTCGGTCACGGCGATCTCGATCAAGTCTCCCCCGGGTGCCGCCACCCTGCGCCCGGCTATGCCGACGCGGGTGCGGGCGGGGCTGTAGTTGACGGCGTTCTCGACCAGATTTCCGAGGGCGGCGGCGAGCTGTCCGCGGTTGCCCCAGACGCGCAGGTCGGCGGTGCCGCCCGCGGCCATGGTGATCTGCTTGGAGGACGCCGTGTGGCGACAGCGGTCGATGGCCTCGGCGACCAGCGTGTCCACGCGGACGGGCTCGGCGTCCTCCAGCGGGTCGTCGTTCTGCACCCGGGAGAGGTCGATGAGCTCCTGCACGAGGTTGATCAGCCGGGTGGCCTCGATCTGCATGCGGCCCGCGAAGCGGCTGACCGCCTCGGGGTCGTCCGAAGCGTCCATGACGGCCTCGGACAGCAGGGAGATCGCGCCGACCGGCGTTTTCAGCTCGTGCGACACGTTGGCGACGAAGTCGCGGCGTACGGCTTCGATGCGGCGCGCCTCGGTGAGGTCCTCGACCAGGAGGAGCACGAGGCGGGAGCCGAGCGGAGCGACGCGCGCCGAGACGGCCAGGGCCTCGCCACGGCCGGTGCCGCGCCGGGGGAGGTCCAGCTCGACCTGGCGTATCTCCCCGTCGCGGCGGGTGTCGCGGGCCATGTGGAGCATGGGTTCCACGGCGAGCTTCCCGCCGCGGACCAGCCCGAGGGCGTACGCCGCCGAGCTGGCCTTGACCACCGCGTCGCCCTCGTCCAGTACGACGGCGGAGGAGCGGAGCACGGACAGGACGGTGTCCACGCCGGGCGGGAGTACCGCGTTGATGTCGGGGCGCATGGAGCTCCGGGTGGGGCGGGCCTGGTCGCGCTCGCTCCAGCGGAACGCCAGCATGGCGATGACACCGGTGCAAAGACCGGCTATCGCTGCAGCTGCGGCGACCGCCGCGTTCACGTCCATGCATCCAGGTTAAGCAGGCGCAACGACACTTCCACAGCCGTTCGGGTGGCACCTCGAACAGTCGTCGCCCAGAGTTCACCCTGGCGACGGGGTTGATTCACTTGTGGTGCCGGAGTCGGACGCGTTTCCGGCTCACCGTGTCAACGTGGGGCAAGAGGCCACCCCGGCCGGCCCCCGGGCAGTAGTGCTGTAGGTCAAGAGAGGGACACCAGACATGCGTGACGCGTACCACGAGGAACTGGACTCGATCGGTGAGAGCCTGGTCGAGATGGCCCGGCTGGTCGGTTCCGCGATCGGGCGGGCCACGACGTCCATGCTCGACGCAGACCTGAAGCTCGCCGAGAGTGTCATCGCCGCCGACCAGAAGGTCGACGACCTCCAGCACGACCTGGAGGCCCGCGCCATCGCTCTGCTGGCCCGGCAGCAGCCGGTCGCCACCGACCTGCGCATCGTCGTGACCTCGCTGCGGATGAGCGCGGACCTGGAGCGCAGCGGCGACCTGGCCCAGCACGTGGCCAAGCTGGCCCGGCTGCGCTTCCCGGACACCGCCGTGCCGCGGGACCTGCACGCCACCATCCTGGAGATGGGCCAGCTGGCGCAGCGGCTGATGGCGAAGGCCGCCGAGGTCATCATCACCAAGGACGTCGACCTCGCGCTCCAGCTGGAGCAGGACGACGACGAGATGGACCAGCTGCACCGCACGCTGTTCCAGCACCTGATGGACGACCGCTGGAAGCACGGCATCGAGACCGCGGTGGACGTGACGCTGCTGGGCCGCTACTACGAGCGCTTCGCGGACCACGCGGTGTCGGTGGCCAAGCGCGTGGTCTACCTGGTGACGGGAGAGCACGCGGACGAGCTGCAGCCGCCGACCCAGGTCGAGGGCGTCTGACCGTACGGGCACCGGCCGGGCGGCGACCGGGCACGGGCGGGGTGGCGAGCCCCAATGCGCCGTTGACGCGCCGGTGTGGCTGGGCATGAATGAGGCGAGGCGGTCCATCGTGCGAAGTCCCGTACGCCGCCCGCGAGGAGGAACCATGCCCGATTCCCCCGTACCCATCACTCCGGAGCAGGAGCAGCCGCCGAGGCCGGAACCACTGCGCCTCCCGCTGCTCGCAGCCTGCGGCTGCGGCTCGGGCTGCGGCTGCGGCTGCCAGTCCGGTGCCCCCTGCCAGTGCGGCGGCTGACCCGCCCGCCCCGGCTCGACGCACGCGAAGGGCCCCGTCCGAATTCCTTCGGCCGGGGCCCGTTCCGTGCGGGGGAGCCACTGCTCGCCCTGCCCTGGTGAGGGATCACTTCCCCGGAATACGGGTGAGGTGCGTGCCGTTGTCGATCAGCCGGCCGCGGTCTTGGCCTTCTGGCGTTCTTCCGGCGTGACGCACAGGACGTCGCCGTCGAAACTGTCACGCCAGACGTAGCCCGGCTTACACCTGCTCGGCCCGTAGGCGCCGCCGGGCTGGCGGTTGGGACTCAAGTAGTCGTGACGGCGACACTCCCGTCACGACACGGAAGAACGTGACTTGACGGGACGGAGCGGCGGCGTCGGGGGTGGCGTACGAGCGTCGTCAAGTTCCGAATCTCCGGGCCATGACTCCCGGCCTCTGTCCGGGGCCCAATGGAGTCACGGTCAAGGCGCACACAGCGCGGACAGACCGCATGCCTGATCCGGAAATGCCCGCGAATCCCGTAAGGACCCCCTCCTCATGGCCAGCATCCGAACCCTCGCCCCCCTCATGATCGCCCCCCTGCTCGCCGCAGGAGCGATCTCCCTCACCACCACCGCGCACGCCGCACCGACCACCACCACCGGCGTCACCACCGAGGACAAGCCCCGTCCCGGCACCGGCCTCCTTACAGGCCTCAGCAAGGTGGGAGCACTCACCAAGATCGGCCCGAACACCGCCGCCGGCGGCGACACCGAACCTCCCGCCATCCCCAACGTTTACAAGATCGGCCGCATCTCCGTCATCAAGCGTGTCGACATTCCCAAGGGCTCCGACCCCATCATGACCGACGAGACCCACGAAGGCGGGGGCGGCAACGTAGCGCCGCCTGACCCCGGGGGCAGCACTGGTGGCGTCCCCAGCCCCAAGCCGGAGCCCGAGCCCGGCACGGACGACCGCGGGCCTCGCCAGGACAGCGACTACGCCGTCTGGACCGACCCGAACCCCGGCCCCGTCGTCCACTGAGCCCGGGTGCGAGAGCGCCGCTCGGTGGCGCCCGGAGCAGACGAAAGCCCCTGACCTGCACCGTGCGTGCTGGTCAGGGGCGTGATCGCGCTGCTTACTTCTTCTTGCCCTGGTTCTTGACGGCCTCGATGGCGGCCGCGGCCGCGGCCGGGTCGAGGTAGGTGCCGCCCGGGTTGAGGGGCTTGAAGTCGGCGTCCAGCTCGTAGGAGAGCGGGATGCCGGTCGGGATGTTCAGGCCCGCGATGTCGGCGTCGGAGATGCCGTCCAGGTGCTTGACCAGGGCGCGCAGGGAGTTGCCGTGCGCGGCGACCAGCACCGTGTGGCCGTCCAGCAGGTCCGGGACGATCGAGTCGTACCAGTACGGGAGCATGCGGACGACGACGTCCTTGAGGCACTCGGTGCGCGGGCGCAGCTCCGGCGGGATCGAGGCGTAGCGCGGGTCCTCGGACTGCGAGAACTCCGTACCGTCCTCGAGGGCCGGCGGCGGGGTGTCGTACGAGCGGCGCCACAGCATGAACTGCTCCTCGCCGAACTCGGCGAGGGTCTGGGCCTTGTCCTTGCCCTGGAGGGCGCCGTAGTGGCGCTCGTTCAGGCGCCAGGAGCGGTGGACCGGGATCCAGTGACGGTCGGCGGCCTCGAGCGCCAGCTGCGCGGTGCGGATCGCGCGCTTCTGGAGCGAGGTGTGCACGACGTCGGGGAGCAGGCCGGCGTCCTTGAGCAGCTCACCGCCGCGGACCGCCTCCTTCTCGCCCTTCTCGTTGAGATTGACGTCCACCCAGCCGGTGAACAGGTTCTTCGCGTTCCACTCGCTCTCGCCGTGGCGGAGGAGGATCAGCTTGTACGGTGCGTCGGCCATGCGTACGAGCCTAATGGACGGCCCGGACCGCTCGCGCGCGGTGTCCGCCCCCGCCGATTGACGGCGGGCGTCAATTGAGTGGCATCGGAAGGCGCCCCACTCGTAATATGCGGGGAGCCATAGAGCCACTTACACGCCCGGGGGGATTCCTTATGTCCGTTGCCAGTCTGAGACGGGCCGCCCGGGAGAGCGTGTCGGGGCTGCCCCGCGAGTTCTGGTGGCTGTGGACGAGCACGCTCGTCAACCGGCTCGGGGCCTTCGTCGCCACGTTCATGACCTTGTACCTGACCGTGGACCGGGGCTACTCGGCCTCCTTCGCGGGACTCGTGGTCGCCCTCCACGGGCTCGGCGGTGTGATCTCCTCGCTCGTCGCGGGCGTGATGACCGACCGGCTGGGCCGGCGGCCCACGCTGATGGCCGCGCAGGCCTCGACCGCCTTCTCCGTCGCGCTGCTGGGCTTCATGGAGCACCCGGCATCGATCGCGGCCGTCGCGCTGCTGGTCGGTATGACCTCGAACGCGTCCCGGCCGGCCGTGCAGGCGATGATGGCGGACATCGTCCGCCCCGAGGACCGGGTACGGGCCTTCGCGCTCAACTACTGGGCGATCAACCTCGGCTTCGCCGTCTCCGCGACGGTGGCCGGCTTCGTGGCGGAGTACAGCTACCTGGCGGGATTCCTGGGCGAGGCGGCGCTGACGCTGCTCTGCGCGGTCCTGGTCTACGTGAAGCTGCCCGAGTCGCGGCCCGAGAAGGGCGACGCGGCGCACGAGGCCGCCGAGGCGGAGGTCGGGCTGGGCACGGTCCTGCGCGATGGGCACTTCATGGGCGTGGTCGGGCTGTCGTTCCTGATCTCGCTGATCTTCATGCAGGGTTCGTTCGGGCTGCCGCTCGCGATGGGCTCGGCGGGCTTCTCCACCGGCGACTACGGCCTGGTCGTCGCCGTGAACGGGGTCCTGATCGTGCTGCTGCAGATCCCGGTCACCCGGCTCATCGAGCACCGCGACCCGCAGAAGTTGCTGGTGATCTCGGCGCTGCTGGCGGGATACGGCTTCGGGCTCACGGCCTTCGGCGGCTCGATCGGGGTCCTCGCACTGACCGTCTGCGTGTGGACCCTGGCCGAGATCATCAACTCGCCGACCCAGATGGGCCTGGTCGCCCGGCTGTCCCCGCTGCACGGGCGCGGCCGCTACCAGGGGATGTACACGATGTCCTGGGCGGTGGCCTCGCTGATCGCGCCGCTGCTGGCGGGCTTCGTGATCGACCGCTTCGGGGCGGGCTGGCTGTGGGGGACGACGGCGGTCCTGGGGACGGTGGCGGGACTCGGGTACTGGCTGCTGATGAGGAGCCTGCCGGAGGAGGGTACGGGTACGGGTACGGGTACGGGTACGGGTACGGGTACGGGTACGGGTACGGGTACGGGGACGGGGACCGGCGGTACGGCTACGGCTGGAGCTCCGGTCGGCCTGCCGGAGGCGGCGGGCGCATAACGGCGCCGCCCCGGCGGGTCAGGACGACGGCTGCGTCAGGTGCTTGAACGCGTCCAGGTTGTACGTCGGCTCCCCACGGGAGACCCGCCATTCGTACTCCCGCCGGATCGCGCTCGCGAACCCCAGCTCCAGCAGGGTGTTGAACGCGCCGTCCGCCGCCTCCAGGACCGTGCCGAACAGGCGGTCCAGGTCGTCCGGGGTGATCACGGACAGCGGGAGCCGGGCCGTCAGGTAGATGTCGCCGAGGCGGTCCACCGCGTAGCTCAGCCCGTACAGCTTGAGGTTGCGCTCCAGCAGCCACCGGTGGACGCCGGCCTCGTTCTCGTCCGGGTGCCGGATCACGAAGGCGTTGACCGACAGCGAGTGCCGTCCGACCCGCAGCGAGCACGTGGTGCTCAGCTTGCGGGTGCCGGGGAGCTGGACGACGTACGAGCCCGGTTCGGGGCTCTCCCAGCTCAGCTCCGAGCCGGTCAGGACGCTCTCGATGATCGCGGCGGTGTCGGTGTCAGCGTCAGCCATGGTGGGAGCGTACGCGACGGCGATGATCATGCATGGCCGCGGTGTACACGTCGGCCGTGCCGCTCGCGGCGGTGTCCCAGCCGAAGAACTGCGCGTGCCGCGCGGCCTCGGCGCCCATCCGGTCGGCGAGACCGGGCTCGTCGACGAAGCGGCGCAGCTCCCGCGCGTAGTCCACGGGGTCGTGGCCCGGTACGAGGATGCCCGTGACCCCGTCGTTGACGGCGACGGGCAGGCCGCCGACCTCGGCGGCGAGTACCGGTGTACCGCTGGCCTGCGCCTCTATGGCGACGAGCCCGAAGGACTCGCTGTACGAGGGCATGACCAGCACGGACGCCGCCCGGAACCAGTCGGCGAGCCCGTCCTGCGCGACCGGCGGGTGGAAGTGCACGAGATCGGCGATGCCCAGCTTCGCGGCGAGCTTCTGCAGGCCCTCCGGCTTGGCGAGGCCGCTGCCGCTGGGGCCGCCGACGACGGGGACGAAGAGGCGGCCGCGCATCGAGGGGTCCCGGTCGACCAGCTCGGCGACGGCGCGCAGCAGGATGTCGGGCGCCTTGAGGGGCTGGATGCGGCCGGCGAAGAGCGGGATGACGGCGTCCTGCGGCAGGCCCAGGCGGGCGCGGGCGGCGGCCCGGCCGTCGCCGACCGTGAAGCGGTCGAGGTTCACGCCGGGGTGGACGACGGCGACCTTGCCCGAGTCGGCCTCGTAGTAGCGGACGAGTTCGTCGGCTTCCTCGGCGGTGTTGGCGATGAGCCGGTCCGCGGCGGCCACGATCTGGGTCTCGCCTATGACGCGGGCGGCGGGCTCGGGCGTGTCGCCCTCGGCCAGCGCAGCGTTCTTGACCTTGGCCATGGTGTGCATGGCGTGCACGAGCGGTACGCCCCAGCGCTCGGCGGCGAGCCAGCCGACGTGGCCGGAAAGCCAGTAGTGGGAGTGAACGAGGTCGTAGTAGCCGGGGCGGTGCCCGGCCCAGGCCTGCATCACGCCGTGGGTGAAGGCGCACAGCTGGGCCGGGAGCTCCTCCTTGGCGAGGCCTTCGTACGGGCCCGCGTCCACGTGCCGTACGAGGACGCCGGGGGCCAGCTCGACCACGGGCGCCAGGCCGCCCTCGGTGGCCCGGGTGAAGATCTCGACCTCGATGTTGATCGCGGCGAGGCGCTTGGCCAGCTCCACGATGTAGACGTTCATCCCGCCGGCGTCGCCGGTCCCGGGCTGGTGCAGCGGTGAGGTGTGCACGCTGAGCATGGCCACGCGGCGGGGCTTGCGGTGGTGGCCCACGGCCGGCAGGCGCATGCGCGGAGGCTCGTGGCGGGTGGCGCGGGCAGCGGCGAGACGGCCGCTGATGCGGGACACGTACTGGCTCAAGGGAGCAGTTCCTCTCGCTCGGACGGGCCACTCGGACGGTCGGACCGGCCACACGGACGGCATGACTGCAGGAGCACCGCTCGGCGCCCTGCAAGCAGTGCAACCCGGATGGCCGCCCCTCGCATTCCGGGGTCTCCGGTTTTCCTCGATGTTTCTTGATGGGTCATGGGGAGACGCCGGATTTTCATCCGGCGAGGGCGCTCCGCTTACGCTCGGCTCATGGCCTCCCGCACCACGCCGACCCCGAGCCGCGTCCCCGGCCGCCCTGTGGGCTCGGTGACGCGCGGGACGACGAACCCGAACCGGTTGCGCCGGATGGACCGCTGGATCGCCGCCACGCACGGGGCGGCGCTGCGGCGCGCGCAGGCGCCGGTCGCGGTGGACCTGGGGTACGGGGCCGCGCCCTGGACGGCGGTCGAGCTGCTGGCGCGGCTGCGCGAGGCGGCGCCGCGGGTACGGGTGGTCGGCATCGAGATCGAGCCGGCGCGGGTCGCCGCGGCGAAGCCGTTCGAGCGGGAGGGGCTGAGCTTCCGGCACGGCGGCTTCGAGGTCCCGCTGGACGGGCCGGGCGGCGGGGAGCGGCCGGCGCTGATCCGCGCGGCGAACGTACTGCGCCAGTACGACGAGGAGCAGGTCGCGGCGGTGTGGGAGCGGCTGTGCGCACGGCTGGCCCCGGAGGGGCTGGTGGTGGAGGGGACCTGCGACGAGATCGGGCGGCGGCACGTGTGGGTCGCGCTGGGGCCGGAGGGGGCGCGCACGGTGACGTTCGCGACCCGTCTGGGCTCCCTGGAGCGCCCCTCGGACCTGGCGGAGCGGCTGCCGAAGGCGCTGATCCACCGCAATGTGCCGGGCGAGCCGGTGCACGCGTTCCTGCGCGACTTCGACCGGGCGTGGGCGGCGGCGGCTCCGTACGCCTCGTACGGGGCTCGGCAGCGCTGGATCCGGACGGCGCGGGCCCTGTCCGGCGACTGGCCGCTGGCGGACGGGCCGGGGCGGTGGCGGCAGGGGGAACTGACGGTGCGCTGGGAGGCGTTGCGCCCGACGGGGTGAAAGCGGCGCCGTGGGGAACCGGTGCTACGGATCGCCCGTTGAGCGGGCAGGGATGGGGTCCGTTGGGGCGGACAAGATCGGACGAACACCCGTGAGGGTGTTGCAATTCATCGACTCGTGGCACCATCCCGAAGGCAGCGATAAGTTACTGACGAATAGTCAGATCTCATGCACAGTGACGTGCGGTCTGACTCGGGTGCCTGGGGGGACCATGGGGGCCGAAAGGCGACAGCGAGGCGCAAGTGCTCTCGTACTGCTGTGCGCGATGGCGATACTGACGGCACCGGGCCTGGCGGCGGGCATGGCGTACGCGGCGCCGGCGGCACCCGCTGCCCCGGCAACCCCCGCTGCCCCGGCCGCACCCGGAGCGCCGGCGGCGCCCGCGCCCGAGCCGGGCGCCAAGTCCCTGGAGCAGGTCCGCAAGGAGATAGAGGACCTCTACCGCCAGGCGGGCGCCGCCACCGACGCGTACAACCTCGCCGAGGCCGAGGCCAAGGCCCAGTCGGACAAGATCGTCGAGATCGCCAACCTGATCGTCGCCGGCCAGGAGCGGATCACCACCCTGAAGAGCCGCGCGGGCGCGGCCGCCCGCGCCCAGTACCGCTCGGGCGGGCTGCCGGCGGGCGCGAAGCTGGCGCTGAGCGATGACCCGGGCAAGTTCCTCGACGGGGCGGGCCGGCTGAAACAGGGCGAGAAGGCCGCGTCGGACTTGCTGGCCGAACTGGACCGGACGCAGAACGACTTGAAGCGGTACGCGCAGGAGGCGAGCGCGCACTGGGCGACGCTGGAGGCCAACCGGCTCAAGCAGGAAGCCTCGAAGAAGCAGATCGAGGAGAAGATCAAGGCGGCGGAGGAGCTGGAGAACAAGCTCGAAGCCGAGGAGAAGGCCCGGCTGATCCAGCTGGAGCAGGAAGCGCAGTACAAGGCGCAGACGGCGTGGCTGTCGACGGGCGCGATGAAGGACGTCAACGGCGCGGCGACGGAGGCCGGGAAGCGGGCGGTGCAGTTCGCCACCGCCCAGATCGGCAAGCCGTACGTCTGGGGAGCCGAGGGTCCGGGCTCGTTCGACTGCTCCGGCCTGACCTCGCAGGCCTGGCTGGCGGCGGGCAGGGGGATCCCGCGCACCTCGCAGGAGCAGCTGCGGCTGCTGCCGAAGGTCGCGCTCAAGGACATGCGCCCGGGCGACCTGATCATCTACTTCGACGACGCGAGCCATGTCGGGATGTATGTCGGCGACGGCGCGATGGTCCACGCCCCACGCCCCGGCCGAAACGTGACGATAGCGGGCGCGGGCTCCATGCCGATCAAGGCGGTCGTCCGCCCGGACGCGTAGCCCTGGGCGGGCAGCGGCGCGGGCTCCTTGGCGAGCAGCCAGGCGAGCCCGGGCTGCGGGAACTCCCCCACCGGCCCGCCGCGGGCCCCGGCCAGGCCTGCCCCTGCCGGGCCAGCACCAGGACCGGCCCCGCCGACGACTGCCCTGCTGCACGGAGCCGCGTCGGTCCGGGCTCCGGAACACCCGCGCGGCCCGAAGCGGGCCCCGGCCGGGGGCCGCCGCTGGCGGGGCCCGGACGCGTGCCCCCCTGGCGCGCAACCTCGCGGGCCGGCGCCGCGGGAACTCCCAGCAACCCGAAGCGGGCCCCGGCCCGGGCAGCCCCTGGCGGGCGTGCGCGGGCCCCAGCCCGGGCACGGACGCATACCCCCTGGCACACAACCCCGCGGGCCCGCGCCGCGGGAACTCGCAGCCCGCCCGAAGCGGGCCCCCGACCCAGGCCCGCCGCTGGCGGGGCGGCTTGAGGTGCCGACCCCTGGGCCCGGTACCGACCTCCCGGCGCGCCGCCGGCGGCCACGGCCTGGCCGAGCGGCCCGGCCGAGCCCGGCTTCCGGGAGCTCACAGCCGCCCGGACGGACTGACCCCGAGCGGGCCGCAGGCGCCGGGCTGCCGTTGCGCGCGGCCCGCCCGCGGAAGGCAGTGGGTCCCCAGGGCGCTCCCTGACCCCGTCGGTCGGGGGGGCGGTGCCGCCGAAGCGCGGCCGATGCACGGCTTCCGGCGGGCATGCCGCTGCCCCGGAATCGGCCAGGCAGGCCGGGCGGTCCGTGTGCGGTCCCGCCAAGGGCAGCGCCCGGCCGGGCTCCGGGCCGCCGGAGCCTGCACCGGCCTGCACCGGCCTGCACCGGCGGCCCTGCCGCAGCCGCACGCGCCAACCGTCCGCAGGGCTACGGGCCGGCCGGTACAGGCAACCGATCCGGCCTGCGGCGCGTCTCGGTGGACGGGACGGACACGGCCCCCGCGTGACCTTTGTCATCCAGTGAGGCCGATTTTCCCCCGCGATAACGGCATATGACGGAGGCCTTGGCCCAGAACGGCATTCCGCTCGCCGGGCCGGGACCGCTAGGGTCTGCCGGACGAGCGCACCCTCGGGGGGAGGGAAGGAACCGGAGACGATGCCCGTACCCGTACCGCGGCAGAGGGACACCCCGGCCACGGAGAGCGGTCAGGCCGTTCTGCACACCGCCGCACCGCCCCTCGCGGGAGCGACCCCGCCGGCGGCCGCCGAGGCGACCGCGCAGGCGACCTCGCACACGACCGCGCTGACCCTCCTGGTCATCGAGGACGACCCCGCGGGCGGCCTCACCGTCCCCGAGATCCTCGACGCCGACGGCCACCGCATCCGGCTCCGCACCGCCCGCAACCTCACCGAGGCCGCACGACTGCTCACGCCCGACGTGCACTGCATCCTGCTCGACCTGTCCCTCCCGGACACGGGCCCCCGTACACCGTCACCGTCGGCCGCAGCCACCACCGCGACCACCGTGGACCGGCTGGCCGCTCTCCGCCAGGTGCTCCGGATCGCCCCCGGCCACGCCGTCCTCGTCCTGACCGCAGAGGCCGACGCCGAGCGCGCCGCCGAGGCCGTCCGGGTCGGCGCCCAGGACTTCCTCTTCCGGGACGAGCTGGACGGCAGGCTGCTGAGCCGCGCCATCCGCTACGCGGTGGAGAGAAAACGGGCGGACATCGCCCAGTACAAGCTCGCAGAATCGAAACTGCGCGCCCAGGAGAACGCCCGCCTGGAGCGCGGGCTGCTCCCCAACCCCCTCCTGGAGGGCTCCGACCTCCGCTTCGCCGCCCGCTACCGCCCCGGCCGCAGCCGGGCCCTCCTGGGCGGCGACTTCTACGACACCGTCCGCACCCCCGACGGCACCGTCCACGCCATGATCGGCGACGTCTGCGGCCACGGCCCCGACGAAGCCGCCCTCGGCGTCGAACTCCGCATCGCCTGGCGCGCCCTGACCCTGGCCGGCCTGTGCGGCGACGACCTGCTGGCCACGCTCCAGGAGGTCCTGGAGGTGGAGCGTCCCTGCGAGGAGATCTTCGCGACGCTGTGCACCGTGGACATCTCCCCCGACGGCCGCCGCGCGGGCCTGTGCCTGGCTGGGCACCCGGCCCCGCTGATATCCAGGCCGGGCCGCCCCGCGCGGCTCCTCCCGTACGAGAACAGCGGCCCGGCACTGGGACTGCTGCCCAAGGCCCGCTGGCCCCGGCGCCAGGTCGAGCTCGGCGGCACCTGGAGCCTGATGCTCTACACCGACGGGCTGATCGAGGGCCGGATCGGCGAGGGCAAGGAACGCCTCGGGCAGGACGGCATGGTCGAGATGATCAACCGCCACCTGGACCGCGGGCTGAGCGGCGAGGGCCTGCTGGAGGCCGCCGTCACCGAGGCGCGCCGCCTCAACGGCGGCGAGCTCACCGACGACGTCGCCGTGGTCCTGCTCTCCCGCGCCGAAGGCTGAGCCGAACAAGCCGAACGAGCCGAACGGGTCGGTACGGGGCTGTCGGCGCGGTACCGGAGGGCTTACCGCCCGCCGTTGTACGGCCCGTACGGTCCGTCGCTGCTGCTGCCGCCCCTGCGCCGCCCGCCGCCCGAGACCTGCTTGAGCGCGGGGCGGACGTCGACGAAGAACACGATGGTCGCGACCAGGCCGGCGATCTCCAGGAACAGCATCCCCAGGAAGAAGTCCACGAGGACGGTGATGCCGAGAATGACCAGCCAGAAGGTCTTGGTCTGCTTGTCGGCCGCCCGGTACGCGTCCTCGCGCGCCAGCAGCGCGAACACGAAGGCCACCACCGCCAGCACCAGCATGGCGAGCCCGAGCAGCGGGATCACCCCTCGATCGAACCCGTCCATCAACATCGCTTCGACCGCCTTCTCATGCTTGTGTTGCGCACACCTGATTCCACGCTACCGGCACAAGCGCCCTCACGAACCACAACGGGCCGGACACCCACAAGGTGCCCGGCCCGCCGTCGGTCATGCGGTTCAGCTCTCGTCGCCCGCGGTGACGGAGGCCTTCTTGGCCGTGCTCCTGCGCGCGGCGGGCTTCTTCGCGGCGGGCTTCTCCTCACCGGCGGACGCGTCGGCGGCGGACGCGTCGGCGGCGGCCGGCTCGGCGGCGGGCTCAGCGGCCGGCTCGACGGCCACGGCGATCTCGACGATCTCCTCGGAGACCTCGCCCCGCCAGGCGCGGACGGCCTGCTCGCCGTGCTCGGCGACCTTGTCGTAGGTCTCCTTGGCGCGGACCGCGTACTCCGCGGCCACACCGACGCCGCGCAGCGCCAAGTCTTGCGCGGTCTCCCCGAGCTTCTTCGGGTCGATCGCGCCGAACACCTCGGCGACCTTGGCGGTGACCGCCTCCTGCGCCTCCTTGGCGGCCTCCTTGGCCTTCTCCTGCACGACCTTCGGGTCGGTGTTCTTCACGGCCTCGATGCGCGCGGGGGCCTCGGCGCGCAGCTGCTCGATGAGCCCCGGCACCTTCTTGGCCTGCTGCACGGCGAGGTCGGCGGTGCCGGCCGCGAAGTAGAGCGGGGTGGGGTCGGTGAGGGTCTTCTTCAGGTCATCGGCGATGGCCATGTGCTGGTCCTCCCGGATCAAGTTCAGTTCGTCGTCTTCGACGGCATCTCTTCGTCGGCCCTGGCGGCCGCGTCGGTCCCATCGGTCCCGGCCTCGGCCTCGGCGGGCGCGTCGAGCGCGTTCTCCTTGCGGAACGACTCGTAGATCTGGAGCAGCACCTGCTTCTGCCGCTCGTTGATGGACGGGTCGGCGAGGATGACGGCCCGCGTCTCCACCTCGTCCCGGTCCCGCTCATCCAGGATCCCGGCCTGCACGTACAGCGTTTCCGCGGAGATCCGCAGCGCCTTGGCCAGCTGCTGGAGGATGTCCGCGCTCGGCTTGCGCAGCCCGCGCTCGATCTGGCTCAGGTACGGATTCGACACCCCCGCCGCCTCGGCAAGCTGCCGCAGCGAAAGCTGGGCCTGCCGACGCTGCTCACGGAGGTACTCGCCGAGGTTTCCGACGTTGAGCGATGCCATGACTCGATCCTGCCCGATCCTGCTAACTATTGCAAGCAGGCGCTTGCAACATCTCCCACCCGTGCCCACTGGGACGAGGGGTGAGCGGGATATCCGATGACTGAGGCCGTCGCTGCCAAGGCAGACTCGGGCCCCATGGACACGGTGATCGCTCAGCGGGTAGGTGAGCTGGATGCGGATTCGAGCGAGGTGGCCGAGGACGCACAGCATGCGCTGATCGCCATGGGGCCACAGGTTTTGGATCAGCTGATCGCTGCAGTGCCGGGCCTGAATGCCTTCGGCCAGCTGTGTGCCGTTGAAGTCTTCACCGCTCTGCAAGATCCCAGGCCAGGAGATGTGCTCATCGGCCTGCTGGAGAGTGAGAACGCAACCGTCCGCGAGTGGGCGGCCGAAGCCTTGGCAGAACTTGGGGTCCAGCGTGCCGTGCCGGATCTGTGGCGGGTCTATGAGGCGTTCCGGGGGCGAGGCGAGGCCCCCGACAGCTGCGAAGGCGAGGCGCTGCGCTGGGCTCTCACCGATCTTGGTGCCCGGAGGGTCGTACTCCCTCTCCGAACCGCCGCGCTGCGGCGACCGCTGGAGAACCTGGACCCTGCATGGCCCACGGCTGATCTCGCCGAAGTCATCGACGATCTCGCTGCCCACAACCAGGCCGTTCTGAATTTCCAGATCTGGCAGATCACACCTGCCGGACGGGTCTTCGCAGGCCGTGGCCCGGGCATCGACTGGGACGTCGACCGCCTGAGGCCCTGGCCTGAGATCGTGTCCGAGTGCCGGGAATGGTCCCTGCTGGCTGCCGAAGCAACCGATGAGTCCTCGGATCTGGTGGCGACGATCTGCTGGATCGATGCCGCGGACCTGTGATGTCATCCGCCTGCCACAGCGGCTGCGTCCGCCCGGTACCGACCCGGTCCTCCAAAGGTCGCCGTCCAGCGGCGCGTGGCCCCCCGCCTGATGCCAACCATCGCGAGCAGTCACACGCGGTCAGGCCGCGGCGATCACCACCGTCGCGTACAGCTCCTCCGAGGTGGCGACCCGGGCCGTCAGGCCCGCCGAGGTCATGGCCGCGGCCGTCGTCGGGCACTGGCGGGCGCTCGTCTCGATCAGCAGGTGGCCGCCCGGGGCCAGCCAGGGCAGGGCGCCCGCCGCCACCCGGCGGTGGACGTCCAGGCCGTCCGCTCCGCCGTCCAGGGAGACCAGGGGCTCGTGGTCCCGGGCCTCCGACGGCATGAAACCGATCTCCTCCGTCGGCACGTACGGGGCGTTGACCACCAGCACGTCCACCCGCCCGCGCAGCGATTCCGGGAGCGGGGCGTACAGGTCGCCCTCCCAGACGCTGCCGCCGTACGGAGCCACGTTGCGCCGGGCGTAGGCCAGCGCCGCCGCGTCGATGTCCGCCACGTGCAGCTCCACGCCGCCCGGCACCCGCGCCGCCACCGCCGCGCCCAGGGCGCCGACCCCGCAGCACAGGTCCAGCACGACCGCGCCCGGCCGGGCCAGCGCCACAGCCTCCGCCACCAGGAACTCGGTGCGCCTGCGCGGTACGAACGCCCCCGCACCCACTTCCATCCGCAGTCCGCAGAACTCGGCCCAGCCCACCACGTGTTCCAGCGGTTCGCCGCCGACCCGGCGGCCCAGCAGCTCCGCCAGGTGGCCGTCGTCCCGCGCGGCCGCGACCAGCAGGTCCGCCTCCTCCTCCGCGAAGACGCAGCCCGCCGCACGCAGTTGTTCCACGACAGTCGTCAAATACCTCAGTCCTCAGTGCTCACTACTCATGACTATGCATCCGGCGGGCCACCGCCCACAGCCGCCCGCGCTTCTCCTCGAACCTCGCCGCAAGGTACTCGCCGGGGCCGGCCAGGGCTCAGAAGACGTCCGGGCACCACGGACGGCGCGCCGTGCGGAACACCGCGTCGGCCAGTGCCAGCGCCCCCGGCCGCTCCTCGACCACCCGGCCGAGCGCGCCCAGCCGCACCGCCGACTCGTCGCCGAGGTACAGGGAGCCCAGTACGGACACGTCCAGCCGCAGGTCCGCCGCCTCCTCGGTCCGCTCGCAGGTGCCGGCGCCCGCGTCCAGCCGGTAGCGGCCGGCCGCCGGACCCGCCGCGTCCGTCACGTCGAGCACGAGCACCCCGGGCACCGCGTACGTCCGCGCGCTCAGCGCCCGTACGACATCCAGCAGCCGCACCCACAGGAAGTCCGCGGCAGTCAGGGTCCGGGCGGAGCGCGGGTCGGGCAGCAGCTGCGTGACCAGGTCGTCGGGGGCCCGGTAGCCCGTACGGACCTTGAGCACCCAGTCGATGGAGCACAGGAAGTGCCACAGCGCCCGCTGCGCCTCGGGGGTGACCGCCAGCAGGTCCCTGACCTGCACGGTGTTCTGCGGGACCTTCGCGTCCGTCCAGTGGTCGTCGGCCTGGTAGACGACCAGGCCCGCCACCTCGCCGGCCGCCGTGCGGTACACGGCCTGGAACTTGTCCTTGTACGGGCGGTGCGACATCTCCTCCAGGCCGGTCGTCAGGCTCCACCAGCGCTCGTCCCGGTCCACCGCGCCGTGCGTGACCGCGCGCAGCCGCTCGTGCAGCTCCGGGCCCACGCGCCGGACCTCGGCCGCGTCCACGAAGTCGATCCGCCCGCCGTCCAGGTCGGGGGGCAGGCGCCGGTCCAGTCCGGTCCTCGGTACGTCGATCTCCCATTCCGAGATCGAGGCGGCGGGCCCGTACCCGTACCGCCCGTAGATCGGGTACTCGGCGGCGATCAGCGTCGACAGCACGTCCCCGCGCGCGTGGGCGGCGGCGAGCTCGGCGGCCATCATCCGGGTCAGCAGACCCTGGCGGCGGTGCGTGGCGAGCACCGCGACGTTCGAGACGGCGCTGGCGGGCACGGTCGCCCCGCCGGGCACGGTCAGCTCCTGCGCGAAGGAACGGAAGGCGGCGACGCAGCGGCCGGTGTCGGTGTCGAACGCGCCCTGGATACGGGTGAGGTCGCTGTACTTGGCCCGCTGGGCGACATCGGTCTCCGTCGCCTTGGCCGGGCTGAGGAACCCTGTGTTCAGGGTGTTGAGCCACTCGTGGAGTTCGGATTCGGCGATCGGCCGGACGTCAGCACTCATAACGGGCCACGCTAATCGTGGGACCGGCCCAAGTCGCCCGGTTTTTCCGGCTCAGGCCAGCAGGTCGTCCACCTGTGCTTCGCCCTCCCGGTACCGCCGGGTGATCTCCGCGCTGCAGTCGTCCACCGTGCGCTGGAGCTGCTGGCGGCGCCGCGAGACCTGCTGTTCGTAGCGGATCAGCTTGCCCATCCCGTCGTACAGCTCGCCGTCCGTGCGCGCGCCGAGGTCCGACAGCTCCACGTCGGCCAGCATCTCCGCCGCCAGCAGCCGGTACTCCTCGCTGTGCGGGGTGCCGAGCGTGACGTGCCGGGCCGAGGCGCTGCGGCTGGAGGGAGCGTCGGCGAGGATCTCGGAGAGCCGGTCCACCACCGGCGTCTCGGGATCGGTACGCCGGGCCAGCTCGGCCCGCAGGATGTCGATGCGGCCCTGGAGCAGTCTGCGTACGTAGCTCAGGTCGGCCTCGTCGCGCTGCGCGTCACGGCGCAGCGCGCGCAGTTCCGGCAGCCCGAGCGCGCTGGTCGGCGCGGTCCCGGCCGGGGCGACGGCCGGGGCCGCCCCCGGTACGTCGGCGGTGCGCTGCGCGGGCGGTCGTACCGCGGCAGCGGACATGGACGCGGGTGATGCAGGTACGGAGGTACCAGAAGTATTCATACGAACGTAGTCCGTCCCCTCGACCGGTGCGGCGCACCCGCACCGCCTGCGTGCATCGTGCCACTCTCCGTGGTCCCGATGCAGTCCCAGTCCACCCGATCGGCCCCGGACGGGTGCACGGCTGGTACACAGGTGGTATGCGAGCTGTGGTGCAGAGGGTGGACGGCGCGAGCGTCGTCGTGGCCGGCGAGACGGTCGGCGAGATCGTCGGCGAGGGGCTGTGCGTGCTGGTGGGGGTGACCCACGACGACACACCGGAGAAGGCTGCGCTGCTGGCGCGCAAGCTGTGGTCCGTGCGGATCCTGGAGGCGGAGAAGTCCTGCAGCGACGTGGACGCGCCGCTGCTGGTGATCTCCCAGTTCACGCTCTACGGAGACGCCCGCAAGGGCCGTCGGCCCACGTGGAACGCGGCCGCGCCGGGGCCGGTCGCCGAGCCGCTGGTGGACGAGGTCGTGGCGCAGCTGCGGGCGCTGGGGGCGACGGTGGAGACGGGCCGGTTCGGCGCGGACATGCGGGTCTCGCTCACGAACCACGGCCCGTTCACCATCGTCATCGACATCTAGTGCTGTGGGTCAGGGCGCCACAGCGGGTCAGGGCGCTACGACGACCTCCTGCGCGGCGGCGGTCTTCCCGGCCAGCAGCGGCGCGTCCACCGGGACGTTCCGCTTGACCAGCGCGAGCGCGATCGGGCCCAGCTCGTGGTGACGGACGGCGGTGGTCACGAAGCCCAGCTGCCGGCCCTCCTCCCCGTCGGCGGCGAGCCGGACGGGCGCGCCGTGCGCCGGGAGCAGCACCTCGGAGCCGTCCAGGTGCAGGAAGACCAGGCGGCGCGGGGGCTTGCCCAGGTTGTGGACACGGGCCACCGTCTCCTGGCCTCGGTAGCAGCCCTTCTGGAGGTGGACGGCGGTGCCGATCCAGCCCAGCTCGTGCGGGATGGTGCGGTGGTCGGTCTCCAGGCCGAGCCGCGGCCGGTGCGCCTCGACGCGCAGGGCCTCGTACGCGAGGAGGCCCGCGGCCGGGCCGTGCGAGGCGGCGAAGGCCTCCAGCTCGGCACGGGGCAGGAAGACGTCGCGGCCGTGCGGGGTCTCCCGTACGACGTGCTCCTTGGCGACCTCGGCGATGGAGCCGGCCGGCAGGTGCACGACCGCGAACTCCTCGGTGCGGTCGGCGACTTCGACGCGGTAGAAGAACTTCATGGACTCCAGGTAGGCGATCAGCTCGCCCTGGGTGCCCGGCTCCACGTGCGCCCACGTGGTCTCGCCGTCGTCGACGAGGTAGAGCGCGTGCTCGATGTGACCGTGGGCGGAGAGGATCAGCGCCTCGGTGGCCTGCCCGGCCGGCAGCTCGGTGAGGTGCTGGGTCAGCAGCAGGTGCAGCCAGCTCAGCCGCTCCGGTCCGGTGACGGTGACGACTCCGCGGTGCGAGAGGTCGACGAAGCCGCGGCCGTCCGCGAGGGCGCGCTGTTCGCCGTACAGCTCTCCGTAGTGGGCGGCGACGCCCTCGTCACGGCCTTCGGCCTGCACGGCGCCGGGGAGATGGAGCAAAGGGCTGCTGGTCATGGGACCAAGCGTACGACCCGGCCAGGACAGGGCCTACGGTGCCCGCGCGTGGCCTACGCGTGGCCGTCGCGGTGCTTGGCGGCGCACTTCTTGCACAGTCCGAAGATCGCGAAGTGCTTCATGTCGGTCTCGAACCCGAACGTCGCGCGGAGCTTGGCGGTGAACTCCGCGGCGATGTCCACATCGGCCTCGATGACGTCGCCGCAGTCGCGGCAGACCAGGTGGATGTGGTGGTGCCGGTCGGCGAGGTGGTACGTGGGCGCGCCGTGGCCGAGGTGCGCGTGCGAGACGAGCTTCAGCTCCTCCAGCAGCTCCAGCGTGCGGTAGACGGTGGAGATGTTGACGCCGGAGGCGGTCTTGCGCACCTCGGCGAGGATCTCGTCCGGGGTGGCGTGCTCCAGGGCGTCGACCGCTTCCAGGACAAGCTGGCGCTGCGGGGTCAGGCGGTATCCGCGCTGCCGCAGGTCGGTCTTCCAGTCGGTGCCTTCGGTGCTCTCGGTGCTCACCACCCGGCCAGTGTAAGCGCGCGAAGGGGACCGCGGGCTGCCCCGCGGTCCCCTTCGTGCACAGCCTGTGGATATGTCCGGCCGGTCCGGCCGATGAGATCCGGTCAGCGGAAGAAGGCGATGCCGTCGTCCGGCATGTCCGGGAGGTTGCGCGCCATCTCGGCGACCTCCTCGGGCGTGACGACCTTCTTCAGCTGGGCCGACATGTACGGGCGCAGCTCGACGTCCGGGGTGGCCTTCTCGCCGACCCACATGAGGTCGCTCTTCACGTAGCCGTAGAGCCGCTTGCCGCCGCTGTACGGGCCGGAGGCCGCGGTGCGGGCGACCGCGTCGGTGGCCAGGTCGATCTGGGGCTTCTGGTCGGCGAGCTCGCCGTACCAGACCTCGACGACGCCCTGGTCGCGGACCATGACGATCTCGACCTTGCGGTCCTTGTCTATGCGCCAGTAACCCGACTCGGACTCCAGCGGCCGCACCTTCTTGCCCTCGGCGTCGAGGACCCAGGTGTGGGAGGTGTACTCCAGGAAGTCCCGGCCGTCGTGGCTGAAGACGACCTCCTGGCCGAAGTTGCACTTCTCCTCACCGGGGAAGTCGAAGACTCCCGCACCCTCCCAGTTGCCGAGGAGGAAGGCGAGCGGGACGAGGCCCGGGTTCAGGTCGGACGGGATCTGGATCATGAATGGCTGCTCAGGCGATCTGTGGGAGGGGTTCCGGGGCGGTCTGCTGCGCGGACGCTCAGCGCTGACCCTGGTACAGCTTCTTGACGGCCAGAACGGTGAAGGCGAGGACGCCGACGCAGACCAGGACCAGCAGGGAGGTGAAGACTGCCTCAAGCACGGGGTGCTCCTCGGAGGATTCGTTCGGGGGAGGTACGGCCGGTCCCCAAGCCTACTGGCCCGGGGACCGGCGCACTCTGTGAGGTCGGCCGTTCCGCGCTCCGCCGGAGGTCAGCTCAGCATCTGGCTCTGCAGGATCACCGTCTGGTGGAATGGGACGCTGGCCACCTCGCCCTTCCTGGTCTGGATGATCACGGCCTGGACGTCACCCGCCTGCAGGCAGCCGACCTTGGTCTGCTCGTCGCCGTACGGCTTGGATTCCAGGTAGACGCCGACGGTGTCGCTCTTGTAGACGATGGCGGGCCGGCCGGGGCCGCTGTGCCCGAGCGTGGGCGTCTGCTCGAACTTGGCCTTCCTCCAGTCCATGTCCACCGTGAGCGCCTCGGCTCCGAGGAAGCTGCTGTTGCTGTTACAGACCTGGTAGGAGTCCCTGAAGCTCTTGGAGTGGATGCGCAGCAGGTAGATACGGGTCCTCGTGCCGTCCGGCATCGTCCAGCCGCGGCCGACGATCTGGCGCAGCCCGTCGTGGTCGAGGCTCTCCTTGATCTTCGCCCGGGCGGCAGGGGCGTACTCCTCCACGAACGCGTCGGTGGACACGTTCCCGTCCTTGTCCGCCTTGAACCCGTCGTCGGGCCGGGCGGTCCCGGGGCCTGGCAGCAGCAGGGCCGAAAGCGCGGCGTAGTGCGTTTCGGCCTTGTTGTCCTCGGCCCCCGGCAGGGGCGCACCCGGCGGCAGCGTTGGCCACGACAGCGGCGGGTAGGCCCAGCGGCCGTCGCCCTCGGTGGACAGGCCGGGAAGGTCGGTGCGCTCGGCCTGGACCATCCCGTACGCGGCTCCCGTGCCGGCGGCGGCGAAGACGACGACGGCGGCCGTCCAGCGCAGGAGGGCACGCAGACGGCGGCGATCCTCGGGCGCGGCGGGAGCGGCCTCGGGCACGGCCTCCGGCAGGGGCACGGGCGCGGTTTCCGGCACGGCCTCGGGCGCGGTTTCCGGCACGGCCGCAGGCACGGTTTCCGGCACGGCCGCAGGCACGGTTTCCGGCACGGCCGCGGGCACGGTTTCCGGTACGGCCGCGGTCGGTGCCTCGGGCGCGGGAGCCGCTTCGGTCTCGGTGGTGTTCTGCTCGCTCACACGGACTCCCCGGGGGACTTCAGTCGGTTCAGCTGCTCCTTGAAGAGGTTCACGGCATCGGTCGCGGAGAACTGACGGGCCCCTGTGTACACCTTGAAGTCCACCAGGACATCACCCTGGACCGCGACGCACTCGATGTTCTCGACCGTGCTCAAGACCTTGTCCTCCTTGTCCTCCTTGTCCTCCCTCCTCGGCGCGCGCACCGTGCTCAGCACGCACTTCGCGTTGTCGAAGCCCTCCACCTTCGGCGCCTCGCGGGCGTCGCCGTCGCGGAGCGACTGGAGCAGTTCGAGGAGCTTCCCGGTGAGGGCGGACAGCGACGCGAGGGCCTGGGGATCGGCCTGCGTCAGCCTGATCTCCACGCCCGCCGGCGCCGCGTGGGAACCCGCGAGGTAGCTGCGTGCCGCCAGGCCCTTGAGCTTCAGCTCGGCCAGCGTCTTGTCCCGCTCGGCGCGCCGCTCGTCGGAGAGTCCGGTCTCGGAGTCCTTCAGCGACTGGAGCGCCCGTTCCGCGGGGACGTAGAAATCGTGGCCCTCCACATCGATGTCCGGGCCGGGGGAGAGGACGGTGGTGTACGGCAGCAGCTTGGCCACGAGGTCGTTCGGCGGCACGGTCGGAACCGGCGGCTCGGAGCCCGAGGGCTCCGGCGCGTCCTCGGCGGCCCAGTAGAGCGTCGGTGCGGTGCGGTCGGCCCGGTCCATCGCGGCGGACGCCCAGAAGCCGCCGCCGGCGAGCACGGCGACGGACAGTACGCCGGCGAGCACGGCCACGGTCGTCCGCCGGGTCCGGCGCAAGGGAGCGGGCACGGCCGCCGGCGACCCGTCGGCCCCGTCTCCCTCGTCGGTCGCGGCGTCCGGCCGGTGGTTCCGGGCGTCCGGCCGGTGGTTCTGCTCGTCGCTCACAGCCGCTCCCACTGCCGCTTGGCCAGCTCGGCCAGGGCGGTCTCGTCCAGGTCGCCCCGGTTGTTCTGGATCTTCACGTCCATGACGATGTCGCCGCGCCGGGCGACGGCCCGGCCCGACTGCACCGGCTGATATCCGGGAGTCTGACGGACCTTCGAGTCGACCCAGAGGTGACCGAAGGCCGCGGGCACGCCGGGAAGGTCCTTGCCCGGGTTCCCGGCGAATTTCGGCTCCGACATGAAGGAGTAGCCGACCCGGTGGTCCTCGGCCCCCGCCCGCTCGTAGAACTGCTTCAGCCGCACCGTGACGACGTTGTGGTCGCCGTCCTTCCACCGCAGTGTCGCGATGCGCCGCACGTGCCTGGTGAGGATGCCGCGCAGCCCCGACCCGGGATTCTCGTAGTAGTCCGCGGCGAATTCGTCCAGCGGTTCCGCTCCGGAGTAGCTGACCTCCACCCCGCCCGGGGCTTCCACCAGGAGCTTGGTCAGGTCGTCGTCGGTCTTGTGCCACCGGTTGGCATTGATGGTGCGCAGGCTCGTCGACTCGTCCGCCGGCAGGGGCTCCGGCACGTCCACCGACTGCTGGGCCAGGGGCGGCAGTGGGGTGGGTGCGCGGTGGTACTGAATCGCGTACCCGGTGACCGTGCCCGCGAGGATGCCGAGGGTGGCCGCGCCCGCGATCAGCAGGAGAGTGCGGCGGCGGGGACGGCGTGGCCCTGTTTCCGCCCCTTTCTGCTGCTCAGGGGCGGTCTGTTCGTGTTCCAAAAGGGTCCCCCCACAGGACTGGAGGCGCTGGCTCATTACCCGCGCGTACCCATGACCCGATCTTGGGGGAAGCAGTTGTATGAATGCTTATTACATTCTTATCTCGCCTGGTTCCGGCCGCGCTTCAGTCCTCGTGGCGGCGCTTTCCGTCCAGTTCGTCCCACCACTCGTCGGACTTGGGGTCGCCCGAGGGGTCGTCCCACCAGCGGTCGTCCGGGCCGCGCCGGTTGGCGATCATCGCGGCGACCGGCGGGATGACCATGGCGACGACGCACATGGCCACCGCGGCCTCCACCGAGAGCAGGCGCACGAAGGTCCAGGCGGAGACGAAGAGGAAGAGGCATCCGCCCATGAGCAGGAAGTAGGCGCGCCGGCGCCGGGCGTACATGACTCCAGCGTAGAGCCGGGCACCGCAAGCACAACCGCGCGGACGGCATTCCGCCACGACGGCACGACGACGGCACGAAGGGCCGCACCCCGGTCCAGTGGCGTCCAACCCCCGGGGGTGCGGCCCTTCGGCCGGTTCAGCTGTCGATCAGACCGCGATCGCCACGTCCGTCACGCCGCCGGCCTCGGCGACCACGACGTTGCGGTCCGCCGTGGCACCCGGGACGAGCGCCCGCAGCGTCCAGGAGCCGGTGGCCGCGTAGAAGCGGAACTGGCCGGTCGCCGAGGTCGGGACCTCGGCGGTGAATTCACCGGTCGAGTCCAGCAGGCGGACGTAGCCGGACACCGGCTCGCCCTCCTTGGTCACCTGACCCTGGATCGCGGTCTCACCGGGCTTGAGCGTCGCGAGGTCGGGCCCGCCGATCTGTGCTCCACACATGTTCTCTGTCCTGTCCTAGAGAGGTTCTGCTGCTACGGGGCGGGCGTCGCGTGCCCGGCCGGGATTACTTGTTGGCGCCGAGCTCGATCGGCACGCCGACCAGCGAGCCGTACTCGGTCCACGAGCCGTCGTAGTTCTTGACGTTCTCCTGGCCCAGGAGCTCGTGCAGCACGAACCACGTGAGCGCGGAGCGCTCACCGATGCGGCAGTAGGCGATGGTGTCCTTCGCCAGGTCGACCTGCTCCTCCTGGTAGAGGGCGGTCAGCTCCTCGTCGGACTTGAAGGTGCCGTCGTCGTTCGCGTTCTTCGACCACGGGATGTTGCGGGCGCTCGGCACGTGGCCGGGGCGCTGCGACTGCTCCTGCGGGAGGTGCGCCGGGGCGAGCAGCTTGCCGGAGAACTCGTCGGGCGAACGGACGTCGACCAGGTTCAGGGAGCCGATCGCGGCCACGACGTCGTCGCGGAAGGCGCGGATCGACGTGTCCTGCGGCTTGGCCTTGTACTGGGTGGCCGGGCGGTTCGGGACGTCCTTGCCGTCGACCAGGTCGCGGGAGTCGAGCTCCCACTTCTTGCGGCCGCCGTCGAGGAGCTTCACGTCCTGGTGGCCGTAGAGCTTGAAGTACCAGTAGGCGTAGGACGCGAACCAGTTGTTGTTGCCGCCGTAGAGGACGACGGTGTCGTCGTTGGAGATGCCCTTGGCGGAGAGGAGCTTCTCGAAGCCCTCCTGGTCCACGAAGTCACGGCGGACCGGGTCCTGGAGGTCCTGCTTCCAGTCGATCCGGACGGCGTTGGTGATGTGGTTCTTGTCGTACGCGGACGTGTCCTCGTCCACCTCGACGATGACGACGTCGGCGTCGTTCAGGTGGGCCTCGACCCAGTCGGCGTCTACGAGGACGTCGCTGCGGCTCATGGTGTTCTCCTCCGGGGCAGTGTGCGGCGGGGCTGTGCGGGTACTGCTGAGAACCAGCTGGGCTGGCTGCAGGTGTTGCTCGTGCGTGTGTCCGGGTGCCTCACGACCCCGGCGCGGGGAGGCGTCAGGGGATCAGGAGGCGGCAGATGCGGTCACGCGGGAAAGGCCGTCGTCCGGCTGATGGAGCGGATGCGCTCACACGTCACATGGATCGACAGAGCATGGCGGCGACGCGACACAGGTCTACTGCCCGCCGCTTCGTGAGGTCCGCCTGCTGTTGCTTCATAGCCATGGATCGTAGGGACGAATCGGCCGCCCTGTCACCGGTGTGTCATATTCCGAGACAGGATCGTCCGGATAGTGGGATCAAGGCTCCGTGGGCGGCCGCTGCGCCGCCTGTCGGAGCCGCCGTGCGGCCCGTCCTTCTGCGGATCGGACCGCTCCGTCTCACGATCCGGCCAGCACCACGTCCGTACCGCCCAGCGTGAGGTGCACACCGGCCTCGTCCGAGGTCAGCGCGGACAGGTGCAGCCCGGCCGGCAGCCCGCCGTCGAGGCTGCGGTCGAAGTCGGTCTTCCTGCGGACCAGCTTCTCGACGCCGGGGATCCCCTCGCCCGGCACCTCGTCGGCGCGCACCCGGACGATCCGGCCGCCCTTGCCGTCCTGCGCGTCCTCCAGTGTGATGGTCGACACCACGCTGCGCGTCAGCGTCTTGCCGAGGACGTCCACCGCCGCGGTCACCTTCACCTTGCCCGGCGCCCCGCCGTAGGAGAGGGTCGCGCCGGTCTGCGAGGCCGCGGTCAGGTCCGCGTACGTGATGAGTCCGGTGCCCTCGGCGCGCTTGGCGGTGCCGCCGCTGTAGTCCCCGTTCAGCTTCACGCTGTGAAAGCTCGCGTCGAGCTCGGAGAGCCGCGTCTTGCGGCCCTCAGCGGCGACGTCGACGCCGCGGAGCTTCAGGTCCACCCGGTCCAGGTCGTGGCTCAGCGCCTGGGTGAGGAACGGAAATCCGTGGATCTCCACCTCGGAGGTGCCGGCCAGCCCCTGCCGTGCCTGGATCCGGTCGGCCAGCCGGTTCTCGGCATAGCCGACCGCCCAGCGGTCCACGCCCACGAACAGGGCCCCCAGAACCACTCCGATGATCACGAAGACGCGCAGGAAACGCACGTGCCACTCCCCCTACTAGTCGGTACGTGCGTTCTAGTGGACCATGCCCGTTGTCGGGGACAGATCAGCCCACCACCCGGCCGATCAGGTACACGGCGGGTGCGGCGGCCGCCAGCGGCAGCGCCACACCGGCCGTCATGTGGACGAACTTCGACGGGTAGTCGTACGCCGCCACGCGCAGCCCGATCAGCGCGCACACCCCGGCGGCGAGGCCGAGCAGCGCCCCGCCCACCCCGATGCCGGTCAGCCCGCCGACGGCGATGCCCGCACCGGTGGCCGCGGCCAGCGAGACGCCGACGGAGGCCGGGGTGGGCAGCGGCAGCGCGCGGGCGAAGACGGCGACCGCGACGGCGGCCGCGCCGACGGTGACGGCGTCGGTGTCCGCGGCCAGGTAGCCGGCGCAGACGATGGCGAGCGCGGCCGAGGCCACCGAGGCCATCAGGCCGTACATCCGCTCGTCGGGGTCGGCGTGGCTGCGCAACTGGAGCACGAGGGTGAGCAGCACCCAGGCTCCGAGGGTGCCGACGATCGCGCCGGGGCCGTACGAGTCGTCCACGGCGAGCACGGCCACGTCGGCGACGACGGCTCCGGCGAAGGCGAGGGCGATGCCCTGGCGGGCGGGCCACATGCCGTTGAGGCGGAACCAGCCGGCCGCGGTGAGGCCCTGGAGGGCGACCAGCGGCAGGAGCAGCGCGTACTGCCCCAGGGCCGCGGCCACGGCGAGCAGCACCCCGAGGACGGCGGTCAGTATGGCCGACTGCGGACCGGGGTCGATGATCGGCGACCGGCCCTCGGCGCGGGCCTGGGCCGGGTCGACGGCGCGGAGGGTGTTGCCGGCGAGGGTGGGCGGGGAGTACTCCGGCTCCTCCTCGGGCGCGTCCGGCAGGACCGGGGCGGGGGCGGGGGCGGGAACCGAGGCCGGGGCGGGGACCTCGGCGGCGGCCTGGGGCGGGAGGTAGGCCGTCTGCTCGGCCGGGGCCTCGTGGGACCAGTCCTGGGCCGGGGCGGGGGCCGCGACCTCGTCCCGGAACCACCCCTCCGGCGCCGCCGGCTGCTGGTGCTGCGCCGGCTGCTGCTGCGCGGGACCCGGGTACGGCGGGAGGTACGCGGTCTCCTCGGCCGGGGCCGGGGCCTGGTAGGGCGGGAGGTAGGCGGTCTGCTCGGCCGCCGGTGCCTGGGACCAGTCCTGGGCCGGAGCCGGAGCCGCGACCTCGTCCCGGAACCAACCCTCCGGCGCCGCCGGCTGCTGGTGCTGCGCCGGCTGCTGCTGCGCGGGACCCGGGTACGGCGGCAGGTACGCGGTCTCGGCCCACTCCTGGGCCGGGGCGGGAGCGGGGGCGGGAGCGGGGGCGGGAGCGGGGGCGGGAGCGGGGGCGGGAGCAGCCGCGACCTCGTCGCGGAACCAGCCCTCGGGCGCGACCGGCTGCCCCGGCACCGCGCCCAGCGGCGGCGGCACCGGCTGGTAACCGGTGTCCCAGGTGTCGGTTTGCCAGGTCTGGGTCCCGTACGGGTCCTGCTGCTGCGCGTACTCCTGCTGCTGGTTCTGGTTCTGGTGCTGCTGGTTCTGCTGTTCTTCAGGCGTGCTCATCGGCTCCCGCTCACCCGCCCGCGAACGGCGGGAGCACCTCGACGGTGCCCCCCTCGGTCAGCAGGACGGAATCGTGCGGGCGCTTGCCCACAGGCTCATCGTTCACGAGGAAGGAGCAGCGCAGCAGGACCCGGGTCAGCTCCCCGGGGTGGCGTTCCCGCACGCCGTCGAGCGCCTCGGCCAGTGTGCGCGCCGAGTACGGCTCCTCCGCCGTCTTGGCCGCGGCCTTGGCCGCCGCCCAGTAGCGGATGGTTCCGGTTGCCACTGCAGCTCCTATCGTCGGCTCTCTACCGTCGGCCTCCATGATGACGCCTCCCACCCCGCACTCCAGCGTGCCTCCGCGCGCCCTGTATGCGCCCATGCGGCCCGCGGGAGGTCCATCGATCCGGTGAAACCGGGGCATACGCAGGGCAGGGGCGTGGCAGGAACCACAGAAGAGGGAGTGATGGAAGCCTCGGCCACGAAAGCGCCAGTGGGCTATTCTGCTGCGAGAGGATCCGGGCAACGTTGCCCCCGGGTCCTTTTGTGCTTTCAGCGCGTTGAACGAACCGAGAACAACCGAGAACGACGGCATCCGTCCGGGCCTCAGGGCGCGGGGCCAGGCGGAAACCGCACCAGACGCACCACGTACGAAGCAGTACCGCGCACGTCCTCGACGGGACCGAGGAGGAACCGACGTGATGGACCAGCGAACCGTGTTCGACCGACCCACCGGCACCGGGCGGGGTGGTCGGGCATGAGCTCACTCCTGCTGCTGACCAACGCCCTGCAGCCGTCCACCGAGGTGCTGCCCGCCCTCGGCCTGCTCCTGCACAACGTGCGGGTAGCCCCCGCCGAGGGCCCGGCCCTCGTGGACACCCCGGGCGCCGACGTCATCCTCGTGGACGGCCGCCGCGACCTGCCGCAGGTGCGGTCGCTGTGCCAGCTGCTCCGCTCCACCGGGCCGGGCTGCCCGCTCATCCTGGTCGTCACCGAGGGCGGCCTCGCGGCCGTCACCGCCGACTGGGGCATCGACGACGTACTCCTGGACACCGCCGGCCCCGCCGAGGTCGAGGCGCGGCTGCGGCTGGCCACCGGCCGCCAGCAGCTGGGCTCGGACGACTCCCCCATGGAGATCCGCAACGGCGACCTGTCGGTGGACGAGGCGACGTACTCCGCCAAGCTCAAGGGGCGGGTGCTGGACCTCACCTTCAAGGAGTTCGAGCTGCTCAAGTACCTCGCGCAGCACCCGGGCCGGGTCTTCACCCGCGCCCAGCTGCTTCAGGAGGTGTGGGGCTACGACTACTTCGGCGGTACCCGGACGGTCGACGTCCACGTACGGCGGCTGCGCGCGAAGCTCGGTCCCGAGCACGAGTCGCTGATCGGCACCGTCCGCAACGTCGGCTACCGCTTCGTCACGCCGGAGAAGGTCGAGCGGGCGGCGGCGGAGGCCGCGGCACAGGCGGCGGCGAAGGCGGCGGCCCAGGCAGCCGTGCAGACGACCACGCAGACGGCCGCACAGGTCGCCGCCCAGACCGGTGCGTAGTCCGCGCGGCCGTCACCCGGTCGGCGGAAGACCCTGTGAGCATCCACTCGACGGACGCCCTGCCCAGAGGTAGGTCACCCCGCGTAGACTTCGCGCGTGGCCAAGGTGACGCGGGATGACGTGGCGCGACTTGCGGGTACCTCTACCGCCGTCGTGAGCTACGTCATCAACAACGGACCCCGGCCGGTTGCCCCGGCCACGCGCGAGCGTGTCCTCGCCGCGATCAAGGATCTGGGCTACCGCCCGGACCGGGTCGCCCAGGCGATGGCCTCGCGGCGCACCGACCTCATAGGCATGATCGTCCCCGACGCCCGGCAGCCGTTCTTCGCGGAAATGGCGCACGCGGTCGAGCAGGCCGCCGCCGAGCGCGGAAAGATGGTGCTCGTCGGCAACTCCGACTACCGCGACGAGCGCGAGGTCCACTACCTGAGGGCCTTCCTCGGCATGCGGGTCTCGGGCCTGATCCTGGTCAGCCAGGGCATGAGCGAACGCGCGGCGTCGGAGATCGAGGCGTGGGACGCGCGGGTCGTGCTGCTGCACGAGCGTCCGGAGGCGATCGACGACGTCGCCGTCGTCACGGACGACATCGGCGGCGCGCAGCTCGCCACCCGCCACCTGCTGGAACACGGGCACGAGTACGTGGCCTGCCTCGGCGGCGTCGAGACCACCCCGGAGGTCGGCGACCCGGTGGCCGACCACGTCGAGGGCTGGCGCCGGGCCATGCTGGAGTCGGGCCGCTCGGTGGAGGGCCGGCTCTTCCAGGCCCCGTACAACCGCTACGACGCGTACCGCGTGGCCCTTGAGGTGCTGGCCGGGCCGGACCGCCCGCCGGCCATCTTCTGTGCCACGGACGACCAGGCGATCGGTCTGCTGCGGGCGGCGCGGGAGCTGCGGATCGACGTGCCCGGGGAGCTGGCCGTCGCCGGCTTCGACGACGTGAAGGAGGCGGCCCTCACGGACCCGCCCCTCACCACCATCGCCTCGGACCGCCCGGCGATGGCCCGCGCGGCGGTGGACCTGGTGCTGGACGATGCCCTGCGCGTGGCCGGCTCGCGACGGGAACGGCTGAAGCAGTTCCCGTCGGCGCTGGTGATCCGCCGGTCCTGCGGCTGCCGCTAGGCCCGACGCCCTGCCCGCCCGGGCAGGGGCCGGCCCCTCGCCTGCGGCCCGCCTTCCTGGGGCTCCGCCCCAGACCCCACGCCTCAAACGCCGGCGGGGCTGAAATTGCCCTGTGGGCAATCCAGCCCCGCCGGCGTTTGAGGCGCGCTTATGTCGGGCATACGCGGTTCTGTCGGGCTTCTCAGCGGGGACTCAGGAAGCTCTCATGATCCGCGGACATGGTCATAGACATGACCGACAGCTTCCGCCGCGAAGGCGAGTACCCGCAGAACCGCCCGACCCAGCACACGCCGCTCGGCGAGGACTGGCAGCGGGAGCACGACCAGTCGGCGGAGGGCGCCGCGGCAGGGGGCTACCCGCCGCCGCCCGTGTACCCGCCCGCCGCGCCGGGGTGGCACGAGGCGCACCAGCCTCCGGTCATCCAGGGCGAGACCGTACCGCCGGCCCCAGCCCCGGCCGCGCACGCCGCCCCCCGCGCCAAGCGCCCGGTCGCGCTGCTCGCCGCCGTCGCCCTCGCCGCGGCCGTGGTCGGCGGCGGCACCGCGGCGGCCGTCCAGCAACTGATCGGCACCCACAACGGCACCAGCGGCAGCGGCGTCAACGGCACCAACGTCTCGCAGTCCAGCAACGGCACCGTCTCCGGCGTCGCCGAGCAGGTCAGCCCCTCCGTGGTCCGCATCGACACCCGCACCGGCTCCGGCCAGGGCACCGGCTCCGGCATCGTCGTCACCGCCGACGGCGAGATCGTCACCAACAACCACGTCGTCAACGGCGCCACCGAGATCCAGGTGACGATGAGCGACGGCAAGAAGTACGGCGCCAAGACCGTCGGGACCGACCCGGACAAGGACCTCGCCCTCATCAAGCTCCAGGGCGCGAGCGGCCTCAAGCCCGCGAAGCTGGGCGACTCCGGCAACCTGAAGGTCGGCGACCAGGTCGTCGCCATCGGCTCCCCCGACCGCCTCACCGGCACCGTCACCAGCGGCATCGTCTCAGCGCTCGACCGCGAGGTGAACGTACCGAAGTCGGAGCAGCAGTCCCCCCAGCGCCAGCAGGGCGGCAGCGGCGGCTGGCCGTTCTCGTACGACGGACAGCAGTTCAACGGGAACACCGGCTCGGACACCACCTCGTACAAGGCCATCCAGACGGACGCCTCGCTCAATCCCGGCAACTCCGGCGGCGCCCTCTTCAACCTGAACGGCGAGATCGTGGGCATGCCCTCCGCGATCTACTCCCCCGCCGGCGACAGCTCCACCGCCGGCAGCGTCGGCCTCGGCTTCGCCATCCCGGTCAACACGATCAAGGCCGACCTGGACTCCCTCCGCAAGGGCGGCCCCGGCGGCACGGGCTCGGGCTCCGGCGGCAACAGCAGCGGCACCGCCGCCAACGGCTTCGGCACCTCCTACTGAGACCCTGGACCCTGGTACGTGCCACCGACCACCACCCCTGGGGAACCGAGATGAATCCTGCCGAAGGCGACCAGCAGCGGATCCTCGTCGTGGACGACGAGCCGGCCGTCCGCGAGGCCCTGCGCCGCAGCCTCGCCTTCGAGGGGTACGCCGTACAGACCGCCGTCGACGGCCTGGACGCCCTCGACAAGGCGGCCTCGTACGCCCCCGGCCTGATCGTCCTGGACATCCAGATGCCCCGGATGGACGGCCTGACGGCGGCCCGCAGGCTGCGCGCCGCCGGCAGTGTCACCCCGATCCTGATGCTCACCGCCCGCGACACCGTCGGCGACCGCGTCACCGGCCTCGACGCGGGCGCCGACGACTACCTCGTCAAGCCCTTCGAGCTCGACGAGCTCTTCGCCCGCGTCCGCGCCCTGCTGCGCCGCAGCTCCTACGCCGTCCCGCAGGCCGGCGAGCCGAGCCACGAGGACGCGCTGACCTTCGGCGACCTGCGCATGGACCTGGCGACCCGCGAGGTCACCCGGGCCGGGCGCCCGGTGGAGCTGACCCGCACCGAGTTCACGCTGCTGGAGATGTTCCTCGCGCACCCGCGCCAGGTCCTGACCCGCGAGCAGATCCTCAAGACCGTCTGGGGCTTCGACTTCGAACCCAGCTCCAACTCCCTGGACGTGTACGTGATGTACCTGCGCCGCAAGACCGAGGCGGGCGGCGAGCCGCGCGTGGTCCACACCGTGCGCGGGGTGGGCTACGTCCTGCGGGCCGGCGAGAGCGGGCCCGAGTGAGCCGCATGAACCCGGCGGCCAGATTCCGCGCCCTGCCGCTGCGCTCCCGGCTCGCGCTGCTGGTCACGGTGGCGGTGGCGCTCGCCGTGGCGGCCGTGACCGCCGTGTCCTGGGTGATGGTGCGCACCCAGCTCCGCGACCAGCTGGACCAGTCCCTGCGGGCCACGAACCCCAACGAGCAGGTGCTCCGCCGCCTGAACCAGGGCTGTGCGTCTCCGCCGGCCCAGACCCAGCCGGACATCGCCGGAAACCTCAACGCGACGGTCCAGATCCTCGCCGCCGACGGCAGCCACTGCTGGGTGAGCGGCCGGACCGACCTGCCGGTCACGCAGACCGACAAGGACGTGGCGGCCGGACGGCTCGGCAGGGTCCTGCACGACGAGACGACGGACGACGGCGTCGACATGCGCGTCTACACCATCCCCGCGCGGGCCCAGCCCGGCGGCCCGCTCTTCGCGATCGCGGTCGCCAAGCCGCTCGCCGACATCGACAAGCCCCTGTCCACCCTGGCCTGGGTGCTGCTCCTGGTCTCCGGCATCGGAGTGGTCGGCGCGGGCGCGGCCGGGCTGTGGGTGGCCCGTACGGGGCTGCGGCCGGTCGACGAACTCACCGGCGCCGTCGAGCACATCGCCCGGACCGAGGACCTGACCGTACGGATCCCCGACGAGGGCGACGACGAGATCGCGCGCCTGTCGCGGTCCTTCAACTCCATGACCGCCGCGCTCGCCTCCTCCCAGGACCGGCAGGCGCAGCTGATCGCCGACGCCGGGCACGAGCTGCGCACCCCGCTCACCTCGCTCCGTACGAACATCGAGCTGCTCGCGCACAGCGAGGAAACCGGCCGGGCCATCCCGCCCGAGGACCGCAAGGAGCTGCTGGACTCGGTCAAGGCGCAGATGACGGAGCTGGCCGCGCTCATCGGGGACCTCCAGGAGCTGTCCCGCCCGGACGCGGTGTCCCCGGGCCCGCTCCAGGTGGTGGCCCTGCACGAGATCGCCGGGGCCGCGCTGTCCCGGGCCCGGCTGCGCGGTCCGGAGCTGAGCTTCAGCTCCGCGCTGGAGCCCTGGTACGTACGGGGCGAGGCGGCCGCGCTGGAGCGCGCGGTGGTCAACGTCCTGGACAACGCGGTGAAGTTCAGCCCGCCGGGCGGCGCGGTCGAGGTGACGCTGCGGGCGGGCGAGCTGACCGTACGGGACCACGGTCCGGGCATCCCGGACGAGGACCTGCCGCACGTCTTCGAGCGGTTCTGGCGCTCCCCGTCGGCCCGCGCCCTGCCCGGCAGCGGCCTGGGCCTGTCGATCGTGGCCCGTACCGTGGCACGCGCGGGCGGGAGCGCCGAGCTGCGGGCGGCGGCCGGCGGCCCGGGCACGGAGGCGGTGCTCCGCATCCCGGGGGCGCCGACACCACCGCCGCCCGAGCCGTCAGTTGTGCCGTATCAGTGAGGCGACCAGGCCGGAGCGGGTGTTCGGGAAGTCCATCGGGACGATCCCGAGCCCGGTCCGGCCGGCCAGCTCCCCGCCGTCCACGAAGGCGTGCACCTGGGGGTTGAGCCGGTCGGAGTTCCAGCGCGGCGGCATGTACGCCGAGGTGCTGGTGTAGTTCACGAACAGCTTGCCGGGCTGCTGGACGGCCTTGCGGAAGTGGTTCTCGATCTTGCCGCGCTTGGCGAAGGGCTCGGCGTTCCAGTCGTCCTGGATGTCGAAGACGTTGCCGTCCCCGTAGCGCAGGCCGGGCAGTCCGCCGTTGTCTGCGAGCAGGACCACCTTGCCGCGGGCCTGGCCGAGCGTGGGCAGGGTGTCGGCGATCCGGAACAGCGGGCGCCAGCCGCGGTGGTCGAGGTAGTCGTCGAAGACGGCACGGAAGGTGGCGTCGCTGTCCTCGGAGTACTCCTGCTTGAGCCGCATCAGCACGGTCTCGGTGGGGTGCGCGGCGAGGAAGTTCCAGCAGGCCGCGAGCACGTCGCCGAACATCAGGTTCTGGTAGAAGGACCCGTGGTGGATGGCGAAGGAGCCGCCCGTCACCCGGCAGCGGACGTCGAGGAACCGGATGCCCGAGTCGAGCTGTTCGGCGATCGAGGTGTTCTGGCAGGCCACGTAGAGCCCGCCCTGGCGGGCGCCGGAGTCGTGCGTACCGGGGATGGTCATCCGCTGGAGGGCGGTGGAGTCGGCCAGACCCGCCATCCAGTCCTGGGTGCCGAGTGCCGTGGCCGCGGCGGGTGGTGCGCCGAGCCCGACGGCAGCGCCCGTAGCCAGTGCTCCGACCAGAAACGCCCGCCGGTCCAGTCCCGGTCCCATGCCCATGCCCGCCCCTTTGCCGACCCAGTGATGGGACCGGATTATGGCGTGCCCACGTCACCTTTACTACCTGTCGGTAGCGGCCATCTTGAGCGCATGGACCACACCTAGCGGTCCAGCAACTCCACCATGGTGCGCAGGCCTTGGGCGATGTCGTGCCCGTTCGGCGCGTGCTCCGGGTCCGTCAGGCACTGCACCATCACCCCGCTCAGCAGCGCGATGTGCAGCGACCCGAGGGCCTGTACGTCCTCCTCGGCGACCGCATCCTGCGGCACGCCGCGCAGCTGGGCGGCCACCATGCGCCGGGACCGGCGCTGGCCCTCGGCCAGGGTCGCGAGCAGCTCGGGCGAGGACTGCGCATGCACGAAGGCCTCGACGTTGGCGGTCCAGAGCCAGCGCATGTCGGCGAAGTCCTGGATCTTGCGGTCCCACGTGTCGGCGTACCGCTCCTCGGCGGTGTCGCCCTGCCCGGCGAGCCGGCCGGACCCCGCGGCCCACTCGTCCATGGCGGCGAACAGCGCCTGGTTGAGCAGCACCTCACGGGACCCGAAGTGGTAGCCGATCGCGGCCATGCTCACGTTCGACGCCGAGGCGATGTCGCGCACGGTCGTGCGCAGGTAGCCCTTCTCCTCCAGGCAGCGGCGGGCTCCGGCCAGCAGGTCCTCGCGATTTCCCATGCCGGGATCGTAGCCGCGCCAGGATTTAGGCAACCGCCCAAGACATTCGTATTGCGCGCTTGCCCAACCCCTGGCAGGGTGGAGCCATCGGAAGATCCACGGGCCTACGGGAGGCACGAGCCATGCGCCACGAGCTGAAGATCGACGACCGGACCCTGTCCTACCTGGACTTCGGCGGCGCCGGCCGCCCGCTCCTCGCCCTGCACGGCGGCATGTCCGAAGGCCTCGCCTTCGCCGGCCTCGCCGAGACCCTGCGCGGCGAGTGGCGGGTCATCGCCCCCGACCAGCGCGGCCACGGCGACTCCGACCGCGCGCCCGACTACCGCCGTGAGGGCTACGTCGCCGACGCCGTCGCGCTGCTCGACCACCTGGGCCAGGGCGCCCCCGCGGCCGTCCTCGGCTACTCCCTCGGCGGGCTCAACGCCTGCTACCTGGCCGCCACCCACCCGGACCGGGTCTCGGCGCTCATCGACGTCGACGCCACCGTGGAGGTCCACCCCGCGGAGTCGAACTGGTTCGACTTCCTTCGCGGCCTCCCCTACACCGCGCCGACCCGTGAAGAGCTCATCGCCGCCGCCGGAGCGGCCGCCGACCTCGTCGCCCCGGGACTGCGCCCGCTGGTCGACGGCAAGGGCTGGCGGATGCCGTTCCACCCCCAGGACATGCTCGACTCCATCGAGCAGTGCCGCGGCGACCACTGGGCGGCCTGGCTCGCGAGCACCTGCCCGGCCCTGGTGATCAACGGCACCCACAGCGCGGCCCTCCCGTCGGCGACGGCCTCGGCCATGGTCACCCGGCGCCCGGGAACCTCGTACACGCCCCTGGAGGGGGACCACTTCGTACCGTTCACCGACCCGGACGGCTTCCACAAGGCCGTCGCGACGTTCCTGTCGACCCTCTGACCGACCCGGTCCGACCGCTCCGTCACGGGGGTACGGAGCGGGGGAAAGCCGGAGGGGCGGCGGGCCGATGGGCCCACCGCCCCTCCGGGCGTGCTGTACGCGGGTGTTGCCGGGTGCTACTTGATGACCGTGATCCGGTCCGCCGCCGGCGGGGCGATCGGGCTCGCCGCCGTCGACTTCCCGAGGAAGGCGTTGAAGCACTCCAGGTCGGGCGCGCCGACCAGCTTGTTCTTGTGCTCCTTCAGGACGGTGAAGCCGTCACCGCCGCCCGCGAGGAACTCGTTCATCGCGACCCGGTAGGTCTTGGCGGGGTCGATCGCCGCGCCGTTCAGCTTGACCGAGTCCACGACGATGCGGTCCGCACCGGTCTTCGTCATGTCCAGGGTGTACGTGAAGCCCTTCGACACCTGGAGGATCTTCGGGTTCGGGCCGTTGACCGGGCCGCTGACCTGCTGCTGGAGCGCGGTGATCAGCTGCGCGCCGGTCAGGTCCACGATGTTCATCATGTTGTTGAACGGCTGGACCGTGTAGGACTCGCCGTACGTCACCACACCGTCGCCCTCGGCCCCCGAGGCCTTGTACGCGAGGTCGGCGCGGATGCCGCCCGGGTTCATGACGGCCAGCTGCGCGCCGCCCTTGTCGGCCGGGGCCAGCGCTTCGAGCTGCGCGTCGGCGATCAGGTCGCCGAGCGGCTTCTCGTACGCCTCCGAGCCACGGCCCGGGATGTCGGCGGAGATGAAGCCCTGCGGGCGGTTCGCGACCGGGGCCGCCAGCGCGCTCCAGCGCTGGATCAGCTCGGTCATGTCCGCGGCCTTGGGCTGGTCGCGGGTGACGACCTTGTTGACCGGCTTGGGCGCGCTGACCGGCGTACGGACGATGTCCTTGGTCTGCCGGTCGTAGGTGAGGGTGGTGTCCGTGAACAGCCGGCCGTACGAGGCGGCGGAGGTCACCATGCGCGGGTTGCCCGCCGGGTCGGGGATGTTGCAGGCGTACGCCTGGTGCGTGTGGCCGGTGACCAGGGCGTCGACCTTCGGGTCCACGTTCTTGGCGATGTCCACGATGGCACCGGAGACGCCGGCGCCAGCGCCCGGGACGTCGCAGTCGTAGTTGTACGCGCCGTTCGCGGGCAGGCCGCCCTCGTGGATCAGCGCGACGATCGACTTCACGCCCTGCTTGTTCAGCTCGGCGGCGTACTTGTTGATCGTCTCGACCTCGTCGCCGAACTTGAGGCCCTTGACGCCCTCGGCGGTCACGACGTCCGGAGTGCCCTCCAGGGTGACGCCGATGAAGCCGATCTTCACGTCCCCCTTCTTCCAGATGAAGGTGGGGTTCATCATCGGACGCTTGGTCTTCGCGTCCGTGACGTTGGCGGCGAGGAACTTGAACTCGGAGCCCGTGAACTCCTTGCCCATCTCGAAGCAGCCCTCGACCGGGTGGCAGCCGCCGTACGCCATGCGGCGCAGCTCGGTCTTGCCCTCGTCGAACTCGTGGTTGCCGACGCTGGTGACGTCCAGCTTGAGCTTGTTCAGCGCCTCGATGCTCGGCTCGTCGTGGAAGAGCCCGGACAGCATCGGGCTGCCGCCGATCATGTCACCGGCTGCTGCGGTGACGGAGTACTCGTGGCCCTTGCGGGCTTCGCGCAGGCTGGTCGCGAGGTACTCGACCCCGCCCGCGGGTATGGCCTTGGTGGTGCCGTCGGCCTGACGTTCGGTCACATTGCCGGAGGAGCCCTGCGGGGGCTCGAGCGTGCCGTGGAAGTCGTTGAACGACAGCAGCTGCACGTCGACGGTCCGGCTCTTGGCGGCACCGCCACCACTCGCGGCTCCGGCCGGCAGTGCGGCGGCGACCATCGCCCCGGCCCCGGCCGTGACGGCGAGGGCGGTGAGGGTCAACCGGCGGGCGCGGGGGTGCCGTTGTGGCGTCGCTGACATTTAGTCCCCTTTGTGGACAGCGAGACAAACTTGGGAGGTCCGCCGAAGCCTATTGTCAACGCGCGTAGCACGACAGGGGGTAACCGGTATCGAGCTGGTTACGCGCAGAAGACGGATCGCCGCCGGGCCCGCACTCCGCCATGCGCCCCCGGCGGTCGTAGGCTCGGGGTATGACTGACGCAGCAGCAGCGGCCCTGGAGCCGGGACGGCAGATTGAGACCCTCGACGAGCTGACGGAGGAACAGGCCGAAGCCGTGCTCGCCCTGATCGAGGACGCGGCCCGTACCGACGGGACCACCGCCGTGTCCGAGCAGGGGCGGCTCCAGCTGCGTGGCGGGCCGCGCGAGGGCATCCGGCACTTCCTGCTCACCGAGAGCGGCCGGCTCGCCGGATACGGGCAACTGGAGGACACCGACCCGGTGGAGGCCCCGGCCGCCGAGCTGGTCATCCACCCGGCGCTGCGCGGGCGCGGCCACGGGCGGGCGCTCGGCACGGCCCTGCTGGCCGCCTCCGGGAAGCGGATCCGGGTCTGGGCCCACGGCGGCAAGTCGGCGGCCCGGCACCTGGCCCAGGTGCTCGGCCTGACCCTCTTCCGCGAGCTGCGCCAGCTGCGCCGGCCGCTCGGCCCGGACGCGGACCCGCTGCCCGAGCCGGTGCTCCCGCCGGGTGTGACCGTACGGACCTTCGTACCCGGCACCGACGACGCGGCCTGGCTCGCGGCGAACGCGGCCGCCTTCGCCCACCACCCCGAGCAGGGCGCGCTGACCCAGCGTGACCTCAACGACCGGATCGCGCAGCCGTGGTTCGACGCCAAGGGCTTCTTCCTCGCCGAGCGCGAGGGAGAGCTGGTCGGCTTCCACTGGACGAAGATCCACGCGGCCGAGCAGCTGGGCGAGGTCTACGTGATCGGCGTCCGCCCCGGCGCCCAGGGCGGCGGCCTCGGCAAGGCCCTCACGGCGATCGGCCTGCGCCACCTCGCCGCCGCGGGCCTCCCGACGGCGATGCTGTACGTGGACGCCGACAACCCGGCGGCCCTCGCCGTCTACGAAGGCCTCGGCTTCACGACCCACGAGGTCGACCTGATGTACCGCACGGAGAGCTGAGCTCTTTCAGCCCCGCCCGGGGGCTCCTCCCAGCGGTAGCCGGGGGAGTTCGAGGCGCGGGGTCCGGGGCGGAGCCCCGGCAACGGCGCCGCACCGGACCCCCCGCGCACCCCGCACCCCCGCACACCCCGGCGCACACACGACGGACTCGTGCGCCAGCGAGACCCGGGAAGCCACACGCCATTAACCGGGCATTAAGACACGCTTGCGACCCTCCCCGCATGTACCCCCGACTCCGACTGACGGCCGACACTTCCGACGCGCCTGTCCTCCCGCGTACGCGGAAGAATGGAGTCATGAGCCACCAGCCCAGCGCAGGTCCCACCGAGGTCCCCGCCCAGCACCCGTCGCACACGCCCGGCGCCGCAGGCAACGGCACCGCCAACGCCGTCACCGGCGCCCACGCGCGGATAGGCTCCATCTCCGCGCACCGCCCGCACGTCGATCTCGAGCCCGATCTCGACGCCGACCTGGACGCCTACGACGACAAGGACGGCGGCGAGCTCCCGGCCGGCCGCTTCCTCGACCGTGAGCGCAGCTGGCTGGCCTTCAACGAGCGGGTGCTCGAGCTCGCCGAGGACCCGACGACCCCGCTCCTGGAGCGCGCCAACTTCCTGGCGATCTTCGCGAGCAACCTCGACGAGTTCTTCATGGTCCGCGTGGCCGGACTCAAACGGCGTATCGCGACCGGTGTCGCCACCCGTTCGGCCTCAGGCCTGCAGCCCCGCGAGGTGCTGGACCTCATCTGGACCCGCTCGCGCGAGCTCATGGCCCGCCACGCCGCCTGCTTCCAGCAGGACATCTCCCCGGCGCTGGCCGAGGAGGGCGTCCACCTCATCCGCTGGCCGGACCTCACCGAGAAGGAGCAGGCGCGCCTCTTCACGCTGTTCCGCAACCAGATCTTCCCGGTGCTGACCCCGCTGGCCGTGGACCCCGCGCACCCGTTCCCGTACATCTCGGGCCTCTCGCTGAACCTGGCCGTGGTCGTGCGCAACCCGGTCAGCGGCCACCGCCACTTCGCCCGGGTCAAGGTCCCGCCGCTCCTCTCCCGCTTCCTGGAGGCCTCCCCGCACCGGTACGTCCCGCTGGAGGACGTCATCGCCGCGCACCTGGAGGAGCTGTTCCCCGGCATGGAGGTGCTCGCGCACCACATGTTCCGGGTGACCCGCAACGAGGACCTGGAGGTGGAGGAGGACGACGCCGAGAACCTCCTCCAGGCCCTGGAGAAGGAGCTCATGCGGCGCCGCTTCGGCCCGCCCGTGCGCCTGGAGGTCGAGGAGTCCATCGATCCGGGCGTACTGGACCTCCTGGTGCAGGAGCTGAAGGTCAACGCCTCCGAGGTGTACCCGCTGCCCGGCCCGCTGGACCTGACCGCCCTCTTCGGGATCGCCTCCCTGGACCGGCCCGAGCTGAAGTTCCCCAAGTTCATCGCCGGCACCCACCGGGACCTGGCCGAGGTCGAGTCCGCGTCCGCGCCGGACATCTTCGCCGCGCTGCGCGAGCGGGACGTGCTGCTGCACCACCCGTACGACTCCTTCTCCACCTCGGTGCAGGCCTTCCTGGAGCAGGCCGCGGCCGACCCGGACGTCCTCGCGATCAAGCAGACCCTCTACCGGACCTCCGGCGACTCCCCGATCGTGGACGCCCTGATCGACGCCGCCGAATCCGGCAAGCAGGTCCTCGTACTCGTCGAGATCAAGGCCCGCTTCGACGAACAGGCCAACATCAAGTGGGCGCGCAAGCTGGAGGAGTCCGGCTGCCACGTCGTGTACGGGCTCGTCGGCCTCAAGACCCACTGCAAGCTGTCCCTCGTCGTCCGCCAGGAGGGCGACCAGCTGCGCCGCTACTCGCACGTGGGCACCGGCAACTACCACCCCAAGACCGCCCGGCTCTACGAGGACCTCGGCCTGCTCACCGCCGACCCGCAGGTCGGCGCGGACCTCTCCGACCTCTTCAACCGGCTGTCCGGCTACTCGCGCCGCGAGACCTACCGCCGGCTGATGGTGGCGCCGCGCTCGCTGCGCGACGGGCTGATAGCCCGGATCGACAAGGAGACCGCCCACTACCAGGCCGGCCGTCCCGCGTACGTGCGCCTGAAGATGAACTCGATCGTCGACGAGGCCCTGATCGACTCGCTGTACCGGGCCTCGCAGGCGGGCGTCCCGGTCGACATCTGGGTGCGCGGCATCTGCGCGGTACGCCCCGGAGTCCCCGGGCTCTCGGAGAACATCCGGGTCCGCTCGATCCTCGGCCGCTTCCTGGAGCACTCCCGGGTCTTCGCCTTCGGCAACGGCGGCGAGCCCGAGGTGTGGATCGGCAGCGCCGACATGATGCACCGCAACCTCGACCGCCGTATCGAGGCACTGGTCAGGGTCGCCGACCCGGCCCACCGCGCGGCCCTGGACCGGATGCTGGAAACCGGGATGTCCGACGTCACCTCCTCCTGGCACCTGGGCCCGGACGGCGAATGGACCCGGCACAGCACGGACGCGGAAGGCCAGCCGCTGCGGCACGTACAGGAGATGCTCATAGACGCCCGGAGGCGCCGGCGTGGCTCAGCCAAACCTTGAACCGACGGTATGCGCAGGTGACGTGCTCGGCGCGTACCTGCGCTCCCAGGCCACCGCTTTCCTCCGTGGGCTGCGCCTGCACGGTGAAAGCGCAGCGAGCGGGGCCGATGCCGCTGGGGGCTTTGATGCGGCGCGCAGCCTGCGGGGGGCTGCGCGCCGGATCAGCGGATCCCTGGCCACCTTCCGGGTGGTGACCGAGTCCTCCTGGGCGGACGGGCTGCGCACCGAGCTGGTGTGGCTGTCCTCGACCCTGGCCGACGAGCACGCGTACGCCGCCCGGCTGGACCGGCTGATGGACGCGCTGCACCGGCTGTCGGGGGGCTCCGAGGTGCCGTCGCCGCGCGGTTCGGCCGGCGCGCTCACGGTGGGCTCGGCGCGGGCGGGCGCGCTGCTGGAACGGCAGCTGACCCTGGCGCGGACCCGCTCACATTCGGCCACGCTCCAGGCGCTCGGCTCCGCCCGCTTCCACGCGGTGGCGGACGCCGTGGCGGTGCTGGCCTCCGAGGTCCCGCTGGACGCGGTCGCGGCCCGGGGGCGGGTGGACGACGTCCTGGTCCCCCTGGCAGCGGTGGCCGAAACCCGCCTGTCGGCGGCGGTCGCGGCGCTGCCGTCGGCCGAGGGCACGCACCCGTACAACGCGGACCACGACGGGCGCTGGCACGAGGTACGCCACCTCCTGCGGGTCCACCGGTACGCCCGGGAGGCGCTGGGCGACGACGTGACGCGCGCGGCGGCCGCGGGCGAGGCCCTGGACCGCCACCGCGACGCCGCCGAGGCGGCCGCCGCCTCGGCGACGGCGGCGCGCACCCCGCGCATCGCTCCGGCCACGGCGTACGCCCTGGGCGTCCTGCACGCGGACCAGCGCCACGAGGTCGAGGCCGCCCGCTTCGACTTCCGCCAGATCTGGCTCCCGGCGCCGCTGGCTTCATCAGGCGGCGCGGTCACGCCGAGGTAACGGGCGGATAACGGATGCTTACGCCTGTGCACACATCCCGCAGACGCACCGGGTCGTCCGCCACGGTTCACCGTCCGTTCACTCGCCCCGGTCGGCCGCTTCACCTGTTCTGCCTAATTTCAGTGGTGCACGGAGCGCGTCGCCGACCAGGTCGAGCGGCCCACCCGGGCAACCGAAGTAGTCCTCTTCGCACGCCGCCCCGATACAGAAAGCGGCCGGCGGCTTCTGGAAGGAACACCCGAAAGTGAAGCTTCAGCGCAAGAACATGCTTCGTGCCTCCGCCCTCGGGGCGCTTGTCGTGTCCGGCGCCCTGGTCCTCACGGCGTGCGGCTCGGACGACAACACGAAGACCGCCGACGGCACGGCGAAGCCCTCCCAGGCCGCCGCGGGCGACATCAAGTGCGACGACGCCAAGGGCAAGCTCCTGGCGTCGGGCTCTTCCGCGCAGAAGAACGCGGTCGAGCTGTGGGTGAAGAACTACATGGCCGCCTGCTCCGGCGTCGAGGTGAACTACAAGTCCTCCTCCTCCGGTGAGGGCATCGTCGCCTTCAACCAGGGCTCCGTCGGTTTCGCCGGCTCCGACTCGGCGCTGAAGCCGGAGCAGGTCGAGGAGTCGAAGAAGATCTGCACCGGTGGCCAGGGCATCAACCTGCCGATGGTCGGCGGCCCCGTCGCCCTCGGCTTCAACGTCGCCGGCGTGGACAAGCTGAACCTCGACGCCGCCACGGTCGCCAACATCTTCAACGACAAGATCAAGAAGTGGGACGACGAGGCGATCAAGAAGCTGAACCCCGGCGTCACGCTTCCCTCCACCGCCATCCAGGCCTTCCACCGCTCCGACGACTCGGGCACCACCGAGAACGTCACCAAGTACCTCAAGGCCGCCGCGCCCGACGCCTGGCCGCACGAGGCCGCGAAGAAGTGGGCCGCCCCGGGTGGCCAGGCCGCCTCCGGCTCCGCCGGTGTCGCCGCCCAGGTCAAGCAGGTCGACGGTGCGATCGGCTACTTCGAGCTCTCCTTCGCCAGCTCGCAGAGCATCAAGACGGTCGACCTGAACACGGGTGCCGCCGCCCCGGTCAAGGCCACCGGTGAGAACGCCTCCAAGGCCATCGCCGCCGCCAAGATCGCCGGCACCGGCTCCGACCTGGCCCTGAAGCTCGACTACACCACCAAGGCCGAGGGCGCCTACCCGCTGGTCCTGGTCACGTACGAGGTCGTCTGCGACAAGGGCAACAAGGCCGAGACGCTCCCGACCGTCAAGTCCTTCCTGAACTACACCGCCTCCGACGCGGGCCAGAAGGTCCTCCTCGAGAACGGCTACGCGCCGATCCCGGCCGAAATCAACGCCAAGGTCCGCGAAGTCATCAAGACGCTGGGCTAAATCCTGACCTCCGAGGTGTCGGCCGCCCCCGTCCGGGCAGCCGACACCTCGGGGACTCTCCCCCACTCCACCCGGTGGGGGTCCCCCCGGACGGAGTCTGGGGGCGAATCCGGTGCACCGCCGCCAGGGGGCCTGCCCCCCACACAGACCGGAAAGACCATGGCTTCCACCACACCCACCCAGATAGACACGGCTCCGCCTGTCGCCAAGAGCGGAAGGTCCACCGGCCGCGCCGGTGACAAGATCTTCGCCGGGCTCTCCAAGGGATCCGGCATCCTGCTCCTGGTGATCATGGCGTCGATCGCCGCCTTCCTCACCTACCGCGCCTCGATCGCCCTGTCGAAGAACGAGGGGAACTTCCTCACCACCTTCGACTGGAACGCGTCGGCCAACCCGCCCGTCTTCGGCATCGCCGTCCTGCTCTTCGGCACCGTCGTCAGCTCGATCATCGCGATGGCCATCGCGGTTCCGATCGCTGTCGGCATCGCCCTCTTCATCTCGCACTACGCGCCGCGGAAGCTGGCCGCGCCCCTCGCGTACGTGGTCGACCTGCTGGCCGCCGTGCCGTCGATCATCTACGGCATCTGGGGCGCCCTCTTCCTCGTCCCGCAGCTGAACGGCCTGAACCTCTGGCTCGACGAGTACCTGGGCTGGACGTACGTCTTCGAGAAGACCCAGATCGGCGTCGCCCGCTCGCTCTTCACCGTCGGCATCCTGCTCGCCATCATGATCCTGCCGATCGTGACCAGCGTCAGCCGCGAGGTCTTCCTCCAGGTCCCGCGCATGAACGAGGAGGCCGCCCTGGCCCTCGGCGCGACCCGCTGGGAGGTCATCCGGATGTCGGTGCTGCCCTTCGGCCGCTCCGGTGTCATCTCCGCCTCGATGCTCGGCCTCGGCCGCGCACTCGGCGAGACCATGGCCGTCGCGACCGTCCTCTCCCCGAGCTTCCTGATCTCGTTCCACGTCCTGAACCCGGGCGGCGGCACCTTCGCGCAGAACATCGCCGCGAAGTTCGACGAGGCCAACGAGTTCGGCCGGGACGCGCTGATCGCCTCGGGTCTGGTCCTCTTCCTGCTCACCCTGCTGGTCAACGGTGCAGCTCGCCTGATCATCGCTCGCCGCAAGGACTTCTCGGGGGCGAACGCCTGATGAGCCACGCACTCCAGGACCAGCGGCCCGCCCGGGCCCCGAAGTCCGCCGCCCCCACCAGCCTCACCCGAGGCGGCCTGCCCCGCTGGGCCCCGACCGGCATCGCGGCCCTCTCGATCGCCCTCGGCAGCGGCATCGGCCTCGTCTTCGACCTCCACAGCAAGATCCAGTGGGGTCTGCTCGCAGCCATGCTGTTCGTGGTCATCACGTACACCGCCAGCGCGGTGATCGAGAACCGCCGCCAGGCCAAGGACCGCGTCGCGACCTCCGTCGTGTGGGTCTGCTTCGTCCTCGCGGTCATCCCGCTGCTCTCGCTGATGTGGACCACGATCAGCCGCGGTCTGAAGCTCCTCGACGGGAACTTCCTCAGCCACTCGATGAACGGCGTGACCAGCTTCGACGAGGGCGGCGGCGTCTACCACGCGCTGCTCGGCACCATCGAGCAGGTCGCCCTGGCCACCCTGATCGCGGCGCCGATCGGCCTGCTGACCGCCGTCTACCTGGTCGAGTACGGCCGGGGCTCGCTCGCCAAGGCCGTGACCTTCTTCGTCGACGTCATGACCGGCATCCCCTCCATCGTCGCGGGTCTGTTCATCCTGACGACCTGGAACCTGATGCTCGGCTTCGGCCCCTCCGGCTTCGCCGGCGCCGTGGCCCTGTCGATCCTGATGATGCCCGTCGTGGTCCGCTCCACCGAGGAGATGCTCAAGCTCGTCCCGAACGAGCTGCGCGAGGCCGCCCTGGCCCTCGGTGTGCCGAAGTGGCGCATGATCCTCAAGGTCGTGCTCCCGACCGCCATCGGCGGTATCTCCACCGGTGTCATGCTGGCCGTAGCCCGCATCGCCGGTGAGACCGCGCCGATCATGCTGCTGGTCTTCGGCTCCCAGCTGATCAACGGCAACCCCTTCGAAGGCGCCCAGTCCTCGCTCCCCCTCTACATCTGGGAGCAGTACAAGGTCGGCAGTGAAGCCTCCTACGACCGGGCATGGGCCGCAGCGCTCGTCCTGATCGCCTTCGTCATGATCCTCAATCTGGTGGCCCGCGGCATCGCCCGCTGGAAGGCCCCGAAGACCGGTCGCTGACGCGACCACATGAAAGCGAAGTGACCCCTCATGGCGAAGCGAATCGACGTCAGCGGACTGTCCGCCTTCTACGGCACCCACAAGGCCATCGATGACATCTCGATGACCGTGGAGCCCCGCTCCGTGACCGCCTTCATCGGCCCGTCCGGCTGCGGCAAGTCCACCTTCCTGCGCACCCTCAACCGCATGCACGAGGTCACCCCCGGCGGCCGCGTCGAGGGCAAGGTCCTCCTGGACGACGAGAACCTGTACGGCCCCGGCGTGGACCCGGTCGCGGTCCGCCGCACGGTCGGCATGGTCTTCCAGCGCCCCAACCCCTTCCCCACCATGTCGATCTTCGACAACGTGGCGGCGGGCCTGCGCCTGAACGGCTCGTTCAAGAAGTCCGAGCTCCAGGACATCGTCGAGCGGTCCCTCAAGGGCGCCAACCTCTGGAACGAGGTCAAGGACCGCCTGAACAAGCCGGGCTCCGGCCTCTCCGGCGGCCAGCAGCAGCGTCTGTGCATCGCCCGCGCGATCGCGGTCGAGCCGCAGGTCCTGCTGATGGACGAGCCCTGCTCGGCCCTCGACCCGATCTCCACCCTCGCGATCGAGGACCTGATCGGCGAGCTCAAGGAGCGCTTCACGATCGTCATCGTGACGCACAACATGCAGCAGGCGGCCCGCGTCTCGGACCGCACCGCCTTCTTCAACCTCTCCGCGGTCGGCCAGCCCGGCAAGCTCGTCGAGATCGACGACACGGACCGGATCTTCTCCAACCCGTCCGTCCAGGCGACCGAGGACTACATCTCCGGCCGCTTCGGCTAAAGAGATGTCGTGAACGTCCTGCGGTGCTGCATGGCGGTGCCACCGCAAGGCGAAAGAAAGAAAAAGGGCCGGCTCCCCCTGGGTGGGGGGAGCCGGCCCGCTTTCGTCTGCCGTCCTCGTCGCCGGACGAAGGCCGGCGTCCTCGTCGCTAGACGAAGGCCAGGTTCACGATCCAGAAGCTCACCGCGGCGACCAGGGCCGCGGCCGGCATCGTGATGAACCAGCCCAGGACGATGTTCTTGGCGACGCCCCAGCGGACCGCGTTCACGCGCTTGGTCGCGCCCACACCCATGATCGCCGAGGTGATCACGTGGGTGGTGGAGATCGGCGCGTGGAAGAGGAACGCCGAGCCGAACATGATCGAGGCGCCCGTGGTCTCGGCCGCGAATCCCTGCGGCGGGTCCAGCTCGATGATCTTGCGGCCGAGGGTGCGCATGATGCGCCAGCCGCCCGCGTACGTACCCAGCGACAGCATCACGGCACACACGACCTTGACCCAGACCGGGATCGCGGCATCGGCGGTCTGCACATCGGCGATGACCAGCGCCATCACGACGATGCCCATCGTCTTCTGCGCGTCCTGGAGGCCGTGGCCCAGCGCCATCGCTGCCGCGGACACGGTCTGCGCGATACGGAAGCCGTGCTTCGCCTTGTGCGGGTTGGACCGGCGGAACATCCACAGGATGGCCACCATCACCAGGTAACCGACGACCAGACCGACGACAGGCGAGACGAACATCGGGATGACGACCTTGTCGAGGACCCCCGACCAGATCACCTCGGTGCCACCGGCCAGCGCCGCACCCACCATGCCGCCGAACAGCGCGTGCGAGGAGGACGAGGGCAGGCCGAAGTACCAGGTGATCAGGTTCCAGACGATCGCGCCGACCAGCGCCGCGAAGAGGATCCACATGCCCCGGTTGCCCGTGGGCGTCTCGATCAGGCCGCTGCTGACCGTCTTGGCCACGCCGCTGCCGAGGAAGGCGCCGGCGAGGTTCATCACGGCGGCCATCGCGAGGGCCGCCCGCGGGGTCAGCGCCCGCGTGGAGACGGACGTCGCGATCGCGTTCGCGGAGTCGTGGAAGCCGTTCGTATACGTGAAGCCGAGCGCGACACCGATGGTCACGACCAGAGCAAAGGTGTCCACGAGGTTCAGGACTCCTTGACCGCGATGGTCTCCACCGTGTTCGCGACGTGCTCGAACGCGTCGGCCGCCTCTTCGAGCACGTCGACGATCTGCTTGAGCTTCAGCACCTCGATGGCGTCGTACTTGCCGTTGAAGAGCTGGGCGAGCAGCTTGCGGTGGATCTGGTCGGCCTGGTTCTCAAGGCGGTTGACCTCGATCCAGTACTCGGTCAGGTTGTCCATCGTCCGCAGGTGCGGCATCGCCTCGGCGGTCAGCTCGGCCGCGCGCGCCAGCACCTCGATCTGCTGCTCGACGCCCTTGGGGAGCTCCTCCACGTTGTAGAGGACGACCAGGTCGACCGCCTCCTCCATGAAGTCCATGATGTCGTCGAGCGACGAGGCCAGGTTGTAGATGTCCTCGCGGTCGAACGGCGTGATGAAGGAGGAGTTCAGCTGGTGGAAGATCGCGTGGGTCGCGTCGTCCCCCGCGTGTTCGGCCGCCCGCATCCGCTCCGCGATCTCGGCCCGGGCGGAGGAGTCCGCTCCGAGCAGTTCCATCAGGAGCTTGGAGCCCGTGACGATGTTGTCCGCGGATGCGGCGAACATGTCGTAGAAGCTCGTCTCCCTGGGGGTCAGACGAAATCGCACGTGAGGTCCTCGGGGTGCATTGGATTCGGTCAGGCTGATGCTAGGCGCATCCCCCGGCCACGGCTAACCGGCGGTTCCCCAGTGTCCTCCATCAGGCAGAGTGAGGACGACGGACCCCTGCCCCTGCGGCAGGAGCCCAGTACCCTATACCCACGAGGGGTATATATCCCTCGTTCCGGACCACGGGAGGACGCATGACCACCATCGAGGCGGAGGGCTCCGGAGCCGTCCACGGCTATCACCACCAGAAGGACGAGCACCTCAAGCGGCTGCGCCGGATCGAGGGCCAGATCCGCGGCCTCCAGCGACTCGTCGACGAGGACGTCTACTGCATCGACATACTCACCCAGGTCTCGGCGAGCACGAAGGCCCTCCAGTCCTTCGCCCTCCAGCTCCTGGAGGAACACCTCCGCCACTGCGTGGCCGACGCGGCCGTGAAGGGCGGCACCGAGATCGACGCCAAGGTCGAGGAAGCCACCAAGGCCATCGCCCGCCTCCTGCGCACGTAACCGCGCAGCCCCGACCGGTCCCTTCCGGCGCCGCCGGGCACGGCGGGTCAGCCGGACCAGATCCCCATCAGCACCTCGTCGATCCGATCCTGGCTCAACCGATCCTCGACCGCTGCCGACGCCGCAATGATCAGCTCACCGCACAACTCGATCTCGGCGAGCGCCACGTGGTCCTGCACCGTCGTACCGCCTGCGGGAGTCACGCGTGTCACCCCAATCTGCCGTCTTCGGTCATCGGTCGTCAGCGCCGGCGCTCGGCTCTCAGCCTAGGGAGGCCACCGCACCCGGCACATGACACGGATGGACCATTTCCGGATACCCGGCCATGGCCCGATCGCGCCGCCCGCCCCGGCCCACCCCCGCTACTCGGCGATCTTCCCGGCGTAAATGTCCCCGCTTGCGGGCAATACGACGGTCACCGGCGTCCCGAATCCGTACAGCAGCGTGGTCGACGAGACATCGATCACGCCATTGTTGACGTACGTGAAGCGGTGGCGGACCTTCCGCAGCCGCCCTTCCTCGTCCAGATAGGCGTCGAACGGCACGGTGTCCTTGCTGAACCCTTTCGCCGCCGCCTCCAGCGCCCCCCTGGCATCCGGCGACGCACTCCCCGCGGCCCGCCCGATGTCGGTGGTCCCCCGGTAGTGCCGCACCTTGGTGCCGGCCACCTCGGTCTCCCCGACGTACGTGACCTCCAGCGCCCCCCGCAGCAGTTCGGCCGCGACCAGCGGATCGGTGGCCCCGCCCGTGACGAGGTTCCCGTCGGCGAGGGTCGTCGTGTCTACCCGGACCCACTTGTCGTCGGGGACGCCGGCGCCCCGGTTCTTCATGTAGAGCGCGCCCGGCACCAGCAGCTCCGTGATGGGCCGGTGCTCGGTCTTGCCCTTCACATCGGCGGGGAGCATGACCAGCAGCTGGCCCATCCGGTTCTTGAAGTCGACGCCGCCCTCGCCCCGGATGGTGACCCGGGTGCCGCCGGTGGCCATTTCCATGGCCGTACGGGCCTGCGCACTGCCCGTCCTCGCGAGCGCGTCGGCGGCCCCGCGGACCACCGCCGCCGCGTCCACGGGGGGCCGGTCGTCGCCGGCGCCGCCGCCCGCGCAGCCGCTCAGCGCCGTGACCGCCAGGGTGACGCCGGCGGCGAGCAGCGCCCCACCCGCACGTCCGCGCAGCCGCCTGTGCTGGTGAACCACCATCGCCTGCCAACCCCCAACGCGTGACCGCTGTTTGCCCGAGGCCCCCACCCGCTCCGCTTAACGAGGTCAGGGGTTTCCCGTCACGGCCCGAACACCTCCACGGCCCGCGGCCGACCCGGGTACGGTGGAAGCGTGGAACCGCACACCGAAGCGACCCTGCCCCCTCCGCTTGCCTCCTCCGTGCGGCTCCAGCCGCCGCGGCCCGCCCCGGAAGGCTCGGTGCCGCCACAACAGGAGCCGCAGCCGCCCACCGGACACACCACCTCCACCGCCGACCGCGGCTCGTTCTGCCTGGCCGTCTGCACCTGCGGCTGGACCGGGCCCGCCCGCCGCTCCCGTGATCTGGCGCGCAAGGACGCCGCCCGGCACACGACGGGGTAGCGGGCGAGCACCGGGGCCGACCAGGCACGACACGACCAGGCACGACCGGCGTCGCCCGTTCGGACGGCCCGGCTGGCCGGGCCGCCGCGCAGCGGATGCCCTTGACTCATGCCAGGACCCGCAGCCCGCCTCGCGGCCCTCCTCTGGGCCCTGCTCATCGCTCTCGACATCCTGGGGGCCCCGGCCGCCACGGCCTGGGCCCGGCCCGTGGGCTCCGCGGACGGACCTGGCGATGTGGCCCTGGCCATCGGACTGACGACCGCTGCGGCCGTGGCCACCTTCCTGTGGCTGCGCTACCGCCGACGCCGTACCGGCGGCGCGGACGGGCCGGGCCCGCGGCATGCCGAGGGCGGTGACCCGTGATGCCGCCGCGGACCCGTCCCGCGGCGGTACGCGTCTGCTTCTGCGTGGCGGGGCTGTGCCTGCTGGCGGTCGTGCTGCTCGCCGTATGGGACTCGTACGCCCACGCCTGAACGGGCACGTACGTGTCAGGACGTCAGGACGTCAGGACGTCAGAGCGTCAGGACGTCAGGACGTCAGGACGTCAGGCGGCGAGGTCGCTCTCCGGCGTGAGCTGCTCCGCCGACGGGCTCTGCGGCTGGGCCAGGCCGACGGGCCGGGGCCAGGTCCGGCCCTTGGCCCGTACGAGACGGCCCAGACGCGGGGAGCCGGCCACCGCCCGCACGACCGGCGTCAGCAGCGCCATCGCGAGCGGCGCGAGGACCAGGACCACGGCGGTGCCGAGGGCGAACCCGCCGATCACGTCGGTGGGGTAGTGGACGCCCGTGTACACGCGGCACACGCCCTCGGCGAAGGCCAGCCCGATCCCGATCAGCCCGAGCTTGCGGTTCGCCAGGAACAGGCCGACGGCCAGGGCCATCGCGAGGGTGGCGTGGTCGCTGACGAACGAGAACTCCGGCTGCGCGAGGCCGGTGCCGAGACCGGGATCGACCGTGGGATCGAGTACCTGCAGGCCCTCGTGCTGGCGGAACGGCCGCGGCCGTTCGACCAGTTCACGCAGCGGCGCGTTCACGAGCAGCGCCAGCCCGGCGGCCAGCGGGGCCCACACCAGCGCGGCGAAGGACTCGACGGCCGTGCTCTCGTCCTGGCGGCGGGCACCGCGCCAGCACCACAGGACCAGGAGCACCAGGGCCAGCGGGATCCCGAACTCACCGGCCAGGCTCACGGTCCGGTCCAGCCAGCCCGGGGCGTGCCGGGCCGCTCCGTTGATCTCGTACAGCAGGCTGACATCCACGTTCGGCCCACCGGTTGTGAGTCCAGCCATGGTGATGCGGCCCCTTGCCCTTGCCGTGGTTCGCCTGCGGGCGCACGCCGGTGTGCGCCCCTTCGCCCCGTGTGATCAACCCCCGCGTCCATGGAACGCCCGTTCTGGCGACTACGTTCCACTCTCCACTGAATGATCACTCCAACGTTACCGAAGAGAGACTCATCGTCGCAGCTCAGGGCCTTGGCTTAACGGAGCGTGACTAGGGCGCCTTGCTCGCCGCCGCACGCTCCGGAAGAGCCTCCGCGCCGTCCTTCGTCACGCGCGTGGCACCAAAATAATCAGGCGTGTCGATCTTGTCGAAACGGATCACGGCACCGGTGTACGGAGCGTTGATCATGTAGCCGCCGCCCACGTAGAGCCCGACGTGCCGAATCTCCCGAGAGTTCGTCAGATCATCGGAGAAGAACACCAGATCGCCGGGGAGCAGTTGGTCGCGCGAGGGATGCGGCCCGGCGTTGTACTGGTCGTTCGCCACGCGCGGCAGCTCGATCCCCACCGTCTCGTACGCGGCCTTGGTCAGCCCCGAGCAGTCGAACCGCCCGTCCTGGTCGGGCGTTCCGTTGCCGCCCCACAAGTACGGGGTGCCGAGCTGCTTCTGCGCGAAGTAGATGGCCCCGGCCGCCTGTTGCGAGGGCGCGACCCGGCCGACGGGCCGCTCGAAGCTCTTCGCCAGGGTCGTGATCGTCTTCACGTAGCCCTGGGTCTCCTTGTACGGGGGCACGCCCGCGTACTTGATGACCGCGTAGGCACCCGCGTTGTAGGCCGCGAGCATGTTCGACGTCGCGTCACCCGGCACGCTGGCCACGTCCTTGGCCAGCTCGCAGTCGTACGAGGCCGCCGAGGGGATCGCGTCGCTCGGGTCCCAGATGTCCCGGTCCCCGTCCCCGTCACCGTCGATGCCGTGGCCCGCCCAGGTGCCGGGGATGAACTGCGCGATCCCGCGCGCGTCCGCCGGGCTGACGGCGCTCGGGTTCCAGCCGCTCTCGGAGTACAGCTGGGCGGCGAGCAGCGGCGGGCTGATGGCCGGGCAGAGGTTGCCCCACTTCTCCACCAGTGCCTGGTACTTGGCGGGCACCGCCCCCTTCGCGAGGCCGACGGCGCGACCGCCCGCCCCCGCACCCACCAGGCCCGCGGCCGCGGAGTACGTCCCCACGACGAGCAGCACCACGAAGGTCAGACACAGCCCGATCCCGATCCCGCCGGCCATCCAGAATCTACGCACCCGTCAACCCTCCCCCATCCCCGTCACTTCAACGTGTGATTCGGCCGTGTCGCATGTCGTACTACCCCACTCGGAAGCCCGAACAGGCGATGCTCGCGTACTTCGTGGGGTCATCCTCGACGCGGCACAAGACCACCGTCCAGTCCGCACGACCGGCGGCCGGGGGCACGGCGGGCCGGGCGCGCGACCGGCCCGGCCGCTACCTGGGTGCGACGAAGAGGCTCTGCGCGCTGCGTCCGATGGGCCCCTTCTCGTCGTGGAGCCGGGCGTCGACGAGGCCGATGCCGGCCGCGTCCACGCTCGTACGGGATTCCACGCAGGCCCATTCGCCGACCGGATGGCGGTGCAGGTGGACCGTGAGGTCGCCGTTGACGAAGACGAACCGGCTGAAGTCCATCACCGAGCTGATGCCGTTTCCGGAGTCCGCGGCGATCAGCACCCGGTCCAGCGGACGGATCTCCTCCCCGGCGACGAGCGGCACCCTCATCCGCATCCAGCAGGTACCGGGGCCGAGCTCCACGAAGGCGCCCTCGGTGAAGCGGGCTTCCATGGCCGTGTGATAGCCGGTGTCCCACGGCACCGGGAAGAACGGCGTGACCACGGCCTCCCCGGGGGTCGGCAGCTGCGGCCCCGGCACCACGGCCGGCACCGCCTCCTCGGCCACCCGGATCCGCAGGGCCCGCGCCAGCATCACCGGGGCGCCCGCGCCCGCGGGTGTGAGCGCGGCCTCGACCACCTCCGTACCGCGCCCGGCCCGCAGCACGCTGGTGGTGATCTCCAGCGCGCCGATCGGCACCGGGCGCAGGATCTCGTACGTGATCCGGGCGATCCGCATGTCCGCGCGCGCACCCGGCCGCTCCTCGACGGCCCGGCCGAGCAGGGCGGCCGGCGGACCGGCGTGCTGCGCGCCCGGGTCCCACGGCCCGCGCGTGTACTCGGTGGCGGTGAACCGCCCGGTGTCATCCCGTTCGAAGAACCCCTCGACAGCGCCCATACCCTGCACGCTACCGACAGGTAACCGGGCACACCAGCCCCGTACGGAACGGGGCCGGCGACCGGGGGCGAGCCCGTCGGCGACCGGGGCCGAGCGCCGCCGGCGACCGGGGCCGACCGGTCAGCGGGCGAACCCCAGCCCCACCCCCAGCCCCACCAGCACCGATCCGATGGCACGGTTCAGCGCCTTCTGCGCCTTCAGCATCCGGTCCCGCAGCCGGGAGTTCGAGAAGAACAGGGCCACCGCCCCGAACCAGCCCAGGTGCGCCGCCGACATGAACAGCCCGTAGCCCGCCTGCTGCCACACCGGCGTGTCCGGATTGACCACCTGCGTGAAGGTCGACACCACGAACAGCGTGGTCTTCGGGTTCAGCACATTGGTCAGGAACCCCGACCGCATCGCCCCGAGCCGGGTCAGCCCCGGCTCGGACTCCAGGTCCACGGTCACCTCGGTCCGCGCGCGGAAGGTGCGTATCCCGATCCACACCAGGTAGGCCGCGCCCGCCAGCTTGATCACGGTGAACAGCGCGGTGGAGGAGGCGATCAGCAGACCGACCCCGAGCATCGTGTAGGAGACGTGGACCAGGACCCCGGCCGCGACCCCGGCGGCGGCGAACAGCCCGGTGGGCCGCCCGTAGAGGTAGCTGTTGCGGACCACCATGGCGAAATCGGCGCCGGGACTGATCACGGCGAGGAGAGTAATAACGGCGACTGCGATCACTTCTGTCATACCGGGATGCTCACCGGGGCCGGGCTCCCCGATCAACCCCATTCCCCATCCGGATACTTGGAGGATGTTCCCGCACCTGCTCTCCCTGTACCCCTACCGGCCGGCCGACGACGCCCCGCTGCTGCGCAAGTGGGTGACCACCCCCGCCGAGCTGATGACCTGGGCGGGCCCCGCCTTCACCTGGCCCCTGGACGACGCACAGCTCGCCGCCTACGCCGCCGAGCCCGGCCGCCGCATCTGGACCGCCGTGACCCCCGACAAGTACCGCGTCGGCCACGTCTCGGTGGCCGGCACCCGCCTCGGCCGCGTCCTGATCGACCCCGAGGCCCGCGACCGGGGCTACGGCCGGGCCCTCGTCACCCAGGCCGTCGACCTCTGCTTCGGCGAGCTGGGCCTGCCGGAGCTCAGCCTCGGCGTCTGGGCGCACAACACCGCGGCGATCCGCATATACGAGCAGCTCGGATTCCGTACCGAGGAGATCATCAAGGACGTCGAGGAGGTCGACGGCGTCCGCTGGACCGCCCTCCAGATGCGGCTCACCGCCCCTGAGCGGTAACAATGGACGACGTGTCCCGTACCCCCGCCGCCCGGCCGGCCCTGCCCGTCCTCCCCGTCCTGCAAGCCGACTGCGCGAACTGCTTCGCGCTGTGCTGCGTCGCCCTGCCGTTCGCCAAGTCCAACGACTTCGCCGTGAACAAGCCCGCCGGAACCCCCTGCAAGAACCTCCGGGAGGACTTCCGCTGCGGCATCCACACCCGGCTGCGCGACTCGGGGTTCCAGGGCTGCACCGTCTTCGACTGCTTCGGCGCGGGCCAGCAGGTCTCCCAGGTCACCTTCGGCGGCCGCGACTGGCGCACCGACCCCGGCACGGCCCGTCGGATGTTCGACGTCTTCCCCGTGATGCGGCAGCTGCACGAGCTCCTCTTCTACGTCGCCGAGGCCCTGACCCTCCCGGACGCCGCCCCGGTCCACGCGCAGCTGCGCGACGCGCTCGCGGAGACCGAGGAGTGGACGCGCGCCGACGCCGAGTCCCTCGCGGACCTGGACGTGGGCGCCCTCCGCCAGAAGATCAACACCCTGCTGCTGAAGACCAGCGAGCTCGTACGGGCCAAGGTGCCGGGCCGCAAGAAGAACCACCGCGGCGCCGACCTGATGGGCGCCCGCCTCTCCGGCGCCGACCTGCGCGGCGCGAACCTGCGCGGCGCCTACCTGATCGCCGCCGACCTCAGCCGCGCCGACCTCCGCACGGCCGACCTGATCGGCGCGGACCTCCGCGACACCAACCTCCGCGACGCGGACCTCCGCAACGCCGTCTTCCTCACCCAACCCCAACTCAACGCCGCCCAAGGCAACCCCACCACCCGCATCCCCCCGACCCTCACCCACCCCACCCACTGGACCTGACCCCCGACACGGCATCCCGCGGGCGCAACTCCAGCCCCGCCGGCGTTTGAGGCGCGGGGCCCGGGGCGGAGCCCCAGGGTCATCCCAGCCCCGCCGGCGCCTGAGGCACGTGGCCCGAGGCGGAGCCCCAGGGTCATCCCAGCCCCGCCGGCGCCTGAGGCACGTGGCCCGAGGCGGAGCCCCAGGGTCATCCCAGCCCCGCCGGCGCCTGAGC
>NZ_JBICZH010000026.1:71949-81347 GCF_043201995.1 Streptomyces sp. NPDC048258
AGGCACGTGGCCCGAGGCGGAGCCCCAGGGTCATCCCAGCCCCGCCGGCGTTTGAGGCGCGGGGTCCGGGGCGGAGCCCCGATCTTGAGCCCCCGCCGGGCACACCCCAGCCCCGCCAACCCCAGCCGCCGGCGCTGGAGGCGCGGAGCCCAGGGTCATCCCAGCCCCGCCGGCGTTTGAGGCGCGGGGCCCGGGGCGGAGCCCCGGCAACGGCGCCGCACCCGGCCCCCGGCCCCGCACCCCACTCACACCCGCGCCAAAAACCCCCGCACGGCGGCGTAGAACCCCTCCGGATCCCCCACCCGCACCGCATGCCCAGCCGGCAGCTCGACCAACCGCACCCCCGCCCTCCGCAACGTCATCTCCCGCGCGTGCTCGGCAGACAGCACCCCGCTCCGATCCCCCCGCACCAGCAGCGTCGGCTGACGCACCGCCAGCCAGTCCCCCCAGTGATCCCCGTTCAGCCCCCGCTGCGACGACACCACGTCCTCGACGACGCACGCGGTCCCCCACCCGTCCGCGTACTCCCGCAGGGCCCCCGCCAGGTACGCCGCCGCACTCCCCACCCCCGCCAGGAACCCCGTCCGGGTCGCGGCCCGCCCCGGCCACTCCCGCGCGTACGACAGGTCGTCCTCGACCACCGCCCCGATGTCCTCGACCACCACCGCCCGCACCAGATCCGGCCGCCGCGCGGCGAGCTGGTACGCGTTGACGCCGCCCAGCGAGTGCCCCACCACCACCGCCGGCCCCAGCCCCAGGTGCTCCAGGACGGCCGCGGCGTCGGCCACGTACCCTTCCCGCGTGTACTCCGCGGCCCGGTCCGACTCCCCGTGCCCCCGCTGGTCGAGGCCGATCACCCGCCACGCCGGCCCCACCTCCCGGGCCAGCTCCTCGAAGCTCCTGCCGTCCTGGAAGTGCCCGTGCAGCGCGAGCAACGGCGCCCCCGGCCCGCCGAAGTCCGTGTAGGCCAGCCGCCGCCCGTCCGCCGTCTCCATCACACCCGGCAGCGGCCCCAGCTTGTCGATGACCCGCTGGCGCAGCAGCTGGTACTCCTCCCAGCGCCTCGACAGCCGCCCCGGCGGCCGCTTCACGACCCGCCCCGGCGTCACGGTCTCGCCCCGCCGGAACTGCTCCCGCGTCAGATCGATCCGTATCCCCCCGGGCAGCTGGTTCCACCAGTGGTACCCCTCCTGGCGCCCGTCGTGGAACACCTCGCCCAGCACCAGCTCCCCGCCCACGATGTCCTGCACGACCACGGCGGTGATGTCGCACTGCCCCCAGGCCGGATTCTCGGCCGTCCAGGGGATCCCGGTGACATTGGCCGGCTCGCAGGTCTCGGCGGACCATCCCGCCCGGATGGCCGCCTCTACATCGGCAAGGGTCCACGGAGTCGTCGTCATGCCCCCCAGCCTGCCGGACCCCACTGACAACACCTCTGGACAGGGACGCCACCCCGTACGCCGAGACGACAATCATTGCCCGGCGTCACCCCCCGTGATACACAGAGTGACCATACGTTCTTTCGCATACACACCGCCCCTGCCCAGGTCAGAGCGCAGGGGCGGGGCGCGGGCCGGAGGATCGGGTAAAGAGAGCCGTCAAGTCGACGACGACGGCGGTTTCATCAGCGAAGATAGTGCGTGACCCCTGCCGTCGGGCACGGGCTTTCGGAACTACCCATACAGGGGCGGTGAGTTACATGATCCTGGCAGCCGAAAAGGGCGACATCACCACCATCATCGGCGGAATCGCCCCGAACTGGGGGCCGTTCGGCAGTCTCGGCAACGAAGCGAAGGTCATGATCGAGGTGGTCATGGCCGTGGCGATCCTCCTCTGCCTCGGCATCGCCATCTGGGGCGCGGCCAAGCAGCGCATCGGCGCGACCGCCCTGCGCGACACGTTCAGCGCGGAACAGGGCAAGGGCCTGATCGTGGCCGGCCTCACGGGCGTCTTCATCATCGGCTCCCTGGGCACCCTCTTCACCATCGTCTACGGAATGGCCGTCTAGCGGGCCACCGCGGCCGTACTTGATGAGGAATCACCACACCGCGCCTACGCGGGAACGAGGGGGCCGAAACGGAATGAGCAACGACGACCAGTACGGCGGCACGGGCCAGACCCGTACCCGCCTTCCGGACTCCCCCGCCGACCCGTACGGCCCCGCCCGCCGCACCCCCCGCGCCTCCCGCAGCCTGATCACGGTGGTCGGCGTGGTGGTCCTCCTGATCGCCGCCATCGCGTTCGCGAACCAAGGCCCGGACACCCCCCGCCCCCCCTCGACGGACAAGTCCCCGACCACCACGTCCACCACCCCGACAGGCACAGACCCGGTCACGGGCAAGAACGGGGGCGTGCCCTCCGGGTTCGCCCAGGACCAGCAGGGCGCCCAGTCCGCTGCCACCAACTACGCGGTCGCACTGGGTTCTGACGGCATGTTCAACCCGGCGCGCCGCCACGCCATCGTGGACGCGATCTCGGACGAGAGCACCCGGACGAAGCTCCAGACCGGATTCGACGCCGATTACTCGGCCGGCCTGCTCTCCCAGATCGGCCTGACCAAGGACGGCCTGGCACCGACGGGTTCCACCTTCGTCAACCGGACGGTTCCGGTCGGGGCCAAGGTGAAGAACCTCGCCGGCGGCACCGCCTCGGTGGAGGTGTGGTGCATCGGCATGTTCGGCCTCACCGGCGACAAGTCCACCCGCCCCGTCACCAGCGGCTGGTTCACGATCTCGATGACGCTCAAGTGGAACGGCTCCGACTGGAAGGTCGTCGAAACCTCGCAGAAGGACGGCCCCACCCCGGTCACCGGCGACAACCCCGTATCCACCTCCGACGAGATCGGCAGCGCGGTCACCGAATTCGGAGGGTTCACCTATGCCCGGTAGCCACCGGCTCTCGCTCCGAAGGATCGGCGCCACCACTGCGGTCCTCCAGACCGCGGTCGTCCTTCTCGCCGCCCGCGCGATGGCCGCGCCGACCCCGACTCCCACGCCCACTCCGGCGCCGAGCGCGAGCAACGACCCCTGCGCGCTGATCGCCGGCCCTGCCCGGGAGTACTGCGATCGGGGCTCCGGCCAAGCCCCCCGCACCGGCCTGGCCCCCAGCGACCCCGCCGACGCCCTCAACCCCCTCGCCTCCCTAGCCAAGGGCTGCGCCGACGCCGCAGCCTGGATCGTCGGCAAGCTCAGCGCAGCGGTCAAGGGCAGCGCCAACGTCGACTTCACCAACCCCGCCTTCCTCAAGCAGTACTCCGTCGTCTTTGCCGCGTCCACCATCCTGACCCTCGTCCTCTGGCTCTTCGCCGTCGCCAAGCGAGCCGTCCGCGGCGTCCCCCTCACCACGGCCCTCTCCGAAGCCATCGGCTTCCTCTGGCTCACGGTCCTCGCCTCCGCCTTCACCCCCCTGATCCTCTACACCGTCGTCTCCGCCACCGACGGCGTCACCGAGGTCATCGCCTCCGCCACCGGCGGCCAGACCGACGTCTTCTTCGGCTCCTTCTCGGAGGCCCTCAAGAAGGGCGACGACATCGGCGGCGGCCCGATCATGCTGATCGTCGTCTCCCTCGTCACCGTCCTCGCCGCCGGCATCCTCTTCCTGGAGCTCTTCATCCGGGCCGCGCTCCTCTACGTCGGCGCCCTCCTCGGCGTCGTCGTCTACGCGGGCCTCGTCGACCGGAACCTCTGGGGCCACGTCCGCCGCTGGGCCGGCATCATGATCGCCGTCATCCTCGTGAAGCCGGTCATCGTCATCGTCCTCGGCCTCGCCGGAGCCCTCGCCGGCGAGAAGGGCCCCGACGCCTTCTCCGCCGTCGTCACCGGCCTCGCCATCATCCTCCTGGCGATCTTCGCCTCCGCGATGATCTACCGCTTCGTCCCCGGCTTCGGCGACGAGATCGCCTCCGCCCGCTCCAACCGCAGCAAGGCCACCGACGGCGCCCAGGCCGCCGCCGTCATCAGCTCCCCGGCCTCCCTCGTCTCGCAGGGCATCAAGACCCACAGCAGCCGCGGCGCCCACCGCGGAGGCGGCGACGGCGGCGCCAACAGCGCGCCCCGCCCCGCCAACCCCATCTCCGGAGGCGTGGCCGCCCACAGCAGCCGCCCCACCTCCGGCGGCGGGTCCGGCGGCGGATCTGTCCCCTCCGCCGCACCCCCGCCCCGCACGAGTTCGAGTACGAGGAACACAGGAGGTGACGGGCGTTGACGACCCAGTCCCACCAGCTGCACCCGGTCGCGCCCCGCCGCACGTATCTCATCGGCCGGGCCCGGCCGAACGCGATCGTCGGCAAGAACCGCGAGACCGGCGAGATCGCCCTGATCATCGCGGGGGCGTTCTTCGGCATGATGAGCGGACTGCTCGTCCCCGACCTCACCCTGCGCATCGTCAGCCTCGCCGGCTTCCCCATGCTCGCGCTCGCCGCCGTGTACGTCCCGTACAAGGGCCGCACCTTCTACCGCTGGTTCGAGATCAGCCGCAGCTACAAGCGCACCCTGCGCCGCGGTACGACCTACCGCTCCGGCGCCATGGAAGCCGGCGTACGCGGCTCCGACGGCCGCGAGGTCGAGGTCGGCCCGCCCCCCGGCATCGGCCGCATCAACTGGCTCGCCGCCCCCTTCGGCCCCGACGAGATCGCCGTCCTCCTCCACGCCGACCGCAGAACGGTCACCGCCGCCATCGAGATCGAGGGCCCCGGCGTCGGCCTGCGCGACAGCGAGGACCAAGAAGCCCTCGTCGACCGCTTCGGCACCCTCCTCAAGCACGTGGCCAACGGCGACGGCTTCGTCACCCGCCTCCAGATGCTCGCCCGTACGCTGCCCGCCGACCCCGACGCACACGCCAAGGACGTCGCCCAGCGCGGCGACACCCAGGCCCCCGGCTGGCTGCGCGAGTCCTACGACCAGCTCCAGTCGATGGTGTCCACCTCCTCCGAGCAGCACCGCGCGTACCTCGTCGCCTGCATGCACTACAGCCGCGAACTCGCCGCCGAGGCCCACACCATCGCCCGCGCCGCCACCCCCCACAAGGGCCGCAAGCTCGACCGCGACGCCGGCCTCGCCATCGTCATGGCCCGCGAGCTCACCGACATCTGCGCCCGCCTCGCCGAGGCCGACATCCGCGTCCGCCAGCCGCTGGGCCAGGGCCGACTCGCCTCCCTCGTGCACTCCATGTACGACCCGGACCACCCCATCGACCACATCCAGGCCATGACCAAGCGCAACGCCTGGCCCGCCGAACTCGACGCGGTCGAACCCACCTACCTCCAGGCCAAGACCCGCGAGTCCTCCACCCGCGCCCCCTGGTGCCACGCCACCGCCTGGGTGAAGGAGTGGCCGATGACCCCCGTCGGCGTCAACTTCCTCGCCCCCCTCCTCGTCCACACCCCGGACGTGATCCGCACCGTCGCCGTCACCATGGACCTGGAGCCCACCGAGGTGGCCATCGAGCGCATGCTCACGGAGAAGACCAACGACGAGGCCGACGCCTCCCGCGCCGCCAAGATGAACCGGACCGTCGACCCCCGCGACATCGCGGCCCACGGCCGGCTCGACCAGAGGGGTGAAGATCTCGCCAGCGGTGCGGCGGGAGTCAACCTGGTCGGGTACATCACGGTGTCCTCTCGTTCACCCGAAGCCCTCGCCCGCGACAAGCGGACCATCCGCGCCTCGGCCGGCAAGTCCTACCTGAAGCTGGAGTGGTGCGACCGCGAGCACCACCGCGCCTTCGTCAACACCCTGCCGTTCGCCACCGGCATCCGACGCTAGCTGGAGGGAAGTGCCGCCCATGCGAGATCCCATGTCCGCGCTGACGGACGCCTTCACCAGCTTCCTCTTCGGCAAAGTCGAAACCACGCGCCTGCCCGTACGCACCTCCACCGGGCAGGCGCAGGCCGTCTACCTGCCCACCGCCGCCCCCGGCCTCGGCGACTCCGGCGTCATCATCGGCCGCGAGGTCTACAGCGGCAAGGGCTACATCTACGACCCCTTCCAGCTCTACGGACAACAGCTCCCGGCACCCCACTGGCTCGTCCTCGGCGAATCCGGCAACGGCAAGTCCGCCCTGGAGAAGACGTACGTACTGCGCCAGCTCCGCTTCAAGGACCGCCAGGTCGTCGTCCTCGACGCCCAGGGCGAGGACGGCGTCGGCGAATGGAACCTCATCGCCCAGCAGCTGGGAATAACCCCCATCCGCCTGGATCCCATCGCCGCCAACGACGACGGGATCCGCCTCAACCCCCTCGACCCGGCGATCACCACGACCGGACAGCTCGCGCTGCTCCGCACCATCATCGAAGTCGCCATGGGCCACGGCCTCGACGAGCGCGCCGGCTTCGCCCTCAAGGTCGCGCACGCCTACGTCGTCGACGCGATCCGCGACCGCCAGCCGGTCCTCACCGACATCGTCGACCAACTGCGCCACCCCGAAGCCGAATCCGCCGAAGCCATGAACGTCGACATAGACGATGTCCGGGCCTGGGGCCTCGACGTGGCCCTCGTCCTCGACCGCCTCGTCGACGGCGACCTGCGCGGCATGTTCGACGGCCCGACCACCGTCGGCATCGACCTCGACGCCCCGCTGATCGTCTTCGACCTCTCCCACATCGACCGCAACTCCATCGCGATGCCGATCCTCATGGCGATCGTCGGCGTCTGGCTGGAGCACACCTGGATCCGGCCCGACCGCAAGAAGCGCATCTTCCTCGTCGAAGAGGCCTGGCACATCATCAACAGCCCCTTCGTCGCCCAGCTGTTCCAGCGCCTCCTGAAGTTCGGCCGCCGCCTCGGCCTGTCCTTCGTCGCCGTCGTCCACCACCTCTCCGACGTCGTCGACGGCGCGGCCGCCCGGGAAGCCGCGGCCATCCTCAAGATGGCCTCCACGCGCACCATCTACGCCCAGAAGGCGGACGAAGCGCGCGCCACCGGCCTCGTACTCGGCCTCCCCCGCTGGGCGGTCGAGATCATCCCGACCCTCACCCCCGGCATCGCCGTCTGGGACGTCAACGGCAACGTGCAGGTCGTCAAACACCTCATCACCGAGGCCGAACGCCCCCTCGTCTACACGGACCGCGCCATGACCGAGTCCTCGGCCCCCGCCCGGCTCCACGACGACATGCTCGCCGCCGAACTGGAAGCGGAGGAACGCGCCCTGTCCATCGAACGCCGCCGCGGCAACGGCGGCCCGGGTTCCGCGACCACGGTGGCCTGACCATGCACGACGCGAGACGTACGGAGCCCCCCGCGTCCGGCGGCGTCCCGGACGGCCTGCTGGTCGGCCTGCTGGCCTTCCTCCTCGGCCTCGCCGTCCTGGTCTGGTCCGCCACCGGCCTGGCCGCCTTCTTCGCCAAAGGCGCCTGGCCGGACACCGTCACCTTCACCCGCACCCCGGGAGCCGTCCGCGCCCTGATAGCGCAACCGCACGACGTCCCGGGCGCCTGGCCGGACACCGACCCGGCCGCCCTGTCCGGCTGGGGCCTGTTCTGGGGCCTGTTCATCAGCCAGCTGCTGGTGCTGTTCGTGCTCATCATCTTCGCCATCGGCGTGTTCGCCCGCACCAAGTCCCGCCGGGCGCTGGCCAAACAGCCTCCGCCGGCCCCCGTACCGTACGAGCCCCAACTGCAGCCCCAGCCCCAGCCCCAACTGCAACTCCCGGCCCAGGCTCAGGCCGCGCCGTACGAGCCCCCGCGCGCGGACCCGGCGCCCGAGCCGGACCGCAAGGCCCCGGTGGACGATGCCTACCGCTACGGCTTCGGCTACGCGCCGGCGGCGGCCCCCATCACGGCCACCCGGCAACTCCGCATGGCGTACGGCGGCCCCGACGACCGGTTCCGCGCGGCGGCACAGCGCATCCAGGAGACGGAGGGCGCCGCGCTGATCGTGACCTCCTCCCCCACCCTCTGGGCCGAGACCAAGGACGCCCGCGCCAAACTGGGCCCGGTCCTCCTCTACGACCCCTCGCACCTGTGCGACACCCCGGCCCGCATGCACTGGAACCCGGCCGAGGGCTGCGCCGACCGCGACACCGCCGCCGCCCGCGCGATCGCCCTGCTGACCCCCGTACGCCCGCAGGCCCGGCTCGACGCGGCCGTCGCCGACACCGCGGAAACGCTCCTGCGTAGCTGGCTCCAGGCGGCCGCCCTGGACGACCGCCCCTTCAAGCAGCTCCACCGCTGGACCCAGGGCAACAGCGCCCAGGAGCCGGTCCGCATCCTGCGCACCCACCCCCAGGCGACACCGGGAGCCGCCGGCGAACTGGAGAGCGCCCTCACCGCCCACCCGGAACGGCGCGAGCTGGCCCAGAACCTGACGGCCCGTGCCCTCTCCTGCCTCACCTCGATCCACATCCGCGAGGCCTGCAACCCGAACCGAACCGATTCCCTCACCCTGGCTTCGTTTCTGGGCGAAGGGGGCAGCCTGTACGTGGTGGGCGAGCCCTTGGAAGACCCCCGCACCCACCCGGGTGCGATGCCCTTGCTGACCGCACTCGCCGCTCACGTGGTCGAGCACGGCCGTCGCATGGCCGCACGGTCATCCCACGGTCGGCTCGACCCACCACTGTCCCTGATCCTGGACGACGTGGCGGCGGTAGCCCCCGTCCCCCAGCTCCCGGAGCTGCTGGCCGACGAGACGCTCCCCCTCCTCGCCCTGTGCCGCAGCCGCGAACAGGCCCGCTCCCGCTGGCCCGACGCGGACCTCCCTTAGGGCCTCGGGAACACGAACTCCAGCTCCTTGGCGGACGGATCGCCCGCCAGGGGCACCTTCACACCGCTGTCCTGAAATCCGATGCGCCGGTAGAAGGCCTGGGCCCGCTCGTTGCGCTCGTGCACGTAGAGCCGTACGCGTTCCAGCGCGGGCTCCTCCAGCGACCAGGCCCACTCCAGTCCGGCCCGGAACAGGTCCTCGGCCAGCCCGGTGCCCCGCTGCCCCTCACGGACGAAGACGCCGACGATGTGCCCCTGGGTCGTCTCGATCCCGCGGTCGAGGAAGTCGGTGGTCCCCAGCTCCTCGACGAGCACGCTCACCGTGCCGTCCCACACCCCGTCGGACCCCACGGCCACGAACTGCCGTACGGCCCGCCCGGCCGCGGCGCCGGCGGTCCGCTCCTGCCAGAAGCTGTCCGGCCTGGCCTCGGCGAGCTCGGCGGTGTCGAGGAAGGCGATGGGAGCCGCGGGATCGTGGAGCGAGGCGATCCGAAGCTCCTTGACCTGCTGCCACTCGTCGGCACGGACAGCACGTATCTGGTACTGATTCTGTTCTGCGCTCATGTCGGGGATCCTAGCCCTGAACGCAGAAAAGCCCCGCACCATTATCTGGTGCGGGGCTTCCGCAATGATTGTTCGGCGGCGTCCTACTCTCCCACAGGGTCCCCCCTGCAGTACCATCGGCGCTGAAAGGCTTAGCTTC
>NZ_JBICZH010000027.1:0-71403 GCF_043201995.1 Streptomyces sp. NPDC048258
GCCGGATCCACAACTCGCTCAACAACACCGACGGTGCCGCCGCCGGCCTGAACATCCACGCGACCACCACCTACGGCGACATCACCGCCCGCAGCCTGTAAAGGAGCACCCCTCATGACCAACCTGGCCATCGCGGCGAACGGGCTGCGCAAGTCCTACGGCGACAAGACCGTGCTCGACGGTGTCGACCTGGCCGTCCCCGAAGGAACGATCTTTTCCCTGCTCGGGCCGAACGGCGCCGGCAAGACCACCGCCGTCAAGATCCTCTCCACCCTCGTCTCCCCCGACCCGGGCACCGGCGGCATCCACATCGGCGGCCACAACCTGGCCACCGACCCGCAGGCGGTGCGCGCCGCGATCGGTGTCACCGGGCAGTTCTCCGCCGTCGACGGCCTGATCACCGGCGAGGAGAACATGCTCCTCATGGCGGACCTGCACCACCTGTCCAAGCGCGACGGGCGGCGGGTCGCCGCCGAACTGCTGGAGCGCTTCGACCTGGTGGAGGCCGCGCAGAAGCCCGCCTCCACCTACTCCGGCGGCATGAAGCGCCGCCTCGACATCGCCATGACGCTGGTCGGCAACCCGCGGATCATCTTCCTCGACGAACCGACCACCGGCCTCGACCCCCGCTCCCGCCACAACATGTGGCAGATCATCCGCGAGCTCGTCTCCGACGGCGTCACCGTCTTCCTCACCACCCAGTACCTGGAGGAGGCCGACCAGCTCGCCGACCGCATCGCCGTGCTCAACGACGGCAAGATCGCCGCCCAGGGCACCGCCGACGAGCTCAAGCGGCTCATCCCCGGCGGCCACGTCCGGCTCCGCTTCACCGACCCGGCCGCCTACCAGTCCGCCGCCATCGCCCTGCGCGAGGCCACCCGGGACGACGAGGGGCTGGCGCTGCAGGTCCCCAGCGACGGCAGCCAGCGCGAGCTGCGTACCGTCCTCGACCGGCTGGACTCCGCCGGCATCGAGGCCGACGAGCTGACCGTGCACACCCCCGACCTCGACGACGTGTTCTTCGCCCTGACCGGCGACACCGACCAGCACAAGGAGGCTGTCCGATGAGCTCCCTCTCCCTCGCCGTGCGCGACTCGTCCACCATGCTGCGCCGCAACCTCCTGCACGCGCGGCGCTACCCGTCCCTCACCCTGAACCTGCTGCTCACGCCGATCATGCTGCTGCTGCTCTTCGTCTACATCTTCGGCGACGTGATGAGCGCGGGCATCGGCAGCGGCGGCGCCGACCGTTCCGAGTACATCGCCTACCTCGTACCGGGTCTCCTGCTGATGACCATCGGCAGCACCACGATCGGCACCGCGGTGTCCGTCTCCACCGACATGACCGAGGGCATCATCGCCCGCTTCCGCACCATGGCGATCCACCGCGGCTCGGTGCTCATCGGGCACGTCATCGGCAGCGTGCTGCAGTGCATCGCCAGCGTGGTCCTCGTCGGAGCCGTCGCCGTGGCCATCGGCTTCCGCTCCACCAACGCCACCGCCCTGGAGTGGCTGGCGGCGTTCGGGCTGCTCGTGCTGTTCGCCCTGGCGCTCACCTGGATCGCGGTCGGCATGGGCCTGATCAGCCCGAACGCCGAGGCCGCCAGCAACAACGCGATGCCGATGATCCTGCTGCCGCTCCTCTCCAGCACCTTCGTCCCCGTCGACGCGATGCCGGGCTGGTTCCAGCCGATCGCCGAATACCAGCCCTTCACCCCCGCCATCGAGACCCTGCGCGGGCTGCTGCTCGGCACCGAGATCGGCCACAACGGATGGATCGCAGTCGCCTGGTGCCTGGGGCTGGCCGTGCTCGGCTACTTCTGGTCGGCCTCGAAGTTCAACCGCGACCCGAAGTAACCGCCATGACAACGCGGGCCACCTCCCGCAACTCGCCCCGCCCCAGGGCGGCGTACCCCGACACCGCGTCGGCATACGCCGCCCCGTCGGCGTTCTCGGCCATCCGCCCGTGAACGGTCGGCTCGGGCGGCGCTCGACCGGGTGTGGCGCCGCCCTGGAGAACGGCTACACAGCGTCATCTTCTCCGGCGAGCTCATAGCCGGTCTCCGGGGGCGTGTGCCAGGGTGTGAGCGGGCTGCCGATCCGCAGCCCGACTCCTCAATCCGCCCTGGTGGCAGTGCTTTTGACTGGTCGTCAGATCGGTTGTCGCTGCCCGGGTGATGGGGGGTCACACCTTGACAGGGGGGTTACACATGTCCACCGCACTGCTCAGACGCGGAACCAGAGCCGCGGCCGTCGTCGCGCTGGCCTTCGTCACCATGCTCAGCGGCATGACCTTCGCCGATGCCCTGGACAGCGAAAGCCTCAAGGCCTCCGGCCCGGTCGAGATCAGCATCGGCGCCGCGGGCATCACCGCCCCGTCCGAAGCACCCAGCGGCCTGGTCTCCTTCCACGTCACCACCGACGACGCGACGGGCCGCCTGCTCCACGCGGTCAGGCTGCGCCCGGGTGTCACCCTGGAGGCGTTCTTCACCGACCTCACCAAACTCGTCAGCCGCGTACCGGCAGCCGGCGCCGAGGCCTCGGCGGCCGTCCGGGACGAGGCGGAGTGGCTCGGCGGCGCCTCGGTCACCCCGGCGGTCCCGGCCACCTTCACCACCCCGGTCTCGGCCGGCCAGGTCGTCCTGGTCGACTTCACTGCCTTCCTGCGCGACCCGGCCCACCCGGTCCACCGCACCATGACCCTCGGCAAGGCCGGGGTCCCGAGCCTCACGGCGTTCCCCGGAAGCTTCGTCATCGCGGAGCAGGCAGCGGGCGGGCCCCGCTTCGAGGCGCAAGGCACCACCAGGGCCAAAGACCCCATCCTGGTCCACAACGCTTCGGACGAGATCCACGAGATGGTGCTCCAGCCGGTCGCCGCGGGCACCACGGACGTGCAGCTCCAGACGTACTTCGACAACCTCCTGAAGGGCACCGCGACCGAGCCGTGGCCCTTCAGCGGCCCTTCGTACGGCCTCGGAGCCATCTCCCCCGGCCGGACCGCCATGCTCCAGCAGCACGGCCTGCCGCCCGGTACCTACGTACTGCTCTGCTACGTCCCGAGCGCCAGGAACGGCCTTCCGCACACGTTCCTCGGCATGCACAAGGTCGTCGTCCTCACCTGACCTTCCGCCGTCCCGGCGGACCACCACCGCGCCCGGCGACGGGCCGCACGGGAGGGCGTGCGGCCCGTCTCGGACGCTACTTCTTGACGTAGAGATCCTGGAAGGGAGTGAAAGGCAGCGCCTGGTAGCAGATGTACGCGATCCACTTCCCCTCCGCGATGCCGGTCCTGCCCGTGGACTCGCAGGCAGCAGCCGTGCCGTAGAAGGAGCTTTCCTTTACGTAGCCCGCGGGGGGCAGCCACGCGCTCGCCTGAGAAGCGACGGGCTGCCGCGCGGGACCGGCGGCGTCGCTGCCCGACGCGGCGAAGGCCTGTGGAGCGCTCAGGGCCAGCGCGGCAGCGAGGATCGTGCAGTGCACGGCCTTCTGTATCGAACGGTTCATATCGGTTTCCCTCTCTCCGGTCACGCCGAGGCGACGACCATGGACGTACTGCTCCGCCACGGAAACGCGGCGGCGTTTCAGGGGTCCGCCGGCCGCACTACGCGGCGGCCACCGGAGTGGCCGTCTCCCGCAGGGTCTGAGTCGCCACGAGTTCCCGGTACTGGGGGCAGCGCTGCATCAGGGAGTCGTGGTCGCCGGAGTCGACGACGGTGCCGGAGTCCAGCAGGACGACATGGCGGGCGTGGTTGATGGTCGACAGGCGATGGGCCACCACGATGACGGCACGGTCCCGGGCCAGCATGTCCAGATCGGCGCGGAAACGCTGTTCGTTGATGCCGTCGAGCTGGCTGGTGGGTTCGTCGAGCAGGACGATCTCGGCGTCGGAGAGCAGGGCCCGGGCCAGGGCCATGCGCTGCCGCTGTCCGCCGGAGAGGTCCGTCTCGCGGCCGAGTACGGTGTCCAGGCCGTCGGGCAGCGCGTCGATGACGTCCGTGAGGTCCAGGACGTCGAGGACGTGGGCGAGCTCCTCGTCGGTGGCGGGGCTGTCCTTGCCCAGCTGGAGGTTGTCGCGGGCGCTGGCCTCGATGAGGGTGAACTTCTGGTCGACGAAGGCGATGTGCCGGCGCAGGTCGCCGAGCGGCCAGCGGTCCTGATCGTGGCCGAGGACGGTGATCCGGCCGCTGCCGGGACGTACGAACCGGTCCATGAGCGTGAGCGCGGTGGTCTTGCCGGCGCCGGAGGAGCCGACGAGGGCGGTGAGTCCGACGGCCGGAGCCTCGAAGGAGATGTCGCGCAGCGCGGGGGTGCCGACGCCGGGGTGGGTGAAGGAGACGTCGCGGAAGGCGATGGCCGGTGCGGCCGGGTCCACGGCGGGGGCCCGCGTGGTGGGCGAGTCCGCGGCCTCGTCGGGGAGGGCGAGCAGTTCGTTGCAGCGGTCCCGGGCGGCCAGGCCCGCCTGGAGGCGTCCCATGGCATTGGTCAGGGTGGTGGCCGACGGAATGGTCTGCAGGAGGTAGAGGAGGAACGCGGCGAAGTCGGCGACCTCGAGGGCACCGGAGGCGATGCGGGTGCCGCCGGCGAGGATGACGGCGATCATCGCGAACTGATTGCCGAGCTGGGTCGCCGCCGGGACGATGGCCTGGAGCCGGGCACTGGTGAGGGACTCGCGGCGCAGGATGTCGGCGTCGTCGGCGAGGACCTGGGCCACGAGCGGTTCGGCTCGGTTCGCCTTGATGGCGGTGAGCGCCTCCAGGTAGGAGGTGAAGCGCTGGGCGATCTTGCCGATGGCGATCTGCTGACCGGTGATGCTGGCCTTGAGGCGCCGGAAGGTGAGGCTGAGGACGGCGGTGACGAGGAGCAGGGAGGCCACCGTCACCAGGGTGAGAACCCAGTCGATCCAGGTCATGACCCCGAGAGTGGCCAGCACGGTGAGGATCGCGAGGGGGAACTGGGCGCCGACGTCTACGACCTGACGCAGTTGCAGGGCGTCCGAGGTGATCCTCGCGGTGAGGTTGCCCGTGCCCTGGGTCCGGACGGTGAGCAGCGGCAGGCGCAGGGTATGGCCCATGACGTAGTTGCGGACCCGGTAGACCATCTGCTCGCCGGCGCGGGCTATGAGGAATCCGGCGGCCGCCATGGCCGCCGCCCCTCCGACGGCTGCGACGCACATCCAGATGACGGGGGTGAGCAGCGACTGGTCCTCGGCGAAGCTGGTGATGACGTCCTTGGCCAGGAGCGGCAGGGACAGGGACGCGCCGGTCGCGGTCAGGGCCAGCACGACGGCGGCGACGAGGGGCCAGGGCGTGGTGCCAAGCTCTCGCAGGAGCCGGATGGGCTGCCCCGCGGCGGGCTGTGGCTGCTGTGAGGTCGGTTGCCTCATGACGGGTGCCTTTCACGGTGGTCGGCGTCGGTGGCTGCGGACGTACGGGAGGCCGGGGCACAGCCGGCGGATGCGGGAAGCCGGTCAGAACCGGGAACCGCCGGACGGGCCGGGCCGGGAGCTGCCGGGCGGGCCGGTTCTTCGTCCGCGGTGCTGGCGCAGGGCGAGGTGGGCCTCTCCGAGCGCGGCCTTCAACAGCGTGATCTCGTTGAGCAGCTTGCGTTGGCGGTCGGCCTCCTCGGAGCGGCGGACCGGCGTCTGCAGGCCGTCATGACCGGCGGTGATGAACTGGCGGCGCCAGTTGGCCACTGCCTGGGGCGAGACGCCTGCCTGCTGCGCGGCCTGGGAGAGGGTGAGACGTTTGCACAGCAGGTCCAGCACGAGACGCACCTTTTCCTGGGGCGGTATGACGGGTTGCGGCGACACGGCATCCCCTTGTGTGCTGCGTTCTTCGGTTCTCGGCAGAGGCGGCGGGGTACGGCACCGCTCACGTGCCGGGAAGGGCGGTGTTCCCGTCGCAGTCCAGGAGGTCGGCCAGCATCGGGACGTAGGTGTGGAGGCTGGCGTGCCAGCCCACGTAGTTGGCGAAGTCGTGGGCGTGCGTGGCGATGCGGACCACCGCGCCGGCTGCCACGACGGACCGGTCGTAGCCGAGTCCGTAGTGGTCCAGGAAGGTGGCCGTCAGCCTGCGGAGGAAGGGCCTCGGCGTGCCGGACAGTTCGGCTGTGCGGCGGAACTCCTCGATCTCGCCGACGATGGAGGACAGGTCTGCTTCGGGGCGTCCGTACGCGGCTTCGATGCCGGAGAGGACCGCGGTGGGCAGGCCGGATCCGGGCTCGTCCGGCGGGACGATGCTGCCGAGGGTGAGCCAGCCGTGCAGGACGGTGTCGTGGTCCGTGGGCTGCAGGACGGTGTCGGTGTAGGCGCGCAGTTTGGCGAAGCGTCCGGGGCCGAGTTGGCTGCGCAGGCGGTAGTGGAAGCCGGCGCCGGCCCGGGTGCCGCGGCCGTGTTCGAGCCAGGTGCGCAGCCTGGCCGGACCGGGGGGCGGCGGGTAGACGTCGCGCGGCGGGGCGGGCCGGGGGGTGTGGAGGACTTCGAGCCGGGCCCCGAGGCGGCCGAGGAGGTCGTACAGGTGGTGGCCGGGGTCGTCCTCGATGAGCAGGAACCGGGCGGCGCTGCGCCGGCCGGCGGTGTTCCAGGTGCTCCGGGTCGCGTCGGCTTCGGTGGGTGTGGCGAAGTGCAGGCGGTCGTCGGACGCGTCGCGTGCGCGCGCGGTGAAGTCGTCCGGGACGGGAGGGTAGGGGGTGGTGTGGTTGTGCCCTCGGCTGTGCTGCCAGCGGATGGTGCCGTCGGAGCGCCGGGTGATGCGGGTGGTCTGCAGGCCGGTGCCGTACGTGGCGATCTGCTGTTCGTCGGGTGCGGTCATGCGGCACCGCTCTCGGACCATGCGCGCATGTCCTCCAGGGTGGTGAGGGCGTGCGGCAGGTAGGCGGCGCTGCCGATGCCCTCCTCTCCGGTGGACACGCTCACCCCGCTCACGGGTGGCAGGACGGTGACGTTCTCCCGTTGGGACAGCTCGACGATGTGCCGCTGGTAGGCGGGGTTCAGGTGGCCGTTCGGGGGCAGCGAGGGGCAGATCACGATCGGGGCCCGGGTGCTCTGGAGGGCCAGCAGCGCGGGGGTGTCCGCGAGGCCCAGCGAGAGGCGGGCGATGAAGTGCATGGTGGCCGGATGGACGAGCACGGCGTCGGGCCACGCGGCGAGGTGGACGTGCAGGGCCCGGTCGGGTTCGTCGGGCCACACGTCGACGGTGGGCAGGCCCCGGCCCCCTGCCGCGGCGACGGCCGTGGTTCCCACGAAGCGCCGGGCGGACGCCGTGAGGACGCTGTGGACCTCGGTTTCCGGGTAGTGGGTGCGCAGCCAGCTCATCCAGGCCGGCAGGAGCATGGCCTGGATCCCGCCGGTGGTGATGTAGAGGAGACGTTTGGCGTGGAAGGCGGGTGCGGCCTGCGGGGAGGGCACGGGCAGGGTCATCGGGTGCCTCGCCGGGCGAAGGCGGTGGTGATGGCGGTGAGGTCGCGGATCGCGGCGCCGGTTCCCTCGTGCATGTGCAGGCCGCACACGTTGACGACCACGTCGTCGACGCCGGCCTGGTGGTAGGAGGCCAGCGTGGCGGCGATGTCGTCGGCGGTGCCCGTGGCGAAGAGGTTCCGGTCGATGATGTGCTGCGCCGCGGTCGCCGGGTCGGAGCGGTCGACGGGGATGCCGGCCTGGTTGAGCATGTCGCTGTAGTGGGGGGACGACAGGTGGGGGCCGACGGCTTTGAGGGCCAGCTGCCGGAGGTCGCGGCCGGGGCGGGTCACGGCGCAGTGGACGATGGCGGCGACCCGCGGCCGGGTACGGCCCGCCGTCCGGGCGGCCTCGTCCATGGCCGGCAGGAGCCGGTCACCGAGGTAGCTGAGGGGTGTCAGCCAGGTGATGGCCCAGTCGGCGGCCTCTCCGGCCAGCCGGGCCATCGGCAGACGGAGGACTCCGACGCCGATTTCGACGGGGGGCGTGTCCATCTTCGATATCTCGATGCCGTCGGTCGGCCACAGGCCGTCGTCCGTGGCGAGGCCGCCGTCGAGCAGGGTGCGCATCATCCGGATGTAGTGACGGGCGGCCGTCACGGGCTTGTCGTAGGCGCGGCCGTTGACCCGGCGCTGGAGCTCCTTGCCTCCGGGGCCTATGCCGCTGATGTAGGAGTGGCCGGACAGGGCCGCGATGGAGCGTGCGTTGACGGCGGCAGTCATGGGGTGACGCAGCGGCATCAGTGTGACGGCGGTTCCGAAGCCTATGTCGAGGCCCATACCGGTCAGTGCGGCGAAGACCGCGTGACTTTCGATGGTGAAGGACTGCCCGAGCCACAGCCTGCGGCCGGAAGTGGTCTCGGCGACGCGGGCGTAGGGCAGGACGTCGCCGATGTCGGCCGGCATCGCCGGATACATGACGCTGATCGTGGACATCTCGTTCATCCTTCGCTGCTGGATGCGGGGTGGCCGGGGCGCCGGCGCCACTGGTCGGGGAAGCCGGTGGCGTCTCCGCAGACGACACCGCTGAAGCGGTCGGGCCGGTAGTGCGCGGCGGCACCGCGGACGTCGGCGAGGGTGAGCGCGGCGATGGCGCGGGGAACGTCGGTGAGCGCGCTGGGGGGCAGGTCCTGGGTGACGGCCGCGGTGAGCAGGGAGGCCCGGCCGCTCTGGGAGCCGGCGTTGATGGTGTAGGCGCCGGTGATGAACCCGCCGGCCGCGCGGAGCTCCTCCTCGTCGGGCCCGGTGGTGGAGTACTCGTCGGTGAGTTCCATGAGGAGGCTCATGGCCCGGGGGGCGTGGCGGGTGTGTACGTCGGCCTCTATGACCACGACGTCCGCGTCGACGTAGTCGGTGGCGGCGCGGCACCGGTACGCCAGGCCGTGCTGTTCCCGCAGGACGGTGTTGATGCGGGAGGCGAAGCTGCCACCGAGGACGGTGGCGGCCACCTGGTGGGCTGCGAAGTCCATGATGTCGTTGCGGGGCGGGGCGGGTGCGACGAGGCGTATCTGGGTGAGTTCCTGGCCGGGGCGGTGGCTGGTGGTGATCCCGGGTGACGGCAGCGGCGTCGGGAGTGCCGGCCGGTCGTCGGGAAGGCCGGCCTGCCAGTCGGACAGGGCGGCCGTGAACCGGGTGAGGGCCTGCGTGGTGTCCGTGGCTCCAACGAGGGCGAGATGGGCCCGGTGCGGGGTGACGAACCGGGCGAACGCCTCGGTGACGTCGCTCAGGGTGGCGTGCCCGGTCAGTTCGGGGTCGGGTGCGGGGTCGACCGCGGGCGGAAGCTGCCCGTAGTACGCGGACCACATCCGGCGGGTGGCGTGGACGGCGGGCTGGGAGGCTGCCACGGTCGCCTGCTGGGTGACCAGGGTGACGGCGCGTTCGACGGTGGCGGTGGTGAAGCCGGCGTGGACGAGCTCGGCGAGGGTGTCCGCCAGCAGGGGCTGGAGGTCGGCCGTCGCCTGCAGGCCGAGCAGCAGCCAGTCGCGTCGGCGGTTGACGCTGGCGATGCCCCCGGCCTGTTCGAGACGGGCGGTGGCGGAGTGCAGTGACCAGCAGGCGGCGACGACGTCCGAGGCGGCGAGGTCGGCGGGTGTGCCGAGCGGCAGGCGCAGCGCGAGGCGTGCCTGCAGGAGCGGCACGGTGTCGAGGGAGGTCGCGGTCAGGGTCAGGCCGTTGGGAGCCTGGTCCGTGACCAGGTGCGCGTCGGGTGCGGAAAGGGTCATCGGGGCGTCTCCTCGGGCAGCAGGTTGATCAGCGCGCGTCCCGCGGGCGAGGAGACGTTGGCCGCCGCGGCCGTGATGTCCGCGTCGGTGAGGTCTCCGATGTGCCGGGCGAGCTGCTCGCCGATGTCGGCCCGGCCGAAGAGGAGGGCGCCGCGGGCGAGGAACCGGGCGCGGTAGGCGAGCGAGTCGAAGTCCCGGTAGAAGCGCGTACGGGCGCAGGCCACCGCCCGGGCCGTCTCCGCTCCCCGGGCCGCACCGCCGGCGACGTCGGCGAGCTGGCCCTTGACGACCTCCTCCGTCCGGTCGCCCTGGCCGGCGCGGTGGTGGGCGACGATGACGAAGGTGTCGGGGTGGGTGACGGTCATCGGTCCGAAGTAGCCCGTGGCCGAGTCGACTTTCGCGCCGAACGGGATCAGGGCGGTGCGCAGCCTGGCGTGGTTGCCGGTGGTCAGCAGGTGGGCCAGCGCGACGTGGGCGGCGTACCCGCGTACGTCGTGCCGTGCGTCGGGGAGGCGGGCTCCGAGGGCCAGGGCGGGCTGGGGGGCGAGGGCGTCGTGGTGGGTCGCACGGCGTTCCCCGGCCGGCGCGGGCTCGTGCAGGTCGGGTGGTGCGGGCACGGGGCGGGCGGGAACGTGGGCGAATGCGGTGCGGGCCGCGGCGACGGCCTGCTCCGGGGCGAGGTCGCCGCACATGGCCAGGACGGCGTTGCCGGGCGCGTAGTAGGTGCGGAAGAAGTCGGCGCAGTCCTCGGCGGTCGCCGCGTCGAGGTCGGCGAGTTCCCCGAAGCCGTTGTGGGTGTTCTCCCACCGTTCGAACATCACGCCGGGGAGGACGGTCCACGGGAAGCCGCCGTAGGGCTTGCCGGTGACTTGCAGCCGTATCTCTTCCTTGACGACGTTGCGCTGGGTGGCGAGGAGGTCGGGGGAGATCGTGAGGAACCCCATGCGGTCGGCCTCGAGTTCCAGGACCATGCGCAGCGCGGCCCCCGGAACGACCTGGTAGTAGTCGGTCGAGTCGGGGAACGTGTTGCCGTTGACGATTCCGCCACAGGCCTGGACGGAGGCGAAGTGCTCTCCGGCGGCGGTGTTCCGCGACCCCTGGAACATCATGTGCTCGAAGAGGTGGGCGAATCCCGAGCGCGTGGGTTTCTCGGTCCGGAAGCCGACCCGGTAGTTCACGGAGACTCCGACACCGGAGGCTCCCCTGACTCGCTGAGCCACGATGCGCAGTCCGTTGGCGAGTGTCTCGTGATGGATGGCGTCCGACATACGGAGGATTACAGCCGCGCCGGCGCCGCCGCACCAAGCGTTAATTGACCGCCCGGGGGAATCCGCCCAGTGGGGCGTCATCAGGTCCGCCGGACCTTCAACTTACCCGGAAAATTGGATGTTGCCGCTCGACCGGATCCCTCCTTAGTGTCCCCGGCATGGAGACAGAAAACCGTGCCCGGGGCGGAACTCCCCAGTTGACGCCGGTCGATCTCGACAGTGTTCCGGAGGTCGACGCACTGCTCAGTCGGCTCGGTATCGGAATTCTCGACCGGACCGTGGTGAAGACGTCCCTGGGACGCAATGACAATTGGAGCGGAACCAGCGCCGACGGTACCGAGGTATTCGTCAAACGCATCAGCGGGCCCGACCGTGAGGCCCGGATGACGCGTACCACGGCATTCTGCGCCGCAGCCGGGGACTGGGTGACGACGCCTCGTCTGCTGGGGTCCGACAAGGAGAACGGGCTACTGGTCTTCGAACGGCTCTCCGACAGCCGGAGCGGAACCGAACTGGTCGCGGACGACGCCTTCACCGAGGATCTGTGCGAACGGGCGGGTACCGGCCTCGCGGCCGTCCACGGGCTGGACCCGGCGGGATTCGACACCACGCCCCATCCGCTGCCGCCCACGGCGAACCTGGAGGCGGTGCCCTATTCCTTCTACACCCAGGCGACGGCCGCGGAGCTGGCCACATGGCGGCTGATGCACGGGGACCCGCCACTGGCCGACGCCCTGCGCCGGCTGCGCGGGGCGGACGACGAGTCCCTCCCCTCCTGGTGTCCCATCCACGGCGACGTGCGGCTGGACCAGTTCCTCCTCGCCGGCGGGCAGCTGTACCTGACGGACTTCGAGGAGGCCCGCATCGGTGATCCGGCCCGGGACCTGGGCGCGTTCGCGGGTGAGTGGCTCTTCCAGGCGGCCCTGCGGATCCCCGTGACACTGGCCGAATCGTCCCCCATGGGGCACACCCCCACCCACGAGGAGATCATCGCCACCGGTGTCGGCGAGATCGAGCAGCGCAGCCCGCTGGTCCGCCGTTTCTACGCCGCCTACCTCGACCGCGCTCCGGGCTTCGTCCGGGACGACAAGGAGCTCGCCGTCAGGGCGGCCTCGTACGCCGGCTGGCACATGATGGACCGCATGCTCGCCACGGCGGGCTCCTCGACCCGACTGTCGCCCGTGTCCAAAGCCGCGGCGGGCATCGGGCGCACAGTCCTGCTGTCCCCGGCCGAATTCACCTCGTCCCTGGGTCTGGAGGCCTGACATGCCGCACGGAAATCTCGGTCTGGCCGACCGGATCGCCGCCCTGACCGAGCGGGTCACCGTCACCGCCGGAGGGCTCAAGGCGGAGACGGCCGGCGAGGTCTACGAGGCGGACAATCCCCAGGCCCTGGCCCGCCGTCTGGGCGGCGTGCTGTACGACACCCTGCACTCCGGCCGCGCCAGGCCACTGGACGTGAAGCCGCGTTCGCTGCGCGACGCCGCCCTGGACGCGGCTCTCGACGAGGCCACCGGGCCGCCGAGCACGACGATGGTGGGACGCTTCGTCTCCGAGACGGCGGACGACACCGTCGTGGTGCTGGACGGACTGCGGGTCCGGGTGCCGCGCGGCCGGGTGGCCGGACGCTCCGGCGACCAGGTCACCGTCGTCATGCCCTGCGCCAGGCCGGGTCTGTCGTCGGGCTTCTTCCTCGCCAACTCCAGCCTGTCCGCTCCCCCGCGGAAGGGACCACTGCTGCGGCTGTACGGGCACCTGGATTCCCCGGACGTCGCGCCGGACGTCTGGCGTGCGCTCGTCGGTTTCCTGGAGGACGCGGGGGTCCCCTGGCAGGCGAAGATCGCCTCGTCCCCCGTCGTGTACCCGCGCAACGACGCCCTCGTCGTCTACCTTCCGCGGCCGTCGTGGCGGATCGCCCGCGACTGCGCGGTCATGCTCGAGGAAACCGACCTCCTCACGGAGGGAACCTCCCCCTTCACCCGGGCCGTCACCGCCTCGGTCGGCTGTGCCTTCGAGCCGGACGACCCGCGCCGGGCCCGGCAGGACCTGAGCTTCGGGCAGCACCGGGCGCAGGTGTTCGCGGAAGCCCTGGTCCGGCACGCCACCACGGCCGACGACGAGGACGAGCTGCTCGCCGACACCATCGCCACGGCCTTCCTCGACGCCGGGATCGACCCCGCCGAACCTGCCCGCAACCTCTCCTCGCCCGTCACCGACGTTGTTCGGCCGTCTTGAAACCCACCCTCGAAGGGAATTCGCACATGTCTGACATGCAGAACTACGACGTGGTCGTCGTCGGCGGCGGGCCGGCCGGTTCGACCGTCGGCGGGCTCCTCGCCAAGGCCGGTCACCGGGTCCTGATCCTCGAACGGGAGCGGTTCCCCCGCTACCACATCGGTGAGTCCCTGGTCACCGGCATGACCCCGCTGATGGAGGAACTCGGCCTGGTCGAGGAACTGGACCGGCGGTTCCAGCACAAGAGCGGCATCTCCCTGCGGTGGGGTTCGGACCCGCAGCCGTGGCGCAGCGACTTCTCCTCGACGGGCAGCATCTACGGCCACGCCTGGCACGTGACCCGCAGCGAATTCGACCAGTTGATGCTCGACAACGCGCGCTCCATGGGCGCGACGGTCGTGGAGGAGGCACACGTCAGCGAGGTGACCGGCGCCGATACGGGCACGGTGACCGGGCTGGTGTACACCCACGGGGGACAGCAGCACCGGGTCACCAGCCGCTTCGTCGTCGATGCCTCGGGCCAGGCGCGCGTGGTCTCCCGCAAGGTGACGGAGACCCAGTGGCAGGACGACCTGCGCAATGTCGCGGTGTGGGGCTACTACGACACCTACACCCCGATCGAGAACGGGGACGACATCCTGTGCGAGGCCATCGAGGGCGGGGGGTGGATGTGGGGCATCCCGCTGGGGAAAGACAAGCTGAGCATGGGCTACGTGCTGCCGGCGGAACGGATGGCGAAGGCCGTCCGGGAGGGGCTGAGCCAGCGGGAGGTGTTCCTCCAGGGCCTGGCGGCCAGCAACATCGCCAAGACGATGGTGGACCCCTCGGACACGTCGGCGGACATGAAGACGGCGCGGGACTGGTCGCACCTCAGCGACACGTTCTATGGCCGGGGCTGGGTCGCGGTCGGCGACGCGGCGGCGTTCATCGACCCGCTGTTCTCCTCCGGGGTCTGGCTCGGGACCTCCGGCGCGTGGCTGGCGGCGCGGAGTCTCGACAAGGCGCTGCGGAGCCCGGCGGACGAGCAGCAGGCGCTGAAGCAGTTCGACAGCGTCTACCGGCAGCTCTTCAAGGACATCCTCACCTACGTGCGGTTCTTCATGGACCCCACGCGGCTGCGGGAGGAGTACATGGAGCGCGCCCAGGAGATCACCCAGATGTACACCCAGTCCTCGCGGGTCGGCTTCATCGCGCTGATCTCGGGCATCGGTGCCGTGGCCGACCTGGTCGACTTCGACCCGATGGGCATGGACGGTCTGCGGGAGGTCATCATGGAGCGCACGGAGCAGGCGAAGGCACGGGCCGAGGCGGAGGCTGCCGCGACGGCCTGAGAACCGGCGCTGCCCACGGCCGGCGCGCTGCCCCGCCGTTTTGCCCAACCCCGCTGACGGTATCCACACGGTGCGGTTTCCCAGAATTCCTGGGGAACCGCACCGTTGTGTTTTCGGCAGCTTTTCCCGGGCTGTCACAGAGGCCTGACCAGGCCTCAACGTAGGCCCAATATTGGCTTCCCGTTCGATTCCCGCAGCTCAATCAGCATTCTGCCTAAACAGGTGAAACTTAGCAGCGTCGACAGCCCACTTGGCGTGTGACAGATTTATCCCTGTCAGAAGAAATGAGCCGGAGAGCCTTCGGCCCTTCGCTTTCGGATCGCAGGAGAGGTAATTCTCATGAACGAGAAGCTCATCGCCGGATACGCCGCCTACACCGACGCCGACGAGTTCGGCTCGACCACGCTGGGCGACGCGCCGGCCACCATCGAGACCGTCAGCTGGGTGGTCACCGCCGCCTCCGTCGGCGCGAGCGTCGCGGCCACCTTCGACGTCGGCTGCTGAATCCGGTAATCGTCCGGCTCCGGCGACCGAAGGGGACGGATCCCCCGCGTCCCCTCGCCACTCGCTGACGCTCACCACACGGTGCGGTTCCTCGTTCCAGGGGAACCGCACCGTGGCGTTTCCGGCCGGCTTCCGGCCCGCCCGGCCCGTCCGGGCCCGTTCCCCAAGGAACGAGCCAGGTTGCCGATCGCCGCAGGTTCCCGCAGATGAGGCGGCTTCCTCCCTAAACAGGGCGGTTGTCGGAACATCGACACCCCGCAGCGTGCATGCCAGATTTTTCCTCGTCAGACGGGGAGCCGAAAGGTTCTCGGCTCCTTCTCCTCAGTCACACACGAGAGGTCATTCTCATGAACGAGAAGCTCATCGCCGGATACGCCGCCTACACCGACGCGGAGGAGCTGTCCGCCAACGCCCTGGACAGCGCGCCGGCCACGATCGAGATCATCTCCCTCACCGTCGCGTCGTTCGTCGCCTCCGCGGAGACCTACGACATCAAGTGCTGAGTGCGGCTGCGGCCGCGGGGCCGCACGCCGGCTGACGAGATGAAGAGCCGGGAGTTCCCGCAGAGGTTCCGGCCCTTCCCGATCGAGGAAAGGAAGTGATTGGTATGAACGAGAAGCTCATCGCCGGGTACGCCGCTTACACGGACGCGGAGGAGTTCTCCGCCGACGCCCTGGACAGTGCGCCGGCCACGATCGAGATCGTCTCCCTGACCGTGGCGTCGTTCGTCGCCTCGGCCAAGACGTACGACATCGCCTGCTGATCAGTGCGGATGCGCACGGGGCGCCGTCTCCCACCGGCAACGGTGGGCATGGCGCCCCGGTCGCGCGCGGCGGCTTCAGGCGTGGCGCGCGGCGGTGTCGGCGATGTGCCGGAGGGCTGCCAGATGGCCTGCCAGGGCCTTGCGGCCCCGGTCGGTGAGGGACAGCCAGGTGCGGGGCGTCTTCCCCACGTGGCCCTTGCGGACCGAGAGGTAGCCGAGCTCCTCCAGGGCGGCGACGTTCTTCGACAGGTTCGAGGGCGAGAGGCCGCAGTAGTCCTGGACGGCCCGGAACTCCGCTTCGTCGCAGCCCGAGAGGAAGGCCGACATCCGAAGGCGGTTGGCCGTCCGGAAGGCGTCGTCCAGGTCGTCTTCGTCCGTCATGCGCGAACCTGCTTCTGCAGGGCCACCCAGGTGTAGATGCCCACGGCGACACCCAGACCGGCGTAGATCCAGCGGGTGTCCGGGGAGGACGCGAGGGCGGAGACCACGATGGCGATGCAGCAGATGCCCACGGTCCTCCACTTCTCGCGGGCGGGTCCACGCAGTCCGGTGACGCCCTGCGCGCTCCGGATCCGCAGGACCAGCCAGGCCGCGGTCAGTGCGCACAGGATTCCCGCGGCCACGGTGACGAGCTTGAGCCAGCCGGTGGCGGGGCCCGCGCCGGCCAGCGCGATGGCGGCGCCGACCAGGACGGCACAGACGGGCGGGGCCCATCGGGGCAGACGGGGCTGGACCGAGGCGTCGTAGGACTGGCGGGCCTGCTCGAGGTCACGTCGGGCGTTTTCTGCATCCATGTTTGCCAGGTTCGCATGTACTTTCCTGATTTTCAAGTGGTAGCTTCCTGGAAACAACTTGAAGAGACCCAGGAAGTGGGACCGGACGTGAAACCCCTGGAGATCAACGCGCTGTCCAAGCGCTACGGAGAGCGCCTCGCCCTCGACTCGCTCTCCTTCACCGTGCCGCCCGGCGAGATCTTCGGATTCGTCGGCAGCAACGGAGCCGGGAAGACGACCACGATGCGGATCGCCGTCGGCGTCCTGGAGGCCGACGAGGGCGAAGTCCGCTACGGCGGCGAGCCTGTGGACGTCCACTCCAGCGCCCGCTTCGGCTACATGCCGGAGGAACGCGGCCTGTACCCGAAGATGACCGTCGCCAAGCACCTCGTCTATCTGGCGCAGTTACACGGCCTGAGCGCCAAGGACGCCCGCGAGGCGATGACGAGCTGGACCGAGCGCTTGCATCTCGCCGAGCGCCGCGATTCGACCATCGACGCGCTCAGCCTGGGCAACCGCCAGCGCGTCCAGCTGGCCGCCGCACTCGTCCACGACCCCGACGTCCTCATCCTCGACGAGCCGTTCTCGGGCCTGGACCCCCTCGCCGTCCAGGACATGGCCCAGGTCATCAAGCAGAAGGCGGCGGAGGGCGCACCCGTCCTCTTCTCCAGCCACCAACTGGACCTGGTGGAGCAGCTGTGCGACCGCGTCGCCGTCATCCGGCACGGGCGACTCGCCGCCTGCGGCAGCCTCGACGGCCTGCGCTCGGCCGAACCGGCCCGCATCTTCCTCCAGGTCGACGGGGCCCGGAACGACTGGCCGGAGCGCTGCGCCGCCGTCGCGGGCTTCGAGCGGCACGACAACGGGCTGCTGATCGAACTCGCCGCCGGGCATGACGAGAACGACCTCCTGAGGGCTGCCATGGAGCAGGGTGTGGTGCGCCGCCTGGCCTGGCAGCGGCCCACCCTCACCGACATGTTCCGCAACCTGATCGATCCCGCGGAAGGCAGTGTCCGATGACCACGCCCGCAGTACGCCCCGGATCCAAGGCATTCCGAGACGTCTGGCTCGTCTACCGGCGCGAAGTCACCGCGCGGCTGTCCTCCAAGGGCTACTTCGCCGGCATGCTGGTCATGGCGGTGGTCGTGGTCGCCATCGTGCTGGGCCTGTCCTACATGGGCGCGCCCAAGACGCTGCACGTCGCCGTGTGCGGCGCCCAGGCCACCGAGTTCGGTGCCGCGCCCGCGGGCGTCCAGGTGCAGACGTGCGCCGGCATGAGCCAGGCGCGCACGGCCACTTCGAACGGGGATGCCGACGCGGCCGTCGTCGTCGACCAGGGACGGGCGTCGCTGCTGGTCCGCGGCGACAGCGACCAGCGCGCTCGCGACGCGGTCGCCGTCATGGGCCGCAACTGGGCCTTGAACAAGGCCTACCAGGACCAGAACGTGGACCAGGCCGCTCTCGCGCAGCGCCTGTCCACTACCGCCCCCCACGTCGTGACCATCGGGGACGGCCCGGACAGCAAGCAGCTCGGGGCCGCGGTCAGCCTGGTGATCATCTTGTTCATGCAGATCGTCGGGCAGGGCTCGCTCATCGCCCAGGGCGTGGTGGAGGAGAAGTCGACGCGCATCGTCGAGGTGCTGCTCTCCACTCTGACCCCGCTGCGCCTGATGGTCGGGAAGGTGGCGGGGATCGGTACGGCCGCGGTGCTCCAGATCCTCGTGCTGGTCGGGGCGCTGGTCGGGGCGCGAGCCGTAGGGGGCGGCGAGAGCGGAGTGGTGCCCGGCGCCGGCGCCGTGGTGTCCCTGCTCGTGTGGTTCCTGCTGTCCTTCGCGCTCTTCGCCGGCCTGTTCGCCGCGGCCGGATCCCTGGTCTCGCGACCGGAGGACCTGCAGTCGGTCCTGATGCCGGTGATGATGACGGCCCTGCTCCCGGTGGGTGTCGCGGCCGTCGCCGCCAACGACCTGAGCGCGCCGTGGGTCGGCGTCGTCCAGTACCTGCCTCCGTTCTCCGGAGTCCTCGTCCCCCTGCAGGCCGTCGTCGGCAACATCTCGGTCCTCGAGCAGATCCTCGCCGCGGCGGTGATGCTGCTAGCCGTCAGCGGCTGCATGTGGCTGGCGTCCCGGATCTACCGCTCTTCCATCCTGAAGATCGGCGCGACCGTGCGCTGGCGCCAGGCACTGGCGGCCTGACCCGCCGGCCCTCCCTGCCCCCCGCCTCCCTACCGACAGCAGGTGTGCCGCGCTGCGCCAGAGGCATGGGCCCCTTCCTTCGAGAAAGGTTCTCTTCATGTTGCAGGTGGTGCACCTGTTGGCGGTCCTTGCCGCCGTTCTCCTCGCCGCCCGGGCCGGACGGGTGGCGGCCCGATGGCTGCGTCAGCCCGAAGTGATCGGGGAGATGACCGCCGGTCTGCTCGCCGGACCGGCTGCTCTCGCGTTACTGGGCCGCACGGGCTTCGACGCGGTTCTGCCGCAGCCCGTACTGGGCGACTTGAAGACCGTGGGCGAGGCCGGCCTGATCCTCTTCCTCGTCGGGCTCGCGCACCATCTGCGGACCGGGTCGGACCACCCGGGCCGCCGAGCCGTGGCGTGGGTGACGACGGGATCCCTGCTGCTCCCGCTGCTGTGCGGAGCGCTGCTGGCCGTCTGGGTCATCACGCAGGGAGGAGCCGAGGTGCGCGGCGAGGCGCCCACGGCCTCGTTCGTCCTCATGATGGCGGTCTCCCTGAGCATCAGCGCCGTGCCGGTGATGGCGCGGATCATCACCGCACGCGGGATGCAGCGGTCCCGGGCGGGCGGTCTGACCCTCGCGTCGGCCGTTCTGATCGACGCGCTGGGCTGGCTGTTGCTGACGCTGGCGGTGTGCCTCTCGTCGGGCAGCGTGGACGGATTCGTACGATCACTGATCGCGCTCGCCTTCGCCGGCCTGTGCGGGCTGGCGATCAGAGTCGTCCTGTCCTGCGCGCCGGCCCGTCGCCTGTGCGCACGCGCACCCCGCGCGGCCGCCGCCGCTCTGGGCGTCGCGGCGATCGCCGCCGCACTGGCGGTGGAGCACCTCGGCATGACGGCGATCGTCGGCGCTGCCGCGGTGGGCGCGTCCGTCCCGGCCGGCAAGGACAGCCCCTGGGCTCCCGCCGTGGCCTCGGTCTCCCGTGTCGGGAAGGCCGTGGTCCCGGTCTTCTTCGTGGTGACCGGTATCAGCGTGTTCGGCAAGGGAGTCGCCTCCGCCTCCTGGCAGCTGTTCGCTCTGGCCCTGGTCCTCGGCGTCACGGGCAAGGTCCTCGGCGGCTACCTGGGCGCACGAGCCGGCGGCCAGCCGGTCCACCAGTCCCGCCAGGTCGCCGTACTGATGAACACCCGCGGGCTGACCGAACTCATCGTCCTGCAAGTGGGCCTGACGGCCGGCGTCCTCACCGCCCCGCTGGCCCTGGCGCTCGTGGTCATGGCCCTGGTGACCACCGCAATGACCGGGCCCCTGCTGCGCCTCCTGGACCGCACCGGCCCGGCGGCGGAGATGCCGGCTCTGCCGGCCCGGGTCCTCTCGGAGCGGCAGAGGGCATGAAGAAGCGTGTGCGGCCCCGCACTCACGCGGGGCCGCACACGCTGGGGGGAAGGGCAGCGACGAGGTCGCGGCGCCTGGGGGGATCAGGCGCCCCGTCTGCGCAGCAGGGCCTGTGCATGCCCGCCGGCCACCACGGGGGCGCGCGAGCGCATGGTCGCGCGGATGGCCTGCAACTGCAGGTAGGAGTCGCCCAGTGCCTGCTTGAGCTCGTTGAGCTCCCCGATCAGCTTCTGCTCGCGCTGGCTGGCCTGGTCGAGGCCTGTCTGCAAGCCGTTGCGGCCCGCGATGACGAAGCGTCTCTTCCAGTTGTATATGGCCTGGTCCGTGACACCGGCCTCGCGGGCGGCCTCGGCGGCGGTGATCTCTCCGGCAAGAACGGCCAACACAATGCGAACTTTTTCCTCGGACGGGAGGGCAGGCGGACGCGGCATGAGGTTCTCCTGGAAGGGGGACGCTGGTGGGCAGCGTGTCGGTGCTGCGGTGACCGGCCGCAGCAGGCCGACCTGACGGTGTGAGCCGGTGCGGCGTCAGCCGGCGGTGTTCGGCGTTCCACGCTGGAGACGGTGCCAGGCGTAGGCCGCGGAGATGATGGTCATGTGGTGGTGCCAGCCGGGGAAGGACCGTCCTTCGAAATCGGCCAGCCCGAGATGTCCCTGCATCTCGGCGACGGCGCGGGCGGAGCGGTCCAGCAACCCGGTCAGGGCCAGCAGGCTGTCCACGCGCTCATCGGTCAGGCTGGTCAGCCACCAGCGGGTGCGCTCACCGCTGCCGTCGGTGACTAGGATCCGGCAGCGGCGCAGGCCGCCCGCCGAGGCACCGCCGGGCACCCACACGGGGGACGACAGGGCGGCGTGCCGGACGGCGTCGCCCGCGGCAAGGGCCACCGTGCGCTCCGGGCAACCGGTCAGGGAGCGCACGTCGCGTGTCACGCCGTCGGCGGCCACGAGGCGCATGTGGGGAGGCACCCGGACCGCGAAATGCCGGCCGCGCCGGGACAGTGCGCGCACCAGGTGGAGGCTGTCGGTGTGGGACGTGACGTCGGCGACGACCGGCAGGGGGCGGCTGCCCGCGCGATGGCCCCCGCTCGCGAGGAGGGCCGTCGCCTGCTCCTCCAGGTTCTGGGCGCGGTCCAGGGCCGGAATCCTCGTGCGCTGCCGCTCCGTCTCGGTCAGCCAGCGTGCGGGCAGATGCAGGCGCCAGTGGGTGGGCAAGGCCTCCTGCCCACCGGCGAGGAACAGGCCGAGACCGACCTGACAGCTCGCGGACCGGCCCAGTTGCGGGACGAAACGTGTGTGCACGCCGCAGCTGTGGTCTCCGCGTTTGGGGATGTAGGCGAAGTCGATCACGTGGGCCTCCGGCGCCAGGCGGCCGGAGATCCAGCGGGCGAGCTCGTCGCGCACGGGCTCCCAGTCCCAGGGACTCACGTTGATGAACTGGTGCATGGACTGCGAAGCGGTCGGCGAGGCGGCGACAGCCGACGCGATGCGCCGCAGGGACTTCTTTCCCGGCGCCGCCAGCAGGCCCCGCATGTAGACGCGTGCCCAACGGCGCTGGTCGGCACGGGGCAAGGCGGCAAAGAGCTCTTCGGCGAACGTCTCCACCGATGTGGGTGGTGCCGGTGCGTATGTCGTCATGAGGCGTCTCCTCCCCCCTCTGGCCGGCCGGCAGCTGACGAAGACGCTGCGCGGACGGCGGGCTTCGTACGGAACGGGCGCTTCATTCGGCTCTCCCTCAGGGCGTCCCTCAGGGTGGGGCGGGGGTCTCCGCCGGTTCGATGCCGGATCCATGCCGGTTCTTCTTTGTTTCCATAGGGGCGTGGGCGGGTGGTGGAGGACCGGCATAGGGGCGGGGGTGAGGATGTCGGTCCCGAGACGCCGCCCGTCCGCGAGGAGTGCCGCCGTATGAACAGCCGACGCATCCGGAAGGTCGTCATCCTCGGCGGTGGCGCCGAGGGGTGGATGACAGCAGCCCATCTCGGGAAGGCGCTGCGGGGGACCGTCGACATCACCGTGCTGGAGGCGCCGGGCGACGCCCCGGTGCCGGGGGCGGCCGGGTTCGGGACCCTGCCGCATTTCCACCGGTTCTTCTTCGGCCTCCTCGGCATCAACGAGGACGAGTGGATGCGCGAGTGCGGTGCGACCTTCAAGACGGCGGCGCGGTTCGTCAACTGGCGTACGGGAGGACCTGTTTCGGCGGTCCCCCGGGAGCTGCCGGGCGGCGGGGCGGACCACTTCTACCATTCCACGGGGCTGCTCCCGGACTGCGAGGGGCTGCCGCTGTCCTCGTACTGGCTGCTGCGCACGCGGGAGGGACGCACCACCGAGCCCTTCGACTACGCGTGTTTCCGTGAGCCCCCGCTGATGGACGCCAAGCTGGCGCCCCGCTGGCTCGACGGTCGGGCCGCCACCCGGTACGCCTGGCACCTCGACGGCGGCCTGCTCACCGGGTACCTGCGCCGCCTCGTCCTTGCGGCGGAGGGCGGCGTGCGCGCCGTCGGAGGCGACTTCGCGGGCGCCGACCGGGACGGCCGCGGGTTCGTCACCGCCGTACGGACCACGGACGGGACCAGGCTGGACGCGGACCTGTTCATCGACTGTTCGGGCTCCGCCGGCGCACTCGTGGGCGGGGTGCTGGGCGAGCCGTTCCTGGACCTGTCCGGCGAACTGCTGTGCGACCGGGCGGTGGTCGCCCGGATCCCGCACGAGGACCGGGCCGAGACCGTCGAGCCGTACACCTCCGCGGTGGCCGTGCCGTCGGGCTGGGCCTGGAAGCTGCCGCTGCGCTCCGGGTTCCTCACCGGCCACGTGCACCACGGTTCGCTGACCACGCCGGAGGAGGCGGTCGACGAGCTGTGCGCGCTGTGGGGCGCGGACCGGGCGCGGACCCGGTTCGACGTCGTCGCCCTGCGGGTGGGGCGGATCCGCCGCGCCTGGGTGGGCAACGTCGTCGCCCTGGGCGGGTCCGCCGGTTCGCTGGGGCCGCTCCAGCCGACCGACAGCCACTTCCTGGTGGCCGCGCTGCACCGGCTGGTCACGCACTTCCCCGACCGGGACTTCGACCCGGCGCTGGCCGACAGCTACAACCGGGAGACCGAGGAGCTGTTCGCGCAGTCCCGGGACTTCGTACAGGCCCATCTGGCCTTCGCCCCGCGCACCGACACGCCGTTCTGGCGAGCACTCGGGGAGCGGGAGCTGCCCGAGGGGCTGCGGCGCAAGGCCGCCCTCTACCGCGCCGGTCTTCCGGTCAATCCGACGGCCACGGACGAGGCCGCGTACTACGGCTCGACCGGCAGGCCCGAGGCTGAGCTCCGCAACATCTGGACCGACGGGCACTACTACAGCATCCTGACGGGCCTGGGGACGGAGCCGGCGCGCCCGCTGCCCGCGCTCGCCCATCACGTGAAGCAGGCCGCCGCCGCGGACGAGGTGTTCACGGCGGTCAAGCGTCAGCAGCGCATCCTCCTGGACACGCTGCCGACGGCCTACGAGTGCCTGCTGCACCTGCACGGAGGCTGACCTGAGCGGACGCCTCCAGGCTCCGGCTCTCCCCGGCACGCGATCACTTGATAGGTGTTGAGGTATGCAGGACAACCAGGTAGTCAGGCTCGAAGAAGTCAGCCGGTGTTACGCGGCCGGGTCGTCGGCGCAGGTGCGCGCCCTCGACGGGATCTCCCTGACCTTCGAACACAGCACCTTCACCGCCGTGATGGGCCCCTCGGGCTCGGGCAAGAGCACCCTGCTGCAGTGCGCGGCGGGGCTCGACCGGCCCGACTCGGGCCGGGTCGTCGTGGACGGCGTCGATCTGGGCCCGCTCGGTGAGAAGGCCCTCACCGAACTGCGCCGGGACCGGATCGGCTTCATCTTCCAGGCGTTCAACCTGCTCGGCGCGCTCACCGCCGAGCAGAACGTGGGGCTGCCGCTGCGGCTGGCCGGCCGCCGTCCGGACCCCGCCGGGGTACGGGCCGCGCTCGCGCAGGTCGGGCTCGGCGAGCGCGGCGGGCACCTGCCCTCCCAGCTGTCCGGCGGCCAGCAGCAGCGCGTGGCCATCGCCCGGGCCCTGATCAGCCGTCCGAAGGTGCTGTTCGCCGACGAGCCGACCGGGGCGCTGGACAGCAGCTCCAGCCGGACCGTGCTGAAGCTGCTGCGCGGTCTGGTCGACGAGCAGGGGCAGACCACGATCATGGTCACGCACGACCCGGTCGCCGCCTCGTACGCGGACCGCGTCATCTTCCTCGTCGACGGCCGGGTCACGGACGAGATGCACAAGCCGACCGCGCAGCGGGTGGCCGAGCACATGGCGCAGCTGGAGGCCGAGCCGGAGCCGGCCGCAGAACCCACCGGGGAAGCCGCCGCGGAGCCCGTCCGGATCGACGGTGGCCGGTGATGGGCATCTCGCTCCTGCTGCCCGTGGCCGTGGCCACCCTGCGCAAGCGGTGGCTCGGCTTCATCGGCTCCTTCGTCGCCCTGACCCTGGGCGTCGCCCTGATCGCCGCGTCGGGGCTGCTGGTCAGCACCTCGGCCGGGTTACAGAACAACGACCCGTCGGCGCCGTCGCTGAAGAAGCTGCTCACCTTCATGGCGGGCATGTCCGGCTTCGTGTCCGTCTTCGTCGTCGCCTCGACTTTCGCGTTCGCGGTCGCCGGGCGGCGCCGCGAGACGGCGCTGCTGCGGGCGGTCGGCGCGACCCCGCGCCAGGTCCGGCTGCTCGTCCTCGGCGAGGCGGTCGTCGTCTCGCTGGCCGCCTCGGTCTGCGGGGCGCTGCTGGGCCTGGGCGTGGCACCGCTGTTCGCCCGCTGGCTCGTCTCGCGCGGCGCCGCTCCCGAGGGCTTCACCGTGGACATGAGTCCGGGGCCGCTGCTGATCGCCGCAGCGGTCGAGGTCGCGGTGGCGGTGGTCGGCGCGTACGCGGCGGCCCGCCGGGCCGGCCGGGTGCGGCCGGTGGAGGCGCTCGGGGACGCGGCCGTCGACGGCCGGGTGATGACGCTCGGCCGCTGGCTGTGGGCCGTCGGCTACCTCGTCGTGTTCGCGGCCGTGCTGGCCCTGTTCACCACGATGCCGCCCGGGATGGACCAGGACCCGCAGTTGCGCGATCCGCAGAACATGCCGGTCTGGTCGCTGCTGATCGACGTCATGGCGATCATGGCGGTGGCACTGTTCGCCCCGCTGCTGGTCCCTCCGCTGGTGCGGCTGCTGACCCTGCCGGTGCCGCTGGCGTCCGGCGCGGTGGGCCTGCTCGCCCGGCAGAACGCGCTGGCCTCGGTCCGCCGTACGGTCTCCACCGCGACCCCGATGTTCCTGGTGATCGGCCTGACCGGCACGGTGGTCGGCTCGACCCTGACCTTCGGGGACGCCAGGACCCTCCAGTCGCGGGCGGCGCTCAGCGCGCAGTACGTCGTCGAACCCGACGGCGGCGCCCCCGCCTTGGCCCCGGCCACCGTGGAGCGGCTGCGCGCGCTGCCCGGCGTACGCACCACCACGGTCCGCGGCGCACTGCTCACCGGGCTCGACGGCGGCGCGGCCACGGGCGCGGCGGCCTCGGGCACCATCGCGGCGACCGCCGTCGACGGGGACGCCGCCGCCACCTGGAATCTCCCCACCGAGGCGGGCTCGCTGGAGCGGCTCCAGGGCTCCTCGGTCGCCGTCTCCAGTTCGCTGGCCACGGCCAACGGCTGGCAGGTCGGCGACAGTCTGAACACCACGCTGGACGACGGCACCCCCGTCGCCCTGAGCGTGGTGGCACTGGTCAAGACCCCGCTGAGCCTGGCCGAGGTGCTCCTGCCGTACTCGGTGGTGGCCGGGCACCTGGCCGGGAACCCGCAGCCCACCGCCGCCTTCCTGGCCACCCCCGAAGGAGCCGCGGCGCCGGTGCTGGACGGCACCACCGGGGCCAAGGTCACCGCGGCCGCCGCGTGGGGCGGGGACGACGACCCCCGGTCCCGCTCCGACTGGATCGCGATGATCGCCATCCTGGGGCCGGCCCTGCTCTACGCGCTGATCGCGATCGTCAACACGATGATGATGTCGACCGGCGACCGGCTGCGGGACTTCTCCACGCTCCGCCTCACCGGCGGCAACGACCGCCAGGTGCTCTCCATGGTCGGGGTCGAGGCGCTGCTGACCGCCGCGACCGCCACGGCGCTGGCGCTGCTGGTCACCACCGGCACCCAGGCCGCCACCCTGATGCTGATCGAGCACCGGGTCCTGGATTCCGGCTCGTCCCTTCCCCTGACTCTGCCGTGGCCGGCGATCGGCGCCGCGGCCGCCGCCGGACTCGGCCTCGCCCTCGTCTCCAGCCTGCTGCCCGCCCGGCTCGCGTTGCGCGCGCGGGCGCTGGACCTGGCTTCGGCCCGTCAGTGACCGGCCACGGCAGGGGAACCGGTGGCCCGGACGGGGCGCTCGACGGGCAGCGACTGGACGTGGAGCAGCACCAGGGGGTGGAAGCGGAAACTGTCCCCGGCCATGACCCCCAGCGCGCCCGGAGAGCGGACCAGCTCCAGCAACGAGCCGTCGACGAGGCGCTCCACCAGGTCCTCGGCCCGCCGCACCGGCAGACCGAGGACGGTCGCGGCGGAGGCCGCGGAGAACGGCCGCTCTCCGAGCACCGAGAGGCGGGCCAGCAGCTCGCGGCACTCGGTGTCGGTACGCCCCAGCCAGTCGGCCAGCGATCCGGCCACGTCCAGCTCGCCGAAGGAGAGTTCCTCCAGCCGGGTCCGCTCGTCCGCCAGCCGCTGGGCCAGCCGCGCCACGGACCAGTGCGGGCGGGAGGCGAGGCGGGCTCCGGCGATGCGCAGGGCGAGCGGTAGGCCGGCGCAGGCGTCCACGAGCCGTTCCGCGGCCGCCGGTTCGGCGGTGGTGCGGGCCGTGCCGACCGCCCTGGTGAGCAGGTCGAGCGACTCGTCGCGGTTCATCGGGCCCAGAGCGAGCGTGTGCGGACCGGTCGCCGCGGCGAGGTGGACGTGCCCGGTGACCAGCGTCGCGCTGTACGGTCCGGCCGGCAGGAGCGCGGCGAGCCCGGCGCTGTCGGCCGCGTTGTCCAGCAGGACCAGGAGCCGGCGGCCCGCCGTGCGGGTGCGGTAGGTCCGCACCAGTTCCTCGATGTCGCGCACAGCGGACTCGGGCGGTTCCTGGCCGAGCGCGCGCAGGAACCGGACCAGCACATCACGCGGGTCCTTGGCGCTGCCGTCCGGCCCGGCCAGGTCGGCGTAGAGCTGCCCGTCGGGGAAGTCCGCGCGGGCGGCGTGCACGGCGTGCACCGCGAGGGCGGTCTTCCCGATGCCCGCCATGCCGGTGATCAGGCAGCGGCGCGCCGCGGCGGGGGCCCCGTCGGCCGAGGGGGCGAGCAGGCGGCGCAGCGCGGCCCGTTCGCGGGCCCGGCCGGTGAAGGCGCCGACATCGGGCGGCAGCATGAAGGGCGACGCGTCGGCGGGGGCGGCCGCGAATTCGCCGGGAGCGGCGGCCACGGCTTCGACGGGCATGGGCAGCGGCCGGGCCCCCGAGCGGGGGCCTACGAGGATGCGACGGACGGGGACGGTGACGCCGACGGGCCCGCGGGCCGGTGCCATGGCGGACACGGACGCGGGCGCTGCCTGCGCGCCTTGCGGTTCGAGGTCCAAAGTGGCGCACAGCAGGGCCTGATGGGCGGCTTTCAGAGCGCTGCCGGGTTCCACGCCCAGTTCGTCGGCGAGCAGCGAACGGCCCTCGTGGAAGACGAGGAGCGCGTCGGCCTGCCGCCCGCACCGGTACAGCGCCGTCATCAGCTGGGCGCGCATCCGCTCGCGGAGCGGGAAATCGGCCACCAGCCGGGTCAGTTCGGCGACGATCTGCTGGTGCCGGCCGAGGGCGAGATCGGCCTCGATCCGGTTCTCCAGCGTGGCGGCCCGCCACTCCTCCCACTGCGGGACTTCCTCTTCCGCGAGGATGTCGGTGACGTTCACCAGCATGGGGCCCTGCCACAGGTCCAGAGCGTCGCGCAGCAGGGTGCCCGCCTCGGCATGGCGGTGTTCCTGGAGCGCCTGCCGGCCGAGCCGGTCGAGCCGCTCGTATTCGACGATGTCCACGCGGCTGTCGCCGGCCCTGATGGCATAGCCGGGCGGGCGGCGCTCCAGGGTGACCTCCGGGTCCAGGAGCTTGCGCAGCCTGGAGACGTACGTGTAGATCTGCGCGCTCATCGTTGCCGGCGGGTCGGCGCCCCACAGCAGGCTGCTGAGCCGGGTGTCGGGAACGACCCGGCCCCGGGCGAGCAGCAGGGCCGCGAGAAGGGTGTGCATCTTCGTCCCCGAGAGCGCGATCCGCGCGCCCTCGCGGGTGGCCTCGACCGGGCCGAGCAACTGGAAGTCCATGGTGTCCTGTCGACGACGGCGGGTGCAGGCTCTGTGCACCACCATGGCCGAAGGCCCTGTCCCGCCGATGTCGGATCGATTTCGACCCTCGACAGCGGCACGCCCCGGCGGCGAAATAGGAGCAACATCATCCCGACAGAGGCGCTCCATAGCTTCTTCCCGTCGCCCCGGACCGGAGGCGGCGCAGTGGATTTGACGAGGGGACCCCGTATGCGAAGCACCCGCACCGTTCTCGCAGGCATCCTTTGTTCCGTGGCCGCCTCCGTGGCCTTCACGGTGGGGTCGGCGGGACAGGCGTCGGCGAGCGGGCTGCCCGCCGCCACCGCGGTCCAGAGCGGACTCGAGGACGAGGTGCCGTGGACCGGTCCGAATCCGGAGGTGCCCTGGACGGGTCCGATCCCGCTCGTGATCATCGTGGTCACCGAGGCCGGCGACATCGTCATCGACACGGTCGAGGTCCCCTGGACCTGAGCGTCCCCGCGACGGACACCGGATCAGGGCACCGCCGTCGGCGGTGCCCGCGCCTTCCGCCGTCCTCAGCTCTCCAGTACGCGGACCAGGTCCTGCGGCGCTACGGGTCCGCCGGCGGCGGTCACGGTCAGCAGCACCCGCTCCACCCGGTCCCGCCATACGGGGGCGCGCAGTTCCTCGAACACGACCCGGGCGGACTCCAGCCTGCGCAGGGCGTCGGGCGCGCCGCGCACGGCGAGCGCGCATCCGAGGTCGGCCTCGATACGGGCCTGGAGGAAGCGGTCCGACACCTCCTCGGCCACCTCCACCGCCTGGAGGAGCACGCTCTCGGAGCCCTCGTGCTCGCCCTGGCGCCAGCGGGCCTCGCCGATCCCGCGCAGCGCGTGGGCTTCGCCGAGCCGGTCGCCGTCCTCGCGGGTCAGGGTCAGCACCGTGAAGCAGGTGGTCTCCGCTCCGGCCGGGTCGCCGTGCCGCAGCAGGGCCTCGGCCAGCCGGTAGGTGTTCTGGGTCTCGCCCCGGACGCTGCCCGCCTCGCGGCTCTTGGCGATGGCCTGCGTGCACAGGGCTATGCCCTCGGCGAGGTCGCCGCGTTCGAGTGCGAGCTGGGCGAGCAGGCCCAGGGCGTGGGACTCGCCCGCGGTGTCGCCGGCCGTCCGGAAGCCCTCCAGGGCCTCGCGGGCGTCCCTCGTCGCCCCGTCCAGGTCGCCGGAGAAACGCGCGCACAGGGCCAGGTTGCGCAGGGTGACGGCGCGGCCGTGCACTTCGCCGCACGCGTCGAAGAGGGCCAGCGCGCGGCCGAGCAGCGGCTGGGCGTCCTTGTAGTGGTGCTGGTATATCGCCAGGGTGGCCAGGGAGCGCAGCATCGTGGCCTCGCCGAGGGTGTCGCCCGTGCGGACGGCCGAGGCCACGGCGTGGCCGGCGCAGGTGCGCCAGTCCTCCAGGTAGTTGTGGGCCTCGAAGAGGGTGGTGCTGTTGAGGGTCAGCCCCCAGGCATAGGCGGCGAAGTGGTCGGTGGCCGCGCACTGGCTGATGACGTCGCCGAGGGCGACGCGTTCGGACTCGAACCATTCCATGGGGTTGGCGAGGAGTTCGTCGACGAGGCGGGCGGGCAGCGGGTAGGGGGACACCCGGCCGTACGCCACGGCGTGACTACCGCCGTATGTCCGCTCGCGGGCCGCGTCGGCGACGTGCAGCCAGCCGCCGTACGCCCGTTCCAGGGCGGCCGTGCGCTCCTCCTCGCTCTCCTCGACCTGGGCGCATTCCCAGGCAAAGAGCCGCAGTAGGTCCTGGAAGCGGTAGCGGGTGATGGGGCCCGAGCAGGGGGCGACTTCGAGGAGCTGGTTGTCCACGAGCTGTTCGATGAGGTCTTCGGCGTCGATCGGTTCGGCGTCGACGAGGGCCGCGCCGACCCAGGCGGCGAAGTCGGGCACGCTGAGCAGTCCGAGCCGGCGGTAGAGCTGCCGGGTGGCCGGTGTCAGGTCGCGGTAGCTGAGTCTGAACCCGGCGCGTACGCCGCCCTCTCCCGGGCTCAGTTCGTCGAGCCGGCGCCGCTGGTTCTCGAGCCGGGTGACCAGGCTCTGTACCGACCAGTGCGGTTTGGCGGCGAGGCGGGCGCCCGCGATGCGCAGGGCGAGCGGCAGCCGGTCGCAGAGCTCGCCGAGGCGTTCGGTGGCGCTGGGGTCGGCGGCGATCCGCTCCGCGCCGGCGACCTCGGCGAGCAGCCCGGTGGCCTCCTGCGCGGACATCACGTTCAGGCCGATGCGCAGGACGGCGTAGTCGCCGATCAGGTCGTCCATGAGGTCGCGGCCGGTGATGATCACGCAACATCGGCCGTTGCCGGGCAGCAGCGGCTGGATCTGCCGGAAGGAGCGGGCGTTGTCGAGGACGATCAGGACGCGTTTGCCGCCCAGCACGCTGCGGTAGAGGGCGGCCCGGTCGCCGGGGTCGGCGGGGATCTGGGGCGCCGGGACGCCGAGGTCGCGCAGGAAGCGGTCGAGCGTGGTGGCGGGGGAGACCGGTTCGTACGTCTCGTCGTAGCCGCGCAGGTCGGTGAAGAGCTGGCCGTCGGGGAAACGGGCGGCGATCTGGCCGGCCCACTGGATGGCCAGGGCGGTCTTGCCCACGCCTGCGATACCGCTGATGGCGGCCATGGTCAGCGGTGACTGGCCCAGGCGTTCGTCGAGCATCCGGTCGAGGGCGCTGAGTTCCTTGGCGCGTCCGGTGAACGAGGCGGAGGCGGCGGGCATCTGGGCGGGGACGTGGGTCGGAGGGGCCGGGGCGGGGTCGACGGGCGGCTGGGTGAGTTCGGGTGAGTCGCTCAGGACGAGGTCGTGCAGGCCTTGGAGGATGGGGCCGGGCTCGATGCCCAGTTCCTCCACGAGGAGCCCGCGGCCCTCGCGGAAGAGGGCGAGGGCCTCGGCGCGGCGCCCGGAGCGGTAGTGGGCCAGCATCAGGTGGGCGCGGGCCTGTTCCCGCAGCGGGTTCTCCCTGACCAGCGCGGAGAGCTCGGGGATGAGGGCACGGTGGCGGCCGAGCTGCAGCCGCAGCCCGGCGTACTCCTCGTGGACGTCCAGGCGCAGCTCCTCCAACCGGGTGGCCTCCTGTTCGACACGGGGGCCGGTGACTCCTTCCAGGGCGCGGCCGCGCCACAGGGAGAGTGCTTCGGCGTACGCGTCGCAGGCCTCCGTGTTCTTTCCGCTGCGGGCCAGCTCCCGGGCCTGGCGGACGGCGTCGTCGAAGGCGACCACGTCGATGCGGTGTTCGAGCGGATTGAGGACGTAGCCGGGGTGGGACGTCGTGATCAGGGGGGTGGCGTCCGCGGTGCCCCCGGAGGCGGCGGCGCCCTTGAACACCTTGCGCAGGCCGGCGACGCAGATGGCGATCTGGTTGCGGGCGGTGGTGGGTGCGCCGGACGGCCAGACGGCGTCGATGAGGCTGTCCACCGAGACGATCCGGCCAGGTGCCAGCAGCAGCATGGTCAGCACCGTCCGCTGACGGGCTCCGCCGAGGTGAACCGACACTCCGTCAATTTGCACGTCGAGTGGCCCCAACAGGCTGAATAACACCTCTCGCATCGCTGCGACCCCCTGAACATCCCCTGCGGCGCGTCCCCCACGCACCTCCCCATACGATCAGTTACCGGCGGGTAGATCTACTTTCAACGACTCTTTGGATCACATCCCGGATATTGCTCTCGCCAACAGCGATGTGGGCACGTGGAGATTCCGTACAGGCGAGTAGGGGTTCCGTAATATTCCGGCCTTCCAGTCTGATGCGCATCGGTGCCGGGAGATCCCCGGCGCCCACTCGTTGGAGGCTCCTGATGCGCCGTCGACTCGCCGCCGTGACTGCCACCGCCGTGGCCGGAATCGTCGCTCTCGCCACCCCGGCCGCCGCCGCCCCGGCCGACAAGCCCCAGATACTCAGCAGTTGGACGCAGACCAGCGCGTCCAGCTACAACGCCTGGGTGTCCGCCCGCGCCAACCAGGGCAGCTGGTCGGCCTACGGATTCGACTGGTCGACCGACTACTGCTCTTCCTCCCCGGACAACCCGTTCGGCTTCCCGTTCCAGACGGCCTGTGCCCGCCATGACTTCGGCTACCGCAACTACAAGGCGGCCGGCTCGTTCAGCGCGAACAAGTCGCGGCTCGACGACGCCTTCTACGCCGACCTCAAGCGGGTCTGCTCCGGCTACTCGGGGGTGTCGCGGACCTCGTGCGACTCCACCGCCTGGACCTACTACCAGGCCGTCAAGGTCTTCGGGAACACCGCCGCCGTCGACAGCGGCGCGTCCGCCTGACCCACCTCTCAACTCCCCAGGAGCGGGATCCGCGCGTTGGGCGACGGACGGTAGGCGGGCGCGGCCGGGAGGTCGGACGGCCCCACCCCCGCCCTCAGCAGCTCGGTGACGACGGCCGTCGCGAGCGCGGTCGCCAGCTCCCGGCCCGGGCAGCGGTGGGCGGCGGCGCCGAAGGTGAAGACCACGGGATCCGCCCGGTCGGGGAGCAGCAGGTGCGGCTCCGGGTTGACGGACGGGTCGCGGTTGGCGGCGGCGAGCAGGACCAGGATCTGCGCGCCCGCCTCCACCTTCACGTCCCCGTGGACGAAGGGCTCCGCGGCGAAGCGCCGGGTGTTCTGCACCGGGGCGTCGTACCGGACCACTTCGCGGACCAGGGCTTCGGCGGCCCGCGCGGTGCCCGGTACGGCGGCGCCGCGGGCCAGGGCGACCAGGGTGTTGCCGATCAGGCCGGCGGTGGCGTCGTAGGTCTGGGAGAGGAAGCCGACGGCGTTGGACAGCAGGGGCGCGGCCGCGGCCCAGGAGGCCCGGCCGGCCGCCCGGACCAGCTCGCCCAGCAGTCCGTCCGCGCCGGACTCGATGCCCGGGCCCAGCAGTTCGCGCAGGCGCTCCGCCGCGCGGGCCGCGGCCCGCTGCTGACCGGGGGTCGCGGAGGCCGGGATGCACTGGACGAAGTCGCCGACGGCGCGGGCCGCTTCCCGGTCCGCGCCGTCGGCGAGCCCGCACAGGGCGGCGACCACGCGCGCGGGGACGGCGGTCATCAGCTCCTCGTACGGGGGCGGGCCGCCGGCGGCCAGGGCCTCGTGGGTGAACTCTGCCGCGAGACGGCCGGCCCGGGCCGTGTCCGCGCTGCCCAGCGCCTGCGTCACCACCGCCTTGAGGCGGGTGTGGGTGTCGCCGTCGGTCATCCGGACCAGGTCGCCGAAGACCTCGCCCGCCGCGGTGCCGGTGATACCGGCCGGGACCGGTTCGGCCGGCGGGCGCACCCGCAGGGCCCCGGAGCCGAGTACCGCGCGGACGGCCGCGGCGTCGGCGGCGACCCAGGCGCCGAGCGTCCGGTCGTACGCGAAGGGCGAGTCCGCGACCAGGGCCGCGTAGAAGGGGTAGGGGTCCGGCAGCCGGACCGCCTCGACCGGGGTGGTGGTCACAGGTGGCCGCCTCCGTCGGCGAGCAGCGCGTTGGCCTCGGCGTAGGGGAGCGCGTCCGCCCCGAAGCCGAAGGTGCCGTACTCGGTGATCTCGCGGGCGGCCCGGGTGAGGGCACCGAGCGCCGCGCGGGACAGGGCCGATCCGGTGCTGATCCGGCGCACGCCGAGGGCGCCGAGCTCGGTGACGGACAGCTTCAGGGCGCCGCCCATCAGGACGTTGACGGGCCGGGTCACCGAGGAGCAGACGGCCGCGACGGCCTCGGCGTCGGGCAGGGCCGGGGCGTAGAGCACGTGGGCCCCGGCCGCCTCGTACGCCTGGAGGCGGCGGATGGTGTCGTCGAGGTCGGGCCGGCCCTGGAAGAAGTTCTCGGCGCGGGCGGTGACGGTGAACGGGAAGCCGAGGCCTTCGGCGGCCTCCACGGCGGCGGCCACCCGCTCCACGGCTTCGGCGAGCGGGCGCACCGGGTCCTCGTCGCGTCCGGTGGAGTCCTCGATCGAACCGCCGACCAGCCCCGCGGCGGCGGCGAGGCGGATGGTCCCGGCGACGTCCTCGGGCTCGTCCCCGAAGCCGCTCTCCAGGTCGGCGGTGACGGGCAGGTCACAGGCCTCCACGATCAGGCGGGCGTTGTCGAGGATCTCGGCGCGGCCGACCCGGCCGTCGGGGCGGCCGAGGCTGTGGGCGAGGCCGGCGCCGGTGGTGGCGAGGGCCGCGAAGCCGAAGCCGGCCAGGATGCGCGCGCTGCCCGCGTCCCACGGGTTGGGGACGACGAAGGGCCGGGGGCCGTGGTGCAGCTCCCGGAAGGCGACGGCCCGCCGGTGCTGGGCGTCGTCGGTGTGGGCCATGGGTTCCTCGCTGTGCTGGGGCGTCGGGCCCCGGTGGGAGCCCGATCGGCTCAACGTACCTGCCCTCCGTACGAGTTCCCCGACCGGGCGCGCGAGGCCGGCGCCGCTCCTGCCCGTGGCTCAGGCGTGGCACTCCGGGCGGCGGCCGTGGTGGACGGCCATCTCCTCGAAGAGGGCGCCGATGTCCAGCGGGGCGCCCTCGGGCAGCCCCCGCTCCTCCGCGTACCCGCGGTGCAGGTTGGGGAGCAGGCGCTCCGCGTCCAGCAGTGCGGCGTACGGGCCGAGGTCGGTGGCACGCGCCAGTTCGATCGGGCTCGCACCGGCCGCGGCACCCTCCTTGGCGAGCCCCTGGACCCAGCGCAGGTACGCCTCGTTGGCGTCGAGGATCTCGGGGCCGCCGACCGGGCCGTGGCCGGGGACGAGCGTGGTGGCGCCGAGGGCGCGCAGCCGCTCCAGGGCGCGCAGGGAGCCCGCGACGGAGCCCATGACACAGAAGGGCGTGACCCCGTTCATCGCGAGGTCGCCGGTGAACAGCACTCCCTGGTCGGGCAGCCAGACGACGGTGTCGTCGACGGAGTGCGCGGCGGGGCCGATGTGGATGAGCTCGGCCCGGATCGCGCCCACGTGGAGCGTCATGCGGTCCTGGAAGGTCAGTTCCGGCGGGGTGATCTCGATGTCGCCCCAGCAGACGTCCGGCCACAGGCCGGCCATGTGCAGCCCGGCCGTCCCGACCATGGTGCGGGTCCGCTCGTGGCCGATGACCAGGGCCTCGGGGAAGACGCAGTTGCCGTAGGTGTGGTCGCCGTGGAAGTGGGTGTTGACCACGGCGTGCGGCGGTCGCGGCGCCAGCCGCAGGGCGGCGCGGCGCAGGTTCCGGGCGCGGGCCTCGGTGGCGGCGGTGTCGATCAGCACGCTCCGGGTCCCGTCGGTGAGGATGCCCGCGTTGTTCAGGCACCAGCCGCCGTCGGGCTGTACGTACGCGTGGACACCGTCGGCCACCTCGGTGACATGCACGGGATACCCCTTTCGGGTTCAGGCGGGAAGGTGCGGGCGCACCCGGTGCGCGGTGGCGGCCACGGCGGCGCCGACCGCGAGCACGGCGCTGCCCATCAGCAGGAAGTAGACGGACAGCGGGAGCACCGCGGTCAGCCGGAAGAGCTGGCCGCCCAGCACCACGCCGACCGCGGCGAACATGCCGTTGAGGGCGAGGAAGCGGCTGGTGAAGCCGGGCGGGGCGACGGCCGCGGCGAGCGCGAGTCCGGCCGGGGCGAGGACGATCTCGCCGAAGGAGTAGAGCAGGTAGACGCCGATCAGCCAGGCCGCGGAGACGGTTCCGTCCTGGGCCAGCAGGGCGGCCGCCGCCATGACGACGAAGCTCAGGCCGGCCGCGCCCAGCGCCGCGGCGAACTTCGTGGTCACCGGTCCGCGCAGCCTCGTCACGAACGGGGCGAGCAGCAGGACGAACAGCGGGTGGACGGACTGGAACCAGCTCGCCGGCACGTCGAAGCCGAGGACGGCGCGGTCGGTGTGGCGCTCCGCGAAGAGGGCGAGCACCGAACCGCTCTGGGCGAAGATCATCCAGAAGGCGGCGGAGGCCCCCATCACCCCGGTGAACGCCGAGAGCCGCTTCCCGTCGACGGGTGTGCGGCGGCGCAGCGTGCGCAGGTAGAGGAACGGCAGGGACAGGGTGGACAGGCCCAGCAGTGCCAGCACCGCCGTCAGCGGCAGCGCGCCGGCCGCGACCGCGGTCACGGCGGCCGCGGCGACGGCGAGGCCCGCGGCCGCGCGCCGCAGGGCGGTACGGGCCTCCGCGCGCGAGACGGGGCGCACCGGGGACCGGCCGACGTCGTCGAAGGCGCGCAGCCCGATGCCGAACTGGGCCAGACCCGCCGCCATGCCGAAGGCGGCCGCGGCGAATCCGAGGTGCCAGGCGACCTTCTCGGCGAGCAGTCCGGTGACGACGGGGGCGAGCAGCGCGGAGACCTGGATGCACATGTAGAAGCGGGAGAAGGCCGCTTCGCGCTTCTCGGCGCCGCTGACGGCGGCGACCATCGCGGCCAGCGAGGGCTTGGCCAGGCCCGTACCGGCGACGATGAGCGCGAGTCCGGCGTAGAGCGCGGGTGCGGTGGTGATGGACAGGACGGCGTGCCCGGTGGCGATGAGGACGCCGCCCAGGAGCACGGCCCGGCGCGCGCCGAGCACCCGGTCGGCCAGCCAGCCGCCGGGCAGTCCGGCCATGAAGTTCAGGGACATGTACGCGGCGAAGACGGCGGTGGCGGTCTGCGAGGCCATGCCCAGGCCGCCGTCGGCGGGGGCGGCGGTGAGGTAGAGGACCAGGATCGCGGCCATCCCGAAGAAGCTGAACCGCTCCCACAGGTCGACGCCGAGCAGCGTGACGAACGCCCGCCGTGCCCTGGGCCCGGGCGGGGCGCCGCCGGACGCCATGGGCGGCACGTAGATCCGCGCGGCGGTCGGCGTGTCCTCGCCCGGCAGCGTGGCGCCGCTGGGGTCGTGCGACCGGGTCGGGCTCTCCACGGCAGTCTCCTTCGGGCGGTTGCGGCGCTGGCCTTCCATCCTGCGGAGCCGCACTCGGCGGAGGCTGGTGCCGCCCTGGAGACCCGGTCCGGGCGGCCGGGCGTGCGGGGCAACCGGGACGCGGACGGGGCCGGTGGCTCGGAGATCCCGAGCGCACCGGCCCCGCGTGGCGTTACCAGGTCAGTTGAAGATGTGGAGGTGCTCGTCGACCCAGTCGCGCAGCGTCAGCGGCGCGTTGCCGGTGATCTTCTCCACGTTGTCGAAGACCTCGAAGTCCCAGGCGGCCGACTGGCGCTTGAGCTCGAGCAGGCCTGCGAGGCGGGGGCCGCCCCAGCCGAGGCGGTCGTACTCCGCCTGGGCTTCGGCGGTGGTGCGCTCGACGACCTTGACCGGCTGGCCGAGGGCCTCGCCGATGATCTCGCCCTGGCGCTTCGGGGTGTAGGCCTCGGCGCCGGTGAGGGTGTACGTCTGGCCTTCGTGGCCGGAGGTGGTCAGGACCTTGGCGGCGACGGAGGCGATGTCGCGGGGGTGGATCATCGCGGAGACCGGGTCGCCCTCGGTGTAGTACATCGTCTTGTCCGCGGCGATGGTCTGGGCGTAGCTGTAGAGGTAGATCATGAAGGTGCCGGGGCGCAGGATGGTCCACTGGAGCCCGGATTCCCGGATGACCTGCTCACCGAGGCGGTGCCCGTTGCTGAGCGGGTCGGTGGCGTCGAAGTGCACGCCGCTGGTGGACATCTTGACGAGGTGCTTGACGCCGGCCTCGCGGGCGGCGGCGACGAGGGTGGTCTCCTGGACCGGGCCCTCGGGGCCGTAGCCCGGCGGGACGACGAAGACGCGCTCGACGCCGGCGAGGGCGGCGGGCAGGGTCTCGGGCTTGTCGAAGTCGCCGGCGACGACCTCGACGCCGGCGGGGAAGTCGGCCTTCTCGGGCGAACGGGTCATGGCCCGGACCGGGATGCCCGCGGCAGCCAGCTGAACGACGAGTTCGGAGCCGACGTTGCCGGTGGCGCCAGTAACCAGAATCATGCGTTTTGTCTCCTTGGTGCGGTGCACGGAACCGTGCGGGGGGAATTACCCCTGGTCGAGTGGAAGGTCAGGATTCGGCGCGGGCGCCGGAGGCGGACGTCTCGTCCGCGGGGGACTCGCCGGGCGCGTCCTGCGCGGGGCGCTCGGCGGGCTTGGCGTCCTTGAGGAAGAACGCGGCCAGGAGGCCGATGAGCACGAGCGGGATCATCGCGACGAAGACGGGACGGAGCGAATCGGCGTAGACGGTGGCGAGTTCGAGCCGGGCGGGCGCGGACAGCTGGCCGAGCACCTCGGGCGAGAGGGATCCGTCCTTGTCGATGTGGACCGCGGAGTCACCGCCGAAGCGCTCCTGCAGCCCGGTGGCGAGCCTGCTGGCCATGAGAGCCGCGAAGAACGAGACGCCGAGCGCGGTGCCGAGCTGGCGCATCAGGGTCGCCGTGCCCTGGACGGCGCCGATGTCCTGCATGCTCGCGGTGGAGCGTGCGGCGATGCTCAGGGCCTGCATGTTGAGTCCGGCGGCGACGCCGAACATCACCATGTAGCCGATGGTGAGCGCCACGCTGGTCGAGGGGCCCGCGGAGATGAAGAGGACAGCGGTCACGGCGAACAGAGCCATGCTCAGGGTCGGGTGCCAGCGGTAGGAGCCGGTGGAGCCGATGGCCTTGGCGCTGACCCAGGAGCTCACCACGACGGCGAGCATCATGGCGGTGAGGACGTAGCCGGACTTCTGCACGTCGAGGGAGGTCACGGTCTGGAGCCAGAGCACCAGGTAGTTGAGCAGGCCCAGGCCGACGAAGCCGCCGATGAAGTTGAGCACCATGATGATGCTGAAGGACGAGTTGGCGAACAGCCGCAGCGGGATGACGGGATCGGCCGCGCGGCGCTGGACCAGGATGAACAGCGTGATCGCGAGGGCGGTGCCGGCAGCGAGGGCGAGGATCGCGGGCGAGGTCCAGGCGTACTTGACGCCGCCCCAGCCGGCGAAGAGGTTCAGGGCGACGATCGCGACGGTGAGGAGTACGACTCCCGCGTAGTCGATGCGGGCCTTCTGGGGACGGGCCGGGAGGTCCAGCATCATGACGACGACGAACAGGACGACGGCGCCGATGGGCAGGTTGACGAAGAACACCCAGCGCCAGGAAGCGAGTTCGGTGAGGATGCCGCCGATGGTGGGGCCGGCGATGGAGGCGGCGCCGAAGGTGATGGAGATCCAGCCGTAGTAGCGGGCGCCTTCGCGGTAGCCGAACATCTCGCCGATGATGGCGAGGACGCAGATGAACAGGCCGCCGCTGCCGATGCCCTGGACGACGCGGAAGGCGATGAGCTGTTCCATGGTCTGGGCGAGGCCGCATGCGGCCGACGCCAGCAGGAAGACCACGAGGGAGCCGACGAAGATGCGCTTGCGGCCGAAGAGGTCGCCGAGTTTGCCGTAGACGGGGAGGGCGGCGCTGCCGCCGATGAGGTAGCCGGTGGTGGCCCAGGCGAACTGGTCGAGTCCGCCCAGGTCACCGACCACCCGCGGCAGCGCCGTCGCGATGATCTGGGAGTCGAGCAGGGCCAGGAAGACCGCTGCCATGAGGGTGAGCACCACGGCGTTGGTCTTACGGGAGGCGGGTGGTGCCGTGGGGACGGCGGCCGGCGCGGAGGAGCGGGAAGCCATGAGGGGATGTCCTTGTAATCGAGGAGCGCTGCCCTGGTACGGCACGGACGAAGCCGCTGTCTCATGAAGAGACGTACCCGGATAGATCGCTCACGACGGGAGTACGCATAACGAACTCGATGAAGAACGCTGCCTGCTGTGGCAGCGGAGATGGGGTGGTCAGATCCTGTGTCTGACTCCGGCCTCTTTCGGCCCTCTCTACCGTCGATCAGTCCTGGACGGACTTTCCGATCGCGGTCCTTCGTTGCTCGCTTGCTTCTCGGGACTCCCTGTGTGTCGATTACAGACGTCTAGCACAGTAGCGGAGATCCAAGGACCATGCAACCGCGATCGGTGCCGACATGGAAGGGGTCAGGGCACCAGCACGATCTTGCCCGTGTGCACCCGGGACTCCATCAACTCATGTGCCTTGGCCGCCTCTTCCAGCGGAAGCCTGCTGTGCACGACCGGCGTGACCTGGCCCGACTCGACGTACGCGAGCAGCTCCTTGCGTCCGGCGGCAACCGCCTCGGGGCGGTCCTGGAAGAGGGCGTACAGGTTGAACCCGTGCAGCGACTTCATGTCGACGAAGTCCCAGGGCGAGATCGCCGGCGGCCGCTCGCCCGACGCGCCGCCGTAGCAGACGATCCGCCCGAAGCGCGCGGCGAGCGCGATGCTGTGGCTCAGCACCTCGTTTCCGACGGTCTCCAGGACGAGGTCGACACCCTTGCCACCGGTGGCCTCGCGAACCTGCTCGACCCAGCTCTCGTCCCCGTAGCAGAAAGCGTCGTCCGCGCCGACGGAACGGACGAAGTCCAGCTTGGCGGCGCTGCCCACGGTGCCGATGACCTTGCCCGCGCCCTTCGCCTTGGCGAGCTGCACGAGCAGGTGGCCGATGCCGCCGGAGGCCGCGTTGACCAGGACCGTCTCCCCGGCCTTGAGCTGACCGACCGTGTTGAGCACGTGGTACGCGGTCTCACCCGGGCTCGGCAGCGCGGTGGCCTGCGCGGCGTCGATCGACTCCGGGAGCGGGAACACCGTCGACGCGTACGCGACGGCGTACTCGGCGTAGGCGCCGTACCGCACGGGCGCGACGACGCGGTCCCCCACCGACACCTGGGTCACGCCGGGACCGACCGCCTCGACGACGCCCGCGACGTCGCCGGCGGGTGCGCCGGGGAGCGTGGCGGGGCCGCCGATCGGCTTGCCCTGGCGCTTCTGGACATCGGCGAAGTTGACGCCGATCGCCTCCGCCCGGATCAGCACCTCGCCGGGACCGGCGTCCGGCCTGGGCGCCTCTTCGAGGCGCAGCACGTCAGGGGCGCCGTGCTGGTGGTAGCGGACGATGCGCATGTTGTCTCCACAGTGGTCGGTGCTTGAGCCGACGTATGGCCGCCGGCTCGGAATCAGCGTGGGGGGAGGCCGGAGGCCGGCCGGAGGGCGACGGGGCGGCTCCCCGTCGCCCGCCGGCCGGCCGCGGGCATCACGTTCCGCCGGTGACCCGGACGGCCTGGCCGTTGATGTTGCCGTTGGCGCGGGAGCCGAGGAACACGATCGTGTTGGCCACGTCCTCCGGGACCGAAAGGTGTCCCGAGGGAAGGGTCTTGGCCTTGGCTTCGAGCGCCGGTGCCGGAGCGATCCGGCGGACGTTCTCGGTCATGGTCTGACCCGGGGCGACCACGTTGACCAGGATGTTCTCCGAGGCGAGCTCCCAGGTCAGGCTGCGCGCGATGCCCAGCAGGCCGGCCTTGGCCGCGCCGTAGGCCGCGCCGCCGCGCATGCCGTGGTCCGCGAGGCCCGAGGAGACCATGACGATCCGGCCCCACTCGCGGCCGCGCATGGCCGGCAGTGCGGCCGCGATCGTGTAGAACGTCGCGTCGACGGTGCTGCGCAGGACCTCCTGCCACAGCCTCGGGTCGGCGTTCTCGAAGTCGGGCATCTCCCGGCCCGGCCGCGGGATGCCCTCGGACCACACGACGGCATTGCTGACCAGGACGTCGATCCCGCCCCAGGCGTCGGCGACGGTCTTGACCGCATCCCGGATGACGCTTTCGTCGTTCAGGTCGTAACGCACCGTCAGGGTGTCGGCGGCACCCGCCTCGCGGGCGAGCCGGGCCGTCTCCTCCGCACCCTCCTTGTTGTTGTGGTAGGTGATCGCCACCCGCGCGCCGTCAGCGCCGTAGGCGACGGCGGTCGCTCGTCCGATGCCGGAGGAGGCCCCCGTCACCAGCACCACCTTGTTCCGGAGATCGGTCTCCATCAGTCACTCCATTCCAGCCAGCTCATCGGTTCGGTCGCTGCGGTGCGCGGCGGATCAGACCTTCTTGGCCACACCGGCCAGGGCGTGCGCCTCCGCGCCGAAGCCCTCCGGGTCGCCCTCCGGTCCGACCCGCCACAGCGGGACCGGAACCACGCCGGGCTCGATGAGCTCGAGGCCCTCGAAGAGCGCGTTGACCTCGCTGATGTCGCGCCAGTAGACCTCGCTCACGTTCTCCTGGTACGTCTGCGAGGCGGAGGCGGGAACCTCCTCGGGCGCGGGCTTCTTCTCCATGCCGGCGTGCGAGATGACGACGTAGCTGCCCGGGGCGAGCTTGTCGGTGAACTCCCGCAGCATGGCCTTCGGGTCGTCCGCGTCGCTGATGAAGTGCAGGACCGCGGCGAGGATCAGGGCGACCGGGCGCGAGAAGTCGATCAGGTCCTGGGTCTCCTGGGCGGCGAAGATGTCGCCGGGCTTGCGCAGGTCGCCCAGAAGGGACTTGGCCTGCGGGTTGCCCGCCAGGATGGCCTTGCCGTGGGCCACGGCGACCGGGTCGATGTCCACGTAGAGCACACGGCTGTCGGGGTTCTTCTCCAGGGCTATCTCGTGCACGTTCCCGTTGGTCGGGATGCCGGAGCCGACGTCCATGAACTGGTCGATGCCGAGCGCGCTCAGCTCGGCGACGGCACGGCGCAGGAAGGCCCGGTTGGAGCGCAGGGTGCGCGGCAGCAGGGGGTTCTTGTCGGCGATGGCCTTGGCGACCGCGACGTCGGCCGGGAAGTTGTGCGTGCCGCCGACCCAGTAGTCGTAGACCCGGGCGATGCTCGGCTTTTCGATGTCGACCTCGGGCGGTGCCCAGGACGGACGGTTCACGGAAGTCTCCTTCAACGACTGGTTCTTCGGGATGGGAGCGGCGCGGACCACGCGGATCAGCGCAGACGGACCGGCAGGGAGGCGAGGCCGCGCAGGTTGAAGCTGGGGCGCCAGGGCAGCTCGCCCTCGGCCGTGGCGAGGCTCAGCTCCGGGAAGCGGCGGAACAGCTCGCCGAGCACGATGCGGCCTTCCAGCCGGGCCAGGGGCGCGCCGATGCAGTGGTGGACGCCGTGTCCGAACGCCAGGTGCCCCGAGTTCTTGCGGGTGATGTCGAGGCGGTCGGGGTCGGCGTAGCGCTCCGGGTCACGGCCGGCGGCGCTGAGCGAGATCGTGATGAACTCGCCCTTGGGGATGAGTACCTCGCCCAGCTGGATGGGCTCCAGGGTGAAGCGCCAGGTGGCATTGGCCAGCGGGGCGTCGATGCGCAGGAACTCGTCGATCGCGCTGTCCCACAGGCCGGGGTCGGCCTCCAGCAGGGCGCGCTGGTCGGGGTTGGTCAGCAGCGCCAGCGTGCCGGTGTTGAGCAGGTTGACCGTGGTCTCGTGGCCGGCGACGAGGAGCAGGAACGCCATCGAGATCAGTTCGACCTCGTCGAGCTTCTCCCCCTCGTCGGTCGCCTCGATGAGCGCGGTCAGCATGTCGTCGGCCGGGTTCTCCCGCTTGGCGGCGATGAGAGCGCGCAGGTAGGCGACCATGTCCTGGCTGGCGTCGAGGGCCTCTTCGGTGCCCTGGCCGGAGGTGAGCAGGTTCGACCAGCGGCGGAACCGGTCGCGGTCCTCCGGCGGGACGCCGAGCAGCCAGCAGATCACGGTGAAGGGCACCGGGAAGCTGAGGGCGTCCATCAGGTCGGCCTCGTCCTGGCCTTCGAGAGCGTCCAGGAGTTCGGTGACCAGCTCGGTGATCCGCGGGCGCAGCGCCTCGACCTGGCGCATGGTGAACGCCTTGGCGACGAGCCTGCGCAGGCGGGTGTGGTCCGGGGCGTCGCTGTCGAGCATGGTGGTGCTCAGCTCGGTCGCGAACTGCTTGCGGGTGCCGCGCTGGGCCTGGAAGTGCGCCTGCTTCTCGGGGTCCACGAAATTCTGCGGGACCAGGCCGTAGCCGACGCGCATGTCCTTGCTGACCCGCGGGTCGGTCAGCAGCGCCTTGGCGTCCTCGTAGCGGGTCACCAGCCACGTCTTGAGGCCGTTGGGAGTGGCCACGAGGTGTGCCGGCGACTCCTCGCGCAAGGACGCAAGCGTGGGGTGTGGATCGCGTACGAAACCGGAGTCGAACAGCTCGAGCACGTTGCTCGTCGTCGCGGCACTGGCCACGTGGGGCTCCCTCGTATGGCGGCTGAATTATGCGTTCAGTTCGCGAACTCTGGTTTTCTCGGATCTCATTCAGCCACAAGGAAACGGCAGTTTCCACTGCCGTCCAGGCGGATTCGACCAGACTTCTAGCGAATTCCGACTCCGGCTGTTTCCATGGGAATTCCGATTTCCGGTTCCCCGGTGAAAACGGCACGAGCCCGCCTGCGGGGCCGTGGACCGTGGTCGGTCCGGCCCGGCAGGCGGGCTTCCCGTGCGGGCGCTCAGTAGCTCGCGAGCACCTTGTAGATCTCGAAGGGGCGCGCGCGCTCGGTGTCGCGGAACTCCCGCAGCGGGGCCGTCTGGTCCTTGTGCCCCACGCCGCCCTCCCACGTCTCGAAGGAGTCCCAGCTGTCCCAGTGGCTCACGACGACGTAACTGTCGGGCCGCCCCACCTCGTTCATCAGCTGGTTGCCCAGAAGGCCCGGGGTGCCGGCCATGCGGCGGCTGGCCTCGTGGTACGCGGCCAGCACGTCCGGCCCGCGGTCGGTGAGGTGGTAGAGCACCACCTCGACGGCGGGGGCGCTCACGCGGCCGCGCCCGCGATGCCCGCCACGACGTGCATGGTCGTCATGGAGCCCCCGCTGCGGTAGGGGTGGAGCTTGGTGCGGTGTTCGAGGTGGGTGTCGCTGGTCTCGAACGCGCGGAACTGGGGCTCGTCGACCCAGTCGCTCACGATGTAGTAGACCCCTTCCTCGTCCTTCTCGGCACCGTGGGAGAGGGACTGGCCGATGTTGGCGGGGTGGCTGGTGACGGATTCGCCGACTTCTTTCCACACCCGCTCGAATTCGGCGCCCATCCCAGGCTTTATCTGCATGCGCAGCATGACTCGGAATATCGGCTGAGCCACGTCAGATTCCTCCGTCGACATTGATCGTCTCACCCGTGACGTACGCGGAGAGATCGCTGATCAGGAAGAGGACGGGTGCGGCCAGCTCCTCCACCGTGCCCAGACGGGCGAGGGCGGTCTTCTGCGAGTACGTGGCGCGCAGCCCCTCGGCACGCTCCGCCGGCATGTCGGCGAACGCCTCCGTCTCGATGACGCCGGGCGCGACGACGTTGACCCGGATGCCCTTGCCGCCCAGCTCCTTGGCCAGCGAGCGGGTCAGGCCTATCACCGCGGCCTTGGCGGCGGTGTAGTGGGCGCGCAGCGGGATGCCGGCGGCGGCACCGCGGGAGCCGATGTTGACGACCGAGGCACCGGGGCCGAGCAGCGGCAGCGCCTGCTGGATGACCCGGTACGAGGCGGTGAGGTTGGTGTCGATCACCCGCGACCATTCGTCGACCGGCAGCTGGGCGAACGGGATGTGGGTGATCGTGCCGGCGTTGTTGACGATGCCGTCGAGCCGCCCGTAGCGGTTCTTGGCCTCCTCGACGAGCCGGTCCACCTCCTCGATCTCGCCGATGTCGGCGCGGATGACGTGGTGGTCGCCGCCGGTCTCCTTCAGTTCGCGGCGCAGGCTCTCGACGTACTCGCTCTCCTGGCGGTAACAGGTGAGCACGTCGGCGCCGGCGTGTGCGGCGGCCAGGACGATGCCACGGCCGATGCCGCGGGTTCCGCCGGTGACGAGCAGCTTCTTGCCGTGCAGTCCGAATTCCACGGTGTTTCCCTCCTGTGGTACTGCGGCGGAGTCAGCTGGCGAGGGCTGCGCGTGCGGCGGCCTCGAGCTTTTCCTTGATCAGATTCATCTGGACCGGGGTGTTGCGGTTGAGGCGGTCCGTCATGCCCTCGTCGTCGAGGGGCGCCCCGTCCTTCATGTGGAAGTCCTGGGTCCACTGCATCCGGACGCCCTCGTCCGTCTGCGTGTACTCCCAGTGGATGTTCATGTACTCGAAGGGGCCCGTCTCCACGCGGTGGGCGCGGACGGTGCGGGTGGCCTCGTCGGTGGTGCGCTGCGAGACCCAGCTCCACACCTTGCCGTTCTCGTCCGGGTGCAGGGCGAGCCGGAAGGTGACGGTGGGGCCGTCCTGCTCCAGGATCTCGGCGACGGAGTACTCGCTGAACAGCTCGGTCCAGGACCGTACGTCGTTCGTCCGCTCCCAGACCAGGTCCATCGGAGCGTCGATGACGATGGAGTTGCAGGTGTGGCCTGCCATCAGACTCGGGCCTCCGCGAGCAGCGCGTTGACGTAGTCCACGACCTCGCGCGGCGTGTTCTCGTACTCCAGGCCGCCGTCCTCGACGGAGATGCCGTACTCGCGCTCGATCCGGTTGGTCAGCTCCAGCACGGCGAGGGAGTCGAAGCCGTGCTCGGCGAAGGAGGTGTTGGGGTCCAGGTCGGACTCCAGGTCCACCTCGCAGTCGATGCCGTCGCCCGCCTGCAGGATCCGCTTCAAGTCAGCTACGGTGAAATCGCTCATGGCTTCCTGCCCTTTCGCGTATGAGTCAGTTGGTGTGGTCGGTGCGGTCCCCGGCGTCCACGACCAGCGCGGAGGCGAAACCGCCGTGGCCGCGGGCCAGGACCACCGCCGTCCTGGGCGCGGTCCGCCTCGGGCGGTCGACGACCAGGTCGATGCCCAGTCCCGGTGCCGCGCGGCCGGGGCCGGCGGTGTGCGGGATCACGCCGGCGCTCAGGCTGAGCAGGGCGGTCGCCACGTCCAGAGCGGCCCCGCCCGCGTACAGGCGGCCGGTCAGCGTCTTGGGCGCGGTCACCGGGACGCGGCCGGCGCCGAACACCTCGTTGATCGCGGCGGCTTCGGCGCGGTCGAGGTCCGGGGTGCCGACGGCGTCGGCGAAGACGACGTCCACGGCGTCGGCGGTGACCCCCGCGTCCGCCAGGGCGCGGCGGATCACGGAGGCGAGCACGGGCGGGCGCTCGGACCCGGCCGGCGGGTCGAACCCGGCGGCGTAGCCGAGGATCCGGCCGTAGTGCTTCGCGCCCCGCTCGCGGGCGCCCTCCTCGGTCTCGACGACCAGGATGGCGCCGCCCTCGCCGGGTGCGTAGCCCGCGGCGGCCTCGTCGAAGGGCAGGTAGGCGCGGGTCGGGTCGTCCTCGGTGGACAGCGCGCCGGTGGGCAGCTGGGCGGTCAGGCCGTACGGGCACAGCGAGGCGTCCGTACCGCCGGACAGCACCAGCCGGGAGCCGGTGTCGAGCAGCCGCCGGGACTGGCCCAGGGCGTCCAGGCCGCCGGCCTGCTCGGCGCAGATGACCCCGCAGGGGCCGCGCATGCCGTGCCGGATGGAGACCTGGCCGGTGGTGGCCGCGTAGAACCAGGCGATCGACTGGTAGGCGCCGACCCAGGCCGGGCCCTGCTGGTACAGCTGCTCCATCTCGCGCTGGCCGAACTCGGTGCCGCCCGAGGAACTCGCGGTGACCACGGCCATCTCGTACTCGGGCAGCTGCTCCGGGTCGACGGCCGCGTCGGCGAGCGCCGCCTCGGCCGCGGCCAGGGCGAAGTGGGTGAACCGGTCGGTGCGGGCGATCAGGCCCTTGGGGACCTGCTCGCGCACCTCCCATCCGGGCACCTCCCCGGCCACCTTGACCGGGTACGAGGACGGGTCGAAGCGGGTGATGCGGCCGAGGCCGCTCTTGCCGGCCAGTACCGACTCCCAGTGCTGCCGGACCCCGATGCCGGTGGGGGCGACCACACCCAGGCCGGTCACGACCGCGGGGCGCCTCCGCCCGTCGGGTATGCCGAGGGCGCTCATGCCGCCTCCCTTCCGTTGCCGCCGGGGCGGCCGAGAATCAGGGCGCTCTGGAAGCCGCCGAATCCGCTGCCGACGCTGAGCACGTGGTCCATGCGGTGCTCGCGGGCGGTCACGGGTACGTAGTCGAGGTCGCACTGGGGGTCCGGGACCGAGAGATTCGCGGTCGGCGGCACCACTTGATGACGCAGAGCCAGAGCACAGGCGGCCACCTCCAGCGAACCGATCGCGCCGAGCGAGTGCCCGATCATCGACTTGATGGAGCTGACCGGGATCTCGTACGCGCGCTGTCCCAGGCTCCGCTTGAACGCGGCGGTCTCGTGCCGGTCGTTCTGCTTGGTGCCCGAGCCGTGCGCGTTGATGTAGTCGATGTCCTCCGGGTTGAGCTGCGCCCGGTCCAGTGCCACCCGGATGGCCTCGGCCATCTCGCGGCCCTCGGGCTTGAGCCCGGTCATGTGGAACGCGTTGGAGCGGCTGGCGAAGCCCGCCACCTCGGCGTACACGGTGGCGCCGCGCAGCCGGGCCGACTCCTCGCTCTCGATGACCAGGACGGCGGAACCCTCGCCGAGCACGAAGCCGTCGCGGCGGCCGTCGAAGGGCCTGGAGGCGGCGCCGGGTTCGGCGGTGTTGGGCGTCGTCGCCTTGATGGCGTCGAAGCAGGCCAGGGTGATGGGCGACAGCGGGGCGTCGGTGGCGCCGGCGATGACGATGTCGGCGGTGCCCTCCTCGATGAGCTGGACGCCGTGGGCGACCGCGTCGAGGCCCGAGGTGCAGCCGGTGGAGATCAGCGCGACGGGGCCCTCGGCCCCGGCCTGCCAGGCCACTTCCGCGGCCAGCGTGCTGGGGACCATGTAGCCGTACAGGTGCGGGACGCCGTAGCTGTGGTCGACGAGCCAGTTCTTGCCGCCGTCCGAGAGGACCACGTACTCGTCCTCCAGGCCGGTGGTGCAGCCGACGGCGCTGCCGATGCTGACGCCGATCCGGCCCGGGTCGCCGGCTCCGAGGTCGATGCCGCTGTCCTCGATCGCCTCGCGGGCGGCGACGACCGCGAACTGGGCGGCCCGGTCCATCCGGCGGATCTCCTGGGCGCTGAGGCCCGCGGCCACCGGGTCGAAGTCGCACTCGGCGGCGACCCGGGAGCGGAACTTCGACGCGTCGAACAGGCTGATCTCCCGGGTGGCCGTGCGGCCGTTGGAGAGGAGGTCCCAGTAGGCGTCCCGGCCGATGCCGCCGGGGGCGACGGCGCCGACCCCGGTGATGACGGCGCGACGGCTCATCGGGCCCCTCCGACATCCGGGTTGGCGCCGCCCTCTACGAGCGGGGCCTCGGTGTCGACGTGGCCGAGCTCCGGGCGCGGCGCGAGCGGGGACAGGTGGAAGACCACGTGCGCCGGCTCCGGGCCGGAGTTGACCAGGCGGTGGCGGACGCCGATCGGGACGAGCAGCGAGTCGCCGGGGCCGATGCGCACCGGCTCCCCGTCGAGGGTGATCTCCAGCTCGCCGGAGACGACGTGCAGGAACTCCTCGGAGTACGGGTGCAGGTGCTCGGTGACGTACTCGCCGTGGGCCAGGCGCAGCGTGCCGCCGAAGCCGGACGTGCAGCCGACCGTGCGGGGGCTGAGGGTGATCCGGATGTCGCCGCCGCGCTTGCGGTTGGAGACGACCTCTTCCAGGTTGACCTTGGTGGGGGTGGCGGAGGTGGTCATCGGGCGCCGCCCAGGTTCGGGCCGGACGGCGGGGTGATGACGACGCCGCTCTCCGGGGTCCAGGAGTAGAACGGGACGGCCATCGCGTCGCGCGGCTCGCGCCAGTTCGGGTCGTACGGGGAGATGAACTCCTGCAGCCGGGTGTTGATGTCGTTGTACAGCGGGTGGCTGCGCGCCTTGTAGAGGTTCGGGCCGATGTCCTGCTCCGCCTCGACGAGGTGGAAGTACAGGTCGTGGAAGGCGAACAGGGTCCGCCTGGAGACGCCCACCATGTGCGGCAGGTCGGTGTTGTCCGAATCCGCGAAGACCTTGGCGACGCCTTCGGCGTCGGCGAGTCCCATCCTCGCCACGATCAGTGTGCGGTGCACGTTGCCCTCCTGGCTTCCTCGGTCGTTGACTCACCCTCGCGGGTGCGTCTCGAAGCTGTCTTGAAACGATCTGGACCGGCGGCCCGCACGGTCAGAGCCGCAGGTCGATCCGGTACTCGGTCAGCCAGGTCTCGAGCTGCAGCACCATTTCCATGCTGGCCCGCTCCACCCAGGCGAAGGCGCCCTGCGGGGAGCCGTCGGCGGTCAGGGCGTCGGCGGACGCCGAGGTGTCGAGCAGGCCGGCGACGGCGGCGCCCCGGTCGGTGGCCAGTTCGACGAACCGGCGGCGCACGAAGTCCCCGTAGGCCGCTTCCTGGGTGGTCGGGTACGCGCTCTTCTTGCGGTGCAGCACCGCGTCGGGGAGCAGGTCGGCCACCGCGGAGCGCAGCAGGCTCTTCTCGACGCCGTCCACCCGCTTCAGGGCGGCCGGCACGTTGTAGACGTACTCGACGAGCGCCCGGTCGCAGAACGGCGGCCGCAGCTGCACGCCGTGGGCCATGCTCATGCGGTCGGCGCGGTCGAGGTGGGTGGGCGCCCAGCGGGTCAGGGCGAGGTACGTGACCTCGCGGGCCCGGCGCTCGGCGGGGGTGTCGCCCTCGACGTGCGGGACCTCGGTCAGGGCGTCGCGGTAGTGCTGGTCGGCGTAGCCGAGGAAGTCGAGCTCCTTGCGCAGCTGTCGGTCGATCATGGAGGTGCCCAGGCCGCCCGCCGCGGCGTCGTGGCTGCGTTCGAAGTTGACCCACGGGAAGGTCTGCGAGTTGCTGTGCTGGGGGTCGTACGCCCAGAAGTAGCCGTTGAAGACCTCGTCGGCGGTCTCGCCGGAGAGCACGGCGGCGAAGCCCGCCTCGCGCAGCCGGGCGAAGAACTGGATGAGGGAGACGTCCATGTCGCCGAGCGGGGACGGGGCGTCCTGGCCGCGCAGGGCGGCGGCGTGCACCTCGGGGTCGGTGAGGGCGGCCGTGTCGAGGAGGATCTCGCGGTGCTGCGAGCCGATGTGCTGCGAGGCGAGCGCCGCGTAGGGGGCGTCGGGCGTGGAGCGCATCGTGGGGTGCGGCTCGAAGTTCTCGGTGTAGCCGGTGAAGTTCACCGAGAAGCTCTGCAGCGGGCCGCCGCCGGCGCCGGTCAGGGTCCGGTGGGCGAGCGCGGTCAGGGCGCTGGAGTCGATGCCGCCGGAGAGCATGGCGCCCACGGGGACGTCGGCGCGCAGGTGCGAGGCGACGGCGTCGGCGAGCAGCCCGCGGACGGTGGTGATGGTGTCTTCGAGGCTGTCGGTGTGCTGCCGGGCGGGCAGCGACCAGTAGCGCTGCTCCCGGGTGCCGGGGCGGCGTACGACGAGGACGTGGCCGGGGACGACCTCGCGCATGCCGCGGTAGACGGAGGTGCCGGGCTTGCGGCTGTGTGCGAACAGCTCGCGCAGGCCGTCGGCGTCGACGATCGGGGCCACGTACGGGTGGGCGAGGATCGCCTTGGGCTCGGAGCCGAACAGCACGCCGGCGGGGGTCGGGTAGTAGCTGAGCGGCTTCACGCCGAGGCGGTCGCGGGCCAGCAGGAGCTCCTGGCTGCGGACGTCCCACAGGGCGATCGCGAAGAGGCCCTCCAGGTGGGTGAGGAAGTCGGTGCCCCACTCCAGGTAGGCGTGCAGGGCGGTCTCGCCGTCGCCGCCGCCGGTGAACCGGTGGCCCTTGGAGGCCAGTTCGGCGCGCAGCTCGGGGTGGTTGGTGATCGCCCCGTCGAGGGTGAGGACGGCGACGGTGGTGCCGCCCTCGGTGGCGAAGACGGCCGGCTGCTGTCCGGTCTCCGTCACGTCGAGGAGGGCCAGGCGCCGGTGGGCGAGCGCGGCATGGCCCTCGATCCAGATGCCCTGGCCGTCGGGGCCGCGGTGGGCGAGGGTGGCCGCCATGGTCTCGACGACGGCGGCCTCCGGGGACAGGTCCCGCTCGAAGTCGACCCAGCCAGCGATTGCGCTCATCGGGAGGTCCTCTCATTCATGGCGAGTTCGGTGGTGTCGCCGGCGGTGGCCGTCACGGCGACCAGGGCGAGCGGAATACCCGTGACGGCGGCCCGGAAGTCGTCCAGGGTGGGCGCCGGGCCGTCCTCGGCGACGAGGATGCCGAGGCGGCGGTGGGCGGCCTCGGCGCCGTAGCGCTCGTACAGCTCCAGGTAGCCGCGGGCCGTGCGCTCGGGGTCGGTGACGAGCTCGAAGCGGACCGGTTCGCGGCGGCCGCGCCAGGTGAGCTCGCCGTCGGCGCCGCCGGCGAAGTTGTGGCGCCAGGCGCTGCCGGTGGCGATGAAGAGGCCGTCGGCGAGGCGGTGCACGCCCGCCGGAATGGTGTGCGCGGCGCCGCTGCGCCGGCCGGTGAAGTGGAGCAGGGCGAGGTGTTCGGCGACCGGGCCCGGGTCGGGCTTGGAGAGGATCGCGATCATGCGGGCGTTGGCGGCGGCGCGGTCCTCGGCGTCGGGCAGGGCCCGGGCGACGCGCGGGGCGCCGGTGAGCGCCTGCCCGGGTGCGGCCGTCATGAGAGCACCACCGCGGCGGCCGTCAGGGTGCAGCCGGCGATGGCGAAGCAGGTGCGCACCAGGTGCCAGTCGCGCCACTGGGTGCGCGGGTCCTGCCAGTCGGGTCCCAGGTCCTCGGGCTGCGTCTTCTTGACCCGGTTGTTGATGGGCACGTTGCGGGTCTGCGAGACGATGGCGACGCCGGTCATGGCCAGGGCCGCGGCGATGAACAGGGCCCGCGGCCCGCTCTCGTCGGCGCGCACGGCGAAGACCACGTCGACGACGACGGAGCCGCTCACGATGAACGGCATGAAGCGGTCGTACCGCTTGCCGAGCAGCTTGTGGGTGTCGACGTAGCGGTCGGGGGTCATCGCGATCAGGGCGGGCATGACGCTGACCGCCACGGCGAAGAGCACCCCCGCCACCAGCCCGGTGCCCAGCAGCACCAGCACACTCAGGGTTTCCAGCACGGCCCGAGGCCTCCCGTCCAGCATGGATCGTCAACAGCGGTACGAAGGTTTTCAGCCGGGGCTCGCGCGCCGCTTGAAGCGGTCTGGACGCGGCCGGCGCCCGGCGTCACGGGTGGTGGCGGGCGCGTTCCGGGTCCGAGCGGTCCTCTAGCCGGGCCGTGTTGGCTGGCCGGGAGTGTCCGGAACCGCATGGAGACGGCAGCGGCATCGAGAACAAGGAGCACATCCGATGGCGGAGCAAACCGACGTACTGATCGTGGGCGGCAGCATGGTGGGGCTGGCCCAGGCGCTGTTCCTCGCGCAGCAGGGCATACGGCCGATCCTCGTCGAGCGGCACACGCACATCTCGGCGCACCCCCGGGCCCAGGCGGCCAGCCCCCGCACGATGGAGCTGATGCGCGCGCTGGGCCTGGAGCAGGCCGTGCGCGCGCAGGAGAACCCGTACGCGCAGTACGGCGACATCCTGCAGGTGCAGTCGCTGACGGGGGCCGAACTGGGCCGGTTCGACGGTCCCTTCCGGCACGACCCGAACGAGGTCAGCACGACCGGCTGGACCCTGATCGGCCAGGACCGCTTCGAGCCGGTGCTGCGCGCGAAGGCCGAGGAGCTGGGGGCGGACATCCGCTTCGCCACCGAGCTGGTGAGCTACGAGCAGGACGAGGACGGGGTCAGCGCGGTCCTGCGGGACGTGCGGCACGGCACCGAGACCTCGGTCCGCGCCAAGTACCTGGTGGCGGCGGACGGGTTCCGCAGCGCGATCCGCGAGGAACTGGGCATCGGCACGCACGGCCAGGGCGTCTTCGGCCGCCAGATGAACGTCATCTTCCACGCGGCGCTCGACGAGTACGTCGCGGGCCGCGAGTTCTTCCTCTGCTTCGTCAGCAACGACAAGGTCAAGGGCGTGCTCGGCCGGCTCGACAACGCGGACCGCTGGGTGCTGGCGCCGAGCCTGCCGCCGGAGGAGACCCACGCCGAGTACTCCGAGGAGGACTGCGTCGAGATGGTCCGGGCCGCGGTCGGCGTGCCGGACCTGGACGTGGCGGTGGAGTCGAGCACCAGCTGGGAGATCGCGGCGCGGATCGCCGACCGGTTCCGCTCCGGCCGGGTGCTGCTGGCCGGTGACGCGGCCCACGTGATGCCGCCCACCGGCGGTTTCGGCGGCAACATGGGCGTGCAGGACGCGCACAACCTGGCGTGGAAGCTGGCGCTGGTGCTGCGCGGGCAGGCCGGTCCGGAGCTGCTGGACACGTACGAGGAGGAGCGGGTCCCGGTCGCCGAGTTCACCACCGAGCAGGGCGTGATCCGGTACCTGCAGCGCAGCGGCCTGGACGAGGAGGTCGCGGCCCGCCACCGCCCGGAGACGACGGTGCTGTTCGGCCACGTCTACCGTTCGGGCGCGGTGCTGTCCGAGCCGGGCGACGACGACGGCGCCCCGGTCGAGGACCCGACCCAGCCCTCGGGCCGTCCCGGCACCCGGGCCCCGCACTTCGAGCTGCGGGCCGGCGGCGTCGGCGCGCCGCTGCACGACACGCTGACGGGCGGCTGGCGGCTGCTGGCCGGGCCCGACAGCGCCCTGTGGGAGCGTGCGGCGGGCGGCGTGTCCCGGCTGACCGGGATCGAGCTGGCCTTCCACCGGGTGGGCGGCGAGGAGCCGGCCGAGGTCGTGGAGGCGTTCCTGAAGAAGTACGGGATCACGGCCACGGGCGCGGCGCTGGTCCGCCCGGACGGTTTCCTGGCCTGGCGGGCGGCCGAGGAGCCCGCGGACCCGGCGGTCGAGCTGTCGGCGGTCGTCCACCGGCTGCTGTCGCGCACGGTCTGACCAGCGGTCACAGCGGAAACGACTCGGCGCGCCTCCCGGTTCCGGGAGGCGCGCCGAGTCGTTGTGGGGGGCCGAGTCGGTGGGGGCCGAGTCGGGGCGGGCGGCTCAGTCCAGGGACAGGATCTGGCGCAGCAGGCCGGTCACGGTCTGAGCGACGTCGCCCTCGGGACCGTCCTGGGAGCGCCAGGCGACGAAGCCGTCGGGGCGGACGAGGACGGCGCCGCCCTCGGATATCCCGTACCGCTCCTTGAAGGTGCCCTCGGTATCGGCGTAGTCGCCGCCCTCGCCGATGCCGCGGACCGTCAGCACCAGGCCGAGCTCGCGTCCGGCCGCGGTGGCCGCGGCCCACGGGGCGGTGGGGCCGGCGGTCAGCAGGGTGAAGCCGACCGGGAAGAGGTCGACGGTGGAGAACGGGCCGTGCTCACCGGTGACGAGCACGTGCGGGGCGCGCGAGCCGGGACGGCCGCTGGGCTTGTCCGGGTCCTCGGTGACCGTCCACAGCTCCGGGTCCTCGCCGGCGAACGCGCCCGCCGGGTAGGCGTACCCGAAGGTCATCGTGGTCTCGTCGACCAGGTCCTTGGCGACGTCCTGGAACTGCTTGCCCTCGCGGACCGCGAAGCGCAGCATCGCCTGGCGAACGGTCTCGTCGGCGACCGGGCGGCGCTCGGAGTCGTACGAGGCCAGCAGCCCCCGACCGGCCTTGCCGGCCAGCACCAGGGCCAGCTTCCAGGCCAGGTTGTACGCGTCCTGGATGCCGGTGCTGGCGCCGAAGGCCCCGGTGGGCGGCATGACGTGCGCGGCGTCACCGGCGATGAGGAAGCGGCCCGCGGTGAACGTGTCGGCGACGCGCGCCGAGATGTCCCAGGCGGGCATGTTGACCGACTCGATGGTCAGTTCCAGGTCGGGGACGCCGACGGCGGCCCGGACCAGCTCGACGCAGCGCTCGGGGGTGAAGTCGTCGGCGCTCTGCCCCTTGTCGGGGAAGAAGGAGACGTTGATGACCCACTTGCGGTCGTTGTCGATCGGGATGATCGTGCCGCGCACCTCGGGGTTGTTGACGTAGGCGGCGATGATCTTGCGGCCGCGCAGGGCCTCTTCCAGGTCGGCGTCGAAGAAGAAGCTGACCAGGTTGGTGAGGGTGCCACGGCCGTGGGACCCGATGCCCAGCAGCTCGCGGACGGGGCTGCGGCTGCCGTCGGCGGCGACGAGGTACTCGGCACGCAGCGTGTAGCTCTCGCCGGTGCCGGCGTCGGTGAGCGTGGCGCTCACCCCGTCGGCGTCCTCGGTGACGGCGTCGAGGCGGGTGTGGAAGCGCAGGTCGACACCGACCTCCTCGGCCCGCTTGCGCAGGATGGGCTCGAGCTGATTCTGGTCGATCAGCGTCCACTGGGCGGGGCTGATGCGGCTGATGTCCTCGATGGAGGCGTTGGGCATCCGGACCCGCTCGTTGCCGGCGAGGGTCTCGACGTGGATCAGGTCGGTGTTGCCGGAGATCGGCGAACGTCCGGCCTTGACCCGGTCCTCCATGCCCACCGCGCGGTAGAGCTCCATCGTGCGCGGGTTGATGGCACGGGCCTTGGGGTGGGTGGAGGTGCCGGGGTGGCGCTCCACCAGCGTGGCCTTCACCCCGTGGTGGGCGAGGAACACGGCGGCGGACAGACCCGCGAGGCCGCCGCCGACGATGAGTACGGGCACCTTCTCCTGGCTCATGGTGATTCCTTGGGTGGTCGGGGCGGCGGACGGCTCCGTGTGGGCGGTCATCGGGTCGCGGTCACCAGCGTGTGCGTGCCGAGCAGCGGCTCGGCGGCGGTGTCGGTGAAGCCGGCCTCGGAAAGCCAGGTGCGGACGTCGTCGATGCGGTACTCCGAGCCGTCCTGGCTGACGAGGCGCATGTGGAGGCTGGAGAGCAGGCGCTCGGCGTTGCGGCGCTCGTCGTCGATCATCCGGTCGTAGATGAGGACCTGGCCGCCGGGGTTGACGGAGGCGAAGACGCGGCGCAGCAGTTCCTGGCGGCGGTCGGTGTCGAAGCCGTGCAGGATGTGGCCGAGCACGATGACGTCGGCCTTCGGGATGTCGTCCGCGAAGAAGTCGCCGCCGGTGAACTCGATCCGGTCGCCGAGGCCGAGGCGGGTGGTGTGCTCGGTGAACAGCGGGCGGGTGCGCTCCAGGTCGAACACGCCGGCCTTCAGGTGCGGGTGCTCCTTGACCAGCACGGACGCGAGGTTGCCGCGCGCGCCGCCGAGGTCGACGAAGGAGGAGTGGCGGCTCCAGTCGATGCTGCCGGCGAGCTCGATGCCCATCCGGTCGCTGTACGCGTCGAGACCGGCGAAGAAGCGCTTCATCTTCTCGGGGTCGTTGTGCGTGTTCCCGACGAAGCCGCCCTTGTCGGGGTCGAGGTGCTGCGGGGCGCCGGTGGTCAGCGCCTCGGTGAGCCGGCCCCAGGTGCCGTACAGGGTCTCGTTGGTCAGCTCGACGAAACCGCCGAGGTACGTGGAGGTGCCGGGCACCAGGTACGCACGGGCCAGCGGCCCGTTGGCGTACTGGTCGCCGGTGCGCTCCAGCAGGCCGAGACCGGCCAGCGCGTCCAGGAAGTCGGCGGCCATGCGCGGGTGCAGGCCGGACTCGGCGGCGATGTGGTCCGCGTCGGCCGGTCCCTCGGCGAGGGCGCCGAACACGCCGAGCGTCACGGCGCTGTGCAGCACCTTGGCCGCGCAGTCCGCAATGGTCAGCTTGATCAGCGGACCGGGGTCGACCGCCGCGGCCGTCGTACGGTCATCGGTCGTTGTCACGCGAGCCTCCTAGCAAACCGTGGGGACCGCTTCGGTCCTTCTCCCGACAATGGCCGGTTCGCGTGGAGTCCCACTCGAAGCGGCCTGAAGCCGCGGGAGCCCGTACCGCCGCCGACATGGAGAAGTGCCGCCCGCCCGCCGCCGGTGGCGGGGGTGGGCGGCGCTTCGGCCGTGATCACACGCGGGGGATGGTGCGATCAGGCCGCTTCGGGGGAGCCGTCGGCCGAGGACGGAGCGGGGGCCGCGGCGGCGGAGCCGGCCGGTATCCCGGCACCGTCGCCGCCGGTGGGCGCGCCGTCGGCGCGCGGGGCGGGGCCGTCGTCGCCGGCACCGTGGTGGTGGGAGCGCAGCGTGACGTTCTTCATCAGCAGGGCGAGGACCAGGCCGGCCACGAGAACGGGCACCGCTGCGGTGAACACCTGGGTGAGGGAGACGGCGTAGGACTGCTCGACGGCGCTGCGCACCGGCGCGTCGAGCGAGTCGAGGACCGTGTTCGAGGAGAGGGAGTCGTGGTCGACGCCGCCGAGGGCACCGGCCGGGACGCGGTCGGCGAGTTCGTCGGTCAGCCGGCCGTAGAAGAGGGCGGCGAAGAGCGAGATGCCGATCGAGGTGCCGAAGGAGCGTCCGAAGGTCACCGCGGCCGAGACGGCGCCCATGTCCCGGGCAGGCGCGGTGTTCTGCGCGGCCTGCGTGAAGACCTGGGCGGAGAGGCCCGAGGCGAATCCGAAGACCGCCATGTAGAGGGCGGCGAGGCCGCGCGGGGTGTCGGCGTCCATGGTGGACAGCAGGAGGGCACCGACGATGCCGACGGCCATGCTCAGGACGGGGAAGATCTTGTACGTGCCGGTCCTGGCAATGATCTTGCTGGAGGCCACGGAGGAGAGGACGACGCCGAGCATCATCGGGAGCAGGACGAAGCCGGAGGCGGCGGGACCGGCGCCGGTGACGACCTGGACGTACAGGGCGAGGAAGTTGACGGCGCCGGCGAACACGATCCCGCAGACGGCGGCGCCGAGCAGCGAGAGGGTGAAGGTGGAGTCCTTGAACAGGCGCAGCGGGACGATCGGCTCGTCCGCGCGGGACTCGGCCTTGACGAACAGGGCGAGGAGCAGCAGGGCCGCGAGGCCGAGGCCGAGGATCTGCGGGGAGTTCCAGGCGTACTCGACGCCGCCCCAGGAGGTGAGGAGCGTCAGGGAGACGATGGCGCCGGACAGGGTGAGGACGCCGGCGTAGTCGATCGTGGACGCGCGGACGGCGCGCGGCAGGTGCAGGTACTTGGCGAGCAGGACGACGATGACGGCGCCGACGGGAAGGTTGAACAGGAACACCCAGTGCCAGCTGAGCGCCTCGGTGAGCACGCCGCCGACGGCGGGGCCGGCGAGTGCGGCGCCGGCGAAGATCATGCCGAACATGCCGTAGTACGTGGCGCGTTCGCGCGGGGCGAAGAGCTCGCCGATGGTGGCGAGAACGGAGACGAAGAGGCCTCCGGCACCGAGACCCTGCACGACGCGGAAGAGGATGAGCTGTTCCATGGAGCCGGCCAGGCCCGCGAGCAGGGAGCCGAGGAGGAACAGGGCCGTCGCCGACAGGAAGGTGACCTTGCGGCCGAAGAGGTCGCCGAGCTTGCCGTAGACGGGCGTGGTCACGCTGCTGGCGATGACGTACGCGGTGGTCACCCACGCGAAGAGGTCGATGCCGCCGAGGTCGCCCGCGATGCGGGGCAGGGCGGTGGCGACGATCTGCAGGTCGAGGATGGCCAGGAACGCGGCGAGCATGCAGGCGATCAGGACGGGGGTGGTCCGGGTGCCGGAGGGATGCGGCCCTCTCGGCGCCCGCGCGGTGGTAGCGGACATGGTGGTGCCGCCTTTCGGATCGGTGTGCGCGGTCCCCGTCGCACCGGCCGCTGCGCGGCGGCCGGCGTCACCTGTCTGTCTCGGCCCGGAAGCGGCCAGGGGAAATTCGCGGATGGTTTCGGTTGCCGTGGGGGTGCGGCCGGCCCGTCCCGGGAGGACAGGGCCGGCCGCCCGCCCGGCAGGGCCTCAGGGAACGAGGACGACCTTGCCGAGCTGGGCACGCGCTTCCAGGAGCTCGTGGGCCTTGGCGGCCTCCGCGAGCGGCAGGCGCTCGTGGACGACCGGCTTGACCTGGCCGGAGCCGATGAGCTCGAGCAGGTGGCGCAGGCCTTCGGCCACCGCCTCCTGCTTGTTGTGGAGCATGGCGTAGAGGGGCTGAAGCCCGCGACGTTCTTCATGCGGGACAGGGCCAGGGTGGGGAGCGACGGGATGTCGCCGGAGGCCGAGCCGTAGAAGACGAGGGTGCCGAACTGGGCGGTGATGCCCAGGGACTTCAGCAGGACGTCGCCGCCGACGGTTTCGAGGACCACGTCGGCGCCGCGGCCGTCGGTGGCGGCGAGGACCTGGTCGACCCAGTCCTCGTCGCTGTAGTTGACGGTGACGTCGGCACCGAGCTCGCGGACGAAGTCCAGCTTGGCCTGGGTGCCGGCGGTCGCGATGACCTTGCCGGCGCCGAGGGCCTTGGCGATCTGCACGGCGAGGTGGCCGACGCCCCCGGAGGCCGCGTCGATCACGATCGTCTGGCCGGGCCGGAGGCGGCCGGCCTCCTTGATCGCGTGGTACGCGGTCTGGGCGGGGCTCGGCAGGAGGGTCGCGGCGGCGGCGTCGAGGTCCTGCGGGATCTTGATGAGCCAGCCGGCGTCGGCGACGACGTGGTCCGCGTAGGCGCTGTGGTCGATGTCGCCGACGACACGGTCGCCGACGGCGAGGCCGGTGACGCCTTCGCCGACGGCCTCGATCGTGCCGGCGACGTCCCCGCCGGGGGCGCCGGGCAGACCGGCGTGGCCGCCGATCGGGATGCCCTGGCGGCGCTGGACCTCGGCGAAGGTGACGCCGATGGCCTCGGCGCGGATCAGGACCTGACCCGGACCGGGCTGCGGCTTCTCCGCCTCTTCGAGGCGCAGCACCGACGGAGCGCCGTGCTCGTAGTGGCGGATGATCCGCATGATGTCTCCCAACCGTGGTTCTGTGGACCCGCTCTTATGTATGTTGTCATGCATTTGATTGCGAGTCCACATTAAATAGGCCGGTGATTCTCCGAGCCGCTACTGGAAGACGGCGCGGGTCGGGTCGGTGACCCCGGCCCAGGTCTCCAGGGCCGCACGCAGCCCCTCGGCGATCTCGGTGGCCGAGGCGCTCTTGTCCGCGGCCCAGACGACATAGCCGTCGGGGCGGACGAGCACACCGGCGAGCTCCGGCTCCTCCGCGCACTCGGCGACGACGTGGCCGACGCGGCCGGCCCACTTCAGCGGCGCGGCCCACTCCTGGTACACCTCGGAGATCTCCGGGCGGCCGGCGAGGTCGAGCAGCGCGAAGTTGCCCCGGCGCAGGTACTTCGGGAGGGTCTCGACGCCTTCCTCGGTCTTCAGCGTCAGGTCGCGGGCGAAGTCGCCGAGCAGCCGGTGCCCGGGACCCTCGATGTCGTAGCGGACCCGGACACCACTGAGCATCTCGGCGATGTGGCGGTTGACCTCGTCCTTGGTCATCAGCTCCTGGAAGAGCTCGCGCAGCTGGGTGACGTAGGGGTCGGGGTTCATCAGCGCGATCTGGGCGCGGGTGTTGGCCAGCACCTTGCGGGCCGGCTCCTGGCGCTCCTTGTCGTACGTGTCGAGCAGGCCTTCGGAGCCCCACCCGTTGATCGTCGCGGCGAGCTTCCAGCCGAGGTTGAGGGCGTCCTGCAGACCGAGGTTGACGCCCTGGCCACCGACGGGGAAGTGGGTGTGCGCGGCGTCGCCGGCCAGCAGGATGCGCCCCTCGCGGTAGCGCTCGGCCTGGCAGGCGGAGTCGGTGAACCAGGACAGCCAGCGCGGCTCGCTCGCACCGAGGTCGTCGCCCCAGATCTCGCGCAGGCTGTCGGTGAACTCCTCCAGCGTCAGCTCGGAGCCCGCCTCCTTGCCCTGCTCGAAGTCGAAGGTCGCGACGCGGTGGTACGTGTCGTCGAGCGGGACGCAGAAGAGCAGGCCGCGCTCGGTGCGCTCCATGCCCATCGGCGCCTTCTCGCGGTCGGCGAGGACGACGTCGGCCAGGCGCGCGGTGACGCGGCCGCCGGTGCCGGGGAAGCCGATGCCCGCGGACTTGCGGACCAGGCTGCGGCCGCCGTCGGTGCCGACGACGTAGCGGCCGCGCAGGGTGTAGGAGCCCTCGGGGCCGGTGACGTCGACCTCGGCGCCGTCCTCGTCCTGGCGGACGGCGGTCACCTCGTGGCCCCGGCGGATCTCGGAGCCGAGTTCCAGCGCGCGCTCCTCCAGGAGGCGTTCGGTGCGGGTCTGCTCGGAGAGCAGCGCGTAGTTGTGCGCGCTGTCGAGCAGGGAGAAGTCGACCCAGACGTCGAGACCGGCGAAGTGGCCGTTGCTCCACGAGTGGGCGCCCTCGCGGAAACGCTCGGCCAGGCCGCGGCGGTCGAGCGATTCCAGCGAACGGGCGTGCAGCCCGAAGGCCTTGGAATGGGGAGTCCGCTCGGTGAGGCGCTCCAGCACGACGGCCTTGGCACGGGCGATGCGGAGTTCGGAGGCGAGCAGCATGCCCACCGGCCCTCCGCCGACGATGAGGACGTCGAAGTCGAAGTCCTTGGTGTCCGGCATTGCGGTCCTTCCAGGGGAGAGAGGGTGTTGCCACGGGGTGAAATTATATGCGTGTAGACACGCAATCGATTGTCAGCATACACATGCCGACTGTCCTCGATCGCCGGGCCTAGGATGTTCGTCATGGAGACTTCGACCACGAGGCAGAAGACCGCGCAGCCCCGCTCCGCGCAGGGCCCGCTGGCCTCCGCGGATCCGCTGGACGCGGTCGGCCCGGCCTTCTCGCGGCTGCGCCGCGCTTCCGCGCTGAACGCGGAAAGGCCGGTGTCCCGCAAGGACATGACCCGGACGCTGGTGCTCAACATCGTGGAAGAGGGACCGGAGCACGACGGGCAGGAGATCACCGTCGGAGTCGTCGCCGAGCGGCTGGCGGTGGACCCCTCGGTGGCCAGCCGCATGGTCACCGACTGCATCTCCGCCGGCTACCTGGTCCGCGCCGCGTCCCAGCAGGACGGACGCCGGACGATCCTGCAGATGTCGGACGAGGGACTGGCGATGCTGGCGGCGTTCCGCCGCCACCAGCGGGCCGCTTTCGAGTTCATCACCCGGGAGTGGCCCGACGACGAGCGCCTGCAGTTCGCCCGCCTGCTGATCAAGTACGTCGACTCGGTCGCCGAGATGCGCGACACCCGGGCCGACGGATAACCGCCAGTCCCTCATCGCTCAGCGCGCCAGGATCCGGCGCAGCGCCGCCGTCAGCGCCGCGCCCTGCTCACCGGCGGGGATCACGGCCGGGGTGCGCCACGCGACGATTCCGTCCGGTCGCACCAGGACGGCGCCCGAGGCGGCCACGCCGTAGGCGGCGGCCCAGCGGCCTTCCGGGTCCGCCAGCGCCCCGCCGTCGGCGGCCGGCGCGATGCGGTGGAAGGCGAGGTCGACGCCGAGCGCCGTGGCGGCCGCTCCGGCCGCGTCGGCCCAGGAGCCGCCGTCCGCCCCGGCCAGCAGGACGAAACCGGTGCCGAACAGCTCCAGCGTGGACAGCGGCGCGCCGTCACGCTCCAGCACCACGTACGGAGCGCGGGTGCCGGGCTCGCCGCGCAGGGTGCGCGGGTCGGAGGTGAGCGGCGGCCGCTCCACGCCGGCCTCGGTGATGAAGGCGCCGGAGGGGTAGGCCTGGCCCATCGTCACGGTCATCGCGTCGTCGGTGGCGGCCTTCTCCTCGTCCGTCGCGGTGCCCGAGCGCAGGGCGAGCTGGAGCGAGCCCTGCCGCGCGGTGTAGGTGCCGACCGGCCAACGCTCTTCCTGGTAGGTGTCGAGCAGGGCGGTGCCCGCGGCGCCCTTGGTCACCAGGGCCAGCTTCCAGGCCAGGTTGAAGGCGTCGGCGATGCCGGTGTTGGCCCCGTAGCCGCCGGTGGGCGGGATCTGGTGGGCGGCGTCGCCCGCGATCAGGACCCGGCCCTGGACGAAGGTCCTGGTGACGAGTTCGGCCATGTCCCACGGGAAGCGGGAGCGGACGGTGACCTCGACCTCGTCCGAGCCGATCGCGGCGGAGACCAGCTCGGCGCAGCGGGCGTCGGTGAAGTCGTCGAGGCCCTCGCCCTTGTCGGGGTCGTAGCCGACGATCAGGGTGCCCTCGGTGAGGGTGTCGTCGTGCACCAGGATGCCGGTGACCGTGTCGTTCTTGACGTGGACGACGCTGTAGCGGCGGTCCCCGAGGACCGCGCCGAAGTCGGCGCCGAACGCGATGCTGACGTGCCGGGAGAGCACGCCGCGGCCTTCGCGCGCCAGGCCCAGCGACTCCCGTACGGTGCTGCGCGGCCCGTCGGCGGCCACCAGGTAGTCGGCGGTCAGGGTGGTCTCGGCGCCCTCCGCGTCCTTGACGACGGCCGTGACACCGCCCTCGTCCTGCGTGAAGGAGACCAGTTCCGTGCTGAACCGCAGGTCGGCGCCGAGCTTCTCGGCCCGGGCGCGCAGGATCGGCTCCAGCCGGTCCTGCGGCAGCAGCAGCAGCTTGGAGGGGGTCAGGTCCGCGAGCTCGTCGCCGCCCTCCAGTTCCTCCTTGCTGAAGAGGACCTCGCCGGCCAGCGAGACCACACCCGCGCGGGTCTTGTGCTTCTCGAAGCCGGACGCGGCCGCCTTGGCGGCCGCCTCGACCCCCACGGTGCCCAGGATCTCGGCCGTACGGGGGTAGTAGCCGACCGCGCGCGGGTGGATGGAGGTGCTGGGGTGCCGCTCGACCAGGGTGCAGGGCACGTTGTGATGGGCGAGGAACACCGCGGTGGAGAGGCCGACGAGGCTGCCACCGACGATCAGTACATGCGTGCCGCTCTTACTCACAAAGAACCCCTCTCGCGGATACCGGTCTGTGCGGATCGTGGCAGCGGCCGGTGGACCTGAACTCGAACTCCGCTCGGGTTCTCAGGCCTTGACGCGGTACGTCGACCAGGAGCTGTCCGCCGTGAACCCGAGGCGGCGGTTGAGGGCGACGACGGCGTCGTTGCGCACGTCGTTCCAGGCCTGGACGAGGGCGACCTGCCCGTTCTCGCGGGCGGTACGGGCCAGCAGGTCCGCCTTGAGCCAGGTGCCCAGGCCCCGGCGGCGCCGGTCGGCGAGGACGAGGGTCTCCCCGGCGTCGGCCATCGGGCTGTCGCGGACGAAGACGGTGGCGTATCCCACGACGTCGCCGGTCGCGGCGTCGACCGCGGCGGTCACGTGCTGGCGGTGCCCGGCCCGCTCCGCCTCGGCCTCGCGCGCGCGGACGTCGTCGGCGGTGGGGGTGCGCACCTGCGCCTGGCCGTTGACGGGGGCGTCCAGGGTGCCCCAGGCGCGGGCGTAGGAGCCGACGAGCTCGTCGGGGCAGCGGTCGGTCCAGTGCACGAGGTGGTGGCCGGGTACCGCGCGGGCGGCGAGCTCGTCGAGTCCGGCGGCGGCCGGGCCCTTGAGGAAGAGGCGGTTGCGCAGGTTGGTGCCGCGCAGTTCGGCGCCGCAGCCGGAGGCGAAGGCCTCGGCGGCGGGGGTGTGCGGGGCGTCGACCATCAGGTGGCCGCGGCCGCGGGCGCGCAGTTCGGCGCGGGCGGCGTCGACCAGGGCGGTGCCCGCGCCGCGGCGGCGGAAGGACGGGAAGACCCACAGCGAGCCGTGGCCGGGTCCGGCCGGGTCGCCGAGGTCGAGGCCGAGCTTGGTCACGCCGACGGGCGTGTCACCGTCGAAGGCGGCCAGGACGATCCGGTCGGCGCCGTGCCGGCGTTGCAGCAGCCGGGCGAGCAGGGCCTCCGACACCGGGGGGTCGGAGGGCAGTTCGAGACTCATCGTCTCCTGGAAGCCCGGAACGAGGAGGGTGATGGTCGCCGGGTCGTCGCCGTCGAGGCTGCGGATGTCCATGCCGTCCATCGTTCACGACGGCGCTAGAGGTTCCTTCGAGAAGAGCTCGGGCACGGACGCCGCACCGTCCGTGCCCGAGCTGCGGAGGCCGGCCGGGCCGCCGGGGCCCGGCCGGCACGCTTTCACGCCTCGTGCGTCTCCGTGATCGTGATGGCCTGCACGGGGCAGGCCCGTACGGCCTCGCGCACCATCGGCTGGCCGGCGCCGTCCTCACGGCCGGCGATGACGACGGACAAGCCGTCCTCGTCCTGGTCGAACACCGAGGGAACGGAGACGACGCACTGGGCGGAGCCGATGCACCGGTCGGAATCGATCGAGATGCGCACGGCGGCCTCAACCTGCCTTCGTCGTCTGATGGGCGCCGTCGCGGTCTGCGCCGATGCTCTGCCCGTGCCGGAAGAAGCCGTCGGGGTCGTAGGCCCGCTTGATGTCGCGCAGCCGGGGGGCGTTCTCCCCGTAGTGGTCGCCCTCCCAGTCCGCCGCCACCCGCGAGCTGGGGAAGTTGATGTACGAGCCGGTGGCCAGCGGGGCGAGGGCCGCGCCGCACCGGTCGGCCCACTCGTCGAGTTCGACCGGGCCCCGGGCCGCCGACTCCTCGTCGCGCGTGGCGATCTGGAAGCCCGTCAGGAACTGAGCGTCGCGGTGGACGTACGCGGTCTCGGTGCGGCCGATCCGGTTGGCCGCGCCGCCGAGCGCGATGCACAGCAGGTAGCGCTCGTTGTCGAGGTCCGGGTTCCAGGCCCGCAGCAGGTCCTCGGCCTCGGCGCGGGTGACGGGCCGTCCGGTGAGCCGGTAGGCCTGGCGGGTGTACGGGTGGCGGTGGCCGATCGCGTCCGGGTGGGTGCCGGTGCGGTGGCACTGCTGGACGGTCTTGGATCCGCACAGCGCCTCGTGCATGACCGCGGCGTACGCTCCGGGCGCGCCGACCTCGCGGTGCACGGGCTTGGCGTCGGCCGCCTCGGTGAGCTCGTCGAGGGCCCGCTCCAGTTCCTCGGGCGCCCCGTGGTGCACGCCCCAGATCTTGACGACGGGCTTGCCGCCGGGGCCGAACATGCCGGGCAGTACGACCAGGGAGGTGCCGAGGTCCTCGGAGGCCGCGGCGGCCCAGGCCTGCCAGGCGGCCAGGACGGCGGGGGCGTCCTCGTAGGACCACAGGGTCTCGAAGGCGGTCAGCAGCGGGGCGTCGACGGGGCGCAGCTCGAACTCGGTGACGATGCCGAAGGTCCCGCCGCCGCCGCCGCGCAGCGCCCAGTACAGGTCGGGGTGCTCGTCCGCGGACGCGCGGACGGTCCGCCCGTCGGCGAGGACGACCCGGGCGGAGATGATCCGGTCGCTGGCGACGCCGAACTTGCGGGTCTGCCAGCCCAGTCCGCCGCCGGTCAGGAAGCCGCCCTGGCTGACGGTGGGGAAGGTGCCGGTGACGATCTGGCGGCCCTGGGCCCCCAGGACGTCGAGCGCGTCGAGCGACTGCACGCCGGCGCCGATGCGCACGGCGGGGCCGTCGGCGACGGCGTGGTTCATCCGGGACAGGTCGATGACCAGGCCCGTGCCGGTGGACCAGCCGTTGAAACTGTGGCCGGATCCGCGCACGTGGGCCTGCACACCGCTGTCCTGGGCGTGCCGTACGCAGGCGAGGACGTCCTCGGGGGACTCGCAGTAGGCGACGGCGTACGGGCTCACCGAGTCGTACTCGGTGTTCTGCAGTTGCCTGGCGAGCCGGTACCCCGGATCGGACGGGAGAACCAGCTCACCCTTGAGTTCGTCGCGCAGCATGGGGGTTCTTTTCCTCCGTGATTCCCGGTCCGGGGTACGAGACGCGTCGGCCGTCCGGCTACTTGTCGATGCCGAACTTGCGGGCGCTGACCTTGGAGCCCTCGTGGCCGCGCAGCAGGTCGCCCTTGGGCGAGTAGAAGTTGGCGCCGCCGGTGCCGACCCACTCGTCGTCGGAGACGAACTCGCCGGTGACGAAGACGTGCGCCTCGCCGACGTGCTCGCCCTCGGGGCTGACGGCGAGGATGTGGAAGTTGTAGTGGAAGGAGTCCGGTCCGGTGGACTCCCAGTTGCCCAGGCCGATGTTCTTGGCGTTGACCTGGTAGCAGGTGACGCCGCCGTCACCGGTGAAGGACGCCAGTCCGAACACGGACTTACCGTCGTCCTCCAGCTCCGTGGTCCAGGTTCCGACCAGCCTCGCGTCGGTCATGGCGATTCTCCTGACATGGGTTTCGGTTTGCGTGGTGTGCCGTCGATACGGTGCCGCTCCGGACTGGAGCCGTACTTGAACGGCCCTTCAGCGGGCGGGGGCGGTCATCTGCCGCGCCACATCCCGGCGCAGGCGTGCGGGTTGCGGTGGGTGCGGTGCCAGCCGCTGTCGGGCACCCGGGTGCCCGCGGCCGGCGCCTGCGCGGCGGCGGCCCGCCGGGAAAGCAGGGAGGTCAGGACGGCGGTGAGGGCGGCGGTCTCCTCCGCGGAGGGGTTGCCGCCGGTGATCTTCCAGGTGGTGGTCATGCGTCTGCCTCCTCGCGGCTCACACCGGCGGGTTGCCGTGCTTGCGGGACGGGATGTCGGCGTACTTGGAGCGGAGCATCGCGAGCGAGCCGATGAGCGCGGAGCGGGTCTCGGCCGGGTCGATGACGTCGTCCACCAGGCCGCGCTCGGCGGCGTAATAGGGGTGCATCAGCTCGGTCTGGTACTCCTTGATCTTCTGCGCCCGCTCGGCGTCCGGGTCCTCGGCCGCCGCGATCTCCCGCCGGAAGATGACGTTGGCCGCGCCCTCCGCGCCCATCACCGCGATCTCGTTCGTGGGCCAGGCGAGGGAGACGTCGGCGCCGATGGAGCGCGAGTCCATGACGATGTACGCGCCGCCGTAGGCCTTGCGCAGGATCAGCTGGATCCGCGGGACGGTGGCGTTGCAGTACGCGTACAGCAGCTTCGCGCCGTGCCGGATGATGCCGTTGTGCTCCTGGTCGACGCCGGGCAGGAAGCCGGGCACGTCGACGAGGGTGACCAGCGGGATGCTGAACGCGTCGCAGAACTGCACGAAGCGGGCGGCCTTCTCGCTCGCGTGGATGTCGAGGACCCCGGCCATCGCGGCGGGCTGGTTCGCGACGATCCCGGTGACGTGGCCGTCGAAGCGGGCCAGCGCGCACACGACGTTCTGCGCCCAGGCCGGCTGGGTCTCGAAGTACTCGCCGTCGTCGACGATCTCCTCGATGACCTTGCGGATGTCGTAGGCCTGGTTGGGGTTGGCCGGGACGAGGTCGGCGAGGGCGTCGGTGCGCCGGTCGGCGGGGTCGTCGGTCTCCTCGCGGGGGGCGGTCTCGCGGTTGTTGGAGGGCAGCAGCGACAGCAGGAACCGTACGTCCGCGAGGCAGCTCTCCTCGTCGTCGTACGCGAAGGCCGCCACACCCGAGACCGCCGCGTGGACGTCCGCGCCGCCGAGGCCGTTCTGGGTGATCTCCTCGCCGGTCACCGCGCGGACCACGTCCGGGCCGGTGATGAACATCTGCGAGGTCTCGCGGACCATGAACACGAAGTCGGTGAGGGCCGGGGAGTACGCGGCGCCGCCGGCGCACGGGCCCAGCATCACGGAGATCTGCGGGATGACGCCCGAGGCGCGGGTGTTGCGCTGGAAGATGCCGCCGTAGCCGGCGAGGGCGGTGACGCCCTCCTGGATACGGGCTCCCGCGCCGTCGTTGAGGCTGACCAGGGGGGCGCCGGCGGACTGCGCGAGGTCCATCACCTTGTGGATCTTCTGCGCGTGGGCCTCGCCGAGGGCGCCGCCGAAGATGCGGAAGTCGTGCGCGTACACGAAGACGGTCCGCCCGTGGACCGTGCCCCAGCCCGTGACGACCCCGTCGGTGTAGGGCTTCTTGTCCTCCAGCCCGAATCCGGTGGCCCGGTGCCGGCGCAGGGCCTCGATCTCGTGGAACGAGCCCTCGTCGAGCAGCAGCTCGATGCGCTCCCGCGCTGTCAGCTTGCCCTTGGCGTGCTGCCGTTCGGTGGCCTCGGGGTCGGGCCCGGCCACGGCCTGGGCCTTGATGCCGGCCAGTTCCGCGGCACGGTCCTGGATGCGGGCCGGTGCGGCGTCAGTGATGCTCACGGGTTTCCTCCGGGACTGTGGGGAGGTCTTCGGGTACGACGGGGCGGCTGGCCGGCGGGGTGTGGCCGGGGTTCACTGCCACAGGCCCATCAACTGCCGGAACAGGGCCGCCTCGGTCTCGTCGAACGGGAGATCCGGGCGGAGCCTCTCCGGGTGCCGGGGAGGCGGCCCCTGGGGGGCGCTCGTCTCCTCCGGCGGGAACCAGACCCAGATGCTGCCCGCCGCGACCAGCATCTTGTAGACGGCGTGGAGCACTCGGTGCGGCCTCATACGCGCGGCCTCCGTTCTGTGGGCCGGGAACGCACATCGGAACCAGCCAACCCTCGCCCGGCGCCCTCGACGTCCCGTGGAAGTCCGCTTGAGGACCGGTCTCGGGTGCGCCGGTGCGCGTACAGGGCCGTGAGGGCCGCGGCCACGGTGACCAGGCCGCCCGTGTACATGCCGGAGCGTGCCCCGTAGCGCTCGCAGAGCCATCCGACGAGCAGGGCGCCGAGCGGGGTGGACCCCTGAAGGATCATGGTGTAGAGGGCCAGCACGCGGCCTCGGTAGCGCGGGTCGCTGCCGAGCTGGATGCGGTGGTTGGCGGCCTGGGCGAAGGAGATGGTGGCGAACCCGGTGGCCGCCAGCAGCGGGATCGCCAGGGCGTAGCTGGGCGCGAGGCCGCTGGCGGTCTCCAGGACTCCGAAGGCGAGGGCGGCGCCGATGACCAGTCCGGGGCCTGGCCTGCCGCGGCGGGCGGTGCCGGCGAAGGCGCCGAGCAGGGAGCCGGCCGCCATGGCGGTGGTCAGCAGTCCGAAGCTCGCCGATCCGGAGTGGAAGACGGTCTTGGCGAGCAGCGGCAGGGTGAGCGCGAAGTTGAAGCCGAACATGCCGACGGCGGCGACGAGGCCGAGCGGCATGACGAGGTCGGGTCTGCCCCTGATGTAGCGCAGTGCGTCGGCGATCCGGGCGTCGCCCGGGGCGGCCCCGGTGCGCTGCAGCTCCTTCGTGCGCATCATCATCAGGCTGGCGACGGTGGCGAGGTAGCTGAGCGCGTTGAGCAGCATCACCGGCCCGGTGGAGTCGGATCCGCTGATCAGGAGCCCGGCGAGGGCGGGGCCGAGGATGCGCGCGGTGTTGAAGTACGCGGCGCTGAGCGCGGAGGCGTTGGGCAGCAGCTCGCTGCCGACCAGCTCGCTGACGAAGGACATCCGGGTGGGCGACTCGACGGCGGACACGGCGCCCAGGGAGCCGGCGAAGACGAGGATGACCGGCAGGCTCGCCCGCCCTGCCAGCACCACGAGGGCGAGGAGCAGGGCGAGCAGCCCGGCCGCGAGGTTCGCGAGGATCAGCAGCCTGCGCTTGTCGTACCGGTCGGCGAGTCGTCCCCCGTACAGGGTCAGGAGCAGCGTCGGGGTGAACTGCACGGCCGTGACGAGCCCGAGGGCGGTGGCCGAGTCGCCGCTGAGCGACAGCACCAGCCAGTCCTGGGCGACGAACATCATCCAGGTGCACATCACGGACAGCAGCTGACCGGTGGCGAAGAGCCTGAAGTTGCGTACGGACAGGGACTGGAACACGTCAGTAGCGGTAGTGGTCCGGCTTGTACGGGCCCTCGACGGGGACGCCGATGTAGTCGGCCTGCTCCGGGCGGAGCGTGGTCAGCCTGACGCCGA
>NZ_JBICZH010000028.1:0-71302 GCF_043201995.1 Streptomyces sp. NPDC048258
ATCCGCCGCTACATCATCTGGCGGAACAAGCACGCCGCCGACGAACGCCTCCAAGAGGTGGTGAACAGGGCGAACGTTGCCTGACGCGGCACTAGGTTGTCCCCATGAGCAATCTCGATCGCCAGCCCGCTCTCTCCGCCTGCGGAGGCCGCGGCTTCGTCGTGGCCGAACCGGTGCGCGAACTCCTCAGCCCGCGCACGGTCAAGCTCGGGGAGTCCACCGAGGTGCGCCGGCTCCTGCCGAACCTGGGCCGCCGCATGGTGGGCGCCTGGTGCTTCGTGGACCACTACGGCCCGGACGACATCGCCGACGAGCCCGGCATGCAGGTCGCCCCGCATCCGCACTCCGGGCTGCAGACCGTGAGCTGGCTCCACGAGGGCGAGGTACTGCACCGCGACAGCGTGGGGAGCCTGGCGACGGTGCGCCCGCGCGAGCTGGGCCTGATGACCTCGGGCCGCGGCATCAGCCACTCGGAGGAGAGCCCGCGCCCGCACGCCCGCTTCCTGCACGGCGCCCAGCTGTGGGTGGCCCTGCCGGACGCCCACCGCGACGTGGAGCCGCACTTCCAGCACCACCCCGAACTCCCGCGGGTGAGCGCCCCGGGCCTGACCGCGACGGTCATCCTGGGCACCCTGGACACGGCGACCTCGCCCGGATCCACGTACTCCCCGATCGTCGGCGCGGACCTGGCCCTCGCGGCGGGCGCCGAGGCCCGTCTGCCACTCGACCCGGACTTCGAGTACGCGGTCCTGTCGATGTCGGGCGAGGCCCACGTCGACGGCGTCCCGGTCCTCCCGGGCTCGATGCTCTACCTCGGCTGCGGCCGCACCGAACTCCCCCTGCGGGCGTCGTCGGACGCGGGCCTGATGCTCCTGGGCGGCGAGCCGTTCGAGGAGGAGATCGTCATGTTCTGGAACTGGATCGGACGGTCCCAAGAGGATATCGCAGGCTTCCGCGAAGACTGGGTGAACGGCACCCGCTACGGCGAGGTCAAGGGCTACGACGGCCCTCCGATTCCGGCCCCCGAACTTCCCCCAACTCGTCTGAAGCCTAGGGGAAGGGTGCGCTGAACTGGGCTGATGACATCAAGGGTACGCCCCGTGTGATGGCTGTCGTTTCGTTCCGCTTCCGAGCTCCGGCGGAAGTCGACGCCATCCAAGGGAAGGATTCTTGATCTTGTTGTCGAGTCTCGTATGGATCAGGGTGTGGTCAGGTCTAGTCGGACCAATGCTGACCCTTTGCTGACTCTACTGACGGGTAGTTAGATTTGGGGGAGGGTCCAGGGCCCTCCTCCTGGCGGGCGCTCGTCACGGCGAGGTGGTCAGACCCAGGCCCCTCGGCTGCTGAGAACGGCTCCAGTTGAGCTCTCCTGAGGGCAAGGGGCGGCTGTCGAAGTGACAGCCGCTGTTTCCGCAGAGCCCTTTGTTTCCTGTCGACAACCTCACGCGCCAAACCTCCCGTGCCGGACCGCCGCGCCGAGGTCCAAGGCAGACCCGCACCGGTGCTGTCCCCAACGGCCCGCGCGGCGGTCGAGGAGCTCGCCCTGGCGGCCGGGGCGAGGTTCACTGCGCGGGCGTGCGTTGACTAGGACGGTACGCGGAGGCCCCCGGCCGGTCGCCGGACTGTCCGGGCTGGGCAGGCCGGATGGCAGGGCTAGGGCAGTTCTGTGTTGGCGGATGCGCCCTCTGCGACCCGCGCCGCCAGGGACGACGACCAGCACCAGTTCGGCGGGATCGCCGTCAATGTCATCAGCGGCGACCCCGACGTGTACGGGCGGGCCTACCTGGACGCCTACGGCCGTGGCGTGGTGTACGGCGACCCGTCCTGATGCTCCAGGCCCGTGGGCGGGCGGCGGTCCGCGCCGTCCACCCACGGGCCCGCGAAGCGGCACGGCCTCATCGTGCCGGGGTGAAGCCGCCCCAGACCGAGAGGGCGCCGCGGGGACCGTCGGCGTCGACGCGGTAGCCGTCGTGCTCGACCTCGCGTGCGCCGGCGGCGTGGTTGTACTGGCCGGCGAAGACATGCTGTCCGGCCGGTACCGTGCGGCCCGGCTTGAGGATCCAGCGGTAGACCACTGCTCCGCCCTCGTTCTGCACGGTGAGGGTGAAATCCTCGGCGGGCAGCGTCCGCCAGCTGCCGGTGCTCTGCACTCCGCCGGTCTGCGTGATGCGCAGTTCCACGGTGAGTGCGGTAAGCGGTTGGGTGGACTTGAGGGTGATGTTGCTCTGAGCCCAGAAGCTGTTGCTGTTCGTCCCCAAGGAGCCGGCCGACGACAGAGGCCCGTCCTGGACGTGCGCGTTGCCTGGCCGGGCCGAGCCCGTGGCGCCTGACGCCGAAGGGCTGGGGCCCGTCGGGGACGAACGGTCCGGCGTGGTCGGGCGGCCGGTGGCGGGCGCCGATGTGGTCGACGGGGTCGGCCGGGGAGTCCCGGACGGCGCGGACGGCGCGGACGGCGCGGCGGGGGTGGCCGGGACATCCGGCCGAACCGGCGGGGACTGGACGATGGCGGCGACGGCGAAGCCGCCGACCGCCAGAGTGCCGGCCGCGGCCAGGGATGCGAGCGCGATCCTGGGCCAGGGCCTCGCGCCCGAAGACTCGCGGTGGCGGACGGCGGCGCCGGACATGCCGCGTTCCACGCGTGCCAGGATCCGGGCACGGTCGGGCTGGTGGGCCTCGGCGGCCGCGCGCAGCCGCCCGGTGAGTTCCTCGTTCAACGGCTCCTCCTCCCCGCCAACAGTTCCCCGGCTGCTCCTGTGCTGCCCAGCATCCGTTCCAGTTCGGCCATCCCCTTCGAGGTCTGGCTCTTCACCGTACCGACCGATATTCCGAGCGCCAGAGCGGTGTCCTTCTCCGACAGGTCGAAGGCGTGCCGCAGGACCACGCATGCCCGCTTCCGGAACGGCAACCGGTCGAGAGCAGTACGCACGTCCACCACGGCGGCCACGTCCGGACCGTCCAACGGCTCCGCACCGCGGGACCAGAACAGGGCGATCCGGCGGCGCTCGCGAACCGCGCTGCGGATCCGTGACCGTGCCAGGTTGGCGACCACGCCACGGGCGTAGGCGAGTGGGTATTCGGCCTGGCGCAGCCGGTCCCAGCGCTGCCACAGTGCGATAAGGGCGTCCGCGGCCAGATCGTCGGCGCCGTCCGCCTCGCCCGTCAGGAGACGGGCGAACCGGGCGAGTTCGGCGTAGTGGCGTTCGAAGAAGTCGTGGAACTCAGCGGACGCGTCATCGAGGACCATGTCCGTTGCCCGCCCCCTCCGCAAATGTGTGCGCTAACATCCGGGCGGCAGCGTACCAGCGCCCGGTTTGACCAGGGCGCGCCGATGCGGCGTACCCGGCTCCGCCACCCCGCCGCGGTGAGGATTCAGTGCGCGGCGAACTGGACCCGGGTCGGTTGTGCGACGTTCGGCAGGAGCGCGGTCCCGTCGACCGTCAACTGCTCTCCGTAGATGTCGGTGATCCTTATCGCGCCGCCGCACCCACCGCCGTCGGCGGAGAGGAAGTAGTTGTAGTCGGTACGGGGCAGTCTCCGCCAGCCCTTGCTGGTGCGTACCTCCAGCCGTGCGACCGGATTCCGGTGGTCGATCACCTGGATGCCGCACCAGTGGGCGCTGGACCCGGTCTTGTACCGGAGGGAGAGGGCGTCGGACGTGCGGGGGCTCAGCAGGCTCCAGGTGATCGGGATACGGCCGACCTTGGGATCGGCCAGTTTCGCGAAGGCCTGTTCGCTGAGGTCCAGTTGCCCGGGTGCGCAGGGCAGTGGGCATTCGTTGGTGATCCGGACGGTGATCGAGGCGCCGCTCGCCGTGCGGACGCGCACGTATGCGCCGCACGCCCTGGACGACTCGTAGTCCGTGGTGTTCATCGCTGCGATCATGAGGTCGTCGGTCGGGCCGAACAAGCAGGCGCCGTTGCCGTCGGCGGCGGCGTAGGAGGTGGCGACGCCCCTGTAGGTGATATCCGGCTGGATACGTCCTGCCGGCGGTGCCGGGGTGGATGCCACCGGTGGGGTTTCCTTCGCCGAAGGCGGTGGCGTCGCCGCGGTGGTCGCCGCGGCGGCCGCGCTCGGGGTTGCCGCGGCCTGCGAGCCGGCCGCCGGGGGTGCTGGGCTCGTCGGGGCCGAGGACGTGGCTCCCGTTTGGGTGGCGGCGGGGGCGGCCACGTCGGCCCCGGCGCCGGCCCCAGCGTCGGCCCCGGCCTTGGGGCCGGGGAGCATGGCTGTTACCAGGCAGAAGAGGACGCCCGCGGCGGTCAGTATCACTGCCGTCCCCAGCATCAGCCTGTGTCTACGCCTGCGCTGCCGCGCGGCCTGCCGTGCAGTCTGCATGTCCGTCCGTTTCGAAGATCTGAGTCGAGGTGCACTGCCTGGTCGCCGCAGGACGCGAAAAGGTTGCCGACGGTGGGAAGCAGGCGCGCGGCGGGTCCTTCAGGGCGGCCGGACAGCGGTGTCCCGAATCGGTCCGCTCACTGAGCAAGGGAGTACGGGGAAACGGGCTGGCGGCGCGGATGCCGCGGGGAGGCTCCGAACGCGCGGCGACAAGCCTTGTTGAACGCCTGGAGGTCGGGAATGCCGACCGACGCGGCGACGGCGGGGACGGAGAGGGTGGTGGCCTGCAGGAAGTGGCGCGGCCGTGACCGCCGGATGAGCGGCTTGCGTGTTCCGCTCCCTCGCGGGCGCGAGCTGGGTGACCCGCCACAAGGCGGCCCACGCCTCCGCCGCGGCCCGTGCCGGGCTATGTGGCCAGGCGGCCAGTGCATGCCGCAACTGGACAGTCAGCCAAGTGAGTTCGGGGCCCGAGTCCTGGATCGCCGGGACGCTGTGCGGAGTTCCACCTGAACCCAGACGGAGGTGGACGTAGAGGTGTGAGGACCGGCCCCGGCAGCGATAGCGGACCTCGGCGCCGGGCGGTACGAGGCTGACCCGGCCGGGGCGGATCGCGTACTCCGTGCCGTCCACCGTCAAATCGGCCTCGTAGTCGTACAGATGGAGCTGCCAGAGATCCGGCAGGGAGAACACGTCCACGTGGCCGGCCGGGCCGTGCACGCCGATGCCGACGGCGGCGAGAGCGGGGGGCTCGTCAAGGTGGGCGAGTGCCGTACGACGGCACGGGCCGCACCTCGCCCACCACGGGCGACAGCGACGAGCCGCCGTACGAGTCGGGGGTGGCGGCGCTCCGGGCGGGCCGGCGGCTGATTCAGGCCGCTCAGCTGATCCCGCCGCACCCGGGTCATGAGTACGACGTCTCCTTCCTCAAGCACGAGTTCTTCTTCGAGCGGATCGTCGACGCGCGAGCGGAGCCGCGGGAGGCGTGCTCCAGGTAGGCGAGGCACTCCCTCCTCGTGCGGGCGGTGGCACCGAGGAGGGGCAGGGCAGGGCAGGGCCGGGTCAGGCTCCGGCCTTGCGCTTGTTGTAGACGTCGAAGCCGACGGCCGCCAGCAGTACCAGGCCCTTGATCACCTGCTGGTAGTCGGTACCCACGCCGACCAGCGACATGCCGTTGTTCAGTACGCCCAGCACCAGACCGCCCGTGAGCGCGCCGATGACGGTTCCCACACCGCCGCTCGCGGAGGCGCCGCCGATGAAGGCGGCGGCGATCGCCTCCAGCTCGAAGTTGATGCCGGCCTGCGGGGTACCCGCGTTGAGTCGCGCGGCGAAGACCATCCCGGCCAGGGCCGCGAGGACGCCCATGTTCACGAAGGCCAGGAAGACGACCCGCTTGCTCTTCACCCCGGACAGCCTCGCCGCCGCCTCGTTTCCGCCGATGGCGTAGGTGTGCCGGCCGAGGATCGAGTTGCGCATCACGTATCCGAAGCCGACCAGCAGGACGCCGAGGATCAGCAGAACGATCGGCACCCCGTGGTAGCTGGCCAGCAGCAGCGTGAAGGCCACCACGGCCGCGGTGATCGCGCCGAGCTTCACCAGGAAGAGCCCGGCCGGGAGGGGTTCCAGCCCGTACGAGGCGGCCCGCCGCCGTCCGCGCACCTCCTGCAGGATCGCGACGGCCAGCACCACGAAGCCCAGCAGCAGGGTGAGGTTGTGGTAATTGGTGTGGGGGCCGACCGCGGGGAGGAAGCCGCTGCTGATGTTCTGGAAGCCCTTGGGGAACGGCGCCACCGACTGTCCCTGCAGGAGGATCTGGGTCCCACCGCGGAACAGCAGCATGCCGGCCAGCGTGACGATGAACGAGGGGATTCCGAGATAGGCGATCCAGAAGCCCTGCCAGGCTCCGGCGAGAGCCCCGATCAGCAGCGCGGCCACCAGCGCCACGGGCCACGGCGCGTGGTGTTTGACCATCATCACCGCGGCGGCCGCCCCGACGAAGGCGGCGAGCGACCCGACCGACAGGTCGATGTGCCCGGCGATGATGACGATCATCATGCCGATGGCCAGGATGAGGATGTAGCCGTTCTGCTGGATCAGGTTGGTGATGTTGAGCGGCTGGAGCAGGATGCCGTCCGTCCAGAACTGGAACAGCAGCACGATCAGCGCCAGCGCGAGCAGCATCCCGTACTGGCGCAGGTTGCCGCGCAGGGCTCGGGCCAGTACGGCACCGGCTGACGGTCGTTGGCCGCTCTGCGGTGTGCGGGGCGTGGTGTCTGGGGTGGTCTTGGTCTGGGCCATGCCTCACACCTGCTTGTCGGGGTATGCCGCGCTCATGGTCATGAGCCGCATGAGGGATTCCTGGGTGGCTTCCGCGCGGTTGACCTCACCGGTGATCCGGCCTTCCGCCATGGTGTAGATCCGGTCGCACAGGCCCAGGAGTTCGGGGAGTTCGGAGGAGATGACGAGTACCGTCTTGCCCTGGGCGGCGAGTTCGGCGATGACGGTGTAGATCTCCGCCTTTGCGCCGATGTCGATGCCCCGGGTGGGTTCGTCGAGTATCAGCACGTCCGGCTCGGCGAAGATCCACTTGCTGAGGACGACCTTCTGCTGGTTGCCGCCGCTGAGTTTGCCGGTCTCCGCGAACACCGAGGGGGCCTTGATGTTCATGGTCCGCCGGAACGATTCGGCGATCCGCGCCTCCTCGTGCCTGTCGACCCAGCCCCGCCGGGCGACCTTGCCGAGGGCGCTCAGCGAGATGTTCCGGCTGATGTCGTCGTTGAGGTTGAGGCCGAGCTGCTTGCGGTCCTCGGTCACGTACGCAATGCCGTGCCCGATCGCCTCCGGCACCGTCCGGGTACGGATCTCCCGGCCGTCCAGCCGCACCCGGCCGCCGGTCCACCGCCCGTACGAGCGGCCGAAGACGCTCATGGCCAGTTCGGTGCGGCCGGCGCCCATGAGGCCGGCGATGCCGACGATCTCGCCTCGACGGACGTTGAGCGAGACGCCGTCGACCACCTTGCGCCGGTGGTCGATCGGGTGCTGGACGCTCCAGTCCTCGATCTCGAAGGCGACCTCGCCGATCTCGGGGGCGCGCTCGGGGTAGCGGTGTTCCAGGTCGCGGCCGACCATGCTGCGGATGATCCGCTCCTCGGAGATGCCCTCGGGGCCGATCGCGATGGTCTCGATGGTCCGTCCGTCGCGCAGGATGGTGACGGCATCGGCGACCCGGGCGATCTCGTTCAGTTTGTGCGAGATGAGGACGCAGGAGATGCCCTGTGCCTTGAGTTCGAGGATCAGGTCGAGCAGCTGGCGGCTGTCCTCGTCGTTCAGGGCGGCCGTCGGCTCGTCCAGGATGAGCAGCTTCACCTTCTTGGCGAGCGCCTTGGCGATCTCGACCAACTGCTGTTTGCCCACGCCGAGATCGGCGATCCTGGTGTGCGGGCTCTCGTCGAGTCCGACCTGCCGGATCAGTGCGGCGGCGTGGGTCAGCGTCTTGTGCCAGCTGATGACGCCCCGGGTGGCGTGCTCGTTGCCGAGGAAGATGTTCTCGGCGATGGACAGGTAGGGCACCAGCGCGAGTTCCTGGTGGATGATCACGATGCCGCGCTGCTCGCTGGCCCGGATGTCCCGGAACCGGCAGGGCTCGCCCTCGAAGTAGATCTCGCCCTCGTAGCCGCCGTGGGGGTGGACCCCGCTGAGCACCTTCATCAGCGTGGACTTGCCGGCGCCGTTCTCGCCGCAGACGGCGTGCACCTCACCGGCGGCGACGGTCAGGTTGACCTCGGAGAGGGCCTTGACACCGGGAAACGTCTTGCTGATCGACCGCATCTCGAGAACGGGTCGGGCCATGGTTGTGCATCCGTATCGTCGGGGCGGTGCGGCGGCGGCCGGTCTCCCGGGCGTCGCACCGCCGTTTCGTCGTCGCCGACCCGTCGGTCGGGCTCCGCGGGCTACTTCAGCTGGTCCGCGGTGTACTGGCCGCTGTCCACCAGGACCTTCTGGTAGTTCTCCTTGTCGACGCTGACGGGCTGGAGCAGCTGCGCCGGTACGGTCTTGACGCCGTTGTTGTACTGGCCGGTGTCGTTGACCTCGGGCTTGCCGCCCGTCAGTAGCGCGTCGCCCATCTGGACTGCTGCCTTGGCCAGTTGGCGGGTGTCCTTGTAGACGGTCTGGGTCTGCTCGCCCGCGATGATCGACTTCACCGAGGCCAGCTCGCCGTCCTGGCCCGTGACGACGGGAAGGGGCTGGCCGGCGCCGTAGCCGACGCCCTTGAGCGAGGAGATGATGCCGATCGAGATGCCGTCGTACGGCGAGAGCACGGCGTCGACGCGTGCGGCGGTGTACGACTTGCTCAGCAGGTTGTCCATCCGGGACTGGGCGAGGCCGCCGTCCCAGCGCAGTGTGGCGATCTGATTGAAGGAGGTCTGGCCGCTCTGCACGACCAGCTTCTTGTCGTCGATGTACGGCTTCAGGACGCTCATCGCACCGTTGAAGAAGAAGGTGGCGTTGTTGTCGTCCGGTGAGCCGGCGAACAGCTCGATGTTGAACGGGCCCTTGCCGTCCTTGAGGCCGAGCTTGTCGACGATGTAACTGCCCTGGAGGACGCCGACCTTGTGGTTGTCGAAGGTCGCGTAGTAGTCGACGTTCTCGGTGCCGCGGATCAGCCGGTCGTAGGAGATGACGGGGACGTGGGCGTCGGCGGCCTTCTGCAGCACGTTGGTGAGCGAGGAACCGTCGATGGCGGCGATCACCAGCAGCTTGGCGCCCTTTGTGATCATGTTCTCCACCTGGGAGACCTGGTTCTCCACGACGTTGTCGCCGTACTGGAGATCGGTCTTGTAACCCTTGGCCTGGAACTCCTTGACCATGTTGTTGCCGTCATTGATCCAGCGCTCCGACGACTTGGTCGGCATCGCGATGCCGACGAGGCCGCCTTTGGCCTCCCCGCCACCCCCGCCCTCGCCTGCTCCGTTGGCGCTCTGGCCGCAGGCTGCCAGCGACAGCGTCAGGCCCAGGGTGACAAGGCCGGCTGAAAGCTTCCGCACAGTTCCTCCAGTGATGTTCCGCGACCGGCACGGTGCGACCCGGTTGGGAGAAGCCGGAAGCGGTCGAGCGGGGCCGGCCGGGAGTCGTTTCCTCGCACTGTGTGAAGTCCGGGTTCGCGGCGGCTCCGGCCTGGCGATACCTGAGTGTTAACGCTCACAAGTGGTCCGTCAAGGGTCTGTTCGGATCGCTGTCGGGGCATACGTCCGGCGTGCGGGAGCGGATGCGCGCGGAAATTCCGGGAGCTGGACCACCGGCCCGACCCCGCTGCCCGTGTTCTGGTCACCCGCAGCTCGCACACCCTCGGCGTGGTCGGCTTCGACTCGACCCCGCCGTTCGACCAGGGCCTGGAAGACGTCGACGTGATCGCGTACCGGATCTCCGCCGTCAGTGCGGCGGCCCGGCGCGCCAGTTCTGTGCCCCACGCCGCGGTCGGTTCCAGCAGCCGGCCGAGGGTCCCATGGCGTCGCGACTCGGTCGCTTGTAAGACGACGTCGGCTGCGGGAAGAGTGTGACGACGAGCTGGCGGAGGGAATCGTGCCCGAGCTGTCCCGCCGCGTCATGAACGACGAGACAGAACTGCCCGGTCTCCTCCTCAACCACGGCCAGCCCGTCGCATACCTCACAGGCCGGGCCGACCACCAGGCGCCCACCACCTACCGGGGCGAGGACGAGACCGACGCCCGCGACGCCTTCATCATCGCGGACCAGGCCCGCGTTCGCCGCGGCGTGAGCATGTTCCGGCCCGGCGACGACATTGCTCTCGACCTGCGGGTTCTCACTGCACGGCGTCTGGGCGTGGTCCACGACCGGAGCCGCCGGATCAACCGCCTGCGGGCCCAGCTCCTGGAGTTCTTCCCTGTACTGGAACGGGCCCTGGACCTGACGAAGAAGGGCCCCCGCCATCTTGCTGACCGCCTACCGGACCCCGGCCGCGATCCGCCGCATGGGTGTCAGGCGGCTGGAGGCATGGCTCCGTAACCGTAAGGTCGGCGGGGCGGCCGCGCTCGCAGCCCGGGCCGTGGAAGCTGCCCAGAACCAGATGACCGCCCTGCGAGGCGAAGAGCTGGGCACCGAGCTCGTCGCCCGCTCGGTAGCCGCCCACAGCGACGAAGTGGCCGAACTCGACGGCCGAATCGAAACCCGGTTCCGCCGGCACCAGGACGCCGAGGTCATCCTCGCGATGCCCGGCATGGGACGCACTCTTGGAGCGGAGTTCGTCGCCGCGACCGGCGGTGAACTCACCGCCTTCGCCGGCCCCGACCGCCTGACCGCGTTTGCCCGCCTGGCACCCGTCCCCTGGGACTCCGGGACGGTCGGCGGGAACCTGCGCGGACGCCGCCGCTACCACCGCGGCCTCCAGCGGGACCTCTACCTCTCCGCGCAGGTCAGCGTATTCTTCTGCCCGGTCTCCAAGGCGTAATGCGACCGGAAGGGGAAGGAAGGCAAGGGGCACAGCGAGCAGTTCTCACCCTCGCTCGGCGCCGCGGCAATGTCCTCTGGGTCATGATCCGCGACCACGCGCCCTTCCAGGCCGCCCCAGTCCGCGGCCAGAGCCGTTTGGCTTCAGGTGGGCAGTGCGGTCCCGTTACGGATCGAGGTCGACTTGCTGGGCCTCGACTTCATCAGGTCCCCTTGCGGTTGACCGTCCTGATGTTGTTTCAGTGATCCGACGGATTCTTGCAGAAGATCTTGACAGTCGCTCAGGCCCCTGGTCTCCTGCCTCCAACGCCCATGTGCGAGCTGCAAATTGTTAGCGCTAACAATCCTCCGGCGTCCCCCACCACCCTCAGGGGCCACACCTTGTCGCCGCTCCGCCGCTCCGCCGCTCCGCCGCTCCGCCGCTCCGCCGCGCCGTGCGGCCGGATCCGCAGGTGCCGAGGGCAGGTCGCCCCTGCCCAAACCGTGTGACAGCTCATCCGGTCACAAAGGAGATCTCAAATGCGCAGACAAAGTTCCAGCCGCAGCCGCCTGTCCGCGGTGCTCGCCGCCGCGGTCGCGGCCCTGGCCGCGCTGGCGGCGCTGCTCGTCGCCGGCCCGGCTCAGGCGGCCACCACCAGCGACTTGCGCGGTGTTGCTTCCGGCCGCTGTCTCGATGTGGCGGGCTTCAGTCAGTCCGACGGCGCAAACGTGCACATCTGGGACTGCCACGGTGGAATCAACCAGCAGTGGACGTTGACGGACAGCAGCCAGCTGACCGTGTACGGCAACAAGTGCCTGGATGTCCGGGGCGGCGCCACCACGTCCGGGACCCCGGTGCAGATCTGGACGTGCAACGGCAGTGAGAACCAGCAGTGGCGGGTGAACTCCGACGGCACGATCGTCGGCGTGCGGTCCGGGCTGTGTCTAGAGGTCTCGGGCTGGGGCACGGCCAACGGCACGGGGGTGCAGACCTGGTCGTGCCACGGTGGCAGCAACCAGAAGTGGACCGGCCTGTCCGGGGTGAGCAACGCGTGTGCTCTTCCGTCGGCCTACCGGTGGACCTCGACGGGTCCGCTGGCGCAGCCGGCGAACGGGCAGCTGGCGCTGAAGGACTTCTCCACCACCACGTACAACGGCAAGCACCTGGTCTACGCGACCACCTCCAACGGAACGGCGTGGGGCTCGACGGCGTTCAGCCCCTTCACGAACTGGTCGGACATGGGGGCGGCCACCCAGACCAGGATGAACGAACCCGCGGTGGCGCCCGAACTGTTCTACTTCGCGCCCAAGGACGTCTGGGTGATGGTGTCCCAGTGGAGTCAGTGGCCGCTCTACTACCGCACCTCCAGCGACCCCACCAACCCCAACGGCTGGTCCGCCGCGCAGCCGCTGTTCACCGGCAGCCTGCCCGTGGGACCCGGGGACCGGAGGGACGCCCCGATCGACCCGACCATGATCGCCGATGACCAGAACATGTACCTGTTCTTCGCCGCCGACAACGGCAAGATCTACCGGGCGAGCATGCCGATCGGGAACTTCCCGGGCAACTTCGGCTCCTCGTACACGACGGTCATGAGCGACGCGACGGACCTTCTGTTCGAAGCGCCGGAGGTCTACAAGGTCCAGGGCCGGAACCAGTACCTCATGATCGTTGAGGCGCAGGGTTCGAACCGCTACTTCCGCTCGTTCACCGCCTCCAGCCTGAACGGTCCGTGGACCGTCCAGGCCGGCAGCGAGAGCAGCCCCTTCGCGGGTCAGGCCAACAGCGGTTCCACCTGGGCCAAGGGCGTCAGCCACGGTGACCTGGTCCGCAACAACCCCGACCAGACCATGACCATCGATCCCTGCAACCTGCAGTTCCTCTATCAGGGCCTCCCCACCACCACACCGGAGAACACCGACTACCTGAAGCTGCCGTACCGGCCGGGTCTGCTCACCCTGCAGCGCTGACCCGCCTGAACCACGGCGCTCGCGATGTGGTGCGTTCCGCCGACGTGCAGCCGAGCGGTTCATGGCGTGGGCAGCTCCACCTGCTGACCCATGCTCACCGCACCGAGGAACCCCAGCCGCGCATCGGCTGGGGTTCCTCATCCTGTACCGGCGGCCAAGGCGTAGCGGAGCCGGGCCGTGGAACGCCACGGCCCGGCTCCGGGGCGCTGCGGCTCAGCGGGCGCCGAGGAGGTGTTCGAGGGCGAGCTGGTCCAGCTGCTCGAAGGCCATGCCGCGGCGGGCGGCGGCGTCGACGTCGAACTCGTCGAAGGCGGACGGGTCGGCCAGCAGCCCGGCCAGGCCGTCCGCGGCGGTCGGGAGGGCCAGTTCGGGCAGCCGGGAGGCGGCGAGCGCGGCCCGGACCTCCGGATCGGACCGGAAGGCGCGGGCACGCTCCGCCAGGAGCAGGTAGTTGCGCATGCAGCCGGCCGCCGAAGCCCAGACGCCGGCGGAGTCCTCGGTGCGCGGCGGCTTGAAGTCGAAGTGACGGGGGCCGTCGTAGCCGGCCGACTCCAGCAGGTCGACCAGCCAGAAGGCCTGGCGCAGGTCGCCCGCACCGAAGCGCAGGTCCTGGTCGTACTTGATGCCCGTCTGGCCGTTGAGGTCGATGTGGAACAGCTTGTCGTGCCACAGGGCCTGGGCGATGCCGTGCGGGAAGTTCAGCCCGGCCATCTGCTCGTGGCCGACCTCCGGGTTGAGGCCGACCCGCTCGGGCCGCTCCAGCTCGTTGATGAACGCCAGGGCGTGGCCGATGGTGGGCAGCAGGATGTCGCCGCGCGGCTCGTTGGGCTTGGGTTCGATCGCGAAGCGCAGGTCGTATCCCTGGTTCTCGACGTACTCGCCCAGCAGGTCGAAGGCCTCCTTCAGTCGGTCGAGGGCGGAGCGCACGTCCTTGGCCGCGCCCGACTCCGCGCCTTCGCGGCCGCCCCAGGCGACGTAGACCGAGGCGCCGAGTTCCACGGCCAGGTCGATGTTGCGGATCGTCTTGCGGAGCGCGTACCGACGCACGTCCCGGTCGTTGGCGGTGAAGGCGCCGTCCTTGAACACCGGGTGGGTGAAGAGGTTCGTCGTAGCCATCGGCACCTTCAGCCCGGCCGTGTCGAGTGCGGTGCGGAAGCGCTTGACCGCCTGCTCGCGGGCGGCCTCGCCGGCGCCGAAGGGGATCAGGTCGTCGTCGTGGAACGTGACGCCGTAGGCGCCGAGCCCGGCCAGCCGCTCCACGCTCTCGACGGGGTCGAGGGCGGGTCGGGTGGCGTCGCCGAAGGGGTCCCGGCCCTGCCAGCCGACGGTCCACAGGCCGAAGGTGAACCTGTGCGCGGGGGTGGGGACGAGCGGGTCGCTGGTCATGAGGCGCTCCGGATCTGGGCCGAGGGCTATTTGTAATGGCGAAAAACAAATTAGTATGCGGACACGCCAGAAGGAACCCCACCGGAGGAACGCATGTCTGCTCAGCGTGTCGTGATCGGTGTCGACAGCTCGACCCAGGCCACCAAGGCCCTCGCCGTCGACCTGGACACCGGCGCCGTCCTGGGCGAGGGCCGCGCCGCTCACGCCGTCAGCGCGGGCGCCGGACGCGAGAGCGACCCCGAACAGTGGTGGCGGGCGCTCGGCGAGGCCATGGCGGGCACCGGCTGGGCGGATCGCGCCGCCGCCTGCTCGATCGCCGGCCAGCAGCACGGCCTGGTCACCCTCGACGCGGCCGGACGGCCGGTGCGCCCGGCGCTGCTCTGGAACGACGTCCGCTCCGCCCCGCAGGCCGCCGAACTCGCAGCCGCGTTCGGTGCGGCAGAGCTCGCCCGCCGCACCGGAAGCGTCCCCACGGCCGCCTTCACGGCCGCCAAGTGGGCCTGGCTGCACACGAACGAGCGCGCCGCCGCCGACCGCGTCGCGGCCGTCCGGCTTCCCCACGACTTCCTGACGGAGCGCCTGACCGGTGAGGCGGTGACGGACCGCGGAGACGCGTCGGGAACCGGCTGGTGGGGCCCGGACGGCTACGACACCGACGTCCTCGGCCGGATCGGCCTCGACCCCGGGCTGCTGCCGCAGGTCCTCCCGCCGGGAGCCCGGGCGGGCGTCGTCCGAGCCGGGATGCCGCTGCGCAGGGGCGCACTGGTGGCGACCGGGACCGGTGACAACATGGCCGCCGCCCTCGGCCTGGGCCTGACCCCCGGACGTCCGGTGCTGAGCCTCGGTACCTCCGGCACCGTCTACGCCGTCGGCCGGACCCGGCCCACCGACCCGGGCGGAACCGTCGCAGGCTTCGCCGATGCCCTCGACGGCTGGCTGCCGCTCGCCTGCACGCTCAACTGCACCCTCGCCGTCGACCGCTTCGCCGCCCTCGTCGGCCGCGACCGGGAGGACGTCGAGGGAGGCGGCACGGCGGTGGTGCTTCCCTACCTGGACGGCGAGCGCACCCCCGACCTCCCGGGTGCTTCCGGCCTGGTCCACGGCCTGCGCCACGACACGACGCCGGGCCAGCTGCTCCAGGCCGCCTACGACGGCGCCGCCCACGCCCTGCTCGCGGCCCTGGACGACGTGCTGCGCGCCGGAGGCGAGAGCCCCGCCCCCGGCGAACCACTCCTGCTGATCGGCGGCGGAGCCCGCGGCAGGGCCTGGCAGAGGACCGTCCTGCGACTGTCCGGGCGAGCGGTCCAGGTGCCCGAGGCCCGGGAACTGGTCGCGCTCGGGGCCGCCGCCCAGGCCGCCGCACTGCTCACCGGTGAGCCTGCCGATGCCGTCGCCCGGCGCTGGCGGACCGCCGAGGGCCGGGTACTGGAGCCCGTACCCCGTGACGAAGGCACGCTCGAACGGATCACCAGTACGCTGCGGCGGGCGCGGGCCTTGCAGGAGGTCCCGCCGGGAGAGCGATAGGAGGGTCGGGCCGATGACGGGGACCGGCAGGGGGAGCGGGGGCGCGGAGGCCGCGCCCGCCTCGCAGCAGGGGATGCGCCGGCGGAACCTCGCGGTGGTGATCGGCGTGGTCGCCGCGCACGGCCCGCTCTCCCGGGCGGACGTGGCCGGGCACACGGGCCTGACCAGGCCGGCCGTCTCCTCCATGGCCGACGAGCTCATCGGTCGAGGAGCGCTGACCGAGACGGAGACCGCGCCCAGCGGACGGGTCGGCCGCCCCGGACGGGCGCTGGCCCTGAACGATCGGGGTCCCGCGGGCCTCGGCCTGGAGATCGGCGTCACCCATCTCGCCGCGTGCGTCGTGGACCTGCGCGGTGAACCCCGGGTCTGGCGTCGCGTGGAGCGGGCCAACGCGGGCCGGCCGGCCGGAGAGGTGCTGGCGGAGGCCGCCGCGCTGGGCGCCGAGGCGGAGTCCGAGGCCGCGGCCCTCGGCCTGCGCGTCGAGGGCCGCGTCCTGGCCGTGCCGGGGGTGGTGCCGAACGAGCCGGGCGGACTGGTCGCGAACGCTCCCAACCTCGGCTGGCAAGCCGTCCGCCCCGCCGACCACTGGCCCGACCCCGACACCGCGCCCGAGCCGGAGAACGAAGCCAACCTCGGGGCGCTGGCAGAGCAGTGGTACCGGGGAAACCCCGCCGAGACCTTCGTACACGTCTCCGCCGAGGCCGGAATCGGTGCCGCACTGGTCATCGGCGGGCAGCTGTTCCGGGGCGCCCGCGGCTTCGCGGGCGAACTCGGCCACCTGCCCGTCCACCCGGAGGGCGCCCGTTGCGCCTGCGGGGCGCGCGGTTGCCTGGAGCAGTACGCGGGCGAAGCGGCCGTGCTGCGCGAGGCCGGGCTGGGGCGCGTCGGCGACCCGGTGGCCCTGCTGGCCGAGCGGGCGGGAGCCGGGGACGCGGCGACCCTGCGCGCCCTGGACCGCGCAGGACGGGCCCTGGGCCTCGCCCTCACCTCGGCGGTGAACCTGATCGACCCGGACGGCCTCGTTCTGGGCGGCGCCTACGCCGAACTCGCCGACTGGCTCCTCCCGTCCATACGCGCCGAACTGGCCGCCCGGATCACCGTCCGGCCCTGGACCCCGGAGGCGGTACGACCCTCCGCCCTGGGGCGCCGCGGACCGGTGCTGGGCGCGGCCTGGTCGACCGTCCGACAGATCATCGCCGATCCCACCCGCCTGCCTGCCCGCTAGTGCTCTGACCGCATGGGTTCGCAACGACGACCAGTACCGGTGGGGCTGGACCGGCACGGCCATCTCCGGCGATCCGCGCGTCCACGGCTGCTCAGGGGTGGCGCGGAGCGACTTCCTGCTCGTGGACCTGTTCCGGGCGCCGCTGGGCGTGCAGGCCCCGGGACCGTGACGGTCCGGGGCCTCGTGCGGTGCACTGCCTCCCGGCCGTGCCCGGCGTGACGGGTCCGGGCATGAGTGGGCCGCAGTGGACTCCCCTTGGGCCCTCGGATGGACACGTTCCCCGACCATGATCGGGAACACGCGGTGCGCATCAGGTGCACCGACATGTCTGCCTTGGAGGTCCGATGGCAAGCAAGGCGATACGCAGGTCCGGCAACACGGTGTTGGCGCTGCTGATGGCGGCCGGGGCCGTCGCGGTGATGCCGGGTACCGCGGCAGCAACCAGCGGCGGCGGGTGTGGGACGAGCCGGCTGGTCGGCTCCGTGCCGGATCCGAGCAGCCCCGTCCCGCGCCAGCTGCGTACCATCCTCGACGTCCGCACCTGCATCAGTGCCCGTGGGGCCAGCGTGTACCCGGACGCTTACGTCACCCCGGTCATGCAGCAGGCTCCGTGCTCTCTGCAGATCTCGTACGTCGGACCGAACGGCAACAGCAACCGGGAGACACCCCGCTACGCCTCGGGCCGCATCGTGTACCAGCAGCCGGCCGGCGGGGTACGCGGCACGTACCGCACGGTGCTCCACCTGAACTGCATGTTCGCCGACAAGGACAGGGCGGAGAGCCCGGATTTGCACCTGGCCTGGTAGGCCGGGCACGCGGCTTCAGGGATGGGCCCTGCGGCAGAGCTCGCGAACCCACAGGTGGTCGCTCACCTGGTGCAGGGCTTTCGTCAGGTGGCGCCGGTAGGTTCCGAACGGCAGTCCCAGACGCAGCGCGGCGGACTGTCTGGTGCGTGCCGAGTCGATGAACGTCGTCGTCAGCAGGGCGTGGAAGGGCTCGGTGCCCGGGTTCTCGCGCAGTGCGTCGACGGCGTCCATCAGCCCGTGCCGCACCCGGGCCGCGGGGTCTGCTTCCTCGTATCCGGCGAGCAGTGCGCTGCGGGTGAGCGGGTTGGCTTGGAGCGCCGCCGGTCGGTGCCAGTTCCTGAAGGCGTCGTGGAGGGCACGCTCGAACTCGGTGCGGCTCAGTGCAGCCGGCTCACCGGTGTCGGGCGTGTCCCGTCCCGCGTGCGGATCCGTCCCGTCGAGTTCGAGCCGTCCGATGACGGTGAGCCATTGCCGCAGGGGCATGGCGCGCCAGTCGTGGGCGTACAGGATGGGTACGCGGTCGTCGGTGCGGGGTGCAGAAGCAAGCGGATGCTGGTCGAGGTGGGTGAAGAACGGGCGCCACCACTGCGTACCGGCCAGGGCGACGTAGGACCAGGCCAGGTTCTTCGAGTGCAGGATCTGGGCGAGCACCCGGTGCAGCAGCATGTCCGTGATCGGCGACGGCCCCTGCTGACCATCGGGTGGGACGAGGAAGCGCGCGACGGCGAGGTGCTCGCCGTCGCGCAGCGGTGCGGTCGCGCGGCAGTGCTCCCACACCGTCGCGAGGACCGGGTCGGCGGACGTCTCCGGCCCATCGGGCTTCCGCAGCTCCAGCCATGCTGCGAAAGCCACGGGCTCGCCGGTGTCGGTCCGGCGCAGCACCCGGAAGGCGTGTGGGCGGCGGGCGAGCCAGAACCCGGCCGCAGCCGCCGCCTGAGAGCCTTCGGCGCGCTCGGTGAGCCCGAGCAGTGCTTCGCGATCCCGGGAGTGGTAGTGGTCCTCATGGACGGAATCCGCTTCCTGCCACGTCACAAAGCGCCCCATGAAGCCACCCGGCCGGTGAAGGTGTGTCAGAGCCATGGCTGCGGGGAGGGCGGAAGGGCCCCTGGCTGTGAGGGCGCGGGAGACCACATGGGTGCGTACCCGCTCATGCATGTCCGCGTACCCCTGCGGGTCTCGCCACCTCATGTCGGCGTCGAGGACCGCGCGCACCGCGTCGTGCGGAGACAGCCCGCTCGGACCGGAGTCGATGTAGGGCTGTCGGCGAAGCCAGTCGAAGAGCGGCGCCGGCGCCGTGCCGGGCAGGACCTCCCTCAGCAAATCCTCCGTGGTCGCCCGCGTGTGGGCGCACACCTGAAGGGCCCGGAGGTGATCCGGACAGGGCACGTCGCCGACGAGGTGATCGCGCAGTCTCCGGACGAGATCGTGGGGCGGGTGCCACATCGCCGGGTGTGTCGGGCCGTAGGCGGCGGTCGCAGCGGCCAGCCGCAGTGCCAGGGGGTGCCCGCCGGCGAAGTCGAGCACTTTCTCGTGCAGTTCCGGCCGCACTCCTTCGGAGTGCAGCAGCTCTGCGGCAGAGTCCGCGGCCAGTTCCGCAAGCCGGACGACGCGCAGGGCCCGCCGCCAGCCGGAGTCGGCGGCCCACCGGTCGGCCGGTGCGCGCCGGGCCGTCATGACGACGAGAGTGCCCCTCGGAAGCAGCGGGAGGAAGCGGTGGGGAAACTCTTCCTCCCATGCCTCGCACTGGTCGGCGTCGTCCACCAGCAGGACGGCTCGCTCGTGCATGCGGACCTGGTCCGCCCACACCCCCCAGAGCACGGGCCAGCAGGTGGTCCTTCGCAGACCGACGCGGACCACAGGCCTTTCCGCCGCCTCGGCCTCGTCCTCGAACCGCTGCAGCAACGTCGACTTCCCGATCCCGCCCGGGCCGTGCAGGCACAGAACCGCCAGCGTGTCGGCATCGTCGGGACGGCCGCCAAGAGCCTCTCGGAACAACCCGATCTCTGCCTCGCGTCCCACGAACAGTCCCCGACGTGCGGCACGCAGCCGGCCGTACAGCTGCGCCCCTTCGAGGCTCGGGTCGTCGGACATCTGTATCTCCCATGCCTGTGTATCGGTTGGTCAGTGGAGGGGAAAGCGAGGGGAAAGGTTCACGTGGCGGTTGCGGTCTGTGGGCGTTGCCTTGGCTCTCCCTCGGCACGGCGGCTCCATGGCGATCACTGGGCGCTGAGCGGGTTCGAGGGCGACTGGTGGTATGGCAGCCTGGTGCGGCCTCTGAGCGTCGTGGGCCCGGCCAGGCGGCGCCTTGGCTCTCGGCCCGGATCCGTACACCGGTACGGCTGGGTGGTTGGAGGATTCCTCGGCCTCGCCGGTGACGAGAAGTACCTGCCGTGTCGCGCCGCGGATCCGGGCCAGGTTTCGGGGCCCGCCAGTTGCCCGGGCACCACCGCGCCGGTCGCCTACCTTCGGGTGGATGACTGCAGACACCGCACCTGTGCGGTGCCCGGCGTGGCGGACGCGGGCGCGGGCACGTTGTCTCCCGCACGGCGGCTGCCGTACGGGCATCGACGGCACCGCTGGCGGATCCGCACACGATCACGGCCGTGCCCCGATCCGGTGGCCCGGTCCGGCTACCGTCTCGGTCCCGCGACAGCGTAGGCCGCGGTGCCGGCAACCGTGAGGACCAGGGCCGTCCAGGTGCCCGCCGCCGTGCCGGGCGGCAGCAGCATCCAGGTCGCCACCTGCATCGGCACACCTGTCGGGGGCGGGGCGAAGAACGAGAACGAGAGCCAGGTGAACGGCAGCGTCCAGGCGTACTGGCCGCCCAAGAGCGCCGCGCCCAGGGCGACCAGTCCCATCATGCCCGCGCTGTCCCGGACGACGAACGCGGTGGTGGCCATGTCCTCGCCCATTGTCTGCACGGTCAGCAGCACCGTGCCGACGACCGCGCCGATGAGCAGCACGTGTGCTGCTCTTCGGGGCACCCAGCGGATCGCGGCCGTCCGGTCCAGCGCGAGGTCCTGCCCGCTGAGCCCGATCGAGGCTGCCATCGCCCCCGTAGCGAGGATGAGCACGGGCAGGCGCGGATCACCGGGTCCCTCGCCCCCGTCCCGGAGCAGTGCCCACACCGCCACCGCGCTGATCACCACTGCGGCGAGTGACGCGGGTACCTGACGCGAGCGTGCGTACAGCGTCAGCCATCTCATCGGGACGCACCGCCGTTCAGTGCATCGAACGCGTCGCCCTTGCAGGAGAGCGCGGCGGCGCGCATCGCGTTGATCCGCGAGAGCTGCTCGGCCCGCGGCAGCGCCTTGAGTTCCGTCCACACCGGGCGGGCCGCGGCGTCGACCTCGCGGCGCAAACTTGCTGACCCTGTGCCGGGCAGCGACCTGAGGTCCCCGAGGACCCAGCCCACGGCGACGGTCTGCGCGAATTCATCATTCCCGAAGCTGCTCCAGCCGACGGGGGTGCACCCTGGCACCATGCCCTTGGCGATCAGGGCCCAGGTCAGCTCCTCGCCCTTCGCTGCGGCGATGATGTTGTCGTCGAAGTCGAAGAGCACGGTCTTGCCGGACCACTGCGGCGTGGAGCCGTCCGGCAGTACGGCGGTGTTCTCCCGGACCGAGACCGGCGCCTGCCCGCCCAGGGCGCCGTGCAGCAGGCGCAGCGCCTCCTTACCGGGACCCGCGAGGTCGGCGAGTCGCGCCTGGTGCGTCTTGGTCACGCACACCGGACCGTCGCACACCAGCTCCGCGGCGGCCTTGTCGAGGACATACATCCGGCGCGGGTCGGAGGGGAGGACGAGCAGGGCGATCGCCGCGCCGGCCAGGACGGGCGTCAGGGCGATCAGCCGGGCGCGCGGGGTCGCGGCGACCAGCAGCGCGAAGCCGGTCGCGGCCATGCCGAGCAGCCAGATCGTCTGCCCGACGTGCACGGAGGCGGAGAGCGTGACGAGTACCTCGCGCACCTCCTGCACCGCCGGTGACAGCAGCGAGACCCGGTTCGGCTCCGTGCCCAACGACATGTGCATGAGGGCCGTGAACACGAAGGCGCCCATGGCCAGCGCGGGCGGGGTGAGCGCGGACGGCAGGGCGCGCCCGGCCCCCATGCCCAGCACGGCTCCCGCGACGAGAGAGAGTGCCCCCACCAGCGAGATCGGCAGCCATCCGACGTGCGTGTACTCGGTGTTGGGGAGCACCTGGACCGCGCCCACGAGGACGAGGAGCGCAAAGGCCGAGGCCAGCGTGATCGCCGTCGCGCCCGCCAGCGTGGCCGCGCGGTGCCAGGCGGGACGCGATGTGGTCGTCAGCAGCTCGGACACCTTCGAGCGGTGGTCGCGCAGGCCCTGCAGCGCCCCGAGCCCCACGGCCAGCGGCCACAGGTAGCCCAGCAGGGCGCGGGTCCACAGGGCCATGGACGTCCACTGGGCCGTCCACGCCGTGGTGCCCCTCCACCACGCGGCGTCCACCAGGTACAGGAACGCCAGCGCCGTCGCCAGGACCACGACGCCGGCCCACGGCGCGATGGAGCGCTTCAGCTCGATACGCAGGACGCGGACGTTCACCAGGTGCCCCTTGTCTGCTCGGGGGTCAGGAGCAGCGCCGAGTAGCCGCGCTCCAGGGGGCTGTCGCCCACGTGCTCGGGGCCGCCCGCCGCGGCCAGCTCGTCCGGGGTGCCCTGGAAGACCAGCCGGCCCTCGGCGAAGAGCACCACGTCGGTGCAGGCGGCGGCTACGTCCTCCACCAGATGGGTGGAGACCACCACGCACGTGTCCGTGCCGAGCTGCTGAAGCAGCTCGCGGAAGCGCAGCCGCTGCGCCGGGTCCAGGCCGACCGTCGGCTCGTCCAGCAGCAGGATCGTCGGGTCGTTGACGATGGCCTGTGCGATGCCGACCCTGCGCACCATGCCGCCCGACAGGGCCTTCATTTTCTCGTCGGCGCGGTCCGCCAGACCCACCCGCTCCACGGCGCGCTGCACCGCCCCGGGGATGTCCGCCTTGGGCACCTCCTTCAGCCACGCCATGTACTCGACGAACTCGCGCACCGTGAAGCGCTTGTAGTAGCCGAACTCCTGCGGCAGGTATCCGATCCGGCGGCGCAGCGCACGGTGCTCGCCCATGCCGCCCGCGGACTCGCCGAGCAGCTCCAGGGTGCCCTCGGTGGGGCTCAGCACGGTGGCCAGCGTCCGGATGAGGGTGGTCTTGCCCGCCCCGTTGGGGCCGAGCAGACCGTGTACGCCGATGCCGAGCTTCAGGTCGAGCCCGTCGACCGCCATCCGGTTCCTGCCGACTCTGACCTTCAGCCCGATGGCCTGGATCTCCCAGGCGTAGGCCGTCGGTGCGATGTCAGCCGCGCTCACCGCGGTCATCATGTGGTGTTCCTTACGTTGTTGGTGGGTTGATTCCGGTCACTCGTAGGACCGGGAGATCCAGGCATGCCGGTGTGGCTGTGGTGTTTCAGCCACTCATTGGGATGCGCGCGACAAGATCGCCAGGTAAGGACACACTGGCGAGGCCGATGGTCATCGATGGGCTCCCAGCACGGAGTACGCGCCCCTGCGGGCGATCACGACACCGATGCCGAGCGCGAGGATCAGCCCCCACACGGGCAGACCGTCCGTCTGCAGGGCGAAGGTCGTACGGCTGGCGGCCAGGGTGGGCGCCACGACTACGGCGGCCCACACCGCCACCAGCGCAACGGCCGCACGGGTCACGCCGACGACACCGCCGAGCGCCAGGGTCGTCGAGGTGAAGGCCAGACAGGGCAGCAGCCACTGCGCGGCCGTCATCCCCGTCACCCAGCCGGCCGCCAGCAGCGCGGGGACGACCACGGCGAGCACGGAGGCGGTGCGCCGCAGCACCAGGTACAGCCCGGCCCTGGGCGCCGAGGCCGTCAGCTCGTACGCCGGGTCGAGCCCGCGCGACCACGACGCCGCGACGCCGAGCACGGGCAGGACCGGGGAGAGCAGAAGTACCAGTGACACCTCGCTGGATCCGGTGCCGACCAGGTCGAGCAGGAGAGCGAGCAGTGTCACGCTCACGACCATGGCCAGCCACGGCACCATCACCGGCGTCATCCACGCCGACAGCCACGCCGACCAGCGCCGCCGGCGCGGCATCGTGGCGGTGGCGGCCAACTGGGGGCCGAGGCCGGACCACACCGTGTCGACCAGTGCCGCCACGGCGGACGCCTGCGCCGTAACGGCGGCCGACAGCCGGTCACGGCACACCCGGCACGCCTCCAGGTGGGCCTCCAGAGCCCACAACTCGTCGGCGGCGATGTCCGTGTCGCCGCGCGCGTAACCGTCGATGATCCGCATCGACGCATGCTCCACGCTCATACCAGCGCCCTCCGCATCGCAATCCTGGCCCGGCGGGCACGGGTCTTGACCGTGCCCTCCGGCAGCCCGAGCAGGACCGCGGTCTCCCGGACGGACAGCCCGTCGAGCACCATGGCCTGCAGTACCTGCCTGAGCTCCGGCGCGAGGCGCCGCAGCGCGTCGCCGACGTCACCGCCGACGGTTGGTCCGAGCGCCTCCTCCTCGGCGGCAGGCGCCGCGTCGGGGAGAGCGGCGGCCAGCGGCGGCTCCGCGTGGTGGGCCCTACGCCGGAAGGCGTCGACGAGGCGCCGCGCCGCGATCGTCCACAGCCAGCCGACGGCCGTCCCGCCCACCGACGCCCCCGCGAACGCACCCGCCGCGCGCCACACCGCCAGATACGTCTCCTGCATGACCTCGGCGACGATCTGCTCGTCCGCGCAGCGGCGGCGCAGCCGCACCGCCATCCACGGCGACGTACGCCGGTACAACTCCTCGAACGCGGCACGGTCGCCCTTGGCCACCAGCCGGACGAGACGCTCCTCGTCCAACTCGTGCAGCACTGCTCTGACTGATCTCACACCTCCTAGACGCCCGAGCCGGGCCGCAGGTTTTCCCACCGACGTGATCCCGGCCACATGTGGGAAAACCCGTGGGTTCCACTCACCTGAAGTTTCGCCGCTATGCAGCGGTAGCTTCGCTGGTCTGGACGGTCTCGCGGAATAGGGCGGGGGGAGAGCTCGGAGTACCGGATCGACTCGCCCTCGCAGTGGCCGGACAGCATGATGACCAGGGCCCGGTCGCTGCCGTGCTCGAAGATGCCGTCTCTGGTGATCCAGCGGCTCCAGCCGCGGGCCTCGCCCAGGGCTCGGGCCGTCTGCGGGGCCCGGACAAGCCAAGGGTTGGCCAGGTCAGCGTGCCGTTCCCGGTCGAACCGGTGAAAGTCCCGGACCGTGGTGAAGAGCGGCAGCTGCACCCAGCCCGTGATCACACGAGGCGGATCGGGAACCGGTGGTCGCTTCGCTTCAACCCACGCGGGGCAGGGGCGGTACGGCCGGTCAGGCTTGATCCGCGGCACGCAGGGCTCGCGCCAGCCACTCCAGCTCCTCGGACGCGTCGGGAGACGAATACTGTCCGCGCACGCGGGCAACGAGCCTGCGGTAACGCTCCGCCCCTGCCTCGATCCCGGCTTCCAGGCACAACAGCACGGCGGCCCGATCGGCGTCGCCGAACAGCTCGGACAGCACTTCGGCCGCTGCCGGTCCCTCGGGGGCGATCCCGCGCTTTCTCACCTCCGCGACGGTCTGCACGACCTGCCTGGCCCACCAGATGGACGCCCCGGGGGCACGACTCTGCCCGGGGACGGGGGTACTCAGCTCCAGCATGGTGCGCATCCGGGCTCGGAAGCCGGGGTCCCGCACCAGCTCGGCCAGTTCGATCCAGGCGTCGACCTGCTCGGGTGTGGGGTCGTCGGGCAGTTCGATGCTGAAGGTGCGCATGCGGTCACGCAGGCGCGGGCCGACGTCGAGACCGCCGAACACCTCCTCCTTGAACTCGTCGATGATCTGCTTGCGTTCGGCGGCGGAAAGCCGTGCCAACCGGTTCATCAGTGCTGTCTCCTCAGCGGTCGAACCACGTTTCGATACGGTGGACAGGACGGCCCGGCTCACCTTGAGGGAGCGGATCTGCGCGTCGAGCGCGGCCACGTGCGCGTCGGCGACCTCGGCGACCGTGGTGCGGCCGCTCAGGACGCGGCACACGTCCTCGAGCCCGAGGCCCAGCTCCCGCAGGGTGCGGACCAGCTCGACGCGGGCCACGGACTCGGCGTCGTACAGCCGGTAGCCGCTCGCGGAGCGGCCCACGGGCGGCACCGCTCCCTCGTCCGACCAGAAGCGCAGGGTGCGCACCGGAAGGCCGGTGCGGTGCGCGAGCTGGCCGATGGTGAGCACGTCGGGGCGTTCGTCTTCCATGGGCGAGATCCTGGACCCTCCAGCCGCTGGAGACTCAAGCGCCCGGGCGCGCGAGCCGGTGGATCTTGACGTCGAGGGGCTTTCCGCCGCTTGCCGTGGCGGTCATGCAGGTCCACAGGAGCTCGTGAGGACCTGGCACACGACGGGGCTCAGCGAAGGCGCATCAGCCCCGAGCCGCGGCTTGAGATCGCCACTCGAACGGTCCACCGCATACGTGCTGAGCAGGGCCTTCAGCCGGTCTCGGGCTGTCGAAGATCTCCACCCCATGTAGCTGGGCGGACACCGACCAGTCCCGCAGGATGCGCGTGTACGTACCCCATGACGAGGGCGCCGGGCAGTTTTCCGTCGGCCGCAGGCGAAGCCACTGGTTCGCGGCCGCTGTCGCCCGCAGCCCTTGCTCGTCCTCGAAGAGCAGGTCGTCGTCGACGAGGAAGGCCACGAGCCACGACAGTTAAGCGTGAAAAACGGCTGCCTCTCCTCCGCGCGGGTGCATCCGACGGAATCGGCCGGTCACGTCGTGCGCGTGTCCGGGCAAGCGGCGACACCCGTTCGACGAGACCGGCCTGACGGTGCACAAGTTGCGCGCCGGGGGAATCCCTCGTTGGCGCGCTTGATGCGGCGCCACTGGTTCTGGAGGTACATCGACTGCGCCTGAAGGATCAGTACGGGCCCGGGCCTGTGCTCAGGTGGTGGAAGACGCCCGCTGAGGCTCGGCGGCTCAAGGCAGGGGCGGGGATCGATCGTCGAGGCCGGTCGGCCGGCGCCCGGCTGCGCGGACCGGGCTGGCCTTCAACTGGTTCACAGTCCCAGTGCCAGCCGGTAGTACGCCTGGTTCCAGCGGAGATCGCGCCGGAACTGCTTCGGGGTGGTGGTCTCGTCGATGAGGACGAGTTCCAGGCGGAGCATTTCCGCCAGGTCGTCGAGGTGGTCGGAGGCCAGGGCGGTGCTGAGGACGGTGTGGTGCGGTCCTCCGGCCGTCAGCCAGGATTCTGTGGAGGTCCGCAGGTCGGGGCGGGGCCGCCAGACCGCGCGGGCGACGGGCAGTGCGGGCAGCGGGTGAGGGGATGCCACCACGTCGATGTCATTGGCGATCAGGCGGAAGCGGTCGCCGAGGTCGGCGAGCCCGACCACCACGGCCGGGCCGGGTGCCGCGTCGAACACCAGCCGCACCGGGTCCTCCCGCCCGCCGATGCCGAGGGGGTGGATCTCGCAGCTGGGCCTGGCGGCCGCGATGGTGGGGCAGACTTCCAGCATGTGTGCGCCGAGGATGAGCTCGTTGCCGGGTGTCAGGTCGTAGGTGTAGTCCTCCATGAAGGAGGTGCCGCCCGGGAGGCCGGCGGCAGCCACCTTGAGGGCGCGCAGCAGGACGGCGGTCTTCCAGTCGCCCTCTCCTCCGAAGCCGTACCCCTGGGCCATGAGCCGCTGGACCGCGAGGCCGGGCAGCTGGCGCAGTCCGCCCAGGTCCTCGAAGTTGGTGGTGAAGGCCCCGAAGCCGCCCGTTTGGAGGAAGGTGCGCAGGCCGGCTTCGATGCGGGCCGCGTAACGCAGCGCGTCGTGCCGTTCGCCGCCCGGTCGCAGTTCCGGCGCCAGGTCGTACAGGTCGGCGTACTCCTCGACGAGGGAAGCCACGTCGGTCTCGTCCGCGCTGTCGACGACCTTCACCAGGTCGTTGACGCCGTAGGTGTTGACGGAGACGCCCAAGCGCAGCTGGGCCTCGACCTTGTCGCCCTCGGTGACGGCCACGTCGCGCATGTTGTCGCCGAAGCGGGCGACCTTGAGGGTGGCCAGTTCGGATCGTGCGGCGGCCGCCCGCGCCCAGATCGCGACGCGTGCGCTCGTCTCGGGATCGGTGACATGGCCGGCCACCGTTTTGCGGGGTACGCCCAGACGGGTCTGGATGTGCCCGAACTCGCGGTCTCCGTGGGCGGCTTGGTTGAGGTTCATGAAGTCCATGTCGATGGTGTCCCAGGGCAGGGCCACGTTCGACTGGGTGTGGAGGTGCAGCAACGGCTTGCGCAGCGCGTCCAGTCCGGCGATCCACATCTTGGCCGGCGAGAAGGTGTGCATCCAGGCGATCAGCCCGATGCACCGGTCGTCGGCGTTCGCGTCGAGGCACACCCGGCGGATGGCGTCGGCGTCGGTCAGTACCGGCTTCCACACCACGCGCGCGGGAATGCCGGAGGCGTCGGCCAGCGCGGCGGCGATCTGCAGCGACTGTTCGGCGACCTGCTTCAGCGTCTCCTCCCCGTACAGGCCTTGGCTGCCGGTGAGGAACCAGATTTCCTGGGCGGGGAATGTTCGGCTGGGCACATGGACTCCTGAAGGTGACGTCCCGCAACGGTGGTGAGGGCGGCGGGCGGGTGGAATGCGGGAACGGACAACGGGGCGGGGGTCAGCCCGCGGTGTGGGTCGTGTCGCGGATGTGCCTGAGGCGGTGCAGCAGGCCACCCGTGGCGAAGTGGTCGTGCAGGAGCCGGTATTCGGCGAAGAGGGCGTCGTACGCCTCGGCCCGGGTGGCGTCGGGCAGGTAGACGGCCGGCAGCCGGCGGCCCATGGCGGCGGTGGCCGTCCGTACGTCGCCGTGCGCGCCGGCGGCTACGGCGGCGTGGATGGCCGACCCGAGGGCGGGGCCCTGGTCGGACGCGGCCAGGGAGACGGGGCGGCGCAGCACGTCGGAGTAGATCTGCATCAGCAGTTCGTTCTTGGCCAGTCCGCCGGCGACGATGAACTCGTGGACCGGTACGCCGCCTGCTTCCAGGGCCTCCACGATGACGCGGGTGCCGAACGCGGTGGCTTCGAGCAGTGCGCGGTAGACGTCCTCGGGGCGGGTCGCGAGGGTGAGACCCACGATGACTCCGGAGAGGTGGTGGTCGACGAGGACCGAACGGTTGCCGTTGAGCCAGTCGAGGGCGACCAGTCCGTGTCCGCCGACCGGCTGGCCGGCGGCCTTCCGGGTCAGCAGGGTGTGCAGGGCCTCGCCGCGCTCGGCGGACTCGGCGAGGTAGTCCGACGGGACGCCTTGGTCCAGCACCCAGGCGAAGATGTCGCCGACCGCACTCTGGCCGGCCTCGTAGCCGTAGGTTCCCTCGACGATCCCGCCGGCCACGACACCGCAGATGCCGGGGACGTCGGCGAGGACGGGGGAGTTCACGACGTGGCAGGTGGAGGTCCCCATGATGGCGAGCAGTTGTCCGTCCTCGACTGCCTGGGCCGCCGCCGCGGTGACATGGGCGTCGACGTTGCCCGCGGCCACGGCGATGCCGGGGCGCAGCCCTGTCCACGCTGCCGCCTCCGTACTGAGCGAGCCCACTCGTGATCCCAGAGCGGAGAGGGGGAATTCGAGACGGGTGCGTGCGAAGTCGGCGAACCGGGGGTTCAGCGCGGCCAGGTACTCCTCGCTCGGGTAGGCGCCGTCCTGGTGGATGCCCTTGTATCCGGCGGTGCAGGCGTTGCGGGACTCGGTTCCGGTGAGCTGCCACACGATCCAGTCGGCGGCCTCGATCCACCGCGCGCAGCAGTCGTAGACGAGCGGGTCTTCTTCCAGGACCTGGAGCGCCTTCGCGAACTGCCACTCGGCGGAGATCCGGCCGCCGTAGCGGGCGATCCACTTCTCCCCGCGGGCGTGGGCGAGTTCGTTGATGCGGTCGGCATGGGACTGGGCGGCGTGGTGCTTCCACAGCTTGGGCCACGCGTGGGGCCGTCCGGCGAGCTCGGTCTCGGCGAGGGGAGTCCCGTCGGCCAGCGTGGGCAGGACGGTGCAGGCGGTGAAGTCGGTGGCGATGCCGATCACCGCGGCGGGATCGATCCCGGCCGCCGCCAGGGCCTGCGGGACGGCGCGACGCAGTACGTCCCGCCAGTCCTGGGGGTGTTGCAGGGCCCAGTCCGGAGGCAGCGGCGCACCGCCTTGCGGCAGGTACCGGTCGATGACGCCGTGCCGGTAGGGGTGGACCGCCGCGGCCAGCTCCTGACCGTCGCGAACCCGCACCACCACGGCGCGGCCCGACAGGGTGCCGAAGTCGACACCGACCGTGTACTGCTCCGATTCCTCGGAAGGAGGGGCGGGCGCGAGGAGATGGGGTGACGTCAACAGAGTGCCTTTCGAAGGAGCCGTGGGCGGCACGCGGCGCGGCCCGGCAGCCGGAGATGCCGTCCCGACCATCCTGGCGGTCGGCGGAGGATCCGATGAGCTTGCAGTGTGAGCGCTAACAATGTCGATAGGCAAGGGGTCTGCGTGGATCATGTGGGAGACCCTCATGGTGCGGCGGCCTTCGTATACGGGGCCGCGGCTCGATATGCCTTTGGTGCGAGGCGGGTTGAGGACTCCGATTCGGGTAGGCGGGGTCGATGGTCGCGCGAACGGATGGAGTCAGCGTTGTTGTCGCACGTGACGGGGTAACGGACAGGTAACGCGCGCAAAGGGGTTGAGAACCCGGCTTGTTAGCGCTCACAATGCGACGGCGCCCCCTCAAGGGCATCCCGCTCCTGTCGCCCCGCCCCCGCCCCCGCCCCCGGCCCCCGCCCCGGCCCCGCCACGCCCATGACCACGGGCGCAGCCCGGCACCGGCCGAGCCTCATCCGTAGCCCCCGAAAGGACACCCGTCATGGCTCGCAGAGCAGCCCTCGTCCTCACCGTCGCCCTTCTCGCCTCCTCGGCGCTGACCGCCTGCTCGACCGAGGGTCCCGCCTCCGCCCCGGCCTCCGGGGCCAAGACGGGCTCCGGCGGCACGATCACCATGGGCTTCGCCCAGGTCGGCGCCGAGAGCGGTTGGCGTACCGCCAACACCAAGTCCGTCCAGGAGGCGGCGAAGAAGGCCGGGATCGAACTCAAGTTCTCCGACGCGCAGCAGAAGCAGGAGAACCAGATCAAGGCGATCCGCACCTTCATCCAGCAGAAGGTCGATGTGATCGCCTTCTCGCCGGTCGTGGAGTCCGGCTGGGACACGGTGCTCAAGGAGGCCAAGGACGCGGGCATCCCGGTCATCCTCACCGACCGGGCCGTGGACACCAAGGACACCTCCCTCTACAAGACCTTCCTGGGCTCGGACTTCGTCAAGGAGGGCAAGTCCGCGGGCGAGTGGCTGACCGGCGCGTACGCGAACGAACAGGGCCCGGTCAACATCGTCGAGCTCCAGGGCACCACGGGCTCAGCACCCGCCAACGACCGCAAGGCCGGCTTCGCCGATGCCATCCGTGCCGACGGCAAGTTCAAGATCGTCGCCTCGCAGACGGGCGACTTCACCCGCGCCAAGGGCAAGGAGGTCATGCAGGCGTTCCTGAAGTCCCAGAAGGACATCGACGTCCTCTACGCCCACAACGACGACATGGCCCTCGGCGCCATCCAGGCCATCGAGGAGTCCGGCAAGAAGCCCGGTACGGACATCAAGGTGATCTCGGTGGACGGAATCAAGGACGCCTTCGTCGCCATGACCGAGGGCAAGATCAACGTCGTGGTGGAGTGCAACCCGATGCTCGGCGACCAGCTGATGGAGCTGGCCAAGAAGGTCGTGGCGGGGGAGAGCGTGCCGACCCGGGTCGAGACCCAGGAGGGCGTCTTCCCGCAGGACAAGGCCGCGGCCGCCCTGCCGTCCCGGAACTACTGACGCGACAGGTTTTGGTGCCGGAGGAGGCCCGGCTCCGGTGCCTCCTTCACCCTCCGGAGCCCGCTCCACCACCCCACACATGAGAGGAGGGCGGATGATGCATCCGTCCACCCCGCCGGCCACGGGCGCCGGCGGCCCGCGGCCGGTCCTGGAAGCCCACGACATCCGCAAGCGGTTCCCGGGCGTGCTCGCCCTCGACGGAGTCGCCCTGCGGCTCTTCCCCGGTGAGGTGCACGCCCTGATGGGCGAGAACGGCGCCGGGAAGTCCACCTTGATCAAGGTGCTCACCGGTGTCCACCCCGCCGACGGCGGCGCCATCCTCGTGGGCGGCCGGCCCCACGCGTTCACGGACCCCCTCCAGGCGCAACAGGCCGGAATCAGCACCGTTTACCAGGAGGTCAACCTCTGCCCGAACATCTCGGTAGCCGAGAACATCCTCATCGGGCGCGAACCGCGCCGGTTCGGTCTCATCCACTGGTCCGCGATGCGGCAGCGGGCGGCAGAGCTGCTGACGGAACTCGACCTTGATCTGGACGTCACCAGTCTGCTCGATTCGCACTCCCTGGCGGTGCAGCAACTGGTCGCCATCGTCCGGGCGGTGGACGTCTCGGCGAAGGTGCTCGTGCTGGACGAACCCACCTCCAGCCTGGATCGCGAGGAGGTCGCCCAGCTCTTCACCCTGGTGCGGCGCCTGCGGGACCGCGGTGTGGCCATCCTGTTCGTCACGCACTTCCTCGACCAGGTGTTCGATCTCTGCGACCGCGTCACGATCCTGCGCAACGGGCGCCTGGAGGGCGAGTACCCCATCGGCGATCTCACCCCGGTGACGCTGGTGCAGCGCATGATCGGCGGAGAACTGGCCACCCTCGACCAGTTGTCCGGTCGTGCCCACGAGGAGGCGGCCGAACGGGCGGCCGGCGAGCCGTTCCTCCAGGCCCGACAGCTGACCCGTACGGGCTCGATCGAACCGTACGACCTTGACATCCATCCCGGCGAGGTCATCGGACTGGCCGGCCTCCTGGGCTCGGGCCGCACCGAGGTGGCGCGCCTCCTGTTCGGCGCGGACAGCGCGGACGCCGGAGAAGTGAGCATCGAGGGCGAGAAGGTGGTCCTGCGCAGCCCCCGCCACGCCATCGCCCGGGGCATCGCGTTCTGTTCCGAGAACCGCAAGTCCGAGGGACTGGTGGGCGAGCTCACGGTCCGCGAGAACATCGTCCTCGCCCTGCAGGCCGCCCGCGGCTGGACCAGGCCGCTGGCCCGTGCGAAGCAGGACGAACTGGCGCGGCACTGGACAGAGGCCCTGGACATCCGCCCCGCCGACCCCGAAGCGCAGGTGCGCCACCTCAGCGGAGGCAACCAGCAGAAGGTCCTCCTCGCCCGCTGGCTGCTGACCGCACCCCGGCTCCTGATCCTCGACGAACCCACCCGGGGCATCGACATCGGGGCCAAGGCGGAGATCCAGAAACTCGTGGCCCGCCTGGCGGGCGAAGGCACCGCCGTGCTGTTCATCTCGGCGGAACTCGAAGAGGTCCTGCGCCTGAGCCACCGCATCGCCGTGCTCCGCGACCACCGCATGGTGGCCACCCTCGCGAACGACGACACCGTCACGCCCGAACGCCTCCTCACCACCATCGCCACCGGAACGGACTCATGACCACCCAGCCCGCCAAGTCCGAGGCGGCCGCCGCGATCGGGAGACGGCTGGCCGGCCACCGCCTGCTGTGGCCCGCGCTCATCCTGCTCGCCCTGCTCCTCGGCAACCTCGCGTTCCACCACGACTTCTTCTCCGTCCGCGTACGCGACGGCCATCTCTACGGCAGCCTCATCGACATCCTCCAGTTCGGTGCGCCACTCATCCTGGTGGCGCTCGGCATGACCCTGGTCATCGCCACCCGCGGGATCGACCTCTCGGTGGGTTCCACCGTCGCCATCGCCGGCGCCCTCGCCTGCGGGCACATCTCCACCGCCGCGCATGCCGGCAGCGTCGCCACTCTGCTCACGGCCGTCGCCCTCGCGCTCGGCGTCGCCCTCGTGCTGGGCCTGGCCAACGGCTTCCTGGTGTCCGGGCTGGGGGTGCAGCCCATCGTGGCCACCTTGATCCTCATGGTCGCGGGCCGCGGCGTCGCCCAGCTGATCACGGACGGCCAGATCGTCACGGTGACCAGCGCCCCCTACAAAATGATCGGCGGGGGCTACTGGCTGACCTTCCCGTTCGCCGTCCTCCTGGCGGCCGCCCTCGTCGCGCTCACCGCCCTCGTCACCCGCCGCAGCGCACTCGGCATGCTGATCGAGTCCGTCGGCGGCAACCCCGCCGCCAGCCGCCTGGTCGGCATCCGCGCCGGCGGCCTGCTCGCCCTGGTCTACGTCTTCAGCGCCCTGTGCGCCGCCGTCGCCGGACTGATGATCAGCTCCAACGTCTCCAGCGCCGACGGCAACAACGCCGGCCTGTGGATCGAGCTCGACGCGATCCTCGCCGTCGTCGTCGGCGGCACCGCACTGACCGGAGGACGCTTCTCCCTCGGCGGCACCGTCCTGGGCGCCCTGATCATCCAGACCCTGTCGACCACCGTCTACACCCTCGGCGTCCCACCCGAGACCACCCTCGTCTTCAAGGCCTTCGTCGTCATCGTCGTCTGCCTCGTGCAGGCCCCGGTCTTCCGGGCGAAGGTCCTGCGCCGCCGCAGGACGACCACTCCCCGATCCCACACCACGGCGGGCGCCGCCCCGCTGCAGCAGGAGGTACGCGCATGAGTACCGGCATCGCGAGCGCCGCCGCGCACCTCACCCGCCCCTTCGCGACCGCGTCCCCGCGCACCCGCACCCGTATCCCACTGATCGTCACGGCCGTCCTGCTGGCCGTCATGTTCAGCGTCGGATCGGTGCGCTACGAGGGCTTCCTCTCGGCGCAAGTCGTACTGAACCTGCTGATCGACAACGGATTCCTCCTGGTCGTCGCGGTCGGGGCGACCTTCGTCATCCTCACCGGCGGCATCGATCTGTCCGTCGGCTCCATGGTGGCCCTGTCGACCATGCTCACCGCCTGGCTGGTCGAGTCGCACGGCTGGCCCCTGGCCACCGTCATCCCCCTGGTCCTGCTCGTCGGCGCCGGGAGCGGGACGCTCATGGGCTGGATCATCCACACCTTCGAGATCCAGCCGTTCATCGTCACCCTGGCCGGCATGTTCCTCGCCCGCGGGCTCTGCTACACGATCAGCACCGAATCCATCACGATCAGCGACCCCACGACGGCGGGAATCGCGCAGACCCGGCTGTACGGCCCGGGAGGACTGTTCGTCTCGATCCCGGTGGTCATCGCCCTGGCCGTGCTGGTGATCGCCTTCGTCGTCCTGCACCACACGCGCTTCGGCCGCAACGTGTACGCGCTGGGCGGCAACGAGTCCTCCGCTCGGCTGATGGGTCTTCCGACGGGCTCCACCAAGATCGCCGCATACGCCGTCAGCGGCCTGTGCTCCGCACTCGGCGGCCTGTTGCTGACCTTCTACATGCTCTCCGGCTACGCCCTCCACGCCATGGGCATGGAACTCGACGCGATCGCCGCCACCGTGATCGGCGGCACGCTGCTGACCGGAGGCTCCGGCTTCGTCCTGGGCACCGCCCTCGGCGTGCTCGTCCTCGGCACGATCCAGACGGTGGTCAACTTCCAGGGCACGCTCAGCTCCTGGTGGACCCGGATCGTCATCGGTGCCCTGCTGCTCGTGTTCATCGTGCTGCAACGCCTGATGAGCGGCCGCCGCCCCGCCGCCGACTGACTCCGGCTCCGCAGCCCACCCGCCCGTGCCACCGCGTTCGCGTGCCGCGATCACAGCTTGGTCCCGGCGCGCATCCGGTGGACCGACTTCCAGGGAATGCCGTCATGGAACACGCATACGAATCTGTCGACCAGGCCGCCGAGCCCAGGCAGACGGCCGCCTGTCCGCGGACGGCCCGCCCCCTGCGTCTGGACGATGGCGGAACGGGGGAGAGGTGGCGGTTCGGCTTCCCCGGCAGGGCCCGTGCCGAGGTCCACACGCGCGGCGCCCGGCTCCGTTCACTGATCCTGCCGGACCGCTGGGGCCACACCGCTGACGTGGTGCTCGCGCCCCGCGACCCCGCCGCCTGCGAGGGTTCCGCACGCTACTTCGGTGCGACGGTGGGCCGTTACGCCAACCGCATCGCACGCGGCGGGCTCGTAGTCGACGGCGTCACCCACCGGCTCGCCACCCAGGAGACCGGGCACACATTGCACGGTGGTCCCGACGGGTTCGACCAGCGCCTGTGGCGGTGCGAACCCTTCCACTCGGCGCACCGCACCGGTGTCCGTCTGTTCCTGCACAGCCCCGACGGCGACCAGGGATTCCCCGGTGCCCTGAACGTGCGCCTCACCTACACGCTGGACCGCGACGACAACCTGACGATGTCGTACCAGGCGGTCGCCGACGCCCCGACGATCGTCAACCTCACCAACCACGCCTACTGGAACCTCGAAGGGGAGGGGCGCGGCAACGTCCTGGCCCACCACCTCCAGGTCGCGGCCCCCCTCTACACCCCCGTCGACGCCGAGTTGATCCCCGACGGCTCCCACCGCCCGGTCAGCGACACCCCGTTCGACCTCCGCCGGCACCGGCGTCTCTCCGACGCCTTGACCCATACGGAGGCGCAACTGGCCCTCGCCGGCGGAGGCTTCGATCACAACTGGGTCCTCGACGACGCCCGGCGAGACAGTCCTCGTAAGGCCGCTGTGCTGTACGCCCCCGCATCCGGCCGCCGCATGGAGGTGCGCACCACGGAACCGGGCATCCAGGTCTACACCGCGCAAGGCCTGACCGGTGACATCACGGGCAAGGCAGGCAGGCCGTACCACGCCTACGCGGGGGTCGCGCTGGAGACCCAGCACTTCCCGGACTCCCCGAACCGCCCCGACTACCCGACGGTCGTCCTGCGCCCGGGCGAGCTGTACCGGTCGACCACGATCCACAGTTTCACCACGGTCGCCGCCTGAGAGGGGCGGCGGCGGCCGTAGCCGCTGTCCGGTGCCGGGGGGCACCGGACAGCGGCTTTGGTGCCTGCGCCCGGTTTCCCGCGTACGAAGGTGCCCCCGGGGCCCGGCCTCCTGCGAGAGGGGTCAACCGCCGGGCACGTGGGGGTCATTCGCCGGGGGGAGCGATCCTGCGGGCCGTGCTGGCGCGCACGATGAGCTCGGGCGCCACCACCAGGTGGGTCGACTCGTCGGTCCTGCCCTCGATGTGGTCCAGGAGCAGCCCGATGCTGTCGCGGCCGAGCGAGGCGAAGTCCTGGCGGATCGTCGTCAGCGGGGGCGGGAAGAACTCCGCCTCGGGGATGTCGTCGAAGCCGGCGACCGCCACGTCCTCGGGCGTCCGCAGGCCCGCTTCCCGCAGGGCCCGTAGGACACCGAGGGCCATCTGGTCGTTGGCGACGAACACCGCGGTGAGGCCGGCTCCCTGCCCTCGTGATGCCAGGACCCGCCCCGCCAGCTGCTGGCCGGCCTGGTATCCCGACAGTGGACTCCAGTCGCCTCGCAGCACGGGCGGCACCTCGGCGCCGGCATCGCGCAGCGCGTCCTCCCACCCCTGTGTGCGGGCCTCGCTCTCGAGCCAGTCGGGGGGGCCCGCCACGTGCCACACCGTGGCGTGGCCCGACGCGAGAAGGTGCTCCGTGATCATGCGGGCGCCGAGGTTCTGGTCCAGCGACACCCCCGGCAGGTCGAGGGTGTGGCCGCCTTCCACGGTGACCACGGGGCACGGTGCCTCCAATGCCGCCAGGGCGCGCACCGCGGCGCGTTGCGGAGTGACGGCGACGATGCCCTCCACGCCCCATCCGGCGAGGTGCTGCATGGCTTCGGCGAGAGCCGTCTGCGTGGCGGTCCGAAGCGTGACGGCGGACGTCAGGTAGCCGCGGTCCCGAGCGGCCTCCTGCACTCCCGCCACGGTGCTGGCGGGGCCGTGCAGAGTGGTGTTCACCGCGATGACGCCCAGCGTGTGGGTCCGGCGGGTGGCCAGAGCCCTGGCCGCCGAATTGCGGCGGTACCCCAGCTGCTCGATGACCTGAGTCACCGCGGCCCGGGTCTTGGCGCTGACGTTCGGGTGGTCGCTGAGCACCCGCGAAACGGTCTGATGGGACACGCCGGCGACGCGCGCGACGTCCGTCATCGTGGGCGCTCGCGAGACGTCTGGGAGCTGGGTCAACTCTCTTCCTTTCCTCATCGAGCGGCCTTCCCTCAAGGTACCGAACCAGCCGCGGCCCGCACACATCTCGGACCGACCGGAGGATTGTCGACCAGGTGTAGATGTTTGCGTTCACATTATGCAGCGTTGATCGCATGCTGTGGGCAGGAATCTCCTCGTACCTCTTGAGATTGCTGCTTGTTAGCGCTCACAATCTGATCGGGGCGGCCGAGGTGGGCCAGCCGCGATGTGCTGCGGCCCCGATCAGTCCAGTCCACTCATGCGCGACCGCGGGGGAGCCTGCCGGGCAGCGGTCCCGGAGAAACCCGCCGCGCATGCCGGAGAGATGGTGAGAGCGTAGTGAGCGAGACCTTCCTGGGGGACCTCCGTCGTGAGGTCCTCGCGGCCAACCTGCGCATCCCGGAGGCCGGTCTGGCCACCCTCACCTGGGGAAACGTCAGCGGAGTGGACCGAGACGCGGGCGTCTTCGTCATCAAGCCGTCCGGCGTCTCCTACGCCGACCTCACCGAGGAGGACCTGGTGGTGGTGGCGCTGGAGGACGGGCGGGTCGTCGGGGGACGCCTCAGGCCGTCCACCGACACCGAAACCCATCGGTGCCTCTACCGGGCCTTCCCCTCCATCGGCGGCGTCACCCACACGCACTCGACGCACGCCGTCGCCTTCGCTCAGGCGCGCCGCCCGATCCCCGTACTCGGCACGACGCACGCCGACACCTTCAACGGGCCCGTTCCCGTGACGGAGGACCTCACCGCCGAGCAGTGCGCGCGGGACTACGAGTACAACACCGGACAGGTGATCGTCGCCCGGCTCGACGGGGACCCCCGGCTGGCCGACGAGGTCCCCGGAGCACTCGTTTCACGACACGGACCCTTCACCTGGGGTGCCACCGCGAAGGCGGCGCTGGAGAACGCCATCGTCTGCGAGGCCGTGGCGGAGATGGCGCTGCACACGCTGGCGCTGGGGTCCCGCCTCGGGGAAGCCTCCGAACCGCCGAAGCATCTGCTGGAGCGGCACTTCACCCGTAAGCACGGACCGGACGCCTACTACGGCAACGTCCCGCACACCCCGAGCGTCTGAAGCCGCGCACCGTCTCGCCGTTACCCGCTGCGGCGGCGCGGGACGGATCGCTTGCGTCGACCCTGTGCCGGGGCGCGACTTTGCCCGGGAGCCGGCCGCCTGGCCGGCGCCGCCTCTGATCGGCGATTTCGCGCCACCGGTTCAACGTGCGCCGAAGCTGTGGTGGTAGTTGGCCTGTTCTCGGATGAAGGACGGTCAACCGCCGTCCCAGGCAGGTGACTTGACGTCCTCGTCAGGCGCTTGGCTTGATTGGGAGCGCTCCCACTCCGAGCCCCCGAGGAAGGCTTTACCGTGCCTCCTGTCACCTCCGCCCGCGGCGTGCCACGTCGCGCGGCCGCTGCGCTCGCCGGCCTCGCGCTGGCCGTCGGCGGCCTGTCCACGACCGCCCTGACCGTTCCGGTCGCGGCTGCCGCCACCGTGGCGGCCGCTGCCGACACGCCTGTACGGGTCAACCAGCTCGGCTACCTGCCCGACGGCCCCAAGCGGGCCACCGTGGCCAGCTCCGCGACCGCCCCGCTCGCCTGGCAACTGCGCGACGCCTCCGGCACGGTGGTCGCCTCGGGTGCCACAGCGGTGCGCGGGGCCGATCAGGCGTCCGGCCAGTCCACGCACCTGGTGGACTTCGGTGCGTACACCGGCACAGGGGCTGGCTTCACCCTGGTCGTCGACGGCCGGACCAGCCACCCCTTCGACATCTCCGCATCGCTGTACGACGGACTGCGCGCCGACAGCATGTCGTTCTTCTACCAGCAACGCAGCGGTATCGCGATCGACGCGGCCCTGGCGGGCGGCAGCGCCTACGCCCGCCCCGCCGGGCACCTGGGCGTCGCCCCGAACAAGGGCGACACCAGCGTCCCCTGCCAGGCCGGGGTGTGCGACTACCAACTGGACGTGCGCGGCGGCTGGTACGACGCGGGCGATCAAGGCAAGTACGTGGTCAACGGGGGCATTTCCGTCTGGGAAATGGTCAACTCCTTCGAACGGGCCAGCCGTTCGGGCGGCGACGCGGCGCTCGGAGACGCGACGCTGCGGGTGCCGGAGCGTGGCAACGGGACGCCGGATGTGCTGGACGAGGCACGCTGGGAGCTGGAGTTCCTGCTGCGGATGCAGGTTCCGGCCGGGAAGCCGATGGCCGGGATGGCCTTTCACAAGATGCACGACGCCAAGTGGACCGCTCTGCCGACCCGGCCCGAACTCGATTCCGAGCAACGTGAGCTGCACAAGCAGTCGACCGCCGCGACGCTGAATCTGGCGGCCTCGGCCGCGCAATGTGCACGGGTGTACGCGCCGTACGACGCCGCGTTCGCCGCGCGCTGCCTGGACGCGGCCCGCCGCGCCTGGACGGCCGCCAAGGCCAACCCGAACGTGCTTGCTCTCGCGACCGACAACACCGGCGGCGGTGCGTACGAGGACGCAGACGTCTCCGACGAGTTCTACTGGGCGGCGGCGGAACTCCTGGCCACCACCGGCGAGTCACAGTACCGGGACTCCGTCACCTCCTCTGCGCACCACCCCAAGCCCGTCGACGGGTTCTGGTGGGGCGGCACCGCGACGCTCGGCCGGATCACCCTCGCCACCGTCCCCGGGGCGGCCCTGCCCGCCGACGACGTGGCCCGGCTGCGCGGCCTGCTGACCACGGCCGCCGATGGCCACCTGACCACCATGGCCGGACAGGGCTACGCGGTGCCGCTTCCCGCCACCGCGTACGTCTGGGGCTCCAACAGCTCCGTCACCAACAACGCGATGGTGCTGGCCGTCGCATACGAGCTCACCGGACAACAACGCTACCGGGCCGGAGCGTTGGAGTCCCTGGACTACCTGCTCGGCCGGAACGCACTCGACCTCTCCTACGTCACCGGGTACGGGGACCGCTACTCCGAGAACCAGCACCACCGGTTCTGGGCGCATCAGAACGACGCCTCGCTGCCGCACCCGCCGGCCGGTTCCTTCGCGGGCGGGCCGAACGCGGGGCTGGAGGACCCGGTGGCCAAGGAGAAGCTCGCGGGCTGCGCACCGGCGGCGTGCTACGTGGACGACATCGGCTCGTACTCCACCAACGAGGTGGCCATCAACTGGAACGCCTCGCTGGCCTGGCTGGCGGCTTTCGCGGCTGAGCGGCGCAGCGTCCCGGCGGTGCCCGTGGTCCAGGTGGCACCGGCGCCTGTGACGGTCCCGGAGGGAGGCTCGGCGCCGGTGGGCGTGCGGCTCTCGGCCGCGCCCGCGCAGAACGTGACGGTGACGGTGGCCCGGAACTCGGGCGACGAGGATCTGTCGGCAGCCGCGACCTTGGTGTTCACCCCGGCCGACTGGGCGACGGCGCGGCAGGTTTCGGTCCTCGCCGCGCAGGACCCCGACGCGTCGTCGGGCAGCGCGACGTTCGCGGTCGGTGGTCCTGGCGTGCAGTCGGCGACGTTCACGGCGACGGAGGCGGACGACGACGCTTCGGCGGCCTCCTGCGCGGTGGCGTACCGGATCGACAACGCCTGGGGCAACGGCTTCACGGCGACGGTGACGGTGAAGAACACCGGAACCTCGGCGGTATCCGGGTGGACCATCGGCTGGAGCTTCGCAGGTGACCAGCGGATCACCAACGCCTGGAACGCCACGGTGAGCCAGTCGGGCAGCACGGTCACCGCCCGGGACACCGGATGGAACGGAGCACTGGCACCCGGCGGCAGCGTGAGCTTCGGCTTCCAGGCGACGTATTCGGGTACCAACGCGATGCCGGCGCGCTACACGCTCAACGGTGCACTCTGCTCCTGAACGATCGTCACGCCCCGCCCACCCGGCGACGGACGACGGAGTGGAGCCAGGATCGTCCTGGCGCCACTCCATGGCAGGTCGTCAGGTACGGGTCCAGCGCTGGTTGCTGCCGCCCGAGCAGGAGTAGAGCTGGATCAGGGTGCCGTTGGCGGTGTTGTTGCCGGTGGCGTCGAGACAGAGGCCGGACTGGACTCCGACGATGGATCCGTCGGAGTTGAGGCGCCACTTCTGGTTGTCGCCACCCCAGCAGCTGTAGATCTGGACCTTGGTGCCGTTGCCGGTGCCGGCGGCGTCCAGGCACTTGTCGCCGTAGACCCTGAGCTCGCCTGCGGCGGTGTACGACCACTGCTGCTTGGTGCGGTTGTTGCAGTCCCACAGGTTGACCTGGGTGCCGTCGGTGGTGCCGGCACCGGGCACGTCCAGGCAGCGTCCTGAACCGACGCCCTTGATCTGCCCGGACCCGGGCGTGGGGGTCGGAGTGGGGGTGGAGGAACCGGCGTTGAGTGCGTTGAGCACGGAGGTGTAGGCGGGCTTCTTGTTGCCGTTGCCGTCGAACAGCAGCGGCGTTTGCTCCGATCGCCAGGAGTCGGTGTCGCGCACGCCCCAGACGGTGATGCCGAGGCAGCGCGGGACGGCCAGGCAGTCGTTGGTCACGTTGGCGTAGGTCGTGCCCGAGGCGCCCTGGATGTCGAGTTCGGTGACGGCCACGTCGACGCCGAGGGCTGCAAAACTCTGCAGGGTGGTGCGGAAGTTGCTGTTGTAGGGGCTGTCGCTGTTGAAGTGCGACTGGAAGCCGACGCAGTCGATCGGCACGCCGCGCTGCTTGAAGTCCCGGACCATGGTGTACATGGCCTGGGTCTTGGCCCAGGTCCAGTTCTCCACGTTGTAGTCGTTGTAGCAGAGCTTGGCGGCCGGGTCGGCGGCGCGCGCGGTGCGGAAGGCGACCTCGATCCAGTCGTTGCCGGTGCGCTGCAGGTTGGAGTTGCGCCGGGCTCCCGAAGTGCCGTCCTCGAAGGCCTCGTTCACGACGTCCCACTGGACGATCTTGCCCTTGTAGTGTGCCATCACGCCGTTGATGTGGTTGGTCATCGCCTGCCGCAGCGTGCTGCCGCTGAGGTTCTGCATCCAGCCGGGCTGCTGGGAGTGCCAGGCCAGGGTGTGGCCGCGTACCTGCTTGCCGTTCTGCACCGCCCAGTTGTAGACGCGGTCACCGGCGGCGAAGTTGAACTGGCCCTGCTGGGGTTCGGTGGCGTCGATCTTCATCTCGTTCTCGGGCGTCACCGAGTTGAACTCGCGGCCGGCGATCGTCATGTACGCCGAGTCGCCCAGCCTGCCCGAGGCGATGGCGGTTCCGAAGTACCGGCCGCTCTGCGCCGCCGCGCCGCCGAGCGTGCTCTCGGCGGCGTGTGAGGCCGGCGGCGCCACCAGCGCGGCGGCCGTACCGAGGACGCCGACGACCAGGGCCGCACACAGGCCGCCTATTTTCCGGCGGACGGTGGATGGGGGAATGGCTTGTGAGCCCATGAATGAGCCTCCAGAAAGAAATCACGGAAGGGTTGAATCGCGGCATTGTGAATCCGCGTGAACGACGCCCGCGTCCATGGGAAAGGGACGCTCATGAGCGCGTAATGATCCGAGGACGGTGCCCGGAACCGGACACGGACGGGCCACACCGCCTCGACCATCAGTCTGGAAACCCCGCCGAAACAAGTCAAGAGTTTCGAAATCATTTCGGGAATCTGTCTCGTGTGGGCGCTTGGTAGTCCTTTTCATTGAGTGGTCCCTCATCGAAAGTATTTCGATGAGGGACCACTCAAGCGGGATCTGTAGCGGAAAGCCGTAAACGAGCATTTCCTTCAGTCGGCATCGCCGGGAATGGCAGCCTGGTCACGGCGGCCTCGGTCAGTGCACGACCGTGTTGAACCCCAGTGCGGGGTTTGCGTTGCGGACGAGGGACTTGGCCTGCTCCGGCCACCACGCGCCGGCCGCGGGATCGACGATGCCGTACTCCGGGTCGATGGTGCCGCCCGGGATGCCGCGGTTGCACTGGCCGTCGGACTGGCCGACGGTCTTGATCCACAGGTAGGCGTCGACGAGCGGGACGCTGGTGTTCGCGGTCGGCCGGGCGCCGATGCCGCGCCCGGGAGCGTTGCACCAGGTCTGAGGGTCGCCGCTGTACTTGCCTGCGGGCGGGGTCCAGGCGCCCCGGCCGTTGCGGCTGGTGTCGACGACCAGGTGGGTGAGCTCCTGCGCGGGCGGGGTACCGACGTTCTGCTGGAACCAGCGGTCGGTCCAGTGCCACGTGGACGGATCGTCCACGTTCACGGAGTTTCCCGGCTGCCCGTCGTTCGGTGCTGCGGGTGAGTAGTACTGGCTCGCGCACCAGTCGGCGTGCCCCCTGGCCCAGTCCGGGCCCTTGGTGGCGAACCACAGACACTGGGAGACCCAGGTGCCGTAGTGGGTGGACAGGTCGGTGGCCAGATAGTTGGAGACGTTCAGCGAGAAGCCCTGGGTACGGGTGACGCCGGCCTGGAGGAGGCGTTGTGCGATATCGCCGACGCTGCGCCAATGGCTGTTGCCGGCGTCCAGGTAGACGACGCTGTTCGGCTGCCGCTCCAGGGCGTCGATCGCATGGTTGAGGTCGGCGAAGCGTCCTGTGGTGATCGCGCCGGTGGGGTCGCTGTCGGGACCGCAGTCGGAGGGGAGGTTGGCCAGCCCGTCCGGTTCGAGGATGACGACGGCCTTGCTCCGGCCGAGCCCCCGGGCGAAGGCGCTGATCCAGGCCTGGTACTCGGCGTCCGACTGCGCACCGCCGGAGGAGTACTGGGAGCAGTCGCGCAGCGGGATGTTGTAGGCCACCAGGACGGGAACCGTCCGGGTTCGCTCGGCTCGGCGCACCAGGTCGCGTACCCGGGACTCGACCTGCTCCGGGGTGCCGTCGGTGAACCAGGCGGCTTCCGGCCAACTGGCCAGCTTCGCCATGGACTTGGCGCCCTCGAAGTCCCGGTGGAGGAGGTCGGTGACGGCCTGGTGGGCTGCGTCGCCGTCGGGGTCGACGTAGAAGCGGGTGTTCGTCGGAAGCGTGTGGGAGACCGGCGCGGAGCTCGCCTCGGCAGATGTCGGGGCGAGGGCGCCCAGGAGCAGCATGAGTGTGCTCGCTGTCAGGACTAATCGGTGCAGAGGGATGCGCACGGGGTTCCTTCGGTTGGGGGTTGGCCTTCGGTGAGGGGAGGGGGAAGGGGGATCGGCTCAGTAGCCGTAGATCATCTTGTAGGCGACCTCCGGCAGGAACTGTCCGGCCGAGGAGCCGGCGCCGGCGCCGCAGTTGCCGTCGGACTCGCCGGGGACCTTGATCCACAGCAGCATCTCGGCGCCGCCGCCGCGCTGGCTGGGAGTGCCGATCCGGCGGCCGGCGGGGTTGCACCACTGGCCGTTGGAACCGTTGCCGTTGCGGCTGGTGTCGACGACGAACGGCTTGGTGTAGCCGTAGGAGCCCAGGGTGGAGTTGACCGCGTTGCCGTAGGAGGTGTTCTGGTCGGTGGTGAAGTAGTTGGAGACGTTCAGCACGAAGCCGCGTGCCCCGCTGACGCCGGCGGCGGCGAGCTGCTGCGCCATGGTCGAGGCGCCGATCCAGCCGGGGTTGCCGGCGTCGAGGTAGACCCAGGTGTTGGGTGCCTTGGCGTTGAACTGGGCGATCGCGTTCTTCAGCATGGCGTTGCGCTCGGCGATCTGGCCGGCCGTCATGCAGCTCTCGTGGCCGAGCGCGTCGGGTTCGAGGACGACGACGGCCGGGCGGTTGCCGATGCCACTGGCGAAGGCGGCGATCCAGGCGTCGTACGCGGCCCGGCTCCCGGCGCCGCCGCCGGAGTGACCGGCGCAGATGTCCCGGTTGGGGATGTTGTACGCGACCAGGATCGGCAACTTGTCGTAGGAGTCCGCGCGGCCGGCGTAGGCGCCGGTGGCCGCGCCGATGTCGCCGCTCCAGTTGCCGAACCAGCGGGCTGCCGGGGTGTTGGCGATGGACGTACGGATCGCCGCCGCCCGCCCGTCGCCGGGGTTCGCGTTGCTCCACCGCAGGGCGGAGTTGTCGGGGTCGGCGTAGAAGCCGCTGGTCATGGTGGTCGGGTCGGCGGCGTACGCCGGGCCGGCGTTGATCAGGGCCAGGCCCGCGGTGAGGGCTGCGGCCAGCAGGGCGGATGCAGCTCGGACGGACTTGCGCATGGTTCTTCCTCCGATGGGTGGGGAAGTGGAAGCGCTTCCAATTTTGAGATGGGTCGGACCGCGCTGATGGGATGATTGGGTTCGTCGCCAGGGTGTGTCAAGTGGTTGAACTCACAACTGCCGCCATGGCCGGTATTGCCGTGATGGGTTGGAAGCGCTACCAAAACGAGACCAAGGGCGACATCCGCGTGCAGGTCCGAAGTCGGGGCGGCGCATGGAATCATGGCCGCTGTTCGCCGTCCGCGTGAGCCCGAGGAGCAGTTCTTCCATGGAGCCGTCACCCAAGCGCATGCCGACTCTCGACGAGGTGGCCGCACGAGCCGGCGTGTCGCGCACGGCGGCCTCCCGGGTGATCAACAACGCCCCGCATGTCAGCCGCGCCAAGCGGGAGGCCGTCCAACGGGCGGTGCGCGAGCTGGATTTCGTGCCCAATCCGTCCGCGCAGGCCCTGGCGAGCCGCAGGGTCGGAGCGGTGGTCCTGGCGGTCTCCAGTGACGAACCGGGGCTGTTCGCGGACCCGTTCTTCGCCGAGGTCGTCGTCGGCGTCAGCGCGGCGCTGGAGCAGACCGAACTGGAACTGATCCTGCTGCTGGCCAACACCCCGCGCGGCCGGGAGAGGTTCGAGCGGTTGCTCCGCTCCCGCCGGGCCGACGGCGTCATGCTGATGGCGCTGCGGGGCGACGATCCGCTGGGACGCCTGGGAGAGGAGGTCGATCTCCCCGTCGTCTTCGGCGGGCTCCCGCTCACCGGCGAGCCCACGTGGTACGTGGACGCCGACAACCGGGGCGGTGCCCGACTGGCCGCCGAGCACTTCGCGCGCACGGGCCGCCGACGGCCCGTCATGATCACCGGCCAGGTGGACGCCAGGGCCGCAGTCGCGCGGGAGCAGGGGTTCACCGAGGGTCTGGTCTTGTCCGGCCTGCCGCTTCTCGGGGTCGAGCCCGGGCAGTTCACCGAGGACGGCGGCGCGGAAGCGATGGAGCGACTGCTCCGGGCGCACCCCGATCCCGACGCGGTGTTCGCGGCCTCCGACGCGATGGCCATCGGCGCTCTGCGCACCTTGCGGGAACGGGGGCTGCGGGTGCCCGAGGACGTCGCGCTGATCGGCTTCAACGACCTGGCGAGCGCCCGGCACACCAGCCCGCCGCTGACCACGGTCCATCAGCCGGTGCGGGCGCTGGGCCAGGAGATGGCCAGGATGCTGGTCAGTGCCATCGAAGGACACCGCCCCACCCCGCTGATCCTCCCGACCCGCCTGACCGTGCGCGAGTCCGCCCCCGATCTGCCGACGGCCTAGTGTCCAGGCGGTTCCAGCCGGCCCGGGTACGTGATGTCGAACCACGTGAAGTGGGCTTGGCTGGTGGAGGGGCGGCCGTTGGAGGTGGCGTAGAGGCCCAGCTGGACACTGGTGAACAGCGGGGTGAGGAAGGTGGCTTCGATGGTGGCCAGATCCTCCCAGACACCGTTCGGAGCCGCGTGGGCGAAGGTGTGGCTGAAGCCGCGGATGCGGACCCCCAGACGAACGGGGCCCGGGGGGACGGGAACGCCGGCCAGGACCTCGGGCCCGTGGCGGAGGCTGAGTCCCTCCGCGGTGCGAAGGAAGAGGAGATGGGCGTCGTCGTCGAGGACTACGGCGAGGCCTGCCTCTTCGTCCGGTGCGGCGGGGGCGAAGTGCAGTTCGGTGGAGACGTCGCAGTCGGGCTGTTCCTGTGGGCGGGCCAGAAGGGACGGGGTGGTGCGTTCGCCGAGGCGGTCGGGGCGGAGCTGGAGTCGGAGCCCGTCACCGGTGGCCCAGAACCGTGCGGGTGGGGTGCGCAGGGTGCTCCAGTCGGCGGAGAGGGTGGCGAAGCCGTCGTGGAGGGGGCGGCGAAGGTCGTTGTGGACGACGGGGGAGAAGACCGGCCAGCCCTCTTCCCAGGTGATCCGGCTGAGGAAGGTCTCGCGGCCGAGGGCGGAACCCGGGCGGACGCCCAGGAGGACGGCCCGCCAGTCGCCGCACGGGGTTTGCACGAGGTCGGCGTGCCCGGTGCAGGTGACCGGCCCCTCGGCGGGTGGGAGCACCGGGTTGCCGGGGGCGCCCTCGTAGGGGCCGGTCACGCGGTCGGCGCGGGCGGCCACCACGCTGTGGTCCACATCGGTGCCGCCCTCGGCGGTGAGGAGCAGATAGCTGCCGCCGGTCTTGTAGAGGTGCGGGGCTTCCGACCAGCGGGCGCCCGGGTGGCTTCCCGACCACAGGACGTGCTCGGGTCCCGTCAGCCGTCGTTCCTGGGGAAGGTATTCGCGCATCCAGATCTCGGTGTGGCCCGCGGCTTCGTCCACGACTCGTGCGGCGGTGAACCAGGCCCGGCCGTTGCCGTCGCCGTCCCCGTTGCCGTCTCCGTGCGCATCGCCGCCGTCCGGCCCGTCGTCGAAGAACAGCGACGGGTCGAACCCCTCGCCGTCCAGCCAGTTCGGCTGCGACCACGGCCCCGCCGGGTCGGTCGCCGTGACGACGAAATGGCCGGGGCCGTCCATCAGCGTGCAGACGAGATGGAAGACCCCGTCATGGTGCCGGATCGTCGGTGCGAACAGCCCCCGTGAGGGCTCGCACCCGTCGAGATCGAGCTGAGAAGCCCGGTCGAGCGCGGAGCCGATGCGCCGCCAGTTCACGAGATCGCGGCTGTGGAACACGGGAAGGCCCGGGAACCATTCGAAGCTGGACGTCACCAGGTAGTAGTCCGCGCCCACTCGGCAGACGGACGGGTCGGGCCGGAACCCGGGCAGCACGGGATCACCGAAGACGGGATCATCGAACGACGTGGTCATGGAACCGGGACGATCTGGACCGGCACGGACAGCACCCGGTCGGCCGCCGGGTGGCGTACGGGGCCCTCCAGAGTGAAGGAGCCCTGGAGCGGAAGATCGCCGCTGGACCGTCCGACGGCCACGCCGATCTCCCCGGGCTCCACTCTTCTGCGCAGGTCGAGCCCGGTGAACGAGGTCCGGTCGGCGTGGACGGAGAAGGTGATCCGGGCGGCCGCGCCCGGCTGCAGCTCGACCCTGCCGAATCCCGCGAGCCACCGCTGCGGCCGGACGACGGACGCCACGGGGTCCGAGAGGTACAGCTGCACCACCTCCGTCCCCGCCACCTCGCCGACGTTGCGTACGGTGACCGAGACGGAGACGGCCCCGTCCGTCGCGGCCACGGGATCCACCGACAGTTCCGAGCAGCCGAAGCTGGTCCAGCTCAGCCCGTGTCCGAAGGGGAACAGCGGGGTCGGGTCCACCGAACTCCAGTCGGTGTGCCCGCCGAGCCTCGCGTGCAGGTAGGTGCCGGGCTGGCCGCCGACCTGGCGGGGGATGGAGACGGGCAGCCGCCCGGACGGTTCCGCGGCCCCGCTGATGATCCGGGCCAGCGCCGTCCCGCCCTCCTCGCCGGGGAAGAAGGCCTGCACCACGGCCGATGCGCGCTCGGCCAGTGTGCCGAGCGCGTAGGGCCGTCCGGAGACGAGGACCAGAACGGTCGGCACCCCGGAGTCCAGAACGGTGGAGGCGAGTGCGGCCTGGTCGCCGGGCAGGTCGAGGGTCTCGGCGTCGCAGCCCTCTCCGGAGGTGCCCCGGCCGAACATGCCGGCCCGGTCCCCGAGCACCGTGACGTTCACGTCCGGATCGTCCGCGGTGACCGTGAACCCGGCAGCGGTGAGCGCGTCGCCGAGCGTCGGGATCTCCAGCCCGAGGTCGCCGGGCAGCGCGACGTGGTTGGGGAAGGAGTAGCAGCCGAGGAAGGACTGGGGGTCGTCGGCGTACGGCCCGCTGATCGCCACGCGGCACGGCCGCAGCGGCAGGATGCCGTCGTTGGCGAGCAGCACGGTGGACCGTTCGGCCATGAGCCTGGCCAGTGCCCGGTTCTCCGGCGGGTCGAGGTCGACCGGCTCGGCCTTGACGGGTTCCCAGTCGGGGTCGAGCAGGCCGAGTTCGGCCTTCTGCAGCAGGACCCGTTCCGCGGCCCGGTCGATGAGCTCCTCGGGCACTACTCCCGACCGGACGAGTTCGGTCAGCGGCTCGCCGTAGCAGCGGGCCGTGGGCAGCTCGACGTCGATTCCGGCGGTCAGCGCCAGCGCGCCGGCCGCGCCCCGCGATCCGGTGACGCCGTGCCGGGTCTCCAGGAAGGAGACGGCGTAGTAGTCGGCGACGACCACACCGCTGAAGCCGAGTTCACCCCTGAGCAGCTCGGTCAGCACCCGTTCGTCGGCGGCCACCGGGACGCCGTCCACGTCGGTGTAGCTGTTCATCACCGACCGGGCCCCTCCCTCGCGCAGCGCCCGTACGAAGGGCTCGACCAGTACGTCGGCGAACTCGCGCGGCCCCGAGGAGACGGGGGCCATGTTCCGGCCACCGCGCGAGGCCGAGTACCCGGCGAAGTGCTTGAGCGTCGCCACGATCCCGGCGCCTTCCAAGCCCTGCACGTAGGCGGTGCCGATCGCTCCGACGAGATAGGGGTCCTCGCCGATGCACTCCTCGGTCCTGCCCCACCGGTAGTCGCGGACCACGTCGAGCACCGGAGCCAGCCCTTGGTGTACGCCGACCCGCCGCATCCCCGCGCCGATGGCGGCGGCCATCTGGCGCACGAGTCCGGGATCGAAGGACGCACCCCAGGCCAGCGGCCCGGGGAAGACCGTTGCCCCGAACGTCATGAACCCGGTCAGGCACTCCTCGTGAGCGACCGCCGGGATCCCGAACCGGCCGGATCCGGTCACCTGCCGCTGGAGCGAGGCGAGCCGCTCCATTCCGGCCTCCGCGGTGATCGGCGCGGTCCCGTACACCCGGGTGAGCTGGCCGAGTCCGTGGGCGACGATGTCGTCGAGGCCGGGCGCGGACTCGCCGGAATCGTCCTCCATCGGCGCGACCGGTGTGCCCGGATTCGAGGGCAGTGCCCAGAAGCCGGTGAGCTGACCCGCCTTCTCTTCCAGCGTCATCCGTTTCAGCAGATCGGCGACCCGTACGGACGCGGGTATGAGGGGGTCACGCCAGGGCTCGGTCAAGGAGTTCTCCTAGAGACGGGGCGGGGCGGTGGAGAGCCGGACCTTGAGCTCGGTCGAGAGCTCCATCCGGGGGCTGACCAGGGGCTGTCCGTCCAGGAGCTGGAAAAGTGTGCGGGCGGCGAGCCGGCCCATCTCCTCCAGCGGCTGGCGCACCGTCGTCAGCGGCGGTGACAGCCACTCGCACATCGGCAGGTCGTCGAAGCCGACCACGCTGAGGTCCTGGGGGATGCTCAGCCCGCCCTGCCGGGCGGCTTCGTAGACGCCCATCGCCTGCTGGTCGCTACCGGCGAAGACGGCGGTCGGCGGCTCGGGGAGGGCGAGCAGTTCCCGGGCGCGCTGGAACCCGCCCTCGTGCTGGAAGTCGCCGAACCGGATCAGGTCGCGGTCGACCTCGATCCCGGCCCGCTCCAGCGCGGCGCGGTACCCGTCGATGCGGGCCTGGCTGCAGAGCATCTCCTTGCGCCCGCCGATCGCGGCGATCCGGCGGTGCCCCAGCTCCAGCAGGTGCTCCGTGGCGGCGAGGCCGCCCGCCCAGTTGGTCGCGCCGATGCTCGGCACACCGTTGCCCGGCAGGTCGATCGGGTCGATGACCACCAGCGCCACCCCGGCCTGTTCGACCTGGGCACGCTGGGCTTGGGTGACCGAGGCGGTGACGAGGATGACGCCGTCGCTGTGGTGCAGGACCGGCAGCGCGGCCCAGCTCGACGGCGTGGCCTCGCCCGGCGGGACGAGCGACACGACGGTGCCGACGCTCCGCTGGGCGCACTCGGCCTCGACGCCGCGCAGTATCTCCACCGCCCACGCGCTGTCCAGACCGCCGATGATCAGGTCGACCAGGCCTGACCTGCGGGCCCTGGCCTGCCCACCGGGGTGGAGGTAGTTGTGGGAGCGCAGCAGGCCCTCGATCCGTTCGCGTGTCGAGGGTGCTACATCGGAGCGGCCGTTGACCACTTTCGACACGGTGGCCTGAGAGACCCCTGCCTCCGCGGCGATGAGGGCCAGGGTCGGACGCTGCTCGCTCAACTTCTCTCCTCTGCGCGAACGTCTTGGGCTGACGACAGGTATCGCAAACTTTCGAAGAGTTTCCGGTCGGCGCGACCAGGTTGTCAAGCTCCAAGTGCGATGAGGTAGAGGGGAATTCAGTAAGAAGGCTTGACCGGGGGGCCGCGCGTTCCTAGTTTGTGGCAGCAGCGAATCGAGGATGTTGCGAAAAAGTTTCGAAATCGAACCGCATTCCCCACCCCGGAGGTCCCATGGCCAGCACACCCCCGAGCCGACGCAGCTTCCTGGCGCTCTCGGGCCTGACCGCTCTGTCCGTCTCGCTGACCGCGGCCTGCGGCGCAGGGGACTCCGGCTCGGGGCCGGCGGCCGACGGCAAGGTGACGTTCGCGTGGTGGAACATCGCCACGACGGAACCGGGCAAGTCCCTGTTCCCGCAGATCTCCTCGGCGTTCACGGCCGCCCACCCGAACATCACGATCAAGACGACCTCGTTGGAGAACGAGGCGTTCAAGTCCAAGCTGACCGCCACCACCTCTTCGGGCAAGCTCCCCGACGTCTTCCAGACCTGGGGCGGCGGCGTGCTGCGGCAGCAGGTCGACGCGGGGCTGGTCGAGGACCTCACCGACGTGTTCGGCTGGTCGTCCGAGCTCACCCCGGTCTCGCTGCAGGCCTATCAGTTCGAGGACCGGACCTACGGGGTGCCCTACGACGTCGGCATGGTCGGCTTCTGGTACAACAAGAAGCTCTTCGCCAAGGCCGGGATCACCGCTCCGCCGGCCACCTGGGCCGAGCTCTTGGAAGACGTCAAGAAGCTCAAGGCGGCGGGCGTCACTCCGATCGCCCTCGCGGGCAAGGAGAAATGGCCCGGCCACTACTACTGGGCCTACCTCGCGATGCGCGTCGCAGGCCTCCCCGCGCTGCAGCAGGCCGCGACCACCAAGGACTTCACCGGCGCCGGCTTCGTCCAGGCAGGCACCCACCTCAAGGAGCTGGTCGACCTCCAGCCGTTCCAGACGGCCTTCCTCGGCGCCGGCTACGCCACACCCGGAGGCCAGGCCGCGACCATGGGCAACGGCAAGGCCGCCATGGAGCTGATGGGGCAGTGGGGGCCATCGGTGCAGAAGGACGCGGGCGCCGATCTCGGAGCGGACCTGGGCTTCTTCCCCTTCCCGACGGTCGACGGCGGGGTCGGTCAAGCCACCGACGTGTTCGGCGGTGGCGGTGGCTTCGCGCTGCGCAAGGGCGCGCCGAAGGAGGCGCTGGACTTCCTGAAGTTCTTCGTCCTGGAGAACGAGTCCAAGCTGCTCGCCTCCAACGGCTACCTGCCGGTGGTCAAGGGCGCGGAGAGTCAGCTCGCCGACCCCAACAGGAAGTCGGTGGCCGAGAGCCTGGTCAAGGCGACGGGCTTCCAGCTCTTCCTCGACCAGGCCTACCCGCCGGCGGTCGGCCAGGAGGTCAACGACAGCGTCGCCGACCTCATCGCGGGCAAGAAGACGCCCGAGCAGGTCACCAAGTCGATAACCGAGGCTGCGAAGGGTGCCTAGCTCCGTGTCCACCCTGACCAAGGAGCGGACGCAGGCCGCCGGGCCGGTGGGCCCGCCCGCCCCGGCACGGTCGCCCCTGCGCGGTTTCGCGGGCTGGGCGTCGGTCGCCTGGTTCCTCGTCCCGGCTCTGGTCCTCTTCCTCGTCTTCGTCCTCGCCCCCATCGCGGTTGCCGTCTACACCGGCTTCTTCAAGTGGGGCGGGGTCGGCCCCCTGGACGAGTTCGTCGGCTTCGAGCACTACACCAACCTCTTCGGCGATCAGGTCTTCCTCGGCGATCTGGAGCGCGGGCTGTACCTGATCGCGCTGTCGATCACGGTGCAGTTGCCGTTCGCACTGTTCACCGCCGTCCTGCTCAACCAGAGGCTGCGCGGCCGGGCCGTCTACCGGATGCTGTTCTTCGCGCCGTACATCCTGTCCGAAGTGGTCACGGCGGTCCTCTTCACGATGATCTTCCTTCCCGGTGGCGGCATGGCCGACCATCTCGCGGGCGCCCTCGGCCTGGAGGGGCTGCAGGGCAAATGGCTCGCGGACCCCTCGACGGTCATGCCGACCCTGTTCGTCGTCATGACCTGGAAGTACTTCGGGTTCCACATGATGCTCTTCCTCGCCGGGCTGCAAAGCATCCCGGGCGAGATCCTCGAGGCCGCCTCCATCGACGGCGCCGGCGCCTGGCAGCGCTTCCGGCACGTGACGCTGCCGTTGCTCGGCCCGACGATCCGGATCAGCGTCTTCCTTTCGGTCATCGGTGCCATCCAGCTCTTCGACCTCGTCTGGGTCATGACCGCGGGCGGGCCCAACCACTCCTCCGAGACGATGGCGATCTCGATGTTCCAGTTCGGGTTCAAGCGCTACCAGGTCGGCTACGCCAGTGCGATCAGCGTGGTGCTGTTCATGATCAGCCTGGTCTTCTCCCTCTTCTACCAGCGCTACGTACTGCGCCGTGACCTGAGCGGGGCCGTCACCTCGGGAGGTGGCCGATGAACGCACGCAGAACGGCACGCGGCCTGTCGCTGCACGCCGTGGTCTGGCTGATCGGCGCGTTCGTCGTCGTGCCGCTGGTCTACGCGGTGATCTCCGGGTTCAAGAGCACCGGCGAGCTGACGACCAACCCGTTCGGGCTGCCGGAGCACTGGAAGACCGGCAATTACACCGGCATCCTCAGCGGCGGAATGTTCTGGCGGCAGATCGCCAACAGCGCGGGCATCGCGATCGGCACGACGTGCTGCACGGTGGCGGCGTCCGCGATGGCGGCGTTCGTACTGGCCCGCTACGCCTTCCGGGGCAGGGAGCTGTTCTACACGCTGTTCACGATCGGGCTGATGTTCCCGTTCGCGGTGGCCGTCCTGCCGCTGTTCCTGCTGCTGCGCAACTTCGACCTGCTCGACAACCCGCTCGGAGTGATCCTCCCGCAGGCGGCCTTCGGGCTCCCCATGACGATCATCATTCTGCGCGGGTTCTTCCGGACCATCCCGGCAGAGGTCGAGGAGGCGGCCGTCATGGACGGCTGCGGCAAGTTCCGTTTCTTCTGGAAGATCCTGCTGCCGATGGCACGTCCGGCGCTCGGCACGGTCTCGGTGCTCGCGATCGTCGCGAGCTGGAACAACTTCTTCCTGCCGCTGCTGGTGTTCAACGACCCTCAATGGCAGACGATCCCGGTCGGCGTCCAGCAGTTCCAGGGTCAGTACTCGACCGACTACGCGCTCGTCCTCGCCTACATCGTGCTCGCGATGGTCCCCGCCCTCGCCTTCTATGCCGTCGCCGAACGGCAGTTGATCGGCGGACTCACAGCGGGCGCCACCAAGGGCTGAACCGTCCCGCATGACCTCCACCCCCGAGGAGACGTCGTGAAACGCCTGAACGCATTGACAGCAATATTGTTAGCGCTAACAACACAGGCCGGGGCCGCCCCCGCGCGCACCGGCATCGACTTCCGCGCCGAGCTCCAGCCCATAGACGGATTCGGCTTCTCGATGGCCTTCCAGCGGGCCGACCTGCTCCACGGCGCACGCGGCCTCAGCCCAGCCAAGCAGCGCGAGGTGCTCGACCTGCTGCTCAGCAGGGACAAGGGCGCGGGCCTTTCGATCCTGCGCCTGGGCATCGGGTCGTCGACCGACAGGGTCTACGACCACATGCCCACGATCCTGCCGGCCGATCCCGGCGGGCCTGAGGCCACGCTGAAGTACGCATGGGACGGCTGGGACGGCGGCCAGGTCTGGCTCGCCAAGGAGGCCAAGCACTACGGCGTCACGCGGTTCTTCGCCGACGCCTGGAGTGCCCCGGCCTTCATGAAGACCAACAGAAGCGAGAACGACGGCGGCGAGCTGCGGCCCGAATGGCGTCAGGCCTACGCGAACTACCTCGTCCAGTACGCGAAGTTCTACCGGCAGGAAGGCATCGGGATCACCGACTTGGGGTTCACCAACGAACCCGACTGGACGGCGACCTACGCCTCGATGCGGTTCACCCCGCAGCAGGCCGTCGACTTCCTCAAGGTGCTCGGGCCGACCGTCCGCGCGTCCGGACTGAAGACCGGGGTGGTCTGCTGCGACGCCGCGGGCTGGGACCGACAGGTCGCCTACACCGAAGCCATCGAGGCGGACCCCGCGGCCGGCAAGGCCGTGCGGACCATCACCGGCCACCGCTACAGCGGTCCGACCGAGGTGGCACAGCCGACCGACAAGCGCGTGTGGATGTCGGAATGGTCGCCGGACGGCGCCACCTGGAACGAGAACTGGGACGACGGCAGCGGCTACGACGGTCTCACCGTCGCGGCCGACATCCAGAACACCCTGACCGTCGGCAACGCCAATGCCTACGTCTACTGGACCGGCGCGTCCCTCGGCGCGACCCGAGGGCTCATCCAGCTCGCCGACCCCGGTGACGGCTACCGGGTGTCCAAGCGGTACTGGGCGCTGGCCGCCTTCAGCCGGTTCATCCGCCCCGGCGCCGTCCGCGTGCCGGTCACGAACGCCGGCCCGGCACTGCAGATCACGGCCTTCCGCAACACCGACGGCAGCCGCGTGATCGAGATCCTCAACACCGCGACCACCGAAAGCTCCGCCGAGTTCTCCCTCCGCGGCGGGCACGACCGCCGCCCCGACGGCTACGTCACCGACGAGACCCGCTCGATTACCCCGGCCGACATCGTCTCCACGCACGGCACGACCCTCAAGGCGACGCTCGCCCCACGCGCGCTGACCACGATCGTCCTCGACTGAACCGCTCGTAGCCGGAGGAGTAGTCCGTCATGCCCATTCCCAGGTCCACGTCCCGGATCCTCACCGCTCTGTCCGCCGCCGTCTGCCTGGCGGCCGGTCTCGCCGCCGCGCCCGCAGCCGCCGAGCCCCGTCCCAGGACGCTCGGCGAACTGGCCAAGAAGCACCACAAGTACTTCGGCTCCGCCACCGACAACCCCGAGTTCACCGACGCCGCCTATCTGAAGCTCCTCGGCAGCGAATTCGGGCAGACCACCCCCGGCAACGCCATGAAGTGGTACGTCACCGAGCCCGAGCGCGGCGTCTTCGACTTCACCGACGCCGACGAGGTCGTCGCGTTCGCCAAGGCCCACCGCCAGAAGGTCCGCGGCCACACCCTCATCTGGCACAACCAACTCCCCGCCTGGCTCACCGATCGCACCTGGGCCGCCGACGAACTGCGCGCCGTCCTCAAGAACCACATCCAGACGGAAGTCCGGCACTTCAAGGGCCAGGTGATCCACTGGGACGTCGTCAACGAGGCCTTCAACGAGGACGGCACCTACCGCGAATCGCTCTTCTACAAGACGCTCGGCCCCGGCTACATCGCCGACGCCCTGCGCTGGGCCCACGAGGCCGACCGGCACGCCAAGCTGTACCTCAACGACTACAACGTCGACGGGATCGGCCCCAAGAGCGATGCCTACTACACCCTGATCAAGCAGTTGAAGGCCGACGGCGTCCCGGTGGAGGGCTTCGGCATCCAGGGCCATCTGGCGCTCCAGTACGGCTTCCCCGCCGACGTCCGGCAGAACATGCAGCGCTTCGCCGACCTCGGGGTCGAGGTGGCGATCACCGAGCTCGACATCCGGATGGCCCTCCCCGCGACCCCTTCGATGCTCGCCACCCAGGCCACCTGGTACGCCGACTACGTCAAGGCCTGCCTGGCGGTCAGGAAATGCGTCGGCATCACCATCTGGGACTACACGGACAAGTACTCGTGGATCCCCTCCGTCTTCCCCGGCGAGGGCGCGGCGCTGCCCTACGACGAGAACCTGCTGCCCAAGCCCGCCTATCACTCGATCAGGAAGGTGCTGGGCGGATGATCAGAACGGCGATCGTCGGAACGGGCGGGATCGCGGGCATCTGCCACGTTCCCGCCCTGCGGGCACAGGAGCACCGGGCCGTGATCGTGGCCGCCGTCGACGTGGACGCCGCGCGCGCCGAGACCTTCGCGGCCGAACACGGCATCCCCGCGGTCTACACCGATCTCCACACGATGCTCCGGGAGCAGAAGCCGGACCTCGTGCACCTGTGCACGCCTCCGTTCCTGCACGCCGACCAGGCCGTGGCCTGCCTGGAGTCGGGCGCGTGGGTCTGGTGCGAGAAGCCGGTGGCCCTGTCGCTGGCCGAGCTCGACCGGATCCGCGGCGCCGAGGGGCCCGCCGTCGCGGGCGCGGTGTTCCAGCACAGGTACGGCTCGGGGGCCCGGTACCTGCGCGACCGGATCGCGGCCGGGGCGCTGGGCCGTCCGCTCGTCGCGCAGTGCGTCACGGCGTGGTACCGCGACGACGCCTACTACGACGTGCCCTGGCGCGGCACCTGGGAGGGCGAGGGCGGTGGTCCGACCCTGGGCCACGGCATCCACCAGATGGACCTGATGCTCGCGGTGCTCGGCGAATGGGCCGAGGTACGCGCGATGGCCGGCCGCCTCGAGCGCGACGTCCAGACCGAGGACGTGTCCGCGGCCCTGGTCCGGTTCGACAACGGAGCCATCGCGACGGTCGTCAACAGCGTCCTTTCCCCGCGCGAGGAGAGCTACCTGCGGTTCGATCTCACCGACACCACGGTCGAGCTGCGGCATCTCTACGGCTACTCCAACGCGGACTGGACGTTCAGCACCAGGTCGTCCGGCGCGAAGTGGGAGCCGCCGGACGACCTGCCCAGCTCGCACACCGCCCAGCTCGCGGCCTTCCTCGACGGCTACGAGGCGGGTATCCGGCCCGACCTCGGCAGGCCCACCATCGAGCTGGTCACCGCCTTGTACAAGGCCGCGATCACCGGCCTGCCGGTCCGGCGCGGAGAGATCGACGCGGCCGACCCGTTCTACGGCTCGCTCAACGGAGGGCGGCCGGGGGTGTTCCGATGACGTTCGAACTCCTCGAGAACGAGGACTCGCTGACCGTCCGGGCTCGCGACGTCGACCTCTTCCGGTACGTGCACCGGCCGGTCATGGACCCCTTCGAGGCGCCGAAGCCCTACCTGCATCCCGTACGCACGCTCGCCGGCGACGTGGTCACCGGGTACCGGCCGCACGACCACCGCTGGCACAAGGGCATCCAGATCACGGCGTCGTGGGTGTCCGGGCAGAACTTCTGGGGCGGCGGCACCTACCTGCGTGGCCAGGGCTACGTGGACCTGCCGAACCTCGGCACGATGCGCAGCCTCACCGTCTCCGCCGAAACGGGCCAAGGCCGCGCCGTGATCACCGAAGCCCTGGCCTGGCAGACGATGGCGGGGGAGCACTGGATCGACGAGCGCCGCACGCTGACCGCACACGACGTCGGGGCCGATTCCTGGACCCTGGACGTCACCACCTCGCTGACCAACGTCCGCGACACCGAGCTGATGTTCGGCAGCCCCGGCACGCAGGGCAGAAAGCTCGCCGGATACTCCGGCCTGTTCTGGCGCGGCCCGCGCGACTTCACCGGCGGCGAAGTGATCGGTCCCGCGATGGGCGAGCAGGGCGACTGGCTGGCCTTCACCGGGACGCACGACGAGGTCGACCGCTCCTCCACGCTCCTGTTCCTGGACGATCCCGGCGCCCCCTGCCGCTGGTTCGTCCGCAGTGAGCCCATCCCCGCCGTCAACCCGTCCCTGGCGTTCGGCAAAGAACTGTCGCTGGCCCCGGGCGACACCCTGGCGCGCCGCTACCGGATCGTCGTGGCCGACGGCGCATGGACCCCCGGGCGCCTGTCCCGCCACATCGCGGAACACCCGTGGTGACCCTGCTCCCCGGCGGCGTGGGGATCTCCGGGTTGACCGTGTACGACTGGGAGGCGGCCGACGGGCTGTGCGGCGGCACGCCCCACATGCACCTCGTCTGCTCCGAGGCCTATGTCGTCACCGGCGGCGCGGGCAGTGTCCAGACCCTCACCACCTCCGGCTTCGCCGACACCCCGCTGCTCCCCGGCGACGTCGTCTGGTTCACCCCCGGCACGATCCACCGCCTCGTCAACGACGGTGGCCTGCGCCTCGTGGTGCTCATGCAGAACAGCGGACTCCCCGAGGCGGGCGACGCCGTCTTCACCTTCCCTGCTCCGGTGCTGGCCGATCCCCACGCCTACCGGAAGGCGGCCGCCCTGACCGGCGACCATTCCGCGGCAGCGCGCCGCCGCCGGGACCTGGCATTCGAGGGTTTCCTGGCCTTGCGCGAAGGCGGGCTGCAGGAGTTCCACATCGCGGCCCACCGCCTGAAGAGCGCGCTCCTGGACGCCTGGTGGATCCGCTGGAGGGACGGCCCCCTGGCCGCAGCCGTCACGACCGGCCGTCAGCTGGAACGGCTGAAGGCCGGAGACCTCTCTCATCTGGACCACGGCGAAGTGTCACGACTGGAGTGCCCGGAGCACCAACGCTTCGGCATGTGCGGCCGCCTTCGCACCTATCCCGTCCCCGACCCCCTGACGCGGCCGCTCGGCGGTTCGTCGGGGTCACCTCACCCCCGCCCCCCAAAGGAGCTCTTCTGATGTGGTTTCGCCAACCATCCCCGGTCCACCTGAGACGACGCCTGCTCGCCGTCCTCGCGCCATTGCTACTCCTGGCCACTTTCCTTAGTGTCCAGCCCGCCGGCGCGGCGCCGATCATCGACACCAACGCCTCGTACGTGCTGGTCAACCGCAGCAGCGGTAAGGCCCTGGATGTCTACAACCTGGCGACCAACGACGGCGCGCGCATCACCCAGTGGACCAGGAACGATCAGAACCAGCAGCAGTGGCAGTTCGTCGACTCCGGCGGCGGTTACTACCGCATCAAGTCCCGCCACTCCGGCAAGGTGCTGGACGTCAACAACGGGTCCACCGCAAACGGCGGCCCGATCGTCCAGTGGGCCGACCTGAACGGCACCAATCAGCAGTGGCGGCCGGCCGACAGCTCGGACGGCTACGTGAGGTTCATCGCGCGCCACAGCAACAAGGCCCTCGAAGTACAAGGCGGCTCCACCGCCGACAACGCGAACATCGTCCAGTACGACGACTGGGGCGGCACCAACCAGCAGTGGCAGCTCGTCAAGGTCGGTGCCGGCAACCCCGGCCCGTGCGGTCTTCCGTCGACATACCGCTGGACCTCGACGGGCGCGCTGGCGCAGCCCAAGGCCGGGTGGGCCTCGCTCAAGGACTTCACCGTCGCCCCCTACAACGGCAAGCAGCTCGTCTATGCGACGACGCACGGCGCGGGACCGGGAACGGGCTGGGGTTCGATGAACTTCGGCCTGTTCACCAACTGGCCGGAGATGGCCTCGGCCAGCCAGAACACGATGTCGAACTCCGTTGTCGCGCCCACGCTCTTCTACTTCGCGCCGAAGAACATCTGGGTACTCGCCTACCAGTGGGGAGGTGGGAGCGCCTTCTCCTACCGGACGTCGAGCGACCCCGCCAACCCCAACGGCTGGTCGTCACAGCAGGTGCTCTTCTCCGGAAGCATCACCGGCTCCGGAACAGGACCCATCGACCAGACGCTCATCGGTGACGGCACGAACATGTACCTGTTCTTCGCCGGTGACAACGGCAAGATCTACCGGGCCAGCATGCCGATCGGGAACTTCCCGGGCAGTTTCGGCTCGGCGTACACAACGGTCATGAGCGATACGACGAACAACCTGTTCGAAGCCCCGCAGGTCTACAAGCTCCAGGGCCAGGACCGCTACCTCATGATCGTCGAGGCGATCGGCTCGCAGGGGCGCTACTTCCGCTCGTTCACGGCCACCAGCCTGGACGGCTCATGGACACCCCAGGCCGCGACCGAGAGCAACCCCTTCGCCGGCAAGGCCAACAGTGGCGCCACCTGGACCAACGACATCAGCCATGGCGAACTGATCCGCACCAGCGCCGATCAGACCTTCACCGTCGATCCCTGCAACCTGCAGTTCCTCTACCAGGGACGCGACCCCAACTCCGGTGGTGACTACGGCCAATGGCCCTACCGGCCGGCTCTACTGACACGGCAGCGCTGACAACGTGACACCGCTCCGGCTCCGATGAGGAGCCGACCCTGAGCACCGGGTTCACGGGGTGGCCGGCCCACCCCGTGAACCCGTTCTTCGATTCACCAAGGAGCGATCTTCATGCGCAGGAAACGCAACCGCACGCTGCTGACCATGGCGGCCCTGGCCCTGGCCGTGGCCTCCACGCTCACCTCCGCCCCCCAGGCTCAAGCGCTCGACAACGGCGTGGGCCGCACCCCGCCGATGGGGTGGAACACCTGGAACACCTTCGGCTGCAACATCAACGAGACGCTGATCCGCCAGACTGCCGACTCGATGATCAGCTCCGGCATGCGCGACCTCGGATATCAGTACGTCGTCGTCGACGACTGCTGGTTCGACCCGACCCGCGACTCTGCCGGCAACCTGCAGGCCAATCCGTCGAGATTCCCCAGCGGCATGAAGGCGCTCGGCGACTACCTGCACACCCGGGGCCTGAAGTTCGGCCTCTACCAAGCACCCCTGGACCGGACCTGCGCCCAGTACTTCGGCTCCTATCCGGGCGCCACCGGCAGTCTCAACCACGAGGTCCAGGACGCCCGGCAGTTCGCCGCCTGGGGCGTCGACTATCTCAAGTACGACTGGTGTTCCCCCACCGGCACCATCGACGACCAGGTCCGCACCTTCGCGAAGATGCGCGACGCCCTGGCGGCCACCGGCCGGCCGATCCTCTACAGCATCAACTCCAACAGCATCCACGAGAAGACCGGCCCGCAGCGCAACTGGGGCGACGTCGCCAACATCTGGCGCACGACCGAGGACATCACCAACGTCTGGAACTCAGGTCAGACCAACGGCTATCCGATGGGCGTCCAGAACATCGTCAACGTCAACGCGCCGCTGTCGGGCTACGCCAAGCCGGGGCAGTTCAACGACCCCGACATGATGGTGGTCGGCCGGGGCGGCATGACCGACACCGAGATGCGCAGCCACTTCGCCCTCTGGGCGATGATGGCCGCTCCACTGATCGCGGGCAACGACATGCGGAACATGGACGCCGCGACCGCCACGATCATGAAGAACCAGAACCTGATCGCCCTCAACCAGGACCCGCTCGGCCTCCAGGCCACCCAGGTCAGCAACGACGGCACCCGCCGCATCCTGGCCAAACGGCTGAGCAACGGCGACGTCGCGGTCGCGCTGTTCAACCAGGGCGGCAGTGCGACGACGATCAGCACCACCGCCTCGGCGATCGGCATGTCCGGAAACTCCTTCAGCCTGCGGGAGAGCTGGACGAACGCCGTCACCTCGACCACCGGAGCCATCTCGGCGAGCGTGCCGGCCCACGGCACCGTGGTGTTCCGGGTCAGTGGCGCAACGCCCAACCCCGCGTCCACGATCCAGGGCGTGGGGTCGGGAAGATGCCTCGATGTCGCCGGAGCCTCCCCAACGAACGGAACCCGGGTGGACATCTGGGACTGCCACGGTCAGAGCAACCAGCAGTGGACCTCCACGGCAGCCGGTGAACTGCGGGTCTACGGAAACAAATGCCTCGACGTGAACAACAACGGCACCGCCGACGGCACCAGCGTGCTCATTTGGGACTGCAACGGCCAGACCAATCAGAAGTGGCGTTTCAACACCGACGGCAGCATCACAGCCCTCGGCGCGAACAAGTGCCTGGACGTACCCAGCAACTCCACGGCAAACGGCGTCTACATCCAGATCTGGACGTGCAACACGGCCGCCAACCAACGGTGGAGCCGAGTCTGACCGGGGCGCTCCCCTCATGACACCCGAGCGGCTTGGTTTCGAGTAGGAACGCTGGACGAACCCGGGCCCCGGGCGAGGTGGACTGGACCTCGGAGCAGCAGGCTCCGGGAGGCCTTGGAGGACATCACCACTCCACCGTCGGCCAAGGTCCTGACCAACTGGGGAAGGTGATCCGGTTCTGTGTCCTTGAGGAGGAAACCTGCCGCGCCCGAGTGGAGGGCGGTGAGGACGTACTCGTCGGTGTCGAAGGTGGTGAGCATCGCCACAACAGGGGGAGCGGGCAGGGCGCGCAGCTGAGCCAGAACCGTGAGGCCGTCCACGTCCGGCATCCGGATATCGAGGAGGACGACATCCGGACCGTGTTCCCGCACCGCGTCGAGGGCCTCCCCGCCCGACGCCGTGGCCACGACCTCGATGTCCTCTGCCGCGCCCAGGATGAGGCCGAAACCGGATCGGACCAGCGCCTCGTCATCCACCACCACTACCCGAATCACGTGCGTCGCACCCCGTCGTCAATCGATCCCCGTCGCACCCGACCCTAGGCTCCCTCGGCATCCCCGGCGACGTCGCGAGCCCGGTTCCAGCCGGTCGGGGGGTCCGTTCCCGCCAGTCGGCGGAGGCGGCGGTACGTCTCCGGTAGCGCGCCGACCGGCAGGGCATCCGGGAGCGGCCGGACCTGGAATGAGGGGCGGCCGTACTCCTGCGGCTCGATCATCTGAATGCGCTTGACGTGGCCTTCTACGGCGCCGGAGCTGTACTGCAGGATCAGGCCGGCGGTCACGGCGTCCAGGTCGCACTTCATGAACCGGGCGAACCCCGCGGATCGGTTGCGGTGCGGCACTGTGCCCATCGCTGATCCAGTCGGGCAGCAGATGACCGGTGCGGTCGCGGACCAGGGCGGTGAACCGCTGTGCGATCTCGCGGGCGCGAGCGATGTCCGGGCAGGCCCCGCAGACCTCGTCGAGCTGGGCCACATCGTCTCCAACCAAGACTCACTGCGACGCATGGTCCGGGCGGGATCTCGCGCGGGCTCAGAACCGGTGGTGAGGGCTCTGATGCTGACTCTTGCTGACTTCCAGGGGTTCGTGGCGCTCTGACCTGCAGAAACGCCGAACGATCCAATGGTTCTGGAACTGGATCGGACGGTCCCAAGAGGATATCGCACAGGCCCGCGAAGACTGGATGAGCGGGACGCGATATGGCGAGGTGAAGGGCTACGACAGCGCTCCGATTCCCGCTCCGGAACTTCCCTCAACTCGCCTGAAACCCAGGGGAAGGGTGCGCTGAACTGCGCGTATGTCCTGAAGGTGGGCCCGGGGCGGTGGCTGCGCCCTCGCTCCGCTTCTGGAAGTCCGTCGTACGTCGGCGTGGGCTCCGGCGGCGCATCCCGATCTTGAGGTCGAGTCTCATGTGAAGCAGGCTGTGGTCAGGTCTAGTCGGACGAATGCTGACCCTTTGCTGACCAGCCCGTGCCTCCGCGAGCGGTGAGGATCTCGGCACCGAAGCGGCCAGACTGGCGGCGGCGATCGGCTAAGGGCTGTCCCGTAATCCCCGGTGGATCAGCGCACGGCGTCAGATGCGGTGCATCGCAAGGCGGAGGGGCGCCCCCATACTGGGCGTATTCGGGCGTTCCGACAACGCAGCGAGGTGCCGTAGCTGGCGTCGTGTGCCCACCGGGGATTACGGGACAGCCCTTAGCTGTGCGCGGACGCCGTCCGGGAAGCCGAGGCCGTTCATGCGGGAGGCGGCCGATGACGCGGAGCTGCCGGGTCAGGGTGCCGGCGAGTGAGCCGATGATGGCCTCGATGGTGTCACGAACGAATGTCCTCGTCGCCCGAGGGGCGACGAGGACATCGTGCGCGCGTCGGTCACGCGTGGGTGGTGGGGACCCGGTTGAAGGTCCGGCCGCCGAGGTCGATGGCGACGGGGGCATCGCTCGCGTCCCGGGAGAAGAGCCTCGCTGTCCCTGCAGTCCACCGGCGGCGACGATGAACTCGTCGCCGTCGCCGGGCAGCAGGCCCATGGCGGCCGGCTCGTAGTCCGCGGGCATCTCGAAGTCGGCCGCCTCGCGGATCTCCGGCTTGATCGTGGCGGCGATGGTCAGCGCCGCCCCGTCGGTGGCGTCGGTGAGCGTCATGACGTCGTTGTCGTAGACCCCGACGACTTCCTGCCCGCTCCTCGTCGTACGGCAGCGGCTCCGGGTTGTTGTCCACGACGCCGGGGTAGTGCTCCAGGCCCCAGCGGACGACGGTCCGGTTGAAGGGGATGCCGTCCGGGCCGGCGTTGGACATGGAGACGACGGCGAAGTTCCGCTCGGGCACGATCAGCAGCTCGGCGAGTTGGCCGTTGGTCGAACCGCCGTGCGCGATCGTCCGTACGCCGTCCACCTCGCGCAGGAACCAGCAGATGCCGATGCCGTCGCCCAGATTGCTTCCCCCGCGACGACGAGGTTGCCGTCCTCGTCGGCGTAGTGGCCCACGGCGAACCGCCGGGTCATGACGTCGGCGGTACCGAAGAAGCTATTCGACAGTCCCAGTGGCTCGAACACGAGCGAGGCGATGGCCTGCTCGTACGTCGTGACGCTCTCCAGGACGCGCCCGAGCAGGCTGTACCCGGCCTGGCTGTATGAGGCCCGGGCGTTGGGCTCGCCGATGACCTCCAGCTCGGCCATCTTCGCCACGAAGGCGGCCAGCGCGTCGTCACCGTCACCGGTGTCGATGATGATGTTGGAGCGCGGCCCGGGGTGCATGTTGTCCCAGACCCGTTTCACGTCGAGGCCGACCACGGCCGCGGTCACAGTGAGGTCCAGCCTGAAGCAGGTGATGACACTGTTCCGGTCCACGAGGAACGCCGTCACCCAGGCACTGGGCGTCTTGAATCTGCAGCATGGTCCCTGTACCACTCCTTGACCCTCCGTGCGATTGGAAGGGTGGGCCGAACAGGGAGCGCACTCCGAATCGGGGTCAGGCGTGGAGATTGACTGGCCTTCCCTTTCTGCTGGGCCGCGGCTTGCGCTCGATGCCGGCCGTTTCGGTCCGCCGGGCAGTCGACGGACCGAAACGGAGTCTCAAGCCGTGCTGCTAGGAAGGCTGGTTGCCGAGCCCGTCAAACCGCTTGGCGATGAAGTCCCCCCAGGTCGCGTCGAGCATGGTGAGCTTGCCGTCGACCATTTGCCACTGCCGTGCCTTGTGCGGTGGGTAGGCGAACATCACGGATGAAAGCCGCGTGTAGTTGCCTTCCGTGCCCGAGCAGTGAACGCGGTGCGTTGATGGCCGAAACTGACCGGACGAGGCGCTGGACAGCATGCGGCCTATGTTGCACAGGACGACGTCGGTCTTGGCGATGACGGGCTCGACCCACGTGCCGTCGTGCAGGACGTACTGGAGCCCTTGGTCGGACGACGGCAGTTGCAGCCCCAGCATCTGAATCCCCGAGTGCTCGTGGGCGAGAACCTCTCGGCCGCCCACATCCCTGTAATAGATCACGCGGAGGTTCGTCGCATCGCGCGACAGGTCGAAGTCAGGAGTCCCCGGGGCCATGATGCCGCGGATCACCTCCCCGAAGGAGGAGATGATCTTGAAGGCCAATTCGAAGACCTCCCGGGCGGCGGAGCCGAATGCCGGGAAGGCGCGCAGGACGTCCCCCGCGGTGGGGGGCTCGTCCTCCAGCATGGCGCCGCTGACGTGGATGAACTCCTTCGGGTCGGCAACCCCTTGGGCCAGTCGCGGCACCTCCGACAGGTACGGGAAGAACCCGTGCGTGCCACCGGTAGCCAGTTGCGGCACGCGCGAGTACTCGTACTCGGTCAGGTTGGGCTCCGTAGACGAGCAGGCCAATGCGAATTCCTGCATCATCCTGTCGACCTTCTGACCGATTCCGGGTACCTCGACCGCCATGAATCCCCAGTCTGTCAGCTGGGTTGCGATCGCCTCTCCGGAAGACCTGATGTCCTGGGCAGGCTCATCGATTCGAACACTCGGGACGATGCCACTGAGTGGCATCGGAGTTACGTCCATGAGATGCGCTCCTTCTTTCACTCGAGTCCGACTGGAGCCGGACTGTTGTTCTTGGACTCGCTTCACGCCGTGAGTGCCCGATGGCTACACTGTGCGCATGACTGACTTGAACCACCTGGATGAGGCCATCCACAGGTCGCCCGACGGTGAAGCTATTGCGCTCTTAGCTGCCGGTACCAGCCTCCAAGAACTGCCTGACGGGATTTCAGATCTTGTGTCACTTCGTACTGTCGACCTCGACCGAAACGGATTGACGGCACTACCCAAGGCGATCTCGAACCTGTCGCGGCTGACCAATCTCAGCCTCTACGCAAACCGACTCGACGAGGTGCCGGAGAGCATCGGCCACTTGGGGTCGCTTCAGCATCTGAGCCTGGGTAAGAACCGGCTCACGCGTGTACCGGATGCTATCTGGAGGCTCTCTGAGCTCCTCTCGCTGAATCTGGCTGAGAATCAGATCACTGAAATCTCGGATGATGTGCGGAATCTCGGTAATCTCCGCATGTTGGACCTCGGGCATAACAGGCTGGGTGATGTTCCGGAGGGTATTGCGGATCTTCCCGCGCTCACCGACTACCTCTATCTCAGTGACAACGGCCTGACCTCGATGCCGGCGGCCTTGGGGCGACTCGACCGCCTGGACTACCTCAATCTGACCGACAATCTGCTGACCATGCTGCCGGCGGAGATCGGCGGCATGTCAGCGCTTCGGGAGCTCCGTCTCTACAACAACCGGATCAACTGGCTGCCGGATGAGATCGGTGCGTTGTCGCGCCTGCGCGAGCTGCACCTCATGAACAATCAGCTCGCGGCTCTCCCGGAATCGTTGGGGAATCTGAGCGAGCTGCGCCATCTTGATCTTCGGAACAACCCCTTGCGTCAACTTCCCGAGAGCGTAGGCAAGTTGACGCGACTGACTCATCTGGACCTCCGGGCAACGCACCTCGCGGGATTGCCGGAGAGCATCGGCTCACTGCCGAACCTGGAGAAGCTCGATCTCAGATGGCTGAAGATGCACAGGGTTCCCCGCTGGCTCGACTCGCTGCGAGAGCGCGGCTGCGTCGTTCTCCTGTAGTGCGCCATCGGGTTCCTCCGACCTCCTTACTCGGCAGGGGTGATTCCCAGTCGAGCCGCCATCAGAGCGACCTCTGTGCGGTTCGTGCAGTTGAACTTGACCAGCAGGTTCGAGACGTGACGCTTGACGCCGTGGATGGAGATATTCATGGATCGGGCGATCTGGTGATTGCTCAGCCCGTTCAGTAGAAGTCCGAGGACCGTGTGTTCTCGCTCGGTCAGCCTGGCGATGCCGTACGCCCCCGCTCGCGCAGCGCCTGGTTCCCCTGTGCTTATGATGTGGCTGACGACCTGCTCCGGTACTGGAACCTCGCCGCGCAGCAGCCGTTCGAAGATCGCGGGCAATACATCCGCGTTGACGTCGCGTCGCAGCAGATATCCGTCCACGGCGTACAGTTGAGCGAAGGCGGTAACTGCCTTCGCGTCCTCGATGGCCACCGTTACCAGAACTTTTGTCGGTGCCCGGGCCGGGGCGGCCCGGATGGCCTCGGTATACATGCCGAGCGGAATGACGAGTACATCGAACAGTTCGCCGGCGAGCCCTTGGCGGGCATCTTCGAGAGTGCGTCCGATCACGGCTCGTGACACCAGCGGAATCTCCCTCAGGAGATTCGGCAGGCCGTGGTACGAGAGATCATCCTCCGCCAGCCAGAACACGGACAGGGCATTCTGCCCGCTGCTGGGGTGGATGTGCTCTCCAGTCGGTGAGGTGGATAAGTCGACCTCGCAGTCACCGTCACACAGTTGGCTCATAGCCACATTGCCCTCCGAACTAGAACCGTTTCGGGTTGGTGGACGACGCAATCAGGCAAGCGAGTTGCCTGACCTTCCCGCGCAGTTGTCGACGCAAAAGCGTCATGACCGGCGGAAAACATGAAAAGCTACGCTAGCTGAAGCGTCAATCCGGGCGAACCCATCATTCAGTCAAAGAGGGTGTCGTTTCGGCCAACTGAACCGCATGTGCCCGTGGAAGTTGTACCGGTAAAGAAAACCGGATGGTATGGTGGTTAATTCCGATGGATTCCCGGCGCCTCCTTCTTCTCGTCCACGACTACCCGCAACGCCTCTTTCAGGGTGAAGGACTTGGCGTACAAGGCCTTGCCGATGATGGCGCCTTCGATGCCTGCCGGGACCAGTCCGGACAGGTCCCGCAGGTCGTCGAGGGAGGAGATGCCGCCGGCGGAGACGACGGGCCGGTCGGTGGCGGCGCAGACGTTCTTCAGCAACTCCAGGTTGGGGCCGGTGAGGGTGCCGTCCTTGCCGATGTCGGTGACGACGTAACGGGCGCAGCCCTCGGAGTCGAGGCGGGCGAGGGTCTCGTAGAGGTCGCCGCCCTCGCTGGTCCAGCCGCGGCCTTTGAGGGTGGTGCCGCGGACGTCGAGGTTGATAGCGATCTTGTCGCCGTGCTCGGCGATGGCCTTGGCGGCCCACTCGGGGGTCTCCAGGGCGGCGGTGCCGAGGTTGACGCGGGTGCAGCCGGTGGCGAGGGCGGCGGCGAGCGAGGCGTCGTCGCGGATGCCGCCGGACAAGGCGACTTTGATCTCCATGGCGCGGGTGATCTCGGCGACCAGGGCGCGGTTGTCGCCGGTGCCGAAGGCGGCGTCCAGGTCGACCAGGTGCAGCCATGCGGCGCCGGCGGCCTGCCAGGCGAGGGCCGCCTCCAGCGGGGAGCCGTACGAGGTCTCCGTACCTGACTCACCCTGGACCAGGCGGACGGCATGTCCGTCGCGGACATCCACCGCGGGGAGCAGCTCAAGGGTGTTCGGCATCAAAGGGTCTCGATCCAGTTGGTGAGGAGCTGGGCGCCGGCGTCGCCGGACTTCTCGGGGTGGAACTGGGTCGCCCACAGGGCCCCGTTCTCCACCGCCGCGACGAAGGGTTCGCCGTGTGTGGTGCGGCTTACCCGAGTTGTCGGGTTACGGAGACCGGCGGACTCCCGACTTCGGTCGCGCACGGCGTGAGAGTGCACGAAGTAGTAGCGGGTGTCGGCATCCGCGCCCACGAACAGCCGGCTGTCGGCGGCCGCATCCACCACGTTCCAACCCATGTGCGGAATGACAGGAGCTTCGAGCGGCTCGACCGCGCCGGGCCACACCCCGAGCCCCGGGGTCTCGACTCCGTGCTCGATGCCGCGCTCGAAGAGGATCTGCATGCCGACACAGATGCCCATCACGGGCCGACCGCTGGCCAGGCGATGACGAATGATCACGTCGCCGCGGACTTCCTGGAGCCCCCGCATGCAGGCGGCGAAGGCGCCGACGCCAGGAATGAGGAGGCCGTCAGCGTCCATTGCCTTGTCGAAGTCATCGGTGATGGAAGCCTCTGCGCCGACCCTCGCCAGGGCGCGCTCGGCTGAGCGGACGTTGCCGAATCCGTAGTCGAGGACGACCGCTTTCTTGGACACGATCAGAGGGAACCTTTCGTGGAGGGCAGCATGCCGGCGGCGCGCGGGTCGAACTCCGCGGCGTAGCGCAGGGCGCGGGCGAGGGCCTTGAACTGGCACTCCACGATGTGGTGGGCGTTGCGCCCGTACGGGACGTGGATGTGCAGTGCGATCTGGGCCTGCGCGACGAAGGACTCGAAGATGTGCCGGGTCATCGTCGTGTCGTAGGTGCCGATCATCGGCGCCATGTTCTCGGGCTCGGT
>NZ_JBICZH010000029.1:0-62701 GCF_043201995.1 Streptomyces sp. NPDC048258
TTGATGCCGTCGATCAGGGAGTGCCGGCAGCCGTACTTGTTGTCGAACTTCGACTTGGTGACGGCGTCGTTCACGTTGATCGCCGGGAAGAGCAGCGCGCCCGCCTGGTGCATCTCGTACAGGCGGTGGACGCCGGTGGTGGTCTCCTCGGTCACGCCGCGGATCTCCGCCGCCAGCGCCGTCCAGTCGAGGGTGGTCTTCCGCAGCAGGTCCAGGACCAGCGCCATTTCCTCGTTGTCCGCGGTGGACGGGTCCGGAACGGCGCCGGCCTTCTGGTACTCGACGCCCTTGTGGACGAGGAGGGTGGCGTCACCGCCGTCGTCGAGGATCATGTTCGGACCCACGTGGCCCGGCCAGGTCAGCGCCTGCTCCGTGCACCACCAGTACTCCTCCAGCGTCTCGCCCTTCCAGGCGAAGACGGGGATGCCGGCCGCCGCGATCGCCGCCGCCGCGTGGTCCTGCGTCGAGTAGATGTTGCACGACACCCAGCGGACCTGCGCGCCGAGCGCCACCAGCGTCTCGATGAGCACGGCGGTCTGCACGGTCATGTGCAGGGAGCCAGTGATGCGCGCCCCGGCCAGCGGCTGGGCCGCCGCGTACTCGGCACGGATCGACATCAGGCCCGGCATCTCGTGCTCGGCCAGCGTGATCTCCTTGCGGCCGAACGCGGCAAGGGACAGGTCGGCGACCTTGAAGTCGGTGAACTCGGCTGTGGACTGGCTGGGCATGGACTACTCCGGTGTGTGGGCGTCGAGGTTCAGGGTCAGTTGACGTTGAGGTTCTGGTGGATCTCTCGGGTCGCCGTCGAGCGGTTGAGGGTGATGTAGTGCAGGCCCGGGGCGCCTTCGGCCAGCAGCCGTTCGGCCATGGCGGTCGCGTATTCCACTCCGATGGCGTGGCCGGCGGCCGGGTCGTCGCGCACCGCGTCCAGGCGCCGGGCGAGGTGTTCGGGGAAGCGGGCGTCGCTCAGCTCGGCGAAGCGGCGGATCTGCCGTACGTCGGTGGCGGGCATGATCTCGGGGATCACCGGGGTGAGGCAGCCGACGGCGGCCAGCCGGTCGCGCAGCCGCAGGTAGTCCTCCACCTGGAAGAACATCTGCGTGATCGCGTAGTCGGCGCCCGCCTCGCACTTGGCGGCGAAGTGCCGGATGTCCTCGGTCCAGCCCGGTGAGCGCGGGTGGCGCTCGGGGAAGGCGGCCACGCCCACGGTGAAGTCCCCCAGCCGGCGGATCAGGCCGACCAGTTCGTGGGCGTGCGTGAAGCCCTGCGGGTGCGGGGTCCACACGCCCTTCGGGTCGCCCGGCGGGTCGCCGCGCAGGGCGAGGACGTCGCGGATCCCGGCGTCGGCGTACTGGCCGATGATGTGGCGCAGCTCGGCGACCGAGTGCCCGACCGCGGTCAGGTGGGCCACCGGGCGCAGCGTGGTCTCGGTCGCGATCCGCTTGGTGACCTCGACCGTGCGGTCGCGGGAGGAGCCTCCCGCGCCGTAGGTGACGGAGACGAAGGACGGTGCGAGGGCCTCGATCCGGCGGATCGCGTCCCACAGGGTGCGCTCCCCCGCCTCCGTCTTCGGCGGGAAGAACTCGAAGGAGTACGAGCGCCGGCCGCTGGCCAGCAGTTCGCGTACGCCCGGCCGCGCGGGCCCGGGCTTGGGGTGCGCGAGCGCCGGGCGCTCGGTGAGGACTGCTGCCATGGCTCACTTCCGTTCATCGACCGGTATCCGGCGTCCGGAGGGGTCAGCGTGCGTTGAAGTACGTCGCTTCGGGGTGGTGGATCACGATGGCGTCCGTGGACTGCTCGGGGTGGAGCTGGAACTCCTCCGAGAGGTGGACGCCGATCCGCTCCGGCCGCAGGAGGTCGGCGATCTTGGCGCGGTCCTCCAGGTCGGGGCAGGCGGGGTAGCCGAGGGAGTAGCGGCAGCCCTGGTACTCGGTGCGGAACATGCCGTCCATGGAGGCCGGGTCGGATCCGGCGATGCCCAGTTCGGCGCGGACGCGGGCGTGCCAGTACTCGGCGAGGGCCTCGGCCAGCTGCACGGAGAGGCCGTGCAGTTCCATGTACTCGCGGTAGGCGTCGGCCGCGAACAGCCGGGCGGTCTCCTCGCCGATGCGGCTGCCGACGGTGACGACCTGGAGGCCGACGACGTCGGTCTCACCGGATTCCTCGGAGCGGAAGAAGTCCGCGAGGCAGAAGCGGCGGCCGCGCGTCTGGCGGGGGAAGGAGAAGCGGGTCCGCTCGGATCCGTTCTCGTCCAGGATGATCAGGTCGTCGCCCTTGGACACGCAGGGGAAGTAGCCCTGGACGACGGCGGCCTCCAGCAGCCCGTCGGTGTGCAGCCGGTCCAGCCAGCCGCGCAGCCGGGGCCGGCCGTCCGTCTCGATGGTCTCGGCGTCCTTGAGGCCCCACTGGCCCTTGAACAGGGCGGTCTCGTCCAGCCAGGAGGCGTACTCCTTGAGCGGGATGCCCTTGATGACGCGGGTGCCCCAGAACGGCGGGGCGGGGACGGGGTTGTCGACGGCCACGTCGGAGCGGCCGCCGTCCACCGGTTCCGCGACGAGGAAGGGGGTGTCCCGCTTGGGCACGCGGCGCTGCTTGAGGGGCGGGAGTTCCACGCCGGGGACGCCGCGCTTGACGCCCATGAGGGCGTCCATCAGGCGCAGGCCCTCGAAGGCGTCGCGGGCGTAGCGGACTTCGCCCTCGTAGATCTCGTGGAGGTCCTGCTCGACGTAGGCGCGGGTCAGCGCGGCGCCACCGAGGATGACCGGGTAGTCGGCGGCCAGCTTGCGCTGGTTCAACTCTTCCAGGTTCTCCTTCATGATGACCGTCGACTTCACCAGCAGACCGGACATGCCGATCACGTCGGCCTTGTGCTCCTGCGCCGCTTCGAGGATCGCGGAGACGGGCTGCTTGATGCCGATGTTGACGACGTTGTAGCCGTTGTTGGAGAGGATGATGTCGACGAGGTTCTTGCCGATGTCGTGGACATCGCCGCGGACGGTGGCCAGCACGATCGTGCCCTTGCCCTCGTCGTCCGTCTTCTCCATGTGGGGTTCGAGATGGGCGACGGCCGTCTTCATCACCTCGGCGGACTGGAGCACGAAGGGCAGCTGCATCTGACCGGAGCCGAAGAGCTCGCCGACGACCTTCATGCCCTCCAGGAGCGTGTCGTTGACGATGTCCAGCGCCGGACGGGTCTGCAGGGCCTCGTCGAGGTCGGCCTCCAGGCCGTTCTTCTCGCCGTCGATGATGCGGCGCTGCAGACGCTCGTCCAGCGGCAGCGCGAGGAGCTCCTCCGCCCGCCCGTCCTTCAGGGACTTCATGTTGACGCCCTCGAAGAGCGCCATCAGCTTCTGCAACGGGTCGTAGCCCTCGGCCCGCCGGTCGTAGATCAGGTCCAGGGCGACCGTGACCTGCTCCTCGTCGAAACGGGCGATCGGCAGGATCTTGCTCGCGTGCACGATCGCCGAGTCCAGGCCGGCCTTGACGCACTCGTCGAGGAAGACCGAGTTGAGCAGCACGCGTGCGGCCGGGTTCAGGCCGAAGGAGATGTTGGACAGACCGAGGGTCGTCTGGACGTCCGGGTGGCGGCGCTTGAGCTCGCGGATCGCCCCGATGGTGGCGATGCCGTCGCCCCGGGACTCCTCCTGGCCGGTGCAGATGGTGAAGGTCAGGGTGTCGATGAGGATGTCCGACTCGCGGATGCCCCAGTTGGTGGTGAGGTCGGTGATCAGGCGCTCGGCGATGGCGACCTTGTGCTCGACGGTGCGGGCCTGGCCCTCCTCGTCGATGGTCAGCGCGATCAGCGCGGCGCCGTGCTCCTGCGCCAGCCGGGTGACCTTCGCGAAGCGGGACTCGGGACCGTCGCCGTCCTCGTAGTTGACGGAGTTGATGACGGCCCGGCCGCCCAGCTTCTCCAGACCCGCCCGGATGACGGGAACCTCCGTCGAGTCCAGGACGATCGGCAGCGTCGAGGCCGTCGCGAAACGCCCGGCCAGCTCCTCCATGTCCGCGACACCGTCACGGCCCACGTAGTCCACACACAGGTCGAGCATGTGCGCGCCCTCACGGATCTGGTCGCGCACCATCTCCACACAGTCGTCCCAGCGCGCCTCCAGCATCGCCTCCCGGAACTTCTTCGACCCGTTGGCGTTCGTCCGCTCACCGATCGCCATGTACGAGGTGTCCTGGCGGAACGGCACCGTCTGGTACAGCGACGCGGCGCCCGGCTCCGGCTGCGGCTTCCGCTCGGTGACGGCAGCGCCGCGCACCCGCTCCACGACCTGGCGCAGGTGCTCCGGCGTCGTACCGCAGCACCCGCCGACGAGGGAGAGTCCGTACTCGCGGACGAAGGTCTCCTGCGCGTCGGCGAGCTCGGCCGCCGACAGGGGGTAGTGCGCCCCCTCGCTCGTGAGCACGGGCAGGCCGGCGTTCGGCATGCAGGAGAGCGGGATGCGGGCGTTGCGGGCGAGGTAGCGCAGGTGCTCGCTCATCTCCGCCGGACCGGTCGCGCAGTTCAGCCCGATCATGTCGATGCCCAGCGGCTCCAGCGCCGTCAGCGCGGCACCGATCTCCGAACCCAGCAGCATCGTGCCGGTGGTCTCCACGGTCACCGAGCAGATCAGCGGAACGGAGACGCCCAGCGCCTCCATCGCCCGCCGTGCGCCGATGATGGACGACTTGGTCTGCAGGAGGTCCTGGGTGGTCTCGACGAGCAGCGCGTCCGCGCCGCCGGAGAGCAGCCCCTCGGCGTTGATCTGGTAGGCGTCGCGGATCTTCGCGTACGTGATGTGGCCGAGGGTGGGCAGCTTGGTGCCCGGGCCCATCGAACCCAGGACCCAGCGCTGCTGCCCCGTGGAAGCGGTGAACTCGTCCGCGACCTCACGCGCGATACGGGCACCGGACTCCGACAGCTCGAAGTTGCGCTCCGCGATGTCGTACTCGGCGAGCGCCGCGAAGTTCGCACCGAAGGTGTTCGTCTCGACGCAGTCCACGCCGACGGCGAAGTACGCCTCGTGCACGGTGCGGACGATGTCGGGGCGGGTGACGTTGAGGACCTCGTTGCAGCCCTCCAGCTGCTGGAAGTCCTCCATCGTGGGGTCCTGCGCCTGGAGCATCGTTCCCATGGCTCCGTCGGCGACGACCACCCGGGTGGCGAGCGCCTCTCGGAGGGCATCGGCCCGGTTCACGACGCGCCTCCCCGGGACCCCAGTACGCCGTCCAGCCGCCGCTCCGCCGCGGGCCCGTACACGGCCCGGATCGTGTCGAGCAGCGCGGCGGGCTCGACCTCGTACGCCTGCGAGCCGACGGCCCGCAGCACCAGCGCCGCCATCGCGCAGCCGAGCTGGGCGGCGGCCTCCAGCGGCAGTCCCTTGCTCACCGCGGCGAGGAAGCCCGAGCGGAAGGCGTCTCCGACGCCCGTCGGGTCCTCGGCGGGCACGTCCGGAACCGCCGCCACGGTGAGGACGGCAGCGTCCTGGCGGTCGATGCGCACGCCCTTCGCGCCGAGGGTGGTCACCCAGGTGCCGACCCGGGCGAGCACGTCCTCGGCACTCCACTCGGCCCGCTCGCGCAGCAGCGCGGACTCGTACTCGTTCGTGAAGAGCCAGCGGGCCCCGTCGACGAGGCTGCGCACCTCGTCCCGGGAGAGGCGGGCCAGCTGCTGGGAGGGGTCGGCGGCGAAGGGGATGCCGAGCCGGCGGCAGTCCTCGGTGTGGCGGACCATCGCGGCCGGGTCGTTGGGCGAGACGAGGACCAGGTCCAGGGGGCCGCCGCGGGCGATGACCCCGCGCAGGTCGATCTCGGCGGCCTCCGCCATCGCGCCCGCGTAGAAGGAGGCGATCTGGTTGGAGTCCTGGTCGGTCATGCACATGAAGCGGGCGGTCTGGTGCCCGGCGGAGACGTGCACCCCGCCGGTGTCCACGCCGTGCTCCTTGAGCCAGACCTCGTACTCGCCGAAGTCGGGGCCGACGGCTCCGACGAGTACGGGGTCCAGCCCCAGCACGCCGAGCCCGTAGGCGATGTTGGCCGCCACCCCGCCCCGCCGGACCTCCAGGGAGTCGACCAGGAAGGACAGGGAGACGTGCTCCAGCTGGTCGGGAAGCAGCTGGTCGACGAACCGGCCCGGAAAGGCCATGAGGTGATCCGTGGCGATGGATCCTGTCACCGCTATACGCACGTTCTCTCCTGAGGGCAGGTGGGGCCGGACTCCCGCCCGTGGGCGGGGCGGGGCGGGGTGGGACGGGACGGGACGGGGTGGGGTGGGACGGGGCGCTGTCAGCGGGCGGCGGCGGCCTTGAGCGCCTCGGCCCGGTCGGTGCGCTCCCAGGTGAAGTCCGGCAGCTCGCGCCCGAAGTGGCCGTAGGCGGCGGTCTGGGCGTAGATCGGCCGCAGCAGGTCCAGGTCGCGGATGATCGCGGCCGGGCGCAGGTCGAAGACCTCGCCGATCGCGTCCTCGATCCGGTCGGTGGCGACCGTCTCCGTACCGAAGGTCTCGACGAACAGGCCCACCGGTTCGGCCTTGCCGATCGCGTACGCGACCTGGACCTCGCAGCGCGAGGCCAGCCCGGCGGCGACGACGTTCTTGGCGACCCAGCGCATCGCGTACGCGGCGGAGCGGTCGACCTTGGACGGGTCCTTGCCCGAGAAGGCGCCGCCGCCGTGACGGGCCATGCCGCCGTACGTGTCGATGATGATCTTGCGGCCGGTCAGGCCGGCGTCGCCCATCGGGCCGCCGATCTCGAAGCGGCCGGTCGGGTTCACCAGCAGCCGGTAGCCCTCGGTCTCCAGCTTGATGCCGTCCTGCGCCAGTTGGGCCAGCACGTACTCGACCACGTGCTCCTGGATGTCGGGGGCCAGCAGCCCCTCCAGGTCGATGTCGGAGGCGTGCTGCGAGGACACGACCACGGTGTCCAGGCGCACCGCCGCGGCGCCGTCGTACTCGATGGTGACCTGGGTCTTGCCGTCCGGGCGCAGGTACGGGAGCGTGCCGTTCTTGCGGACCTCGGACAGCCGGCGCGAGAGCCGGTGCGCGAGGTGGATCGGCAGCGGCATGAGCTCGGGGGTCTCGTCGCAGGCGTAGCCGAACATCAGGCCCTGGTCGCCGGCGCCCTGCTTGTCCAGCTCGTCACCTTCCTCACCTGTGGCGGCACCCTCGACCCGGCTCTCGTACGCCGTGTCGACACCCTGCGCGATGTCCGGGGACTGCGCGCCGATCGAGACGGACACACCGCACGAGGCGCCGTCGAAGCCCTTGGCCGAGGAGTCGTAGCCGATCTCCAGGATCTTGTCGCGGACGAGCTGCGCGATCGGCGCGTACGCCTTCGTCGTCACCTCGCCCGCGATGTGCACGAGGCCCGTGGTGATGAGGGTCTCCACGGCCACGCGCGAGGCCGGGTCCTCGGTGAGGAGCGCGTCGAGGATCGTGTCGCTGATCTGGTCGGCGATCTTGTCGGGGTGGCCCTCGGTCACAGACTCCGAGGTGAACAGACGGCGGGACATGTCACTCCTGGTGGGTTGGGACGGAGGGCAGAGGGGACGGGGAAGCGGAGAGGGCAGAGGGAACGGAAGGGACGGCGGGCAGGTCATCCGGTGCCCAGCCGCGGGCTGCGCGCCGCGGCCGTCAGCGCACGGGCCAGCGCCCGCAGCAGGCCGGTTCCGCCGTCCGCGGCGCCGGCGACGGCGACCAGCGGCGGTTGCCAGCCGTGCGCGGCGATCCGCTCGGCGGCCCGCCAGGCGGCGTCGCCCGCGCCGGAGGCCCCGCCGAGCCACACCGGCTCCCCGCGTGCCAGCGCGGGCCGCAGGGCCTGCAGGTACAGGGCCGGGTCGTCCCCGCCGGGCAGGGTGACCAGGGCCTGCGGGCCGGCGTAGAACTCGGGGAGCCCGTCGTAGCAGCCGGGCGGCGAACCCGGCGCGGGCAGCAGGCAGATCGTGCCCGCCCCGGGACGGGCGGCCGCGCGCAGGACCCGCACCGCGGCGGCCGGGCGGGGCCGCACCCGCGGTACGGGGATGCCGTCGAGCAGTTCCAGGGCCCCGGACACGTCCAGGGCGCCCCGGCCGTCGGGAAGGGTGCGCAGCAGCAGGGCCGCCTGGGAGAGGAGGCCGGCCGCGTCGGCGTCCTGGAACCTGGCGCGGTCGTGGACCGAGGTCAGGACCAGTCCGCCCGCGGTGTCGTGGTGGGCGAAGAGGGTGAACGGCAGGGCGGTGTGGGCCGCGAGCACCTCCGGCGGGTCCAGCTGTACGCCCGCTTCGGCGAGTTCGTCCACGACGGCGTCACACCCGGGTCCCGTACCGCAGGAGCCCCAGCCAGTGTGGCCGGCGGCGGCCCGCGGTTCGAAGACGACGAGGGACTCGAAGGGCGCGTCCGCCGGGCCGCGGCGGCCGGTCCAGTCCTCGATCTGCCCGGCGGACACCCACTCGTACGCCGCGCGGTCCAGGGCGTGGCCGCTCAGCGTGTCCAGCAGCAGCGCCACCGGCATGCGGCCCCGTACGTCCACGTCCAGCGGAAGGGAGTTGCCGAGCGCGCCGGAGAGCAGCTCGACGCCGGGGAGGGTGATGCCGCGGCCCGAGACGGCCACCGAGAACGCGACGGTCACCGGGTCGGGGAGCTGTGCGCGAGCGGCGGCCCGGTACAGCAGCAGCGCCCACACCGCGTTCAAGGCCGTCGACTCGGTCGCCCCCTGCACGGCCGCCCAGGCCCGCAGCCGCGCCGCCTCCACCGGGGTGAGCCGCGCCCGGGTCCGCCCGTGGCCGGGCCCTTCCTGCGGTACGCGGGCCAGGGTGTCCGGATCGTCGGACGGCAGGGCGGGCAGGGTGACGGCGTCCGGCGGCGGGGCGGCCAGCGACCAGAACTCCCGTGCGGCCGAGGTGTCCTGGCGGGCCAGCCAGTGCGCGTGGTCGCGGACGTCGGGGCGGCGCTCGCCGCCGAGCGGCCTGCCGTCCGCGAGGTAGGCGCGCAGGAAGGCCCGCAGCAGGCCGCGCACGCTGCGCTCGTCGAGGAAGGCGCGGTGGTAGGTGAACAGGATCCGGGTGGGCCCGGACGGGCGCGCCCGCCCGGGCGGTGCGTCCTCGTCCAGCAGCGCGATGCGCAGCTGGCCCGGGTCGCGCAGGTCGAACTCGCGCAGCCGCTCGCGCAGGACGAGGGTGTGCCAGTCGGCCCCGCCGACGCCGTGGTGCTCGATCCGCGGGTCCACCCACGGGTGGACGACCATCGACGGCGGTGCTCCCGCGGAGTCGGCCAGCGCGGTGCGCAGGGCCGCGTCACCGTCGTAGACCGTGCGCCAGGCCGCGGTGAAGCGCGGCAGGTCCAGCGGCCCGTACCAGCGCGCCAGCAGCTGCTCGACGTGGAGTCCGGCGCCGGGGCGCACCAGCGTGTCGAGCAGCAGGTCCCGTTGGAGCGGGGACGCGGGTACGGGCAGCGGGCGCGGGCCGCGGCCCGGACCGGCGGCCCGGGGCCGGGTGGCGGCCGGGCCGGTGGATCGGGTCCGGGGACGCGGGCGCGCGGGCGCCGCGGTGAGCAGGTCGGACAGCAGCCCGACGGGGAAGGGGTGGGGCGCCACGGTGAGGGTGTGGTGGGTGTCCGAGTGCCGTTCCAGGGTGGGCTCGCAGGCCGGGAGGAGGGCGAGTGCCGCCTCCAGGTGTGCCGCCTCCAGCGGCCCGTGCAGCTCCAGCGAGGGAGGCGGGCCGGGCACGAGGACGACCGCCATGGCCGTGATCATCGGATCCTTCCTCCTCTCCTGTCAGGGTTGTCTCGTCACAAGGGGTTCAGCCGGCCTCGAGCTCCTCCTCCACGGCGCTCATGAACCCCTCGTCGAACATCGTGTCCGCCGCCGTGTCACGTGCGGTGTCCAGTCCGGTGTCGGAACAGGCCGTGCTGAGCAGGTACCGCCTCAGCACCCGGTGCGTCCCGAACGACCACGCGCCGCCCCCCGCCGGACTGCCGTCGGGCCCCAGCAGTCCGCCGTCGGCCAGACCGAAGCCGAACTCCGTGAAACCCAGCCTCAGCCCTTGTCCCAGGGCCTTGGTATAGGCCTCCTTGAGGGTCCACAGCCGGAGCATCTCGGCGACCTGCCGCTCCGGGGGCATCCGGTCGAGCTCGGCGGCCTCGGCGGGGATGCACACGCGGTCCCGCAGCAACTCGAAGGACATCCGCCGGTCGGCCGGCTCCACGTCCACGCCGATCCGTCCGGTCCTGCTGATGCCGACGGCGATGAGGTCCTCGGTGTGGCTGAGGCTGACGTCGATCTGGCTCATGCCGCGGATGTACGGGCGTCCGCCGAGCCGGTACGACAGGTCCAGCGCGGCCGGATCGGTGCGCAGCGCCGCCGCCGCCGTGTACTTGACGACCATGCGCGAGGTGACGAAGCGGTAGCGGACCGCCGCGTCCGGGGTGCGCCGGTAGCGCTGCCAGTCCCGGCCCAGCAGCGGGCGCAGCGCGGTGTCCGCGAGCGCCGCGGTCAGCCACTCCCCCCACGTCGCGTACACCACGACGCTGCCGCGCCGTTCGAGTCCCGCGGAAACCGCTTCCCAGGGCCCGTCGGGGCCGGTGACGTGAAGGGGAGGCGCGCCTGCGGGGTTCATCGGGTGAGCTCCGTGCCCTCGAGGTCGCAGCTGCGACCGGTGCGGAACCGGCGGATCAGCTCGTCGAGCACCTGCGCGAGGCAGCCCTCGGGCAGGTCGGGTACGGCGATGCCGAGGCGGCCGCCGATCCGCGTCAGCGCGAGCACGGCCCAGGCGGGGTCGGCGAGGAAGCCGTCCGTGCCGTCCTGCGCCTCCCAGACGCCGAGCACCGAGGCGGCCGCCAGGATCAGCGCGTACCGGTCGGTGAGCACGGCCACCCCGGGCCCGGCCAGCGCGGCCCGTTCGGCGGGCAGCGCCGCGCAGTCCGCGCGCAGCCCGCGCAGTTCGTTCACGAAGCCGTCGGCGAGGTCGCTGAGCGCGGCCATCTGCCCGCCGACCCGGCGGGTCGCGGAGAGCCGGTCGGCCGCGCCCACCAGCGAGGCGGTGAGGAAGTCGTCGCCCCCGGCGATGCCCAGCAGCCGGTAGTCCAGGTCGGGCAGGTGCGGTCCGCCGCGGAACAGGCCGGGCGGCGGCTCGGGCAGGCTGAACCAGGAACGGGCGGCCAGGGAGCGCAGCTGCGGGACGATGACGGCCTGGCAGGCGGCCGTTCCGGCGTGCCCGAGGCCGGCCACCGGCAGGTCGCGGACCAGTTTGTCGAGGGCGCCGTACTGGGCGTCGCCGTGCGCGTAGCCGTGGCCGCCGAGCACCCCGGCGAGCTCCTCCAGGTTCTCGCGGAGCATGTCCGGTACGACGTACTTGACCGCCGCGGCCAGCACGTTGACGTGTCCGGGCAGCAGGCTCAGCGCGCGCAGCGACACGGTCGCCATGCTGTCGGCGGCCAGCAGGTCGGCGAAGACCCCGGCGAGCGGCTTGTGCCAGCGCCGGGCGACCGGGGCGGTGCGGCCCGCGGTGACGGCCCGTACGGCGGAGTGCAGGACGGTGTCCGCCGCGGCGACGGCGACGGCCGGGATCAGGCACCGGTTGACCTGGAAGGTGCGCAGGGCCAGGGCCACGCCCTCGCCCTCGCGTCCGACCAGGGTGCGGCCGGGCAGCAGGCAGTCGCTGAACTCCAGCCCGGAGAAGAGGCCGCCACGCATGCCGGGCGTGGGGACACGGGGCAGGTGGGCGAGCTGTCCGGAGGCGCGCGCAGCCGCGAGTACGTCGGCGTCGAGCAGGAAGACCGAGTGGCTGCGCGGGCCGCGGGCGGGCGCGGTCCGGGCGTAGACCACGTACGCGCCGGACCGGGCGGCGTTCATGATGACGTCCTTGCGGCCGCTGAGCCGGTAGCCGCCACCGGGCCGTCCGGGCCCGCCCTGAGGCTCCGGCTCGGGCTCGGCGGTGAACTCGTCGCGCAGGATGCCGTTCGCGTGGGCGATCTCGTGGTGGACGATCGAGGCCCGGCCGCCGGCCAGCAGCGGCGCGGCGGCCGCGGCCCGCTGCTCGGGCGTGCCCGCGGCCCATACGGCGGCGGTCGCGAACAGCGAGGTGATGCCGTAGCCGAAGCCGAGGGCGACGTCGCGGCGGAAGACGGGGCGCAGCACCTGCGCGAGCAGGTCGGCACGGGTCAGCCGGCCGCACGAGCCGGCGGGCACGAACTCGGCCCCGAGCCCGGCCGCGGCGAGGAGTTCCTCGGTGGCGGCGGGCGGTTCCCGCCGGGCGTCGGCGGCGGCGAGGGCGGCGATGCCGTGCGGATTGGCGGGGTCGTGCGGGTCCCCGAGGAGGCTTTCCAGGCGTGCGGCACGGGTGGCGGCACCGGCCGCGTCGAGCGCGTGGGGCGCACGGGGCGCGTCGGGCGCGGACATGGGCGGGCGGGGTTCCAGGGAGATCGTCATCGTGGTGCTCAACTCCCCGTTTCAGAGGGTACGGACAGCGGATTCCGCGTGGTGGGCGGCGCGGCCGAGGGTGGCGGTGCTGTGGCGGCCGAGCGCCTCGCGCACGTGACCGCGGGCCTGGGCGATGTCGGCGTCCGGGCCGAGCACCTCGGCGATCGCCTCCTCGCGCAGCAGGACGCTGTGCCGGGAGACGGCGGTGACGCCGGTCTCGTCGGGGAACAGCGACCACTCGCCGGTGTGCGCGGCGAGCAGGCGCGGGGTCGTCGTCTGCTTGTGGACGATCCGGTAGGCGTGCGGGAAGCAGATGCGGACGGACTCCGTGGTGTGCCGGGAGCCGTCGACCGTGAGGGTGTCCATGCTCAGCAGCTGGATGCCGGGCACGTCCTCGGTCAGCTCGACGCGGCTGACGTGCGGGAGGACGGCCGGCCAGTCGTCGACCCCGTACAGGAAGGCGTAGACGAGCTCCGGCGGCGCCTTGACCCGGATCCGGTCCTCGAAGGTGAGGAGGAGGTCGTCCAGGCGCGCCCAGTTCTCGGCGGTCTCCTTGATCCGGTCCAGTTCGGCCCTGCTGTTGGTGTCGGTGGCGCGCGCCACCCAGGCCTCGTCGTCGGGCCGGTCCTCGGCCACGGTGAAGTCGTGGTCGAGGGTGAGCCGGGACCGCCCGGGAGCGAGTGCGTCCACGCTCCAGCGCCCGCCCATGGCCAGCGCCGGGGCCGCCGGGGTCTCCTGCCGGAAGTCGACGCGCCGGGCCACCGGGTCCAAGGCGCGGCGCGAGAACCAGGACTTCACCTGGCCGTTGGCCGTGACCCACATCTGGAACCGGTCCTCGGTCCCGTCGAAGTCGAGCCGCTCCACGTGCACGCTGGGCGGCATGATCAGCGGCCACCGGGTGGTGTCGGCGATCAGCCCGTACACCACGCCCGCGGGTGCGGCCACGTCCACCGTGTACGTCTTGCGGTGCACTCGCTCACCTGACATCGGCCCGCCTCTCTCGCCCTGGACTCACGAATGTCCCCGAGGCCGCCGGAAGCGGGCTGGAAGTCCGCTTGAGGACCGGTCAGGGACCGCCACGCCCCGGACAGGGGCTAGGGGGTGTCTTGTCGATCGGGCCGGATCAGGGAGCGGCGTCTGGTGCCGTGCATCGCAAGGCCGAGGATGGGGGTCCCCCCGGACGGAGTCTGGGGGAGAGTCGACGCGGAGCGTCGGGGACCGACGAGAACGCGGCGAGGCGCGGCACCAGACGCCGCGAGCCCGGCCTGATCGGCAAGACACCCCCTAGACGTTCGCGGCTGCCGCGCGGGCGGTGAACAGGTCGGTCCGGACCCCGAGCGGATCGGTGCCGTGGGCGACCCGGCGGGCGATCCGGGCCCCGACCGGGGTACGGCTGAGCGCGGCGGCCGCGCGGGTGCGCGCGAAGTCCGCGAGCGGGCCGTCGCCCCGGCCGAACATCGCGCCGGCCTGGACCCGCTGCATCCGGTGCACCGCCTGCGCGACGGGCGAGCGCCGCCGCTGGTAGGGGACGAGCCGCTCCCGGGAGACCTGGCCGGCGTGCAGCGCGTCGACCAGGACGGGGTGCAGGGCGGCGGCGTCCTGCAGCGCCAGGCTGACGCCCTGGCCGCCGATGGGCCCGTGCGTGTGCGCGGCGTCCCCGAGCAGGACCAGGCCGTCGCGGACCCAGTCCCCGGCGTGCGAGGCGAAGACGTCGAGCAGGGTCAGCTGGGCCGGCGAGGACAGCTGTTCGTGCACCAGGTCGGCGAACTGCGGGATCGCCCGGGTGAGTTCCCTGCGTACGTCGGCCATGCCCCGCGCGACGACGTCCCGCCAGCCGCCGTGCGGCAGGGTCCAGCCCACGCGCAGCCGGTCGGGGTGGGACTCGTGGACGAGCACGAGGCCGCCGCCGGCCCGGTGCACCCTGACCCTGCCCGTCTGCCGCCCGGGCGCGTGCAGCGAGAACCACACCGCGTCCTGGGCGAAGGCCTCCGAGCGCCCGGCGGCGATGCCGGCGAGGGCGCGGGTCTTGGAGTACCGCCCGTCGGCGCCGACGACCACACGGGCGCGGACCTCGGTCGGGGTGTGGTCGGGTCCCCGCGTGACCACCCCGGTGACCGGGGCGCCGGGGCGCTTCTCGACGAGCGACGCGAGCCGGTGGCCTTCCAGGTACGTGAACCCGGGCAGCAGGCGGCAGGCGCCCTGGAGCTCGCCGAGCAGGAAGGGCTGCGGCAGGGCCAGCAGGTGGTCGTACGGGGCGGCCAGGCGCCGGTAGTCGATGTCGAGCAGCAGCCGCTCGCCCTGCACGACCTGGAACCCGTCCAGGGCGCGCGAGCCGCGGCGCCGGGCCGGTGCCAGCACCCCCAGGTCGTCGAGGACGCGCTGCCCTCCGGGCTGCAGGATCTCGCCGTGGAAGTCCCGGCGGAAGGAGGTGGCCCGCTCGACCAGCGTGGTGCGCACGCCCGAGCGCAGCAGCATGAGGGTCAGGGCGAGGCCCGCGGGACCCGCGCCGACCACGCACACGTCGGTCTCCCGTACGTCCGCGCCCCGCACGGCTCGTCCGTCCGTTCCCTGCACGGGCCGCACCTCCATGTCAGACCGCGGCCCGGGAGGCGGACAGCGCCCGGTTGACCATGTCGAGGTAGCGGCGCGGGGTGTAGGCCTCGTCGAGCTCCTCCTCGTCGAGCATGACGGCGTAGTCGCGCTCGACCCGGCCGGTGATCTCCAGCAGGGCCAGCGAGTCGTAGCCGAGGTCCCCGAAATCGCAGTCCAGGATGTCGCCGTCGAGGTCGGTCCCCTCGGCCTGGCCCGCACACTCGCGCACCAGCCTGACCAGGTCCGCCAGTTCGATCTGCTCCTGTCCCATGGACGTCTCTCCCTCTGTTTCGGTGGTGGTGTCAGGCGGCCCGGACGACGGCCGCCGCGTTGAACCCGCCCCGGCCCCGCGCCAGTACAAGGACGGTGCGCAGCGCCACGCCCCTGCGCGGTATGCCGGTGACCAGGTCCAGGGGGCAGTCGGCGGCGGGCCGCACGGTGCCGGTGGTCGGCGGGATCACCTGGTCGCGCAGGGCGAGCAGGGCCGCCGCCAGGTCGAGTGCGGCGCCGCCCGCGGACAGCCGCCCGGCCATGCTCTTGGGTGCGGTGACCGGCACCCCGTACGGTCCGAAGACGGCGGCGATGGCCTCGGCCTCGGCCCGGTCGGCGGCCCGCTCCCCGGCGGCGTCCGCGAACACGAGGTCGACGTCGGCCGGTTCCAGTCCGGCGTCGGCGAGCGCCAGGCGCGCGGCGTCGGCCAGCCGCGGCCGCTCCGGCGAGGCGTCGAAGGTGGCCGCGTGCCCGGCCAGGCTGCCGTACACGCGGGCCCCGCGCAGCTCCGCGCTCCGGGCGTCCTCCAGGACGAGCAGGGCTCCGCCCTCGCCCACCACGTGGCCCGAGGCGTCCTCGGCGAACGGCAGGTAGGCCCGGGCGGGGTCGTCGACGGTGCTCATGGAGCCGCCCGCGAGGTGCGCGGCCCAGCCCCAGGGGCACAGGGCCGAGTCGAGGCCGCCGGTCACCACGAGCCGGGCGCCCTTGCGGAGCTGGCGCCGGGCGTGGGCCACCGCGTCGAGACCGCCGGCCTGTTCGGAGACGACGACGCCGGAGGCGCCGCGCAGCCCGTGCTTGATGGAGATCTGGCCGCTGTTGACGGCGTAGAACCAGGCGAACGACTGGTACGCGCTGACGTGCTGCGGGCCCTGGCTCCACAGGGCCTGCAGTTCACGGTGGCCGAACTCGAATCCGCCGGAGGAGTTCGCGGTGACCACGCCCGCCCCGTACGAGGGCAGTTCGGCGACATCGGCGCCCGCGTCGTCGAGGGCCTCCTGAGCGGCGGCCAGCGACAGCCGGGTCACCCGGTCGGTCTGCGGCAGCAGGCGGCTGGACACGTGGTCCTCGTCGACGAAGCCGGGGACCTCACCGGCCAGCCGGGCCGGGTAGGGGGACGCGTCGAAGCGGGTGACGGGCCCGATGCCGCTCTCGCCGCGGAGCACGGCGGCCCACCATGTCTCGGTGCCCAGTCCGCCCGGGGCCGCCACCCCGATCCCGGTGAAGACGGCGGTGGTCACGGGCGCTGCGGCGGTGTCGGCGGCCGTGCTGTCCGCGGGGGCTGCGGTGTGTGCGGTGTCTGCGACGGCGTTCATGCGGCGGCTGCCTTCAGGCTCGGACGGGTGAGGACCATGGCGCTCTGGAAGCCGCCGAAACCGCTGCCGACCGTCAGGGCGGTGTCCGTGCGCTGTTCGCGGGCCGTGAGCGGGGTGTAGTCGAGGTCGCAGGCCGGGTCGGGCTCGTGCAGGTTGGCGGTCGGCGGCACCACGCCGTGCTCGATGGTGAGCGCGCAGGCCGCCACCTCCAGGGCGCCGACGGCGCCGAGGGAGTGGCCGATCATCGACTTGATCGAGCTGACGGGCACCTCGTGGGCGCGGGCACCCAGGCTCTGCTTGAACGCCTCGGTCTCGTGCCGGTCGTTCTGCTTGGTGCCGGAACCGTGCGCGTTGACGTAGTCGACCGCGCCGGGGTCCAGGCGCGCCTCGTCGAGCGCGGCGCGGATGGCCTCGGCCATCTCCGCTCCGTCGGCCCGCAGACCGGTCATGTGGTAGGCGTTGCTGCGCGAGGCGAAGCCGGCGATCTCGGCGTAGACGTGCGCGCCGCGCCGCCGGGCGTGCTCGAACTCCTCGATGACCAGGACGGCCGCGCCCTCGCCGAGCACGAACCCGTTGCGGGTGCGGTCGAAGGGGCGCGAGGCGCCGGCCGGGTCGTCGTTGCGCGGGGTGGTCGCCTTGATGGCGTCGAAGCAGGCCAGGCTGATGGGCGAGATCGGCGCCTCGCCGGCGCCCGTGACCATCACGTCGGCGCTGCCCTCGCGGACCAGGTCGACGGCGTGCCCGATCGCGTCGAGGCCGGAGGTGCAGCCGGTGGACACCAGGGAGACCGGCCCCTGGGCCCCGGCGGTGCGGGCGACCTCGGCCGCCATCGAGGACGGCACGAAGTAGTCGTAGAGGTGCCGGGCGGCCCGGCTGTGGTCCACCAGCCACCGTCCGCCCCGGTCGCTGATGACGGCGTACTCGCGTTCCAGGGCGGTGGTGCAGCCGAGCGCGCTGCCCAGGGTGACCCCGCACCGGGCGGGGTCGAAGGATCCCGCCACCCCGCTGTCGGCCAGCGCCTCGCGGGCGCTGACGACGGCGAACTGCGCGGCGCGGTCCAGGCGTTCGGCCTCGCGGGGGCCGAGCCCCTGCTCCAGCGGGTCGAAGTCCGCCTCGGCGGCGACCCGGGAACGGTACGGCGCGGGGTCGAGGAGCGTGATGGCGCGGGTGGCCGTGCGCCCGGAGGTCAGCAGGGACCAGAACTCCTTGGTACCGGGCTTCCCGGGGGCGACGACCCCGATGCCGGTGACGACCACACGTCTCATCGCCCTGCCCCCACGAGTAGTTTCCGCTGACGCTCCCCCCGAGCGTCGACGACCGCGCTGGAGGGCGGCTGGAGCGGCCGCCCTCCGGCCGGAACCGTCATCAGCGGGACCCCTCGGCCCGTCGCCGGGCCGTCAGCGCGGCGGCACCGCGAGGCTCTCCGCGTGCCGCTTGGCGTACGTGAGCGTGGCGGTGCTGTTGCGCCCCAGCGCCGTACGGATGTAGTCGCGGGCCGAGCGCAGGTCGGCGCCCTCGCCCAGCACGCGGGTGATGGCCTCCTCGCGCACCACCACCCGGTGCTGCGAGGTGGCGGTGGTCCCGTGCTCGTCCCCGGTCACCGTCCAGGAGCCCGTGTGGGCCTCCATCAGGGCCGGGGTCCGCGTCTGCTTGTAGACGATGCGGCCGCTGTCGGGGAAGCAGACCCGCACCGATTCGGTGGTGTGCGCGGACCCGTCCGCGGTCAGGGTGTCCATCGACATCACCTGCACCGCCCCCCGCTCGGTCACGTCGAGCCGCGAGACGTGCGGCAGCAGCCGCGGCCAGTCGCCGACCCGCTCCAGGAAGGCGTAGACCGCCTCCGGGGGCGCGGCGATGCGCACGGTGTCCTCGAAGGACATCACCAGGGCGTCCAGCTGCCCCCAGCGCTCCCCGAGCCGGGCGAGGTTGCCCAGCTCGGCGCGGCTGTTGGTGTCGGTGGCCCGGTTCACCCAGGCCACGTCCTCGGCCCGGTCGCCGGCCACCGAGAACTCGTGCAGCAGGGTCAGCTTCGCGCGCGCGGCGGCCAGCGGCTCCACGATCCAGGTGCCGGTCATCGCCGACAGCGGGGCCGCGGGGATCTCCTGGCGGAACTCGATCCGCCGGGCGGCCGCGTCCAGGCGGCGGCGCGAGGTCCAGGACTTCGCCTCGCCGTTGGCCGTGGCCCACATCGCGAGGTGCTCGTGGACGCCGTCGAAGGCGAGCCGCTCCACGTGGACGTTGGGCGGGAAGTACAGCGGCCACTTGGCCGCGTCCGCGATCAGCCCGTAGACCACGCCGGCGGGGGCGGCGACCTCGGTCGTGTGGACCGTGCGGTGGATGCGCCCGGTCTCCGGGGCCAGGGCCGTCATCAGAAGTTCCCCAGACCGCCGCAGACGTTCAGCGCCTGGGCCGTGATCGAGGCCGCGAAGGGCGTGGTCAGGTAGCCGACGAGACCGGCGACCTCCTCCGGGGTCGAGTAGCGGCCCAGCGGGATCTTCGCCTCGAACTCCTCCAGCACCTCGTCCTCGGACTTGTCCCACACATTGGCGTACGCGGCGCGCACCCGGGCGGCCATCGGCGTCTCGACGTACCCCGGGCAGACCGCGTTGACGGTGGTCCCGGTCGTCGCCAGCTCCTTGCCGAGCGACTTGGTGAAGCCGACGACGGCGTGCTTGGAGGCCGTGTAGGGCGCGGCGAGCACCACGCCCTGCTTGCCCGCGGTGGAGGCGATGTTGATGATGCGGCCGTACGGGCCCTTGCCGATCCCGCCGTTGCGCAGCACCTCGCGGGTCACCAGGAACACGCTGTTGAGGTTGGTGTCGATGACCTCGTGCCACAGCTCGTCGGAGAGTTCGGCGGTCCGGCCGCCGCCGCTGCGCCCGGCGTTGTTGACCAGGATGCCGATGGGGCCGAAGGTCTCGACGGCCGCCGCGACCAGCGCGACGACATCGTCCTTGTCACGGACGTCGGCGGCCTTGCCCTCGACCTCCAGGCCCTCTTCGCGCAGGTCCTCGACGGCCTGCTTGACGGCCGTTTCGGTGCGGGCGCAGATGAACACCTTGTGGCCGCGCCGGCCCAGGTCCCGGGCCACGGCCAGGCCGATCCCGCTGGTCGCGCCCGTGACCAGTGCCACGGAAGTGGCGGGCACCGTCTGTTCAGTCGTCGCCGTCATCGTCGTCCCTCCAGGACTCGGGTGGTTGCCTCGACCGTGTCGGCAGGCGCTGGGGAGCCGACGGAGGAGCGCTGGAGAGGGACCGGCCCGAGCACGTCCAGGGCCCGCGTCAGGCGCCGCCCGGTCAGCTCGGGGCCGCTCGCCGCGAGGTAGCCGTCGGGGCGGATGAGCACCCAGCCGCCGGAGGCGAGGCCCAGCGCGTCGCGGAGCACTCCGCCCGGGTCGGGCAGCGGCGCCGGCGCGGTGCCCGGGCGGGCGCCGACGGCCCGGACCGAGAGCCAGTCCCCGGCCGCGGCGGCGGCGCCCTCGGCGGTCAGGCTCGCCCCGTCGCCGTCGGGCGCGTACAGCAGCGTCCAGCGGGGGTCGCGGAGTTCGGCGTGCAGCGCGGTCGCGGCGGGCCCTGCGGGCAGGCCGGCCGCGACCGCGGCGGCGCGCGAACCGGCCGGCGGCCGCAGCCCGCCGCCCGTGGTGGTCAGCGGGGAGTCGGGGTAGTCCAGCAGCAGCCCGGACATGCCGCCGAGCACCTTGCGCTGGATGGCGCGGCGCAGCGGCGGGGCGCCCCGTACGACGGAGAAGACGGCCGGCAGCATCACCCCGGCCAGCGCGTTCTTGAGCTGCACCAGGAAGGTGGCCTGCCGGGTGGAGCCGAGCAGCCTGCGGCCGACGGGCACCCGCTCCTGCCCGTACGTGGCGAGCAGCGGCCGCCCCGCCTGGCCGCGCGCGACCATGGCGAGCTTCCAGGCGAGGTTGTACGCCTCCTGGATGCCGGTGTTCATGCCCTGGCCGGAGGCCGGGCTGTGCACGTGCGCCGCGTCGCCCGCCACGAAGACCCGGCCCTCGTGCATGGCGGGCACCATGCGCTGCTGGAAGGTGAAGACGGAACTCCACTCCGGTTCGCCGACCCGCACCTCGCGGCCCAGTCCCGCGCTGAGCCGCTCTTCGAAGCGGGCGGCGCTCTCGCGGGCCTGGGCGGGGCTCGCGATGCCGGGTCGGGCGACGGGGGCGGTGTCGAGCAGCCGCCAGTGGCCCTCGCGCTGGTAGGGCACCATCATCAGGGCCTGACCGCCGGTGTGCACCCAGTAGATGGTGTCGGGCGGCAGGTCCATGGACACCTGCGCGTCCGCCAGCTCCCACGTCTCGCTGGACTCGCCGATCAGCGGCAGCCCGAGCTCCTTGCGCACGGTGCTGTGGCCGCCGTCGCAGCCGACCAGCCAGGCCGCCGGGTACTCCTCGGCGCGGCCGTCGCCGTGCTCCAGGCGGGCCCGTACTCCGTCCGCGTCCTGGCTGAAGCCGGTCAGCCGCACGTCCCATTCGACGGTGACGCCGAGCCGGCCGCAGGCCTCGCGCAGCAGTTCCTCGGTGCGGGTCTGCTCGATGACGACGGTGAAGGGGAAGCGGGTGGGCATCGTGGAGTAGTCGGCCTCCAGCCGCACCAGGCGCCGCCCGCCGGCGTACATCGTGAACGCCTTGTTGTGCCGCCCGCTCGCGAGGACCGGTTCGGCCACGCCCATCTGGTCGAAGGTCTCCAGGGTGCGCGGGTGGACGGCGACCGCACGGCTGGTGCGGGCGGGCCCGGGCGCCGCGTCGACGAGGCGTACGCGCACTCCGCGGCGGGCCAGTTCGTGGGCGGCGGTCAGGCCGACGGGGCCCGCGCCCACGACGAGCACCGTGGCCGGGTCGGGCACCGGCGGCCGTCCGACGAAGGTCACCATGGTGGTCGCTCTCTTCCGGGGGTCGGGGGCGGGCGGTCGGGGTGCAGGGGTCAGGCGGCGGCTTCGGCGGCCGCGCGGCTGCGCAGGGCCTGGCGCAGCGCGCGCCGTTCGGGCTTGCCCACGGGGGTACGGGGCACGGCGTCGACGACCTCGACGCGGCGGATCCGCTCGAACCGGGCCAGGCGCCGGTTGGCGCCGTCCACGATCGAGTCGAGGGTGTCGAGCAGGCCGGGCGCGGTGGGGTCGCGCAGGACGATCCCGGCCCAGGTGACGGCTCCGTGGACGGGATCGGGCCAGCCGACGACCACGCAGTCGGCCACCCGCGGGTCCTCGGCGAGCACGCCCTCGACGGTGGTGGGCGAGACGAGTTCGTTGTCGTACTTGAAGACGTCCCCGAGCCGGTCGACCAGGTACAGCTCGCCGTCCTCGTTGAGGTAGCCGACGTCGCCGGTGGAGAACCAGCCCTCGGGGTCGGCCCCGGGTCCCTCGGGCCCGTCCAGGTAGCCGGCCATCAGCTGGGGCCCGCGCACCTGGACCTCGCCGGTGGCGTACACGTCCAGCGGACGGCGGGTGTCCAGGTGCACGACGCGGCATTCGGTGCCGGGCACGGTCCGGCCGACCGAGCCGCGGTGCCCGCCGCCGCCGGGGCTCTGGCAGTGCGAGAGCGGGGAGAGTTCGGCCATGCCGTAGCCCTGGACGACGGGTACGCCGAGCCGGGAGGAGAGCGCGTGGGCCGTGGCGGGGGCCAGTGCGGTGCCGCCCGAGAGGACCGCCGTCAGGGCGGGCCCGGCGGGCACGCCCTCGGGACTGGGGCCGGTGCCCGCGAGCGTCCCGGCCAGCCGTTGCAGCCGGGCGGGCAGCCCGTAGTAGTGCGTGGCGCCGCTGCGGGCGGCCAGGGCGAGCGAGGCCAGCGGGTCCGGGTCGGTGCACAGGACCTGGCAGGCGCCCGCGAACACGGCCGAGTTCAGGTGCATGGTGTGGTAGAGCGGCAGGTGGTTGAGGGTGACGGAGCGGCCGTCCAGGTGGTGGGCGGCGGCCGTCTGCGCTGCGTTGGCGACCAGGTTGCGGTGGGTGAGCCGGACCCCGCGGGGCCGCCCGGTGGTGCCGGTCGTGAACTGGACGCAGGCGTCGGCGTCGAGGTCGGGGCCGGGGCCGGGGCCGGACCAGGGGAGCCCGGCGGGAACCGCACCCGGCGGGACGGCGAGCGCCACGGCGAGCGGGACGCAGTCCCCGGGCACCACGCCGTCGTCCGCGTCGGTCACCACGACCACGCGCAGCGCCGGCAGCCGGTCGCGCAGCTTCGCGAGCACCTCGGCGGTCGCCGACGGCACGAAGGCGACCTCGACCGCGGCGGCCGTGAAGACGTGCACCAGCCCCGCCTCCCTGATCAGCGGGTTGACCAGCACGGCCGTGCCGCCGCCGCGCACGGCTCCGTAGTACGCGGCGGGGAACTCCAGGCCGAGGGCGTTGGCCACGCCGATCCGGGCTCCGGGGCCGCTGCCGAGGTGCAGGACGCACGAGGCGAACCGGTCGGTGAGGGCGTCGAGTTCCGCGAAGGTGGCCGCTCCGGCGGCGGTGCGCACGGCGCAGCCGTCCGGGTCGCGCTCGGCGGCGCGGCGCAGCAGGCCGTCCAGGGGCAGCTGGGGGTACGTGAATCCCGGCACGGCACGCTCCTCCTGATCGGACTGACCGGACGTGCCCCCACTGTCCGTCCGGGCGCTTGAGGAGGGTTCGAAGAGAGCTCGATGTGCCGTGCAGAGGCTGTACACCATGACCACATCCACCGGAGCGACGGACCGGTCCACCCGCGAACAGCCCGAGTTCGGTGTGCTGTACGCCGAGATCCAGCAGTTCTACGCGCACCAGATGCAGCTCTTCGACTCGTTCCTGGCCGAGCCGTGGGCCGGTACGTTCACCGAGGAGGCCGTCTTCGACGTGCCGACGCTGCCGCGCCCGGTGCGCGGCCGGGCCGGGCTGGCGGCGTGCGTGCGGCACAACGAGGAGGCGGCGCGGCGGACCGGTGAGCGGCTGCGGCACTGGCTCGGCATGCTCGACGTACAGCCGCGGCCCGACGGCACGGTGCACACCCGCGCCTACGCGCTGGTGTACCTGACCCCGCCCGACGGGGAGCCCAGGGTGCACCGGGTGTGCGTCATGGAGGACACGCTGGTGCGCTGCCGCGGCCACTGGCGCACCGCCCACCGCGTGGTCTCCCGCGACGACCTCGCCTGAGAAGGACGGGCCGTCAGAGGCGGGTCACGACCAGCGCGCTGTGCGTGCCGCCGAAGCCGCTGCCCACCGTGAGCGCGGTCCGGACGGGCTGCTCGCGCGCGGTGAGCGGCGTGTAGTCGAGGTCGCAGGCCGGGTCGGGCTCGTGCAGGTTCGCGGTCGGCGGGACCACGCCGTGCTCGACGGCCAGCAGGCAGGCGGCCACGGCGAGGGCTCCGAGCGCCCCCAGCGAATAGCCGATCATGGAGGCGACGGCGCTGACCGGCACGTGGTGCGCGTGCGCGCCCAGGGCCCGCTTGAGGGCCACGGTCTCGTGGACGTCGCCGCTGCGGGTGCCCGAGCCGTGCGCGGCCACGTGGCCGACCGCCCCGGGGTCCAGGCGCGCCTCGTCCAGCGCGGCGCGGACGGCCTCGGCGAGATCGGCTCCGTCGGCGCGCAGCCCGGTCATGTGGTAGGCGCTGCTGCGCGAGCCGAACCCGGCGATCTCGGCGTACACATGGGCTCCGCGGCGCCGCGCGTGGTCGAGCTCCTCCACCACGAGCAGGGCCGCGCCCTCGCCCAGGACGAACCCGTCTCGGGTGCGGTCGAAGGGCCGGGCGGCGCCCGCCGGATCCTCGTTGCGCTGGTACGAGGCGATGCGGACGGCGTCGAAGGAGGCCAGGGTCATCGGCGAGAGCGGGGCCTCGCTCGCCCCGGTGACCATCACGTCGGCGCTGCCCTCGCGGATCAGGTCGACCGCGTGCCCGATCGCGTCCAGGCCGGAGGTGCAGCCGCTGGACATCAGGGACACCGGGCCCTGGGCGCCGACGGTACGGGCCACCTCGGCGGCCATGGAGGAGGGCACGAAGTAGTCGTACAGCCGCTCCGCGACCCGTACGGGCTGCGCCGCGCAGTTGCCGCCGCGGCTCGCGGCGGCGGCGAACTCGCGGTCCAGGGAGCTCGCGCAGCCGAGCGCGCTGCCCAGGGTGACCCCGCAGCGCGGCGGGTCCGGTACACCGGCCGGCCCGCCCAGCCCGCTGTCGGCCAGTGCCTCCCGCGCGCCCGCCACCGCGAACTGGGCGCCGCGGTCGAGCCGCAGGGCCTCGGCCAGGCTGAGCCCGCAGGCCAGCTCGTCGAACTCGGCCTCGGCGGCGACCCGGGAGCGGAACCCGGAGGCGTCGAAGCGGGTCAGGGCGCGGGTGGCTGTCCGCCCGGAGGTGAGCATGTCCCAGTAGCCCCGCACACCGACCCCGCCCGGCGCGACCACGCCCAGGCCGGTGACGACGGCCCGCCTCACCGGCCCGGCGCCACGGCCGGCGCGGGCGTCGCCGCCCGCTCCACGACACGCGCGGCCCGCCCGATCAGCCGGGGCAGGGCCTTGTCGCGTACGAAGAAGTGCCCGCCCGGGACGGTGCGGTGGACGAACGGGCCGGTGGTCCAGCGCGCCCAGCCCGTCAGCGCCTGCGGGGTGCCCAGGGTGTCCTCGCGCCCCGCGACGGCCAGCACCGGCACCGGGAGCGGGCCCTCGGCCGCGGGTTCCCGGGCGGCGGCGCGCAGCGCTCCGGCGAGCCTGAGGTCGTCGCGCAGGACGGGGAAGACGGAGCGGTGCCACAGGTCGCCGGGGGCGGTTCCGGCCGGCACCGCGTCGAGCGTGTCCAGGACCTGGAGCAGTTCGGCGTCGGGCAGGTCCGCGCAGGTCGCGAGCGCGGCGGGCGCGTCGGGCGGCGGCAGGGCCCCGATCGCGAGCAGGGCGGGCAGCGGCAGCCCGCGCGCGTGCAGGTGCCGGGCGAGGGTGTAGGCGACCATGCCGCCGAGGCTGTGCCCGTAGAGCACGTACGGCTCCCCCGCCCGTACGGACGATTCCACCAGCGGGGCCAGGTCCGCCAGGAGGGCGTCCCGGTCGGTCACCCGTGCCTCGCCGCGCCGCCCGTCCCGCCCGGGCAGCAGCCACGGCTTCGTCTCCACTCCCGGCCCGACCAGCCTCGGCCAGCGGTGGAAGGCCGAGACCCCGGCCCCCGCGTGCGCGAAGCACAGCACCCGTACGCCCATCCCCTTGCCCTTCTGCGTCGACATCCGGTCCGTCGTGTTCCTGTCGTGCCCTATGCCGCGTACAGGTTGAAGGTCGAGCTTCGGCGCGGGCCCGCTGCCACGTCCAGAGCCGGGTCGACGGCGAGCATCGCATGGTGCAGCCGCTGCAGCTGGGGCGAGGGCTCGACCCCGAGCTCCTCGATCAGCCGGGCCCGGAGCCTGCGGTAGATGTCGAGGGCGGTGGCCTGGCGGCCCGAGCGGTAGAACGCCACCATCGCCTGCGAGTGCAGCCCCTCGTGCTGCGTGTGGCGGGCGATCAGCTGCTTGAGTTCGGCCAGGAGTTCGGTGTGCCGGCCCAGCCGCAGGTCCACGTCGATGCGCCGCTCGGTGGTCACGAGGCGGCTCTCCTCCAGACGCATGACCTCGATCTCCAGGATCGGTCCGACCCGTACGTCGACCAGGGCCTGCCCCTGCCACAGGCCGAGGGCCCGGCGCAGCAGCATGGCCGCGTTCTCGTCGTCCCCCTGGTCGAAGGCGCTCTGACCGCTCGCGACCAGCTGCTCGTATTCGTGGACGTCGACGGACTCCGGCGGCATTTGCAGAAGGTAGCCCCCGTGCCGGGTGGCCAGCAGCTCCTTGGCATTTCCCGGGGCCCCCGGCCCCATGGCCGTGCCGAGCCGCCGGCGAAGTTGAAGTATGTACGTCTGGAGCGTGGTCAGCGCGCTGTGCGGAAGCTGTGTCCCCCATATTTCTTCCATAAGCGTCGGTACGGGCATGACCCGGCCCGGGTAGAGCGCGAGCAGCGCCAGGATCTGGCGCGGCTTCCTGGCAGTCGGAACAATCGAGCCCCCGTTGACCTCGGCACTCAACGGACCCAGAACCTGAATCCTCATGGTCTCCTCCGTCACTATCGTCGAGTTCCCATCGATTTCCAGCCTTCGACTCGTGCACGGTAGCGGGACCCAGGGAATAGCCGCCAAAACCTTGAGCGGCCATCGAGCGGCCTTCCAATCCATTTGATCCCGGGCCTGCTTCGACCTGACGGAATCCTTAATTCAGAAGGCTTGCCCCGCATTCCGGTTATCACCTCTGATTCGACCGGCACTTGATATTTCCTGGAATTGTCCGGGGAAGTCGAGTCCCGGCTGAGAGGCGGGGGGTGTTTCAGGTCAGGGCGAGGACGCGGGGCGTGGAGCGCCCCCAGGGGAATCCGGTGCGCAGGAGCGCCGCGGGCGGACCCGCCGCGGCCGGCGGACCGGTCTCGACCGCGACCGCGGCGACCGTCTCCGCCGCCGGCTCGAACTCCAGGAAGCGCCAGCGGTGCGGCCGGCCGTCCCCGGCCACGGTGAGGGCCGGCGGGCCGCATTCGTCCGCCCGCGTGAAGGTGTACGCCTCCTCGGCCGGCCCGGGTCCGAGGCCGCGCGCTTTCGCGTACGCCTGCTTGAGCGTCCACAGCCGCAGCGCGCGGCGGGTGCGCGAACGCCCGGCGGGTGCGCGGGCGATCCAGTCCCGCTCCGTCGGCGCGAAGCACTCGACGATGCTCTCCAGGGCGGCCGCGCCACGGCCCGTGTGCTCGACGTCCACGCCGATGCGGTGGCCGCGGGCCACCCCGACGAGGGTGTGGGCCTGGGTGCGGGACAGGCTGAAGTCCAGCGCGCCGCCGCCGCGCGGCAGTCCTTCCGCCGGGGGTCGCAGGAACGGCCGGCCGTGCGCCGAGCGCCGCAGGTCGGCCTCCGCCTCGGGGATCCCGGTCTCCAGGGCCAGTACCCGGCGCAGGAGCGTGTGCGCCACGAGGTACCGGCGCCGGTCCCGTTCGAAGAGGAAGCGGGTGGCGGTCTCCTGCTCGTGGACGTCGAGCCAGTGCGCGGCGAGGGTGGCGGCGAGTCCCGGGGCGAGGTCCGCCTCGGGACAGAACCAGAGGCTGACGCTCACCGCGCCGGCAGCCACAGGGCGGTGCGCAGCAGCGCGGACGGCGGCAGGGGGACCGAGACGGCCCCCGCGCCGGGTGCGGCCTCCAGCGCGGCCCAGTCCACGTCCACCCCGGACAGCCACAGGTCGCGCAGCTGCCCCAGCCTGCCGCCCTGCCACAGGGCGGCCAGGTAGCCGGCGGTCTCGGCGGCCTCGCCGAGGCGCATCGGGTCCCGGTGGCCGCCGCGCAGGTCCGCGCAGGCCGGCTCCTCCAGCACCCGTACCAGTTCCTCCACGCCGTGCACGACGACGGCGAACCGGCAGTCCATGGCCGCGCGACCGGCCCGCAGCCCGCGCGCCACCGCGCCGAGGCCCGGCACCTCGTACCCGGCCCGCAGCCACTCTGCCAACCGCTGCGCGGTGGCCTTCACATGGCGTGGTGTCGGACCCGACAGCACCACCAGCTCCGCGCGTCCGGCCGCGCGCAGGGTGCCGTCGTACCGCGACGCCGTCGGCGGGTACTCCTCCAGGACCACCTGGGCGTCGACTCCGCCCGCACCGCGCAGGCCCGCGACGGCGCGGCGGGGCTGCGACGGATCGGGATGCGTCCAGGGTTCGGCGATGGCGCGGCCCGGGGCGGGGACCAGGACGCCGTGGCGGAGCTGGAGGACGGCGCGCAGGAGCAGCGCCAGTCCGGTGGCCGGTCCGCAGCTGCCCACCGAGGGCTGCGCGCAGGCCGCCGTCTCGCGCAGGCCGAGGCCCTCCTCGGCGACCGCGGCCCGCTCCAGGGCCGCCCCGAGCACCCCGGACTCCGCGTGCGCGGCGGCGCTGCCGCGCACGACGGCGTGGACGGTGTCACCGTCCGCGAGGGCCCGCTCCAGCGGCTTCAGCAGCAGCGCCCCCACCCCTTCGCCGGCCCCGGGCCGCAGGCTCCACCGGTGCAGCAGCAGGTGGACGCCGCCGACCAGGGCGGCCGCGCACTCGCCGCGCTCCAGGGCCGCGAGCGCGAGGTGCAGCGCCGTCGGCACGGAGGCCTCGGCGGTGTCCACGCACTGGCTGGGCCCCGTCAGACCGAGCACCCGGGACACGCTGTTGGCCATGTCCCAGTGCCCGCCGCCCGGTTCCACGCCCGCCTCGGCGGCGAGCAGCGGCCAGTCGCCCGCTCCCGCGCCGACGAACACCCCCACACCGCGCGGGGTGCCGTCGGGGGCGCGCAGCGCGTCGAGCCGGGTGCCGCTGCATCCGGCGTCCTCGAACGCCTCCCAGGCCGTCTCCAGCAGCAGGCGTGCGCGCGGGTCGGTCAGTGCGGCCTCCCGCGGGTCGAGCCCGAAGAACTCCGCGTCGAAGTCCGCGACCCGCTCAAGGTAGTGGCCGGGCTCCGTACCGGGCCGGCCGGGCGGCGGCGCGGCGGCAGCGCCGCGGCCGGTGCACAGCAGCCGCCAGTACGCCGCGAGGTCCGGGGCCTGCGCAAAGCGCCCGGCCATCCCGACGACGGCCACCGGGGCCTGCGCCGCGGCCGGGTCCCGGCCACGGGCGGCCGGTCCGGACGGCGCCGTGGGCACGTCGAGCACGTCGAGCACGACGGGCGCGTCCGGCACGACCGGCACGCCGCCCACAAGGGCGGGGCCGGCGGCCACGGCGGGCGTCAGCAGAGCCACCGCCTGCCTGCGGTCCAGGGTCCCGTCCTTGAAACGGGTCAGGATCTCCCGCTCGTCCATCCCGGCTCGTCTCCCGTCAGACCCGCGCTCGGCGCGGCAGCAGCACGAGCGCTTCGGCCACGCTGAGCCGCCCGTCGCGCAGGGCGTCCAGCAGCAGTTCGAGCTCCCGTACGGCCGGGGGCGCGGCCCGTGCCCCGCTGCGCCGGGCGACGTGGGCCGCGAGCGCGTCCAGGTTCGGGTACTCGTGCAGGACGACGGCCCGTTCGTCCAGGCCGAAGATGCGGTTGACGACCGCGACGAACTCCGCCCCGAGGAGCGAGTCCACGCCGAGCGTCGCGAAGGGGGCGGCCGTGTCGAGGCCCCAGCCGTCGCAGCACAGGATCGCGGTGAGCTGTTCGCGCAGCACCTCGACGATCTCCGCGGCCGGGGCGGGGGCGGGGGCGGGAACGGCCGCGTCGTGCGCCTGCCCCGTGCCCGGGGTCCAGGCGGTCCCGGCGGTCCCGGCGGTCCCGGCAGTGCCAATCGCCGCGGCCGCCCGGGCGACCTCCCGGGCGAAGGCCGCCGGGGTGGGGTGGTCGTAGAGGTCGGCGGCGGGCACCCTGATCCCGTACCGGGCACTGACCACCGCCACGAACTCCGTGGTCAGCAGCGAGTCGAGCCCGAGGAACTGGAAGGTCTGCTCGGGGTCGATCCGCTCCGGTTCGATCCGCAGCACGTCGCCGAGCACCCCGATGAGGTCGGACAACACGTCGGTGCGATCGTTCGTCATCGGTGGCTCCTCCAAGCCGGCGGTGGCGCGGGTCAGACGGCGCTGGCCGAGAACTCGCGCGGGTACGCGGTGTCGGGCGCCGCCGTACGGAACTCCTTGGCCCTGCCCTCGGGGACGAGGGCCGGCAGCAGCATCGACCACAGCGCGGCCACCCTGCGCCGGAGTTCCGCGGAGGGCATCCCGGTGCCCGCCATGACCTCGATCCCGCACGCGGCCGAGGCGACGAGCGACTCGACGCCCTCCCAGGAGCACCCGTCGCGCAGTTCGCCCGCGTCCCGGGCCTGGCGCAGCAGACCGCAGACCGCCGCGACCCAGACGCGGTGGAAATCGGTGACGGGCGGCTGTGTGCCCGTGCACTCCTTGGTGATCCGGAAGCTGGCGGGGACCGCCGGTTCCTCGTGCAGGGCGCGGGCCAGCCAGTGCGTCGTGTCGACCAGCGCCTGCAAGGGGGAGAGCCCGGATTCGCGCAGCGTGCGCACGCACGCGTGGAGCAGGGCGCAGCCGCATTGCTGGACGGCCTCGGCGAGTTCGTCCTTGGAGGCGAAGTGGAAGTACAGCGCCCCCTTGGTCACCCCGGCCGACGCGGCGATCCCGCTGAGCGTCGCGTTCGCGTAGCCGTTGCGGTTGAACAAGTCGGCCCCTGCGTGGACGAGCTTGCGGCGGGTCCGCTCCGACCTCTCCTGCACCGCCATGCCTCCTCGGCCCGTTGCCCGGCCCCGCGGCCGGCGCGTGGTCTGGGTCGTCGTGAGAGCGCCCATGTCAGCCCACGCGCACGAGACGCTCGCCGTTGGCCTCCGGCGCCTCCAGCGGGCTCTCGGGGCCTGCCATCAGGATGGAGCGCTGCAGCCGGCGCAGTGCGGCCGACGGCTCCAGGCCCAGTTCCCGCACGAGCGTCGCGCGCAGCCGCTGGTAGACGTCGAGGGCCTCGCTGCGGCGGCCCGAGCGGTGCAGCGCGAGCATGAACTGGCCGTGCAGGTTCTCGTGCGTGCGGTACCGGCTGGCGAGCACGGTCAGTTCGGCGAGCAGCTCACGGTGCCGGCCGAGCCGCAGGTCTGCCTCGATGCGCTGGTCGAGCGCGCACAGCCGGGTCTCCTCCAGCCGCCTGGTCTCCATGTCCAGCTGGATGCCGCCGTGCACGTCGGCGAAGGCGGGGCCGGACCACAGCGACAGGGCGTCGCGCAGCTGCCGGGCCGCGCCCGGGAAGTCGCCCGCGTCCATCGCCCGGTAGCCCATGCCGGACAGCCGCTCGAACTCGCGGACGTCGCTGACGCCGCCGCCGCTGTCGAGCAGGTAGCCGCCGGGCAGCGTGACCAGCACGTCCTTGGCGGTGCGCCGGCCGCGTCCGGCGCGGGGGTCGCCGTCCTCGGAGCCGGTGTCGCCGCGGGGGCCCTGCTCCAGGGCGTTCGCGATCAGGGCGCGCAGCTGCAGCACGTAGGTCTGGAGCGTGGTGCGCGCGCTGCGCGGCGGTGCGCCGGCCCACAGTTCCTCGATGAGGGCGGATACGGGGACCACCTGGTCCGCGTGAAGGGCCAGCAGCGCCAGCACCTGGCGTGGCTTGGGGGCGGTGGGTGTGATGGATATTCCGTTCTCACGCACCGCCAGTGCGCCCAGTACATCGATGTCCACGCCGTACTCCCCTGCCTGGTCGGTGGGTTGAGGGATCGACTCTCGCCGCAGTCAGTAAAAAACAGGACCGACGGTTTGTCAATATCAAACCGGTCGCGCTGTTTTGTGGTTCGAGAGGGCGGGTCACCATCGACGGAAAGTAGGTCTGACCTGCGGATTCATTGGCGATCCGGGCGCTCTGCGGGCAGCCCAAGCGTTCCAGGCGCACCTCGCACCCGCCTCAAGAGCGCGCAGACTTCCCAAAAAAGAGACCATACGGTCCGCTTGTTGGTCGGGTCGGTCGGGGGTCAGTCGGTCAGTCGGTCAGCCGCTGAACCGGCCGGTCGGCCGCCTGCGGCCCGGGCGCGGGTTCCGCGCCGGATCCCGCGGCCACGAGCCCCGCGAGCACGTGCTGCGCGGCGAGCCGCGGCAGCAGCAGCGCCCAGAAGCGGGTGAGCGACCCGTGCGACACCCAGTCGGGCTCGCCGGCGCCGAGCACCTCGAAGCCCACGGTCGCCGCCACGACGGCCAGCGCCCCGTCCTCGGCCGACACCCCGTCGGCCAGCTGGTCCTCCCGCTCCGCGGCGCGGAACACGTCCTGCACCCACCCCTGCCAGATCCGCCGCAGATCGCAGCCGGCGTCGCGGCGCCAGTCCGTGCACAGACCGAACCCGGCCCGCACGACGACGTCGTGCGCCAGCAGCGCCGCCAGTCCGTGCGCCCCGTCGATGAGCAGTTGCAGGGCGCCGCCGGAACGGCCCGGCACGGCCGCGGTGATCCGCCGTACGGCTTCCACCGCGCGGCCCTGGACGGCCTCGGCCAGCTCCGTCTTGCTGCCGAAGTGGAAGTGCAGCCCTCCCGCGCTGACCCCCGCCTTCCTGCTGATGGTCCCGATGGAGGCGGTGACGAAGCCCTCCTCCGCGAAGATCTCGGCGGCGGCGCGGATCAGGGCTTCACGCGTGCGGGCGGCACGTTCCTGCTTGACCATGAGTTCTCCACAAACCGCTGACGCGGTTTGCCCAGGGGATGACACCGTTCGCAGTCATGATCGGCGAGAGCGCTGAAGGACCACTCGAAGACCACTCACGCGAGCCGCGTCAGGGCAGGGCGGGCTCCCGCGGCTCCGCGGACTCCAGCGCCTCGATCTCCGCCACGACCCGGGCGCCGCGGTCCGCGCCCATGTCGAGGCGGGCCAGCACGGCGGGCGTCGCAATGCTGGGGTAGAGGTGCTGGTAGACGCCCGAGATCCGGTACTCGATGTCCTCGCGGTCGGTGAGGGTCTGCGAGTAGATCTGGGCGCCCGTCCAGCAGGCCGAGATGATCCAGGCCGTCTCCGCGGGGTCCACGTGCGGCAGCAGTTCACCCTGCGCCTTGGCCTGGGCCAGCCGTTCCTCGGTGAACTCGATCCATCCGGGCACCGATCCGCCGCCGAAGATCTCGCGCATGTCCGGCCCCAGCGAGAGCCGCGCACCGGCGCTGAGCATGGGCTGGTACTTCATCCGGTGCGCGAGGACCAGGGCGACATCGACCAGTTCCTGCAGCTTGCTCTCCCGGGGCGGCACGCCGCCCTCGGCGAACTGCTCGTCCAGTACGCCCTGGGCCAGCTCCTGCTTCGACGCGAAGTGGAAGTACAGCGCGCCCTTGGTGACGCCGGCCCGGGAGAGGATGTCCGCGATCGTCGCGGCCTCGTATCCACGCTCGTCGAAGACCGCCGCGGCCGCTTCCAAGATCGCGCGACGCGTACGTACCGCACGCTCCTGCCGTGCCACAGTGCCTCCGAATGTCCGTGCGTCCCTGCGGATGGTCCCTTACAGGATCCGTCTCCACCTATAAAAACCAACCAGAAGGTCCTTACTTTATCAAGCACAAAGTCACGAGTGCGGGACTCCGTCTTCCTGTACGGTGTCCGGCCCGAGCCTCACGGGCAGCTCCCGAAGCCCGTTCGAGATGAACGACTCCACACGGCCCAGCCCTTGCGGCGGGACGGCGAGGGACATCTCGGGGAAGCGTCCGAAGAGGCCGGCCACGGCGACCGCGGCCTCCAGCCGGGACAGCGTCGCGCCCATGCAGTAGTGGGGCCCGAAGCCGAACGCCATGTGGTCGCTCCGGGTGGCCCGGGTGATGTCGAACTCGTCCGCGTCGACGCCGTGGACCTCGGGGTCACGCCCGGCCGAGGCCAGGGAGACGATGATCGGGTCGCCCTTGGGGATCACCGTTCCCTCGACGTCGATGTCCTCGACGGCGTACCGCAGGATGGCGTTGGCGGCGGGCGGCTGCCTGCGCAGCGTCTCCTCGACCGCGTCCTCCCACGAGGCCAGTCCCGACCGGATCAGTTCCCGTTGGGACGGGTGGGCCAGCAGTTCGTGCACCGCGCTGGAGATCAGGTTCACCGAGGTCTCGTAGCCGGCGGTGAAGAGCAGGATCAGGTTGTCGACGAGCTCCTTCTCCGTCAGCTGGGCGCCACCCTCGTCGTCCCGGGCGGCGATCAGGCCGCTGGTCAGGTCTTCCGCGGGGTGGGCGCGCTTGTGGGAGACGAGGTCGCCCATGGTCTCGTAGAGGTCGACCCCGTTGCGGTGCGCGTCCTCGGCCGATATCGCGGTGTCGAAGAAGCCATTGATGATCTTGTACAGCCTGGCCCGGGCCCACTCGGGGATGCCGAAGAGCTCGAACATGATGCGCGTGGGAACCTCGTGCGCGAAGTGCGCCCGCAGGTCTACCGGTTCGTCCGCGGGCCGCCGGGCGAGTTCCTCCAGGACTTCGGCGACGACCTCGCCGATCCGCGGGCGCATCACGGCGACCCGGCGCGAGGTGAACGCCTTCAGCACCAGCCGGCGCAGGCGGGTGTGCTCGGGACCGTGCGCGGTGATCATGTTCTGCACCGACACCCAGATCGCCAGCGGCCATTCGGGGCCGACCTCGCCGCTGATCCAGGCGGGCCAGTGCCGGTAGGCGTCCTTCGAGACGCGCGGATCGGCGAGCAGCTTCCTGAGCGCGTGGTGGCCGGCCACGGCCCACCCCTGCACCCCGCCCGGAAGTGTCACCCTGACGGCCGGTCCCAACTCCCGCAGCCGTGCGGCTTCGCCGTGGACGTCGTGACCTGAGGGGTCGATGGCGATGGGACATTGACGAAGCATTGCGGTGCCTCCTGCGGTCGGCGGTCCGAGAGTCGAGTGGCCTCGACCCGCATTTTCAAAACCGCCTGCCCGGTTCGTATACACCCGGTGGCGGGCCCAAGTCTGGCACCTTCACAACGTCACCGCCAAGCGGGCTCCCGGCGGGCCGCGAGGCCGAGAAGAGGCGGACCCGTGTCGGCCGACGGCCATATCCACCCCTTGCGACACGCCCGCCATCCGAACGGAATACCAACTCCCACTTGGGACGGAGCCAGCGATCCCCCTGCACCGTGATCCGACCGTGACTTCCCTGGTGGGGGCTGGATCGGGCTGATTCGCACACCCCTGATCCACCCCTAACCAGAGGGACGTGTGCGACACATGAACCCCAATACCACCTTGCAAACAAAACCGGAGAGTACGTATCTTGCGGTTGGGAGTGCTCATCCCATCCGTCACCCCGGCTCTGTGGAGAGGTCCATGACCCTGCTGACGTTCCAGAAGAACGCCCCCGCGCTGGCCGACCAGGCTTCCGGAGCACCATGGACGCGCTGTAACGAACTTCCCCAACTGACCACCACCGTCCCGAGGGAGTACGTGCACCGCACGTCACTCGCGGAGGTCTTCCTGACCGGCTGCACGAAGATCGGCGACAACGTTTTCTCGCTCACCGGCCAGTGGCCCCGCGCCCATACGTTCTTCACCAGCGCCGACGGCACCAGCCACGACCCGGTCCAGGCCGGGGAAACGATCCGGCAGGTCGGCCTCTTCCTCTGCCACGCGGAGTACGGGGTCCCGCTGGGGCACAACGTGCTGCTGTGGACCCTCGGCTTCGAGTCCGACCTCTCCCAGCTGCGCATCGGCTCCAGCCCCACCGACCTCGAACTCATCGCGACCTGCACGGACTTCGCCTGGAAGGGCAACCGGTTCTCCGGCTTCCTGCGCGTGACCATCCGCCGCAACGGCGTGGTCGCGGCCTCGGGGACGGCGCTCTTCACCTGTGTTCCCCCGGCGGTGTACCGCCGGGTCCGCGGCGAGCGCGGCCCCGGCGCGTTACTCGAGCCGCTGGCCCGCGAGATCCCGGTCCCCGCGGCGACCGCGGGACGCCTGCTGCCGTTCGACGTCGTGCTCGCCCCGTCGGACCGGCCGGACCGCTGGCTGCTGAGCCCCGACCTGGGCCACCCGATCCTCTTCGAGCACGCCAATGACCACCACCCGGGCATGGTCCTGGTCGAGGCCGCCCGCCAGGCCGCCTACAGCCTGCTGCCCGACGACGCCTTCACCCCGTCGGGCATCGAGACCGCGTTCCACAGCTACGCCGAGCTCGACGCCCCCTGCTGGATCGACGCCCGGGAGATACCCGCCGCCGACGGTTCGGGGCTCCGCAGGGTGGAGGTGACCGGCCATCAGGACGGCCGCAGGATATTCGAGGCGACCGTCACGGGCACCGTCGGCGCGGAGCACGGCGGCCGGCGCGGGGCGTGACCGGCAGCAGACCCTGCCGTCGGGCACTGCTGAACCGCTGCGAGGGGATCAGCGGCTCAGCAGTGCCCGGTACCAGGGTGCGTGGCGCGCGAACGCGTCGGCGAAGACCGGCCCGGCGCCGGCCGGGACGAGGGACCACAGGCGCGTGCTGTCGTACCAGTGATCCACGGCCAGCAGCGAGATGCGGCGGCGGGTGACAGGATCGTCGGCCGCGCCGAGCAGTTCCAGCGCCTGAGCGATGGTGAGGTCGCCCCGCGGCGCCTCCAGCCCCAGCTCCCTGGTCACGGTCGTGACCAGCTCGCGTGCGGACACCGCTTCGGGATGGCTCGCGTGCAGCACCTGCCCGCCGACGGGACCGGCGGGCAGCCGGACGAGCGCCGCCAGCGCCCCGGCCAGGGCGTCCACGGACACCAGGGAGATCCGCGCTCGGCCGCCGTCCAGCCAGTACGGCAGCTTGTCCAGCAGCTGGACCAGGGCCGGGATCATCCAGGTGTCGCCGTCACCGTAGATCAAATGCGGACGCAACACGGTCCCACCCGCGGCCAGTACGAGGCGCTCCCCTTCCAGCCGGGTGACGCTGGTCGGTGACGTCGGTGCCTCGGTGAGCACGCCCTCGGCCTCGCCCCGGTGGGCGACGTCCTTGTACACGGCGGCGGTGCCGAGCTGCACGACACGCCCCACACCCGCCCGCCGGGCCTCGGCCAGCAGCGCCCGGGTGCCCTCGGCGTTGACCTCGCGGCACTCCTCCTCGCTGCCACCGATCCGCGCCGCCAGATGCATCACGGTCGTGACGCCGTCACAGATCCCGCGCAGGGACGCGGGGTCGGTGAGGCTTCCCACGGCCACCTCCGCATCGGCGCAGTCGGCAGGCGCCGCCGTCCGGTGGGTCAGCAGCCGCAGCGACGCGGGGAACGTACCCCGCCGGGTCTCGGCGAGCAGCCGCTTCACGACATGGGAGCCGACGAAGCCAGTGGCTCCGGTCACGAGTATCCGTTCAGTGCTCAACTACAGCCTCTCACCTGAGCCTTGCCAATTATGATCATGAAAAATCGTGTGCTGCTACTGTCGTACACCATGACTGCTGGTAGAGGCCTCCTTGAGGGAAAGTCGACTCTGATCACGGGCGCCAGCGCGGGAATCGGCTCTGCCGCCGCCCGGGTCTTCTGCCGTGAGGGGGCCGCCGTCACACTGGTCGCCCGCCGGGAACGGCAGTTGGCCGAGCTCACCGCGGAACTCGTGGCCGCGGGACACCGGGCCCAGTACGTCGTCGCCGACGTGACGGACCCCGCGGCCATGGCCGAAGCCGTCTCCGCCGCCGTCGAGACGTACGGAGCCCTCGACGCCGCCTTCAACAACGCGGGCGTGGGCGCGGAGCCCAAGCCCATGCACCTGCTGGACGAGAACGTCTACGACTCCGTCATGGACACCAACGTGCGCGGCGTGTGGAACTGCATGCGCGCCCAGGTGAAGGCGATGATCGGCCGCGGCGGTGCCATCGTCAACAACAGCAGCACCGGCGGGCTGGTCGCCACCCCCGTGTCCTCGGTCTACATCGCCTCGAAGCACGCGGTGATCGGCCTGACCAAGGCCGCCGCGGCCGAGTACGCCGCCCACGGCATCCGGGTCAACGCCATCGCACCCGGCTCGACCCGCAGCGAAATGGTCGACGACTGGCTCGGCCGGCAACCCGCGATGGAAAAGGTGCTCCTCGACTCGGCGCTCCTCCCCCGAATCGCCGACCCCCACGAGATCGCGGAGGCCGCCGCCTGGCTGTGCAGCGACCGCGCCTCGTTCGTCGTCGGCACCACCCTGACGGTCGACGGCGGCTGGACCACCCGCTAGAGCCTGGCACCCGCCCGCCTCACGCCGTGGCGAGCACGGCCCGCAGGGTGGCCGCGTAGGCCCTCGGGTGGGTGGTGTTGCCGTTGTGCCCGCCCGGGAACGTGCGTATCCCGGTGCCCAGCAGGTCCGCCAGAGCGGTGGCGCACTGGTGGTCGAAGACGGTCGGCGCAGTGGTCGCGCCCAGCGCCGGCAGGATCCGGGTCGTGGTGCGGGTGAGCTCGGCCGGGTCGAGGATGTCGTGGATCAGCGCCGAGAAGTCGTGCTCGATGAAGTAGCGGAAGTTCGCGCGCCGCCGGTCATCCATGGGCTGGGCGGTGAGGCCGGGCTCCGCGTCCCGCCGGGTGAGGTCTATGCCGAGCACCCGCGCCATCTCCGGGAAGGTCGCATCGAGGCCGCCCGTCCGGTAGGTGTCCTGGAGGGCGGCGAGCTCCGCCTCGTGGCGGACGCGGGCGGCCTCGGGCAGCAGCCTCGGGGCGACCGGCTCGTGGGCGACCAGGGTGGCGACCTGCTCCGGGTGCCGGGCCGCCAAGTGGAGGCCTATGACCGCGCCCAGACTGCAGCCGAGCATCAGGACGGGCTCGTCGGTGACGGCGGCCAGCAGGTGGTGCGCGTCCTCGGCGTGCTCGGCGATCGTCGTGGTCCGCCCGTGGTCGTCCGCCCGGCTGCGCGAGAGCCCGCGCCGGTCGTAGGTCAGGACGGTGTACGCGTCGGTGAGGTGCGGGACCAGGTCCACGGTGCGGTCCGCGTCGCCCTCGCCACTCTGGGAGATGAGCAACAGCGGGCCGGAGCCCTGGAGTTGGTAGTGCAGCGTCGCCCCGGGAACCGGGAGGGCGGCAGCGGTGATCACGGCGGCGGACATGGCGACTCCTTCGTACGGTCGGCGCGGCCCCTTCGTCCGCTGCTCTGCGACCAGCCTAACCCATCGAAACAGATACATCAATAGAGATGCATCTCCAGCGATGCATCTGCGCTGATGTACCTTGGCGGGGTGGATGGCATCGAACTGTTCCTGCTCGGCCGCGCCCTCATGAAACTCGGGGAAGAGGCCCTGCCCGAACCCCCGGGCGGCTCCGGCCAGTACGCCGGCAGCACCCGCGCCGTGGTGATCGTGGCAGGGGACATCGCCGCGCACCCGGAGACCACCGTGGGCGAGACCGCCCTGCGCACGGGCCTGCCGCAGAGTCAGGTCTCGGGCGCCGTCGCCCGCCTGCGCGAGGCCGGGTCCGTCGAGACGGCGCCCGACCCCGCCGACCGCCGCCGTACGCTGGTCCGCCAGGCCCCCGGGGTCTCCGCGCGCGTGGCCGCCGTACGGGCCGCCGGGTCCTCCAAGGTGGAGGAGGCCCTCGCACGCGTCCTCGGCGAGGCGGAGGCGGAGCGACTGCCCGAGGTCACCGAGGCGCTGGAGGTACTGGCCCGCCACCTGGTACGCGACGGGCGCTGACGGCAGCCGTCGGATCCGACCCGCTGACGGTAGCCGTCGGATCGGCGTCGCTGACGGTAGCGACAGGACCGGCGCCGCTGACGGTGGCCATCGGCCCGCCGCCGCTGAGGCTGACCTTCGGGACAGCCGCCCCGAAGGACACCAGGTCCTCCGCGACGGCCCGGACCACGGCCTCCTGCTGGTCGGTCAGGTAGAAGTGCCCGCCGGGAAAACCGCGGAAGGTGAACGCCCCGTCGGTCAGGTCCCGCCAGGCCATGGCTTCGGACGGGCTCACCCGCGGGTCCGACTCTCCGGTCAGCACGCTCACCGGCACGCGCAGCGCCGGCCCGGACTCGTAGCGGTAGGTCTCGACGGCCCGGTAGTCCCCGCGCAGCGCCGGCAGGATCAGTTCCCGGAACCCCTCGTCGGCGAGCAGCCGCGGGTCGGTGCCGGCCAGCGCGCCGACCCGGGCGAGCAGCGCCTCGTCGCCCCGCGCATGGTGGCTGTCCTCCTCGCGGTGGATCAGCGGGGAGCACCGCCCGGACAGGATCAGCCCCCGCAGCCCGCCCTCGACCGGCCCGCCCCCGGCAGGGCCCTCACCGGCTTCCCGGTCCGCCTCCAACCGGCGCGCCAGCTCGAAGGCGAGGACCGCCCCCATGCTGTGCCCGAAGAGCACCAACGGCCGGTCGCCCCACGGCCGCAGCGCCCCCCGCACACCCTCGACCAGCGCGTCGACCGTGTCCGCCGCGGGTTCCCCGAGCCGGTCCTGACGGCCCGGGTACTGCACCGTCAGCACCTCGGCGTACGCGGCGAGGGCCTGGGAGTACGGGAAGTAGAAGGAGGCGTTCCCACCCGCGTGCGGCAGCAGCACCAGCACCGGGGCGGGCCCCGCCGGCGCCGGGTGGAAGCGCCGTATCCAGGGGTCGGGCCGGACGTCCGCGGCGAGGCCGCGCGTCATCGTTCCTCCCCCGCCTCGTCCGCCAGCAGCAGCTTCTTCTGGGGCTTGCCCATGGCGTTGCGCGGCACGGCGGCGACGAAGCGGACCTCGCGCGGGCGCTTGTGCACCGACAGGTGCGCGGCGACGAAGTCGGTGAGCTCGGCGCCGGTGACCCCCTCGGCGACGACGAAGGCGACGATCCGCTGGCCGAGGTCCGCGTCCGGGACGCCGACCACCGCCGCCTCGCTCACCTTGGGGTGGTCCAGCAGCGCGTTCTCGATCTCGCCCGCGCCGATCCGGTAGCCGCCCGACTTGATCATGTCGATGGAGGCGCGGCCCACGATCCGGTGGACGCCGTCCGCCTCGTCGACGGCCGCGATGTCGCCCGTACGGAACCAGCCGTCCTCGGTGTACGCGGCGGCGGTGGCCTCCGGGCGGCCCAGGTACCCCGAGAACAACGTGGGGCCGGTGAGCTGGAGTTCCCCGATCTCGGCGCCCGGCTCGGCGGCGACGCGCGTACGGATGCCGGGCAGCGGCGTGCCGACCGTACCGGGGCGGACCTCGCCGCCCGCGCGGCCGCTGATCGTGATCAGGGTCTCCGTCATCCCGTACCGCTCGACGGGCCGGTGCCCGGTGAGCCGTTCCAGGTCCCGGAAGACGGGGGCGGGCAGCGCGGCGCTCCCGGACACCAGCAGCCGGGCCCCGGACAGCGCGGCGGCGGCCTCCGGCTCACGGGCGATCCGGGACCACACGGTCGGCACCCCGAAGTACAGGCTGCCGCCGGCCTCCGCGTAGGCCTCGGGCGTGGGCCGGCCGGTGTGCACGAGGCGGCTGCCGGTGCGCAGTGCGCCGAGTACGCCGAGCACGAGCCCGTGCACGTGGAACAGCGGCAGGCCGTGCACGAGGGTGTCCTCGGCGCTCCACTGCCAGGCCTCGGCCAGCGCGTCCAGGTCGGCGGCGATCGCCGCGCCGCTGAGCACCACGCCCTTGGGCGCGCCCGTGGTCCCGGACGTGTAGAGGATCAGTGCGGGGTCCTCGGGCGCCGCGGCCTTCCCCGGCCAGGTGGAGGAGCGCCGGGCGAAGTCCACCTCGACCGGGGCCGCGCCGGAGTCCCGCAGGATGTGCTCGCGCTCGGCGGGCCCCGCGTCGGGCGGCAGCGGTACGCAGGGCACCCCGGCGAGCAGCCCGCCGACCACGGCGGCCACGGTCTCCAGGGAGGCCGTCGCGGTCACCGCGAAGGCGGGCGCTCCGGCGACGTCGGCCGCGACCGCGCCGGCCGCGCCGAGCAGGTCCTCGTACGAAGTGGAACGGCCTGCGACGGTGACGGCGTCCGGCCGGTCCCCGTACACCCCGTCGAGCGCGGTCAGCATGGTTCGCCAGCTCCCCTTCCGGATGGCCCGAACGGCCCGGACGGCCCGGACAACCGGGACGACCCGACGCCCCGTACGGCCCTCACGCGCCCGGACGATCCGCACGCTCCTGCCAGCCTACGACCGTTCTCCGCCTATGATCGGCGGGACTTGACGGTTCGCCGACCTCGGGGGAGACCGACGTGGAAACGGCACGGTTCGTGTCCTTGCTCGCCGCGACCATCACCACTGGCCTGGTCAGCGGCCTCTTCTACGGGTTCTCCGTATCCGTGATGCCGGGCCTGCGGCGCACCGGCGACCGGACGGTCATCGAGGTGATGCAGCGCATCAACGTGGCCATCCTCAACGGCTGGTTCCTGCTGGGCTACCTCGGCGCCCTCGTCTTCACCGGGCTGGCGCTGGGGCTGTCCGTCCCTTCCGACGGCCGCGAGGCACTGCCCCAGCTGATCGGCGCGTTCGTCTGCTACGTCCTCGCGCTGGGGTTGACCGCCAGGGTGAACATCCCGCTGAACAACGCCCTGGAGAAGGCCGGTCCGCTCGACCGGATCCCCGACCCGGCCGCCGTCCGCAGTGCCTTCGAGCAGCCCTGGGTACGGGCCAACGTGTGGCGGACGGTGCTGTGCACGGTGGCATTCGGCCTGCTCGCCTGGGCGCTGGTCCTGCACGGTCAGGGCCGGTAGGAGGAAGCGGCGGTGGCGCGCCCGTAGCGGACCAGGGTGCCCGCGAGCGCGACGAGGGCCGCCGTGCAGAGCACGGTACGGACGATGTTCGTGGCGACCCAGATGGTCTTGAACTTCTCCACGATCGAGAAGTCCGTCATGTCCGCCACCGCGCCCGCGCCCGCGAGCTCGTCGTTGAGCGGGATGTTCACGGTGAAGGTGATCACGAGGGCGGCCAGGTACGCCGAGGCGGCCGCCGCCACCCACAGGGCGGTCCCGCGCCGGCCCGCCCGGTACTCGACGACCGCCGACGCGACGGCCGCCGCCAGAGCCAGCACGAAGACCGCGCCGAAGAGGGGGTTCCCGTCGATGGCGGCGTTGAAGTTCCGCATCGCGGTGACGTAGGTCCGCTCGTCGCCGGCCGCCAGTCCCGGCATCACCGAGAGGTCGAAGGCGAGGAACAGCCCGGCCATCAGGCCCACGAGGACCGTAGAAACGATGACCAGAGTGGTGGCGAGCCGGGTGCTCCCGGCGGTCGGGCTGGGGCTCATGCTGCTGCGTCCTTGTCTGAAGTCGGGAAACGGGACGGTCCGGACGGCCTTCGCGGGGCTCCGGACAGGACCTACGCTGACCACATGATCAGCTCATCTCTCCGCCTGGAACCCGTCACCGCCGAAAATTTCGACGCGGTCTGCGCGGTACAGGTCCGCCCCGACCAGGGACACCTGGTCTCCCCGGTGACGAAGTCCCTGGCCGAGGCATACGTCCACGGCGAAGTCGCCTGGCCCCGAGCCGTCGTCGACGGCGACGAGGTGGTCGGTTTCGTCATGGCCTTCCTCGACATCGTCTGGGACCCGGCGAAGGACCCGGCCGGCCGGCGCTCCGGCATCTGGCGTCTGAACATCTCCGCCGACCGGCAGGGCAAGGGCTACGGCCGCTTCGCGGTCGACGCGGTCGTCGAGGAGATCCGCCGCCGCGGCCTCGGCCCGGCGTACGTCTGCTGGCACACCGGCGAAGGCAGCCCCGAGCCCTTCTACCTGGGCCTGGGCTTCCGCCCCACCGGTGAGCTCAGCGGCGACGAGCCGGTCGGCGTGCTGCCCCTGGACGCTCCGGCCGGAACGGGCACTACGTGAGCACCACCGTGCGCGACGGTCCCGCGGGCATCGCCGCGGCCGGAGCGGCCGCCCCCGAGCGGAACTGCCGGGGGCTGACCCCGCGTACCCGTTTGAAGGCCGTGGACAGGGCGAAGGCGCTGCTGTAGCCGACGCGTCGGGCCACCGTCTCGACGGTGGCGTCCGGCTCGCGCAGCAGGTCGGCGGCCAGGGCGAGCCGCCAGCCCGTCAGATAGCCGACCGGCGGCTCGCCGACGACCTCCGTGAAGCGCCGGGCCAGCGAGGCCCGGGACACACCGACCTTGAGGGCCAGCTCCTCCACCGTCCAGCCGTACGCCGGGTTCTCGTGCAGCATCCGCAGCGCGGGGCCGACCACGGGATCGCCCTGCGCCCGGTGCCAGGCCGGGGCGCCCGAGCCCGGTGCCGCGAGCCAGGTGCGCAGTACGCCGATCAGCAGCAGGTCCAGCAGCCGGTCCAGGACGACCTCCTGGCCCGGCTCGTCCCGGGAGATCTCCGAGGCGAGCAGGGTGATGAGCGTGGTGTCCGCGCTCCCCGCCGGCCGGACCAGGATCGTGGGCAGCGCGCCCAGCAGCCGGCGGCCCAGCTCGCTCGGCGCCTGGTAGGTGCCGCTCAGCAACACCGCCGACCCGGCGTCCTGGGAGGCCGCGCCCCAGGTACGGACGCCCAGCGCCATGGAGTCGGTGACGTCCACGCCCCCCTCCGTGCTGCACCGCTGGTCCGGCCCCACCCTGATCTGCACCGGGGTGCCCGGGGAGTCGGCGACCGTGTACGGCTCGGGCCCCCGTACCACGGCCACGTCCCCGGGGCTGATCCGCACCCGCTCCCCCGCGTCGGGCAGCAGCCACGCCGAACCGTGCACCATCGTCACCACCGACAGCGGGGCGCGGTCCTCGATGCGCACCGCCCACGGCGGGTTGAGGACGGACTTGAGGAGGAAGGCGCTCCGGGCCTTGGGCCCTTCGAGGAGACCGGTCAGCGTGTCCATGCGTCCATCCTCCCCGTACCTTCCCTTCTCCGTCAGGACCGCGGGTCCCAGACACCGGTCGCCGCCGCCTCGCGGACGAAGTCGGCGAAGTCCCGGGGCGGACGGCCCAGTACCTCCTCGACCCCGTGCACCAGGTGCGCGTTGCGCCCGTCCAGGATCAGGGTGAACAGTTCGGCGAAGTCCTCCGGCAGGTCGTTCTCGCGCAGCACCGCGCGGTAGTCCGCGTCCGAGACCGGGACGTACGCGATCTCGCGCCCGGTCACCTTCGACAGCTCGGCGGCGACCTCGAAGAAGCTGAGCAGGCGCGGGCCGGACAACTCGTAGGTCCTGCCGATGTGCCGGTCGTCGGTCAGGGCGGCGACCACCACGTCGGCGACGTCGTCGGTGTCGACGAAGGCTTCGACGGCGTCCGCCGTGGGCAGGGCGATCTCGCCGGCCAGTACGGGCTCCAGGAAGAAGCTCTCGTCGAAGTTCTGGTTGAACCAGCTGGACCTGACGACGGTCCAGTCGGCGCCGGAGGCCTTCAGCTCCTCCTCGCTGCGCCGCGCCGCCTCCTCGCCGCGCCCGGACAGCAGCACCAGGCGGCGCGCGCCGGCGGCCACGGCCACCCGGGCGAAGGCGCCGACCTGCTCGGCGGCTCCGGGGAAGGCAAGGTCGGGGTAGTAGGTGACGTACACCCGGTCCACTCCCTCCAGCGCCGGGAGCCAGCTCGCGGGTTCGTTCCAGTCGAAGGCCGGCTCGCCGCTGCGGGATCCGACCCGGACCGGGCGGCCCTGTGCGCTCAGCTTCTCGGCGACGCGCCGGCCGGTCTTGCCGGTGCCCCCGATGACGAGGGTGGTCCGTGTGTGCGTGGGGTTCTTCGTCGTCTGCGTCATGGGTACAGTCAAGCCCCGCCACACGAGACGGAACATAGCCGAAAAGCTCACCTGCATACGCGTGCGTCTCAGCACGCGTCACGCCTCCCTCGGGCCCGACCCCGCCGCCGGGTGACCCGGCGGCGGCTCACCTGCCGTTGTCCTCGGCGAGGGTGTGCGCGACGAGGGCGTTGGCGTGGCCGTGCCCCAGGCCGTGCTCGGTCTTGAGCCAGGAGACGAGCTCCATGTGCTTGGTCAGGGGCGAGGACCGGATGAGGTCCTTCCACTCCGCGATCGGGCGGCCGTACTTCTTCTCGATCGAGGGGAAGTAACTGGCGGGGCCCTTCACCGGCTCGGTCATGTCGTGGTGTCCCGTCTCCGTGTCATGCCGGTCGTCTCTCAGGCGGAAGGCGTGGCGGGGGCGTAGGCGTGGACCTGCGCGCCGCTGCCGAGGTCGGTGGTCCCGACCAGCCGGAAGGTCTTGACCGGGGAGTCCTCCCCGAAGAGCTTCTTGCCCTTCCCCACCACCACCGGGAGGGTCCACAGCCGCAGTTCGTCGATGAGGTCGTCGGCGAGGAGGGCGTTGACGAGCTGCCCGCTGCCGTAGACCAGCAGGTCGCCGCCGTCCTGGCGCTTGAGCGCCGCCACCTCGTCGGCGAGGTCGCCCGTCAGGAAGGTGGCGTTCCACTCGGGGGTCTCGAGGGTGCTGGTGGCGACGTACTTCGGCATCGCGTTCATCCGCTCGGTGCCTGCGTCGGCTCCCTCGGCGCGTGCGGTCCAGGCCGGCGCCATGCCTTCGTAGGTGACCCGGCCCAGGAGCAGGGCGTCGCTGGCGGCGAGCTGCTCGCCCGCGAACTTCTCCGCCTCCTCGTTCCAGAACGGCATCGACCAACTCGGGTCCTCGATGACGCCGTCGAGCGAGATGAACACGGAGGCGATGACCTTGCGCATGACGATTCCCCTTGGATGTATACGGCGTCCACATCGGACGTTCCGTAGCCTAACCGAATATGTGGACGCCGTCCACATACCTCTTTCCCGCAGTCACAGGGGTAGACCCGGGCCCCGCCCCGAACTCATCGCCCACCGCGAGGAAAAGTCGGATGATCACCAGATGATGCGGATCGAACGCACCGTCACCCGGGAGGGCCTACGCCTCTCCTGCCACGACGGCGGCGATCCCCACGGCCCCGGCACCCCCGGCACCCCCGTCGTCCCGCTCCACGGACTCGCGGGCCACGTGCGAATGGGACGCACTCGCGACGGCCCTCGCCCCGCCCACCGCGTCGTGGCCGTCGACCAGCGCGGCCACGGAGCCTCCGAACGCCACCCGGCGGACGTCTCCCGCGCGGCCTACGCCGCGGACGTGGTCGCCGTCATCGCACAACTGGGGCTGGACCGCCCGGTCCTGGTCGGCCAGTCACGCGGAGGCCACACCGCCATGCTGACGGCGTCCGCCCACCCGGACCTGGTCCGCGGCCCGGTCCTGGTCGAGGCGGGCGCGGCCGCCGCCGACCCCGTCACCCCGCGCGAGATCGGCGACCGACTCGACACCTGGCCGCCGAGTCGGCGCGGATGCTCCGCCGGTCCGCGCGCCCACGACAGGCCTCCGTCCCGGCCGCGAGCCACGACGTCCGCCTCGACCACCCGGCGGCCCTGCACGCCCTGGTCTCACCCTTTCTGCGGACCGCCTCCTAGTGGGCGTCCGCCACCACCTGGGTGTTCTGGCAGGCCGTCAGCAGCCAGCGCCCGTCCGGCTCCCGGGTCATCACGTACAGCGGTGCGCCCTCGCTGTGGTCGCCGTCCGCCCCGTGGTAGCGCTGGCGCACCTTGACCGCTGCCACGTCCGGGCGCAGGAACTGCGTGTGCACCACCTCGTAGGTGACCTTGCCGTCCCAGCTCGCCGCCGGCAGCACCGCCCGCGTGAACTCGGCGATCGCGTCGAAGCCGATGAGGACCTTCCCGTGCGCGGTGGTCCACAGCGCGTCCGGGTGGAAGAGGGCGAGGAACCCCTCCGCGTCCTTGGCCTGCTGCGTGCGCTCGACGGTGGCGACGACCAGCGCGATCGCCTCGACTGCTGCGGCGGCTTCCGCCGTGATGTCGGTGTCCATGACCCCGAGCCTGCTCCCTCAAGTATGGTCGAGGTCAAGCAATATGATCATATGGCGACATGACCACGAGGACTCTCTACCTGCTCTGCTCCGCCGCCCAGCCCGTCTTCGACGTGGCCCACGCGATCGAGGACGCCCAGACCCGCGGCTGGGACGTGTGCCTGGGACTGACCCCCACTGCGGCGCACTGGCTGGCCGGGAGCCTCGACGGCCTGGCCGCCCTGACCGGCCACCCCGTGCGCTGGCAGTACAAACTGCCCGGCGAGCCCGACGTCTGGCCGCCTGCCGACGCCCTGCTCTTCGCCCCCGCCACCTTCAACTCGGTCAACGCCTGGGCCCTCGGCCTCACCGACCGGTTCGCCGTCGGCGTCGCCGCCGAGGCGATCGGCAAGGGCACCCCGGTCGTCGCCATGCCCTGTACCAACGCCGCCCTGGCCGCGCACCCCCAGTTCGAGCAGTCCCTGGCCGTCCTGCGCGGCGCGGGAGTCGAACTCCTCCACGGCGAGGGCGGCTTCGTCCCCGGCCCGGCCGGCCAGGACGAGACGCCGCACTTCCCGTGGCAGCTCGCCCTGAACGCCGTGGACCGCGCGGGCACGCCCCCGGCCTAGCGAAGGTGCTGGGACTCCCCCCCTCACTCCCCCGTCGTCCCGTCGATCGCCTCGCGCAACAGGTCCGCGTGCCCGTTGTGCCGGGCGTACTCCTCGATCATGTGAGCCAGGATGTAGTGCAGCGAGTACGGCTGGCCGCCGAAGTGCCCCGTCACGTCAAGGGACTCGGCGGCCTCCACGATCGCCCGCGAGCGCGCGCAGGTCTCCTCCCAGATCCTGAACGACTCCGCCGGATCCGCGTCCTCGACGTGGAACTCGGTCCGCTCCCCGGCCTCGTTCTTCGGGAAGTAGCCGCGCACGTCCTCACCGCCCAGGACGTTGCGGAACCACCCGCGCTCCACCTCCGCCAGATGCCGCACCAGCCCCAGCAGGCTCAGCCCGGACGGCGCCACCGCCTTCCGCCTCAGCTGCTCGGCGGTCAGCCCCGCGCACTTCATCGTCAGGGTGTCCCGCTGCCACTGCAGGACGCTGGTCAAGGTGGCGCGCTCGTCGCCCGCCAGTACGGGCCGGGTCCGCTGTTCGTCGATCATCGGCTGATCATGCCGGACGCCGGCCCGCGGAGCTCACCCGAGCTTCCGGAAGAACTCCCGTACGTCCCCCACCAGCAGCTCCGGCACCTCCATGGCCGGGAAGTGCCCGCCCCGGTCGTACGAGGTCCAGCGCACGACCCGGTCGGTACGCGCGGCCACGTGCCGCAGCGGGATGAAGTTGTCCCGCGGGAAGTCGGCGAGGGCGGTCGGCGTCCGCGACACCTCGGGCGGCTGCCCGGCGTAGTCGGCGTGCGCCCGCTCGTAGTAGATCCGGGCGGCGGAACCGGCCGTCCCGGTCAGCCAGTACAGCATCACGTTGGTCAGCATCTGGTCCCGGTCGATCGGGTACCGGGGGTCGCTCCACTCGGCGAACTTCTCACCGATCCAGGCCAGCAGCCCGACGGGCGAGTCGTTCAGTCCGTACGCGAGGGTCTGCGGCCGGGTCGCCTGGATGTCGGCGTACCCCTGCCGCTCGCGCGCCCACACCCGGTACCGCTCCCAGGATGCCAGCGTCCGCTCCTGCTCGGCGGGACTCAGCGCGGCCAGCTCCTCGGCCCCCGGCTCGGCGGTGGCCCCGCCGCCCGGCAACAGGTTCAGATGCACCCCGACCACGTTGCCGGGCCGCAACCGCCCCAACTCCCTCGATACGGCGGCCCCCCAGTCGCCGCCCTGGACGCCGTACGCCGCGTACCCGAGCCGTTCCATCAGCACCCCGAAGGCCCGCGCGACCCGCTTGAACTCCCAGCCCGCCTCGGTCGTCGGCCCGGACAACCCGAAGCCGGGGATGCTCGGCAGCACCAGGTGGAAGGCATCGGCCGGATCACCGCCGTGCGCCCGCGGATCGGTGAGCGGACCCGCGACCCGCTGGAACTCCACGAAGGACCCCGGCCAGCCGTGGGTCATCAGCAGCGGGGTGGCGTCCGGCTCGGGCGACCGCAGATGCGCGAAGTGCACGCGGGCCCCGTCGATGACCGTGGTGAACTGCGGCCAGTCGTTCAACCGTGCCTCGGCCACACGCCAGTCGTACTCCTCGCGCCAATACCGTACGAGCTCCCGCACCTCCCCGAGCGGCATCCCGTACGCCCGTCCCACCCCGGGCAGCTCATCGGGCCACCGCACCCGCCCCAGCCGCTCGTCGAGGTCGTCCAACTCCGCCTGCGCCACGTCGAGCCGAAACCCGCGCAGCCCTTCCCCAAGATCGCTCATAGACCGGCCATGCTAGGCCGCCCCCTCAACGCCGTTAACGCCACCCACCGCCCCCGCGGACCCTTAACGCCGTTAACGCCACTCCACCCACCGGGCACTGCGCCCGGCCACCGTTAACGGCGTTAACGCCGTTAACGCCAAGCCGCCCACCCGCGCGCACGCTTAACGCCGTTAACGCTGCCACCGCCCGCCCCCCGCACCTCCCGAAGGACCCGGCGACCGTTAACGCCGTTAACCCTGCTGCCCAGACCCGGCCCTCCCCCGAAGGAGCCGGGACCGTTAACGGCGTTAACGCCACCCTCGCAACGCTCCACCCAGCACTCCACCGGACCACCGTTAACGCCGTTAACGCCGCTGCCCGTCCCCACGCTCCGCCCGAACGACCAAGGCCTCTTAACGCCGTTAACAGCGACCCGCCGACCTGGGCGCTCCGCCCGCTCCACCGTTAACGCCGTTAACGGTGCCGCCCACATCCCCTCCCCGAGGACCGGAGCCCGTTAACGGCGTTAACGCCGTTAACGCCACCCCGCCCACCGGGCGCTCCGCCCAGGCCACCTCTAACCCTGCCCCCAACCCAGCCCTCCTCCCGAAGGAGCCAGGACCCGTTAACGCCGTTAACGCGGCCGCCCCGCACCTCCCGAGGGACCCAGGACCGTTAACGCCGTTAACGCCGCCGCCCCACACCACCCGAAGGACCCAGGACCGTTAACGCCGTTAACGCCGCCGCCCCACACCACCCGAAGGACCCGCGACCGTTAACGCCGTTAACGCCGCCGCCCCACACCACCCGAAGGACCGGGAACCGTTAACGGCGTTAACGCCGTTAACGCCGCCCCACCCCTACGCCCCACCCGCCCTCCGGGCAACCAGCAGCCCGAGCCCGTCCAGGATCCGCTCCAGCCCGAACTCCAGCGCCTGGTCCCGCCCCCCGTGCTCCGCCGCCGAGGCCAACGCCGCCCCGAGCGCCGGGAACTCCGCCCCGTGCGTCCGCATCACCTCACCCAGCATCACCGCGAGCTGCGCATCGGGCCCCTCGCCCTCACCAGCCCCGGCGCCGACCCCGCCACCCGCACCAGCCCCGGCCGCCCGCTCCTGCTCCGCGATCCCCCGTACATGCCCGGCCAGCAGCACGACCGCGTCCATCGCTTCCGCCCCGCTCAGCCCGCACCCGTCCAGCGCCGCGAGCGCCCGCTCCATCCACCCCAGCTCCCGCGGGCCCATCACCCGTACCCCGACCGTCGCCTCCAACATCCACGGATGCCGCCGGAACCCCCCGAGCAACTCCCGCGCCCACGCCTCCAACCGCTCCCGCCACCCCCCACCGGGCTCCGCCCCCGCATAAGCCCCCGCCCCCACCCCCGGCGCCGCAGGCACCGGCACCGGCATCGCCCCCTCCACCATCAACGCGACCAGCTCCGCCTTCCCCGGCACGTACCGGTACAGCGCCATCTTCGTGACCGCCAACTCACCGGCCACCCGCTGCATCGACACCGCGCCCAGCCCCTCCGCGTCGGCGATCCCGATCCCCGCCAGAGCGATCCCCTCCAGCGTGAGCCCCCGCTTCGGCCCCCGTGCGGGCTTGGCCGGCGGCCCCCACAACAACCGCACCGCCGCGCCCCACTGCTCATTCGTCATCGGAATCCCCTTGCGCTCGCGCGAAAACTGCGTCTACCGTACACGGTAGCGCTTCAGTGTCCGCCGGACACAGTTACTCAAGGGAGTCCCCATGCCCCAGGCCCAGCCCCGTCCCCAGCCCCAGCCCCAGCCCCAGTTCCTCCCGCACCAGCCCGCGGCGGGCGCCCGCACCGTCCTCGTCTCCGGCGCGAGCATCGCCGGCCCCGCCCTCGCCCACTGGCTCGGCCGCCACGGCTTCCGCCCCACCGTCGTCGAACTCGCCCCCGCCCTCCGCCCCGGCGGCCAGGCCGTCGACTTCCGCGGCGAGACCCACCTCTCCGTCCTCCGACGCATGGGCATCCTCGAAGACCTCCGCCGCATCCAGACCGGCGGCTCCCCCATGACCTTCGTCGACGCCGACGGCAAGCAGCTCCTCCACCTCCCGGCCGAGTTCGCCGGCGGCGACATCGAAGTCCTGCGCGGCGACCTCTCCCGCGTCCTCCACGAGGCCTCGCTCCCCTTCACCGAGTACGTCTTCGGGGACTCGGTCACCTCCCTCACCGAGACCGCCACCGGCGTGGACGTCACCTTCCGCGACTCCCCGCCCCGCACCTTCGACCTCGTCATCGGCGCCGACGGCCTCCACTCCAACGTCCGCCGCCTCGCCTTCGGCCCGGAGTCCGACCACGTCACCCACCTCGGCCACTACGCCGCCACCTGGACCCTCCCCAACGACCTGAACCTCCGCCCCGGCACCGGCTCCATCGGCTACAACGCCCCCGGCCGCCTGGCCAGCGTCGGCGCCTCCCGGACCGACCCCACCCGGGCCGGCGCCTTCCTCGTCTTCGCGTCCCCCGAGCTCACGTACGACCGCCACGACCCCGAGGCCCACAAGGCGATCCTCAAGCAGGCCTTCGCGGGCCTCCCCTGGAAGGTCGACCACCTCCTCGACTCCCTCACCACCGCCGACGACCTCTACTTCGACTCCATCAGCCGCGCCGACGTCCCCACCTGGTCCACCGGCCGGATCGCCCTCGTCGGCGACGCCGCCTGCGGCGCGACCATCGGCGGCATGGGAACCGGCACCGGGATCGTCGCCGCGTACGTCCTGGCGGGCGAGCTCTCCCGCTCGCCCGAGGACCACCGGGGTGCCTTCGCCCGCTACGAGTCCCTGCTCCGTACCTACGCCCAGGGCTGCCAGAAGAGCGGCGACCGTACGGGCCCCTTCCTCGCCCCGGCATCGAGGCTCGGCCTGTTCCTGCGCAACGGCATGCTCAGCCGGCGCCGCGTCCTCGACTGGATGCTGAAGGCCGGCGCGGAGGTCACGACGCTTCCCCTCCCCACCTACGCGACCGCCCGCGAGAGCGCCGGAACCACGCGAACGACCCGCTGAAAAGAAGTTCCCGAGAGCGGTCACACTCCCGCCCGCGGCTCCGTCAGTGCAGTGAAGGCCCCCACCGGAGCCCCACACCGGAACCACCACCCAGGGAGATCACAATGAACGCACGCATGGGAAACCCCGCCCTCGTCGTCCCCGGCGCCATGGCGGCCCTCATCGCGGTCGGCAAGACCGTCACCGACACCGGCATCAGCGAGCGCACCCTCGAACTCGTCCACATCCGGGCCAGCCAGATCAACGGCTGCGGCGTCTGCCTCGACATGCACCACAAGATCGCCAAGAAGCACGGCGAGACCGACGACCGCATCCACGTCATCGCCGGCTGGCGCGACACCCCGTACTTCTCGGACGCCGAACGCGCCGCCCTCGCCCTCGCCGAGGCCGTGACCCGCGTCGCCGACCGCAGCAACGCCGTCCCCGACGACGTCTACGAGGATGCGGCCAAGCACTACGACGAGCAGCAGCTCGCCGCGCTGCTCCTCTCCATCTCCATGGTCAACGTCTGGAACCGCATCAACCTCGCCACCCACCAGCAGGCGGGCACCCCCTGGGCCTGACCCGCGACGCCCCCCGCCCCGCCCCGCCCCAGGGGACCCTTAACGGCGTTAACGGCGTTAAGGGTCCGCCACCGTTAACGGCGTTAACGCCGTTAACGCCGTTAACGCCCCACGCCCTCTAACGAACCCACCAACGCACCAGCCCACCAGCCCACCAGCCCACCAAAAAAAGTACTGGTCGACTGGTTTTCTTCGCCGTCCGCCGACTAGATTGACCCCCCGCGGGACCAGCCCGCACACCGACCGACCAGGAGACGCACACGTGGCGAGGGTCAGGCAGGAACGGGCCGAGATCACCCGGCAGGCCATCCTGGACGGCGCGGCCATCGCCTTCGACCACGCCGGCTTCGGCGGCACCAGCCTCAGCGACGTGGTCAAGCACGCCGGAGTCACCAAGGGCGCCCTGTACTTCCACTTCCAGTCCAAGGAAGCCCTCGCCCGCACCCTGATGGACGAGCAGTTCCAGGTCTCCGAGGGCGTCCCCGCCATCGAGAACCCGGGGCTCCAGACGGTCATCGACCTCACCCACCAGATGGCGTTCGGGCTGCGCACCAACGTCCGCATCCGCGCCGGCATCCGCCTGGTCATCGAGTTCGGCTCCTTCACGAACCCCGACCCCACCCCGTACAACACCTGGATCGACACCTGCCACGGCTGTCTGACACCGGCCCAGGAACGCGGCGACGTCCTCCCGTCGCTCGACGTGTACGACCTCTCGACCTTCCTGGTCGGCTCGTTCACCGGGATCCAGGTCACCTCCCACGTCCGCACCGGCCGCGAGGACCTCCACACCCGGGTCATCGACCTGTGGAACCTCCTCCTCCCCGGGATCGTGCCAGCGCACCGGATCCCCCACTTCGACCCGGCGGGCTCACCCGCGTGCCGGGCCGAACTCGCTCTGCCCGCCTGACCGGCGTATCCAGGGCGGCCTCGCACACGCCGTGGCGAACCACGGGGGTGCTCGCTACGGCGTGTGCGAGGCCGCCCTGTCGCGTATCCGGAACCGGAAGGGCGCCACTTCGTTAGCAAAACTCAAGCGTGGCGCCCACGAGCACCCACGAACGTTAGTAAAGTCCCTCTCATGACTTCGCCCTCGTCTCAGAGCGACCGAGAGAAGGTCGTCTCCAAACTCCCCCCGTGGCTGCGCCAGGAGTTGAAAATCCGCACCGCCCAACTGCGGGTGGACATCCAGGACGCCGTCCACCAGGGGATCGCCCACTGGAGCGCGCTCGCCTCCGCCCCCTCCCCCGTCGACACCTCCGGCGCCGAATCGTTCTCCACCTGGCTGCCCGCCGGCCAGTGGGAGTCCTTCCGCGCCGACTCCAAGGACCGCGGCGTCTCCCTCATCCAGGGACTCGCCCAGGCCGTCAGCCTCTGGCTGGAGATGAACCCGGCCCCCACGGTCAAGCGGCCCTCCGTCGTACGCCGCATCATCGTGTGCAACCAGAAGGGCGGAGTCGGCAAGACCGCCATCACCGCGGGCACCGCCGAGGCCCTCGCCGAGGACCCCTCGACCCTCCACCCCGTCCGCGTCGCCCGCCAACTGGCCCGCCTCACGTCGGACGAGGACCACCAGCCGGATCCGGCATCCACCTCCCTGGACCTGGAGGACCTCCCGGGCCTGGGCATGCGCGTCCTGCTGATCGACTTCGACCCCCAGGGCCACCTCACCAAGCAGCTCGGCCAGCAGCCGCTCCCGATCGGCGGCGACAGCCTCACCTGCCACATGGCCGGCGAGACCAAGGGCCCGCTCTCCGACCTGATCGTCCCCATCGCGGACGAGCGCTTCGGCGACCGGCTGCACATCCTCCCCGCCTGCACGGACGCCTTCCTCCTCGACGTCCGCCTCTCCACCGTCCGCGCCCGCGAGGCCGCCCTCGAACGCGCCCTGGCCCCCGTCGAGTCCGACTACGACGTCATCCTCGTCGACTGCCCCCCGAGCCTCGGCCTGAGCATGGACGCGGCCATCTACTACGGCCGCCGCCGCGACACCGAACAGCCGGGCGCCTCCGGCGCGCTGATCGTCGTACAGGCGGAGGACTCCTCGGCGGACGCCTACGACCTCCTCACCTCCCAGATCAACGACCTGCGCGACGACCTCAGCCTCGACATCGACTACCTCGGCCTCGTCGTCAACCTCTACGACGGCCGCCGCGGCTACATCGCGACCTCCTCCCTCCAGGCCTGGATGGACATAAAGGATCCCCGGGTCGTCGCCGTCGTCCCCGACCTCAAGGAACAGCGCGAAGCGGTCCGCGTGAAGCAACCCCTCTTCGTCTACGCCCCCAAGGGCGACCAAGCCGTCGCCCTGCGCGCCCTCGCCCGGGAGATCTCATGAGCAGCAAGGCCGACAAACTCGGCGTCTCGGCATCCTTCGCCCGGGCCCAGCCGGCGGGCGTCAGCTCCCGCCGCGCGGCGATCGCGGAAGCCACCGGCGCCCCCACCTCCGGAGTGGTCCCCCCCTCCGAGGTCCCCATCGACGCCCTGGCCCACAATCCGTTCAACCTCCGCGAGGACCTCACGGAACTCGAAGAACTGGCGGCATCCCTCACCGCCCGGGGCCAGCTCCAACCCCTCGCGGTCGCCACCCGGATGGCCTTCATGGAGGCCCACCCGGGCACCACCGACGGGCTGGGCCGCGCCCCGTACGTCGTGATCGACGGCAACCGCCGCCTGGCGGCAGCCCACCTGGCAGGCCTGAAAACCATCCAGATCCACGTCAACGACTCCCTCTCCACCTCCGCGGCGGACATCCTCGAATCGGCCCTGATCGCCAACGTCCACCGCGTCGACGTGGCCCCCATGGACCAGGCCCGCGCCCTCCAGGAACTCGTCGACGTCCACGGCTCCCAGGCCCAGGTCGCCAAGCGCCTCGGCAAGACGGCGGCCTGGGTCTCCCAGCGCCTGACCCTCCTGAACCTCACCCCCACCCTCCAGGAGAAGGTGGAGACGGGCGAGCTCAAGGTCGAACCGGCCCGCCGCATCGGCCGCCTCCCCCAGGAAGCCCAGCAGGCCGCCGCGGACGAAACCGTTAACGCCGTTAATCCCCCCCGCCAACGCACGGCACCGGCCAACACCGTTAACGCCGTTAACCCCCCACCTTCCCCTCCTCCCTCCCCTTCTCCCTCCCCCCGGATCACGATCTCCACGATCTCTCCGGAAACGATCGCGGACGCCCTCACCGCGCATCTCACCCCGGACGACCTCAAGGCCGTCACGGAACTCCTCATGCTGCGAATCTGAGCGGGGCATCTGAGGCACCACCCACGCCGGGGGCGCTGACGGCATTAACGCCGTTAACGCCCCCACGTGCGTTTCATGTGCGTTCAGCGGTGCGATTCGCATAGGCTCCCTGGTGGAGGTACCGATGCCGAACAACCGAAACACCCACCCCGACACCAACGAGCAGGACGGCCTCTTCGCAGCGGTCGACGCCCTGCTCGAAGAGGCCGCCCAGGACCCGCTCCCCCACCCGGACGAGCGCAAGCGCCTGCGCGAGGCCGCCGGCCTGAGCCAGGACCAGATCGCCAAGGCCCTGGCGGTCCGCCGCGAAACGGTCACCTCCTGGGAAACCGGCCGCACCTCCCCCCGCCCCCCCAAACGCGCGGCCTACGCCCGCCTCCTGGAGGGCCTCTCCACCCTCCACCCCCTTAACGCCGTTAACGCCGTTAACCCCACACCCCCCGCCGAAGGCGCAGACGACCCCACCCCCGGCACGCCCGCACATCCGACGCCGACCTCGGCATCCGAGACGCAGCCCCACCCCCCCGCGTCCGCCCCCCGCGCCGAAGGCGCAGGGCCCACCCCCGAGGCCGGATCCCCCGCACCCACCTCCACCCCCCACCCGGGGCCAGGAACGACGCCCCAGCCCCGGGAAGCGCCTGGCAGCGGAACAACGCCACAGGCCCCCACCCCCGGCACGCCCACATCCCCGGCAACGCCCACCGACGGCACCGAGCCCGTGCCCGTGCCGCCCACCCCGCACCCGGCACCCGTCGCACAGCCCCAGGCCCCAACCCCGCCCCCCACGGCCCCCGCCGAAGGCGCAGGGCCCACCCCCGAGCCCGAATCCCCGGCACCCACCCCCACCCCCCACCCGGGGCCTGGGGCGGAACCCCAGTTCCGGGAAGCGGCGGGCAAGGGAACGCCGCAGGCCCCCACCCGCACCCCCACGCGCCCCCGCACCACACCCCCCACCCCCCACCGGGGCCCTGGGGCAAAGCCCCAGCCCCCCACACCCAACACCCCCCCGGCGGGCAACGGCCCCCTCGCCGTCCTGGACGGCGCCGGCCACGCCCACACCACCGGCGGCCAGATCCTCGACCACCCCACCACCGGCGGCCTCCCCGCCCTCATCACCTGGGCCCTCGGCCCCGACGCCGACCTCCGCTCCCCCCGCCTCCACCGCAACGGCAAGGACGGCGACCCCCTCCTCGTCCTCACCGCAGCCGCCACCGAGGCCTTCGGCCTGCCCCTCACCCTCGAAGACCGCCGCGCCCTCCGCCTCCCCGACAACCACCCCACCCTCAAGCAGCTCGCCAAGAGCAAGTGGCAGCTCACCCGCCGCGGCTTCGGCCCCTGGCCCCGCATCTACCGCCCCGCCACCCCCACCACCGGCCGCCAGTGCGTCCAGCTCGCGATCCTCCCCTGGGGCGCCCTCGACCCCCGCGCCTGGGGCGAGGACACCGCCGACCTCCCGGCGCCCGAACTCGCCGCGCTGCTCACCACGTACGCCACCCGCGTCCTCACCCCCCGCGGCTCCACGGCAGTGACCGGCCTCGAACTCATGACGGCCCTCCGTCCCCCCACCCGGGCCGCCCGCAACCCCGAGACCAACACCTGGGAATCGGCCCCGGTCCCCGGCTCCCTCACCCGCCCCGTCGACCCGGCGCCCCCGGAGGCCCCCGACGAGCACCCCGTGGTCGCATCCCTCTACCCGCGCTCCCACCAGCGCACCCCGGACCAGGTCCTCGACGAAGAGGCCTACGACTGGATCCGCGACCCGGAACTCCTCACCGACGCCGAGTGCACCCTCACCCACGCCGTCGGCATCGACGTCAACATGGCCTTCGCCGCCGCCGCGAACCGCCTCACCGTCGGCCTCGGCCCCGCGACCCACACCAAGGGCCCCCGCTTCGACCCGTCGACCCCCGGCTGCTGGCTGGCGGACCTCTCCGCGATCTCCCTCGACCCCCGCCTCCCCAGCCCCTTCACCCCGCACGGCAAGCCCCCGACCGGCCCCGCCTGGTACGCCACCCCGACCCTCGCCTACGCTCAGGAACTCGGCCACGAGGTCCACCCCACCGAGGCCTGGCTCCGTCCCGAGTGCGGCCCGTACCTCGACGCCTGGTACACCCGCCTCCGCGACGCCTACATGGCCACCATGGCGGACCTCGGCGTCACCTCGGCCATGCCCGAACCCGAGTTCCTCAAGGCGATGACGACACACAAACAGGACGCCCCCATCCCCACAGCGGTCCTCTCGGCGATCAAATCCACGGTCAAGGGCGGCATCGGCAAGCTCCGCGAACGCCCCCAGGGCGCCGGCTACCGCCCCGGCGAGCGCTGGCCCGCCCTCGAACGCCCCACCTGGCGCCCCGACATCCGCGCCGCCGTCATCTCCACGGCCCGCGTGAACATGCACCGCAAGATGAACAAGCTCGCCACCACAGCGGGCCTGCACCCCATCGCGGTCCTCTCCGACTGCGCGGTGTACCTCTCCGACGGCCCCAGCCCCCTCGACTTCCTCCCGCGCACCCCCGACGGAAAGCCCCTCCCCGGCGGCTTCCGTCTCGGCGTCAGCCCGGGCATGGTCAAGCACGAGGGCACGCAGCCCCTCCTCTGGGCCGTCGGATTGCTCGACGAGGGCCTCAATCCCGCCCGCCACATCAAGGGCCACGACGCAGCAGCAGACGGCGAGTAACACATGTCCGACATCTCAGACAGCCTGACCAAGGCCGACGAACAGCACTTCACCCGCCCGATCCCCAAGTCGGCGGGCGCCCAGATGCGCTTCCTCGTCAAGCAGCTCAAATCGACAAGGGCCGTGGCGGCGACGCTCGGCATCTCCCAGCGCACCGTCGAGCGCTACGTCAAGAACCAGATCAAGCAGCCCAAGCCCGAACTCGCCGCCCGCCTCGAAGCCGAGGTACGCCGCCGCTGGCAGCCCCTGGTCCGCAAGCGCGCCCGCGACAAGGCGGCCAGGACCACGGGCCTGGTCATCGAGACCCGCGCCCGCTTCGGCTTCACCGCGGCCCCCGGCACGACCGACGACGGCCGCATGCGCCGCATCACCCAGCACCTCCCCCCGGAGTACGCGGGCCGCCTCTTCGCCGCCCAGGAAGCCGGCGCCGCCGAGCCCCAACTCCGGCAGATCGCGGCCGAAGCCCTCCAGGAGATCTACTTCAAGGACAACGGCGCCCGCGCCACGAGCCTGCTGGTCGAGTTCACGGACATCGACTACGTGGACTTCGCTTTCTAGCGAACACCCCGCGAGGCAGGACCCAACGGCCCTTCCCAGCCCCTCAACGGCCCCTCCAAGCCCATGAAACCCCAAAAGGGTCCCGGGACACCCCGGGACCCTCATCCACCCCTCACAAGCCTGCGAGGCGCTTCACCCCACGGCGTGCAACGTCCTCCGCCGCTTCGACTCCGCAGCCTTCTTCGCCACCGCCTGCGCGGCCCGCTTCTTCCGCTGCTCGGCCAGCTGGTCCTGATACGCCGCCACCGCCTGGTGGTAGCTGGCGACATACCCCCGCGCGTCGAGCCGCTCCTCCGCCGCCATGTCGTTCACGGCGGCGACAGCGTCCTCGAAGGAGTTGTACCCGGCCAGCATCGGGTTGATCTGGTACACCCCGTTACGGACCTTCCGCACCAGCTTCGCGAGCTCCAGGCTCCGCAGGGCGGCGTTGACACTAGGCCGGCTGAGCTCCAGCAGCCCACCGACGGTGGCCTGGTCGATGAGGATCCGCCCGCCAGGCTCGCTCAGCGAACGCAGCTTCAGCAGCACGCGGTAGGCCGCAGGCGGAAGGTCAAGGTCGGAGAGAAGCCCGTCGGCGTTGACCGCAGCGAATCGCAAGGTGCTCACTGAGCTGTCCCTTCTTCCGTGCGCTTCGCCCGGCTCAGCCGACGCGCAGCGCGCTCTTTGGCCCGTTCGGCCCGCAGTTCCTCGATGGCCTGCCGCATGTGGTCCAGCGACGGGAACCGCACCAGGTCGGGCAGGCTCGTATCACTGCGGATCTGCGAGATGGTGCTGTGCTGCTCCACCTTCACGAACTCACCCGTCATCTCCGTCCCCGGGATGAACTCGGCCACCCGGTAACTGTAGGGCGGGTTGAACTGGTACACACCCCGCCGCACCTTGAAGACGATCCCATGAGACATGACGGTGTGCAGCGCCTCCGACGTCTTTGTCCGACTGACGTCCAGGATGGTAGCCATCTCCTCCTGCGTAAGAGGAATCCGCCCCCCCGCTCGCTGGCATGCGATGAGCAGCAGGATCAGCCTCAGCGGCAAGGCTTCCCGGAAGTACTGGGCGATAACCAGGAAGAACTCGAGGCTGTCCATCGAGAACGCATTCGGCTGATTCAGCGTCCCGTAGAACTCCAGCGGCTTGCGCTCACCGTCCAGCGTCAGCTTCCGGCTCGGGTACCGCTTCGCCAGGCTGTCCAGGTCCTTGACCGGAGCCAGCGGCTGACTCCACGCCGAGATCGCATCATCAACGGGGAGATCAGGACGCGGCGCACCCGCCGGACTCCGCCGACGCCGTTGTGGCTCTGATGACACGAGGCTGCTCTCCACTTCGTTGATCTGCAGGGAGAGTATGTCAACAAGGGTGACACAAGTGTCACGCTCGTTGACGTTCGGCGTGTCTTATGTCCCCCCAGCAGGGACACATCTCAGCCACCGCCTCCCCATCGCCTTCACGCCACCCTCCACCCAACCCCACCCAGCTCTCCAGCAGTTCGCCGACACATCCCCCATAAAACGTCAGCCGCCCCGACGTTTTAGCCCAAATACCGTCAGCCCCACTGACGTTTTACGCGCGTTCTGTCCCCCTAGCAGCGACACATCCCCCGAGTTATGTCCCTCCTGAAGGGACATAACTTTCCCCCCGCACCCCCCCTGACCTGCGGCAACGCATCTCCGTACCTTATATAGGCCGTCTCCTGCCGCGCTGCGCGAACTGAACGCCGCCTCCAACCCGTCCCCCAGCCCAACTTCCTGACGCCCCCTCACCCCCAAAAGAAGCCCACCCCACCCCCAGCCCACCTCCAACACCCCATGCAATCTGACCGATTCCCATCTTTATCCACACGCCACTTTGAATCAGCCCCCACTTGAGGGCGTTAACGCCGTTAACAGCCCGAGGCCCCCCAGAACCCCTCCCCTCCCAAAGTCACAGACCCCACCAGCCTCCGCAGCGAAGCGGAGCTCCCAGCCCAAAGGACTGCCCCCGGGCCCGCCTAGCGGGCCCCGCCGAGCGTAGCGAGGCGATTCGTTGGTATAGCGCGCAGCGCTGTGAGACCCGAAGCGAAGCGAAGGGTCCTCCCTCCGGAGGGCGGGACGGGTGAGCGAAACCAAGCCGCTCTGGCCCCTCGGCGTTGCTACGCCGAGGGGCCAGAGCAAACCGGAGGACACCGAAGGGCCAGTTTTAGTTTGGCGCCTTGAAACGGGGCCACTTCCCGGGCAAGTTCGGACTCGTCCGCGGAGCGGACCCTGTTCGGGTGGAGCGCAGCGGAACCCAACTGTCCGCAGCGAAGCGGAGGACTCCGGCCCGAAGGGCCTGGCACTAGCTCGGCGGAGCCGAGCCCCGCCGAGCGCAGCGAGGCGGCTCGTTAGCACGGCGGGCAATGCTTTGAGACCCGAAACGGAGCGAAGGGTCCTCCCCTCGAAGGGGGGACGGCTAAGCCTTGCGAACCCACTCTCTGCTCAGCGCTCAGCACTGAGGGACCAGAGCGAAGCGAAGGACACTTTCCCGAAGGGCCGGGCGTTAGCTCCGCGAAGCGGAGCCCCGCCGAGCGCAGCGAGGCGGCTCCCCCTCGGGCGAGCGCAGCGAGCCCGTTCCATCCTGAGCGCGCAGCAAAGTGAAGCTAAGAGTCCTTCCGCCGAGGCCACTCTGTTCTCCGCGCACAGCGCGGAGGACCCCGGCCCGAAGGGCCGGCTCTAGCTCGGCGAAGCCGAGCCCCGCCGAGCGCAGCGAGGCGGCTCCCCCTCGGGCGAGCGCAGCGAGCCCGTTCCATCCTGAGCGCGCAGCGCTCAGGGAA
>NZ_JBICZH010000030.1:0-61384 GCF_043201995.1 Streptomyces sp. NPDC048258
GCCGGGTCTCCTCATCCCCCAGGGCCCACAGGAGGTAGATCGTCGGCTGCGGCCGGAAAACGAAGTCGAAGCCGACGACCTTCACCCGCCGCCCCGGCGCCCCGGCCCGCCGCGCCACCTTCGGTGAGTCCCCCGCGGCAAGCCGTTCGGCCACGAGCCGTTCCGCGTCCGGGTGCCGGCCTCCCTCACCGAAGAGGTTGCGCAGCTGCTCCTCGGTGACCTCCTCCCCCGCCACCAGCCCGAGAGCGCCCAGTCCGCGGCCCATCCAGCGACCGGCCGGGACACCCGCCTGCTCCTGGGCCTTCTTCAGCGGCATCCGGGCCGGGCGGCGGCCGTCACCGACCACCGTCTCGCGCGTGTAGTAGCGCTGCATCTGACCGGCATTCACGATCATCGCGTCCATCGTCATGCAGACCACGCCACACGGCGCTGACCTGCAAGAAAAGGGCTGTCGGCGATACGGCCCGCCAGGCGGGACCAGCGGACGAACTTTCTTCCCGAGTGCCCGCCAGACGGGAAGCGGCGCCGGCCCCGGCAGCGAATGTCATCGCTCTCCGGTCACCAGTCACCGGCCCCCACTCACCGGTGAGTCACCACACCGAACCCCACCGAACGCGATCGAGCACGACCCGGCACACCGGTGACCCGAGTTCACCGCACACGCCCTTCCGTACCCCGCCCTCCGGCACGCGCCGGGGGGCTTCGTGCTTCAGCGTGCCGACCTTCGAGACGCTCCCCCGCTTCACCGCCGACCTCCACCACCTCACCCCCGCCCAACGCCAACGCTTGCGCCGCGTCGTCTATGAGATAGAGCAATGCGGGAGCCTGTCTCTTCGAGGCCCAGCACGGCCATCAAAGGTTCGCCCCACCGGGCCCAGCGGTTCAGCCGTGCCTGGTCCACGAGGTGGATGTCGTGATCGTGTGCGAAGTCGGCGGCTGGTTTAGTGAACGTCCCGTTGGTCACGGCCACGACGATGTCGGCCCGGTGCTCAGGGCGGGCGGTGCCATTGAGCGTCTGAATCTCAGGCGACCCGACCTTTTTCAATCCGGCCTGGCGATGCTTGCACTGGAACACGATGCGCAGGGAGTCGGGCGTCACCGCGATGACGTCTGCGCCGAGGTCGCGTGCTCCGCCTCCTTCTCGCACGATGCGAAAGCCATCGCGTCTGGCCAAGGCAGCCACTGCTTGCTCGAAGGCGGCGGGTGTCATGGCGTGAATGTCGTCAAGGCAGATGCTGTCGTCAGTGTCGAGGAACCTGTCCATCTCTGCTTCGAGCAACGCCAGCTGGTGCATGGCGTTGCGGTGGCGTGCCCGTGCATCGCTCGCGTCTTGAGCTGCCTGGGTGAGCTTGCCCCTGAGGTTCCCCAGGGAGTTCGCTGCTGCATCTGCCGGAGCGGAGCCGCGCCTGTATTTGGCCGCTACGTCGCTGGTCGTCTGCTCTAGCATCCGACGCCAGACGCCTCTGGCCTCCGTCCTCGCCTTCACTGCGGTGTTCCTCGCCTGGTTGAGGACTTCGCGGAGCGCAGTGTGAGCTACGTGGTAGTCCTCGGCGAAGGGGCTGTTCGTTGGGGGGAGCAGGGCGTTTACGCCTTCGAGTTCTGTCTTCAGTTGAGTGGCCAGGTCATCTGCTGCGCCGAACCAGTCCATGGCAACCTGTCCCTCGACCCAGTGAAGGTGGGCCGCAAGTAGATCGTCGTCGGTGGCTTCGGAGATGTGACGTCGCAGGGCTTCCTGCAGCTGAGGGCTGGGGTACTCGGGCATCGTCACGGGGGTGGGCCAGTTGATGTGCATCAGGAACCCACCACCGAGCGCAGGGGCGCACCCCATTCAATCCATTGCTGCAGGTCGTAGCGGCTCAGGTGCTTGAGCGTAGAGCTCATGCTGTCGATGTAGCGAAGGGCTGCGCGCGAGACGTACGGATGGTTACTGACCAGCAGAATGGTGTTGAGGCCGAGCACATCACCCTCACCGCCGTCGCCCACCACTTCGGCGTCTGGCCCGCGGTCATCTCCTGCATCGAGCGCGGCACCCGCCGTGACGACGACCTCGCCAACGCCTACCGCGACTGGCTCGCCGCCGCTTGACAGCCAATAGGAGCTTCAGCCCAGGACCGCCCCCTTCACTTGCCGACCTGCCCGGCCGGAGCTAACACTGCGGGCTGCAAGATCAACAAAACGGGACGAACCTGGTGCGCACAGGGCGCAATCTACCGGAGCCCACTGGTAAGTTGCCTTCATGACCGCAGGGAACAGCGATTCTGAGAACGAAAAACTAAACGTCAACCTGACAGCAGAGCTTCGCATGCGTCTCCGCAGTGTCTCTGCCCAGCGCGGGCTGAACATCTCCGAGGCGACGAGCCAGGCGCTTGACCTCTGGTTCCGGACTCCGGAGGCGCCGGCCATAGAAGTCAGGGAAGCGAAGTCGTGGGGTACGTGGCTGCCCGCTGGCGGCGTAGCCCGCTTCTACACCGAGTGTGAGCAGCGTGAGCTGACCAAGGTGCAGGGAATCGCGCAGGCGCTGTCACTGTGGATCAGCAGCGACCAGCCCGTTCCGGCGGCGCCTCGCCCGCGCGTGCTTCGGCGACTCCTTGTCGCTCTACAGAAGGGCGGGGTGGGGAAGACGTTCCTGGCCGGCGGTCTGGCACAGGCTCTCGCGGAACTCGGACTGCGCGTGCTGCTGGTCGACTACGACCCGCAGGGCCACCTCACTCGCCGGCTGGGAGAGCAGCCCATCGCTATGGACAGCGGCGGCAGCCTCCTCGAGCACATGCTGGGCAAGGCGACCCGTCACATCCGCCGTTCCATTGTGGTCCTGCCGCAGCAGCGTTTCGGTGAGCGCCTGCATCTGTTGCCCTCCTGCAATGACGCGTTCCTGTTCGACGCTGTGATGAGCACGATGCGCGCCGGTCGTGAGGAGTCGCTGGCGCGTGCGTTGGAGCCGGTCGAGAAGGACTACGACATCGTCATCCTCGATGGGCCTCCCAGCCTCGGCCTCGCGATGGACATCGGCATGCACTACGTACAACGCCGCGAAGGGGAGCTTGCGGACCGCTCAGGTGTCGTGATGCCGGTATGGGCAGACCTGCCGAGCTTCGAGGCATACGACCTCTTCAACGCGCAGCGGCAGCAGTTGGAGAAGCTCGCCCGCATCCAGGTGGACGAAGTCGGCTTCGTCATCAACGCCTACGACAGCCGCCGTGGCGCCTCCGTGCAGATAAGGCGTGAGGAGTGGGAGGAGCGGTCAGCTCCCGGTGTTCTCGCCGTCTTCCCAGATCTCAAGGAGCAGAGGGACGCGCAGGACCGTCAGACGCCGTTGCTCGAGTGGGAACCCGACTGCTCCCTGTCGAAGGGGCTGCGGAGCTTGGCGAAGGAGCTGGCGGCGTGAGCAAGAAGGACTCTGTCCCCCGCTACGCAGGGGCCGCTGAGGCTGCAGGTCCCTCGCGCAACGAGATCCTCGCGCACTATGGCATCTCCGCGTCTGCGGATGAGGATCCCCGCGAGAAGGAGATGCGGGAGTGGGAGGAGCAGCAGCAGCGACGGCTGTCGGGGCAGACGGTCCCGTCCGAACTGGCGTTGGAACTCGTCAGCGCCAATCCAGAGAATCCTCGTGAGCTCCTTGGGGACCTCGAAGGCTTGGCGGGCAGCCTGAGGGAGGTCGGCCAGGTGACGGCGATCACCGTGGCCAGCGTCGACGCTTACCTCAAGGGGCGGCCCGACCGGCAGGGCGAGCTGGAACCGGGAGCGCAGTACGTCGTGGTCGACGGGCACCGTCGGCTGGCTGCTGCACGCAAGGCTGGCTTCTCGACGCTCAAAGTCACCGTCAACGATGCCTTCGCGGCCACGGACGAATCGCTCCTGGAGGCCGCCTTCGTCGCGAACGCCCAGCGTGAGGACCTCACCGAGCTCGAAGAGGCCCAGGCGCTCCAGCGACTCGTGCAGCACTACGGCTCTCAGCACAAGGTGGCCAAGCGGCTCGGCCTGACTCAGCCGTACGTATCCCAGCGGATCTCGCTTCTCGCGCTGGCTCCCGACCTTCAAGCCGACCTCGTAGAAGGGCGGCGCACTGTGGAGCAGGTGCGAGGGCTGGCCAAGCTCAGCCACAGCGAGCAGCGCACGACGGCGGATGCACGACGTGCCGAGGTGCCCGCGGCTCGTAAGGAGCGCCGAACCGCGCCCGCAGCCAGTGCGGATCAAGCGAGCCTCGATGTCGGTCAGAACGGCGCTGGCACTGATAACGGCGTTATCAGCGCGAAGCTGGCCTCAGCTCCGAGCTCTCCCTCGGACGGTAGTGATAACGCCGTTATCAGCACCGTGGCTGTCGAGCAGGATGCCGGACCGCTCCTGGTGGACATGCGCCGACTGCCGCGAGTGCCGTGGCACGACGGTCATGGCGTTGCCGACCTCATCCTGGAGAAGATGGATGCGGATCAGCAGAAGATCTTGTTCGAGCGGCTCTCTGCAGCCCTCCTGGGCAGCCGGGTAGGCGAGTCCGAGGCACAAGGCAGCGACGGCTGATAACGCCGTTATCAGAGTCCTCGGCAGCGCTCGGCGCCGCGGACAGCGCAGCAACGTATGAGCAGGCCTCGCGTCATCTGCTGAGGGCGGCGGTGATAACGGCGTTATCAGCCGTCGCAGTCGAGTCATGTTGAAGCAGCCGCAGGCGTGGCATGACAACCAACAGCGTCGCCTCTCTCATGCGGCCCCGAAACAGCAAAAGGCCGGTACCTCACGCATCGCGTGAGGTACCGGCCTTTTGCTGTTGGTCAGATGTAGGCATCAGCTGAGCGGTCCCAGCGTCGGCGGCGAGGGCTTGGCGGTAGATGCCGGTGTCGTTCTGGTCGGCAAGCATCGTGACGGTGCACCAGGCGAGGGTGGAGCGGGCGATCGGGCCGGCGTAGTTACTGGCCCACGGGTCGGAGGGGTCGGCGGGCGGTGCGGCGGTGAACTGGTCGAAGACGGTGGCGGGCATCGGCCCTCACATCTCCCCTGGGGCGCCGGGACCGTGGTGGTCCGGGCAGCCGGGCAGGTGGGGGTCAGCGAGTGGCGGGGGCGGGCGCGGTTTTGTGGCTGTCGCGGTGCGCGCTCTGCGCCGGTTCGGCGAGGACCCGCAGGTTGCGCGGCTCACCGACCGGGCCGCAGGAGCTGCACACCACGGCGTAGTTGCGGCGGCCGGTGCAGCCGGAGTCGGCGTCGCGGGGCTTGCCGGAGGGCCGGACCGCGTGGGTGCACTCGGTTCCGTCGGGGTGGAGCGGGGCGATCTTCACGCTGATGCGGGCAATGGGCTTGGTCTCCTGCTCGGGGTCGGGGAAGGGCAGTTGGTGGAGCGCGGCCGCGGGGGTGCGGCCTCGGGTGGGGCGCGGCGGGGTGGGCGGCTCGGTGCGGGTGAGCGCGGTCTCGGGGAGGAGTCCGAGCTGTCCGGCGGCGGCCGCGCGGGCGGCGAGGGTGAGGGAGCGGGTGACCCGGTGGTGTCCGTGGTCGATCCGCAGGTGGCAGAGCTGGCAGGCGGCGAGCAGGTTCTCGACTGCGGCCTGGTTCTCCTGCCCGAACACGGTCCGGACTGCGAGAACGGCTGCCGTTGAGACCTCGACCTGCTCGGCGCTGGGGCAGAAGCGGACATGTCGCCGGTGGCACTACTGAGCGCCACCGAAATTCCGACAATGGGTTTGCTCCAGCCGCCTAGTGTCCTGGCCATGGACTCTGAACGACTCAAGCTCTCTTCGCGCAAATGGATGATCGCGGCCTTCGCCGCGCTCGCCGAAGGCCCGTCGTCTCATGACCTGGCGGTCCACCACGCCGGGATCGCTGCCGAGCATCTCCTCAAGTCATACCTGGCCAGCCTGCACCCGGCTCTCGTAGTGGAGGGCAAGGATTTCAACTCCTTGCTGCACGCGACGGGTCACGGGGCACACGCTTCGGTTCCCGCGGAGCAGGTCAAGACCATCGGCTTGGCCGAAGCCCATGCCCGAGCGCAGAAGATCTTGCGGAAGAAGATGCCGGTCGATCAGCGGGCGCTTGGACCGCTAGCCAACGCTCGTAACGGCGTCGCACACAGTGGCATGTACGACCGGTCAGAGGTCAATGCCGTCTTCACCACGTGTCTCCGGCTGATCGACCCCTTGCTCGTCGAGCTCAAGATCGACACTTCCTACTGGGGCCGTTACGAGTCCCTGCACGACCGGCTTCTCGAAGAGAACGTGGAAGCTGTCCGTGTCCGGCTGGAGAGCAAACTTGCTCGGGCCAAGGATGTCTTCTCTGAACGTTACGGCCACTTGCCCCAGAAGGAACGCGAGCTCGTCCTCGGCACGATTGCACGAGTCTCTCCTCCCGGCTACATCGAACACGACGAGCCCGCCACCTGCCCGGCATGCGACTCGCAGGGCTGGCTTAGTGGTGACACGCACGTGGACGAGGATGAGTGGGCGGTCATGTTCACCCCGTTCGTCTTCACCTGCCCAGCCTGCGACCTGCGTGTCGAGCACGAGGAACTTGAAGAGCTGGGGGGGCTTGCGGAGGAGGTCAAGCTGGATGAGCCACCAACCGACTTCTACGCGGACTGGGAGCCAAGTGAAGTCCGTGGATCTTCATGGGATGGAGGACCATTCCACAACTTCTGATAGCCGGACTTACCAACATCTCGCACGTCTTCGGGGGTGTGGTTGAGGTGGGCGGTGGTGAGGCCGACCACGGACCCGGTGTCGGGGTGGGGCTGCTCGTGGACGGCGGGGCAGCGGCCGCCGGGGTGCGCGAGGCCGCAGTGGCCCGTGCACTCGCAGCGGCCGCGGGGCCCGCTCGAACCGGATCCGCGCGCTGATCTGGGGCCAGTCGCGGGGGTAGCGGTGCAGGTTCTCGGGACGGATGGGCACGGCGGCTCCGCTACTCGCCGCCGGCGGCCTGGCGGTGCTCGAAGGCTTCGAGCAGTTCGCCCAGGTCGTTCGGCTCGGGTGCGGTGCCGACCCAGTCGCCGGTCTCGGTGAACACCTCCACGTCGGTGGTGTCGGCGTCGAACCAGCAGATGTACGGCCCGTACCGATGGATGACCGCCGTGGCGACGGCGGCCGGGTCGGACAGCTGCGGCGCGGTCTCCAGCACGGCGAGCGTGTTGACGGCCAGCCACATCGGCTCGTCCGGCGTGCGAGGGAGCCGGAGGTAGCCGGTGACGCGGAGCTTGTCGCCGGGGACCAGGTCGTGGATGACCGCGTGCGCCAGCTCCGGGTCGGCGACGCTGCACGGCAGGATCATCTCGTCCGTGCGCTCGTCCGTCGGGGAGACTGTGAGCCGGAACCGCGCCGTGCTGCCGTGCAGGTCGCCGGGCACGGTCTCTTCGTCCAGGAAGCCGTCCAGGGCTATCGCGTCGTCGTCGGCCACGGTCAGCCGGCCTTCCGGACCGGCGCCTGGTGCGCGTCGTCGTACGCCTCCAGGACCCGCTTGGGAACCATGCCCTGGTCGGCGACCTGGTGGCCGTGCTCGCGCGCCCACGTCCTGATGGCGGCGAGCTCCTCCCGGGTGCGGCCGCTTCCCAGGCCCGCGCGGATCGGGGTGGGCGCGGCAGCCGCGGTGGCGGCCGCCGTGGTGCGGGTGCCGGCCTTCAGCGTGCGCAGTTCCTCCTGCGCCTTCTCCAGTTCGGCGCGGGCCTTGGCGACCTTCTCTTCGGCCTCGCGCTGTGCGGCCTCGCTGTCGCGGCGATCGGTCAGCTCGGAGAGGTCGGCGGTGATGCGGGCGGCGCGGCCGCGTACTCCGGCGGCCGGGTGCGCGGCCGCCCAGTCGAGCAGCTTCTGCACGGCGTTGGTGACGGGCAGCGCGACGACCGGGACGTCGATGACCGGGGAGGCGGCGGCCGGGCGGGGCAGCCCGAGGACGCAGTCGGCGATGAGGTCGCTGAGCTCGGTCTCGGTCAGGCCGGTGGCCTCGCGGATGGCCTGCTCACTGTCGCCGTTGTTGTGCATAGAGATCGCCACGGACTCGTGCGCGGACAGGGCCGGGGCTGCGGGGGTGTTCGTCATGGTGGGTGCGTCTCCGGTTTCCGGGAGGAGGGGGAGCAGGGCGGTGAGGGTGTCGGGGTCAGTGGGCAGCCCGAGGACGTCTAGGAGCAACGCCATGTCGTCCTTGTCGCGGGAGCTGCGGGCGGTGACCCGGGCCGCGGCGGCGAGTTGCTGCGCCGGGTTCGGGTTCAGGGGCAGCGCTTCGGCTTCGAGGGCCTCGGTCCAGTCGGTGAACATCACGCGGCCTTGCCGCTGGCGACCAGGGCCAGCACGCGCAGGTTGGACGCCGCCTGCGTCTGGGTGATGGGTTCCTTCCAGCGGTTGTACGGCGCGGGCCGGGTGGGGATGCCTTCCAGCTCCAGGCGGGCGAGGGCCAGTTCGCGGGCGGTCGGCGGCACGACGCGCGCCGCGTGCGCCCGCTTCCGCCAGCGCCGGTCCTCTTCGGCCACCACGCCGACCCAGTCCTCACCGAGCCGGTCCACGAGTTGCTTGCGCAGCTGCGTGCGGTCGCGCTTGGTGGTCGCCGCCCACACCCCGGTCTCGGTCAGGCCTGGGTTGGCCAGCGCCCACTTCAGGCAGTCCTTGACGATCGGGCAGCCGGAGCAGGCGTGCTTGGCCTTGGCGAGTGCCTTCTCCCGGGCGCGGGGGTCCTCGTCGGTGTTGCGGATGTCCTCGATCGAGAACAGGGCCGGGCTCGTACGGCAGCGCAGGGCGTGGTCGGTCTCGGGGAAGGGGACCCTGTCGTCGGCCACGATGATGGCCGGCGTCTGCGGGACGCCGGTGCGGTTGCGGCTCATGAGGTGGCCTCCGGAGCGAGGTGGGGGAGCTGGAGGAGGATCTGGTCCACGAGGTCCTGCGGTGGGCGCCACGGTCCGAGCTGTCCGTGCAGCCACGGGATCGGCAGCGCGAGTTCGTGGACGTCGGAGAGGACCAGGTGGAAGGCGTCGGGCTGCGCCCACCGCGAGCACGGCGGGGTGCCGGCGGCGTCCTGGTGGCAGTCGGTGAGGCGGGCGACGCCGATGACGGCCCGGGTGTGCAGGGCGCGGCTGCGGATCGCAGTGGCGACCAGCGGGTCGCGCATCGGGGCCCGCTCGGTGGCCTGCCCGGCGTGCAGCAGCAGCCAGCCGCGCCAGGACCAAGGGGTCGGCCTGTTCTCCACGTCCTTCCCGGCGAGGATGCAGGTCGTCCAGGGCTGGCGGATCGTGAGGCCCCGGATCCAGGTGCCCGGGTCGGTGGTGGTGGTCTCGCTCATGCCGCCCGTCCCAGGGAGTTGGTGCCCGGCCGTCCGGCGCGGCGGCCGTTGATGGAGGGCACCGTGGCGTGCTGCGGTCCGGCGAGGACGGCGTGGCCGGTGTGCTTGCCCGCGTACATCGCGGCGTCGGCGGCGCGCTGGAGCACGCTCAGGTCGGTCGTGCCGAGGATGTCGGGGGAGGCGGCGCCGACCGACGCGGCGACGTCGACCAGGGCGCCGTCGTCGACGGAGACGGGCTGGGCGAGCAGCTGCGTGAGCTGGGCGAGGCGGAGCTCGCGGCGGGCGGGTCCGATCCGGACCGCAACGGCGAACTCGTCGCCCCCGAGCCTGCCGACCGCGCCGCGGCTGCCCGCCCAGGCGGTGAGGCGCTGCGCGGTGGCGGCCAGGACGCGGTCGCCGGCGGCGTGCCCGCCGGGCCCGTCGTTGATCTGCTTGAAGTGGTCCAGGTCGACCAGGACCACCAGGGCGCTGTCGCCGTGCCGGTCGGTGATCTGCCGGGCCTTGGCGGTGTAGCCGTCGCGCCCGAGCAGACCCGTGAGCGGGTCGCGGCGGGCGGCGGCGAGCTTGCGGTGCAGGCTGACCGCGTGCAAGGTCCAGCCGGTCAGCGGCACGGCGAGGCTGGTGATGAGCAGGGCACGTTGCCCGATGGGGGCCTGTAAGCGCACGGTGGAGGCCATACTGGTTGCTCCCTCTCTCGTCTTGTACGGGATGGGTAGGCCCGAGGCAGGCGACGGTTTCCAGACCTGGTGCGCCTGCCTCGGGGCGTATCTACAGCTCGTAGGGCGTCTTGCGGGTCCAGTCGTTCGGGTTGGACCAGCGGCCGGCCTTCGCCGCCGCCCAGTCCAGCTCCCAGCCGTCGCGGACTCCGCGCGCTCCCCAGCCGCCGTCCTGCTGCCCGGGGACCTCGAGCCCGGCCTGCCGCGCGGCGAACGCCGCGTCGTAGACCTGGTGGGCGCGGGTCAGGGCCTCGTTGGCCGAGGACGCCTTGCCGGTGAAGACGTGCACACCGTGCAGCGCCCGGTCGTTGGTGTGTATCGGCACGTCCACCTCATAGAACTCCAGCTGCGGCATGACGCCCTCTCCTTCCTGTCGCTGGTCGTGGCGGAACACCGCGACCGCCCCGGCCGGTGAGGCCGGGGCGGCACGGAGGAACGCCGCGCTCGCGCGGGACGGGGGCAGTGGTTCGCGGCGGCCGCCACGATCTCGGCGTGGTCGAACGCGAGGTTGGGGAGCGCGTCCAGGGGCCACCAGCGGGCGGCGGTGGCGTCGTCCCCGGCCGTCGGCTCGACCAGCGCGGGCAGGGTGGCCGTGTAGGCGACGCTGACGTACCGGCCGCGCGGGTCACGGCCGACGGCGTCGAAGGCGCCCACCTGCCGGAGGTCGGCGGCCGGGACGGAGATACCGGTCTCCTCCTCCAGCTCGCGCACGGAGGCGACCAGGCTGGTCTCCCCCATGTCCACATGACCGCCAGGCAGGGCCCACCGGGACCTGAACGGGTCCCAGCCCCGCTCGATCAGCAGGACGTGCCCGGCGGCGAACAGGACCACGTCGGCGGTGTAGCGGATCGTCTCGTTGGTGGTGTCGGTGCTCAAGAGGTGTCTCCTGATCTCGGAGCGGAGCCCCGGTGGCCGGGGCGGAACAGCGTCAGGCCGGGACGGGGGCGGGGGTGTCGAGTCGGCACCGAGGAGCAGGCCGCGGATCGACTGCTCGTACTCGCCGGTGCGGATCCGGTCGTGCATGAGCTGTCCGGCGACCAGGCAGCGGGCCCGCAGCCGGATCAGGGCGACGGCGTGAGGGTCGGCGCCGGCGGCGGTCGCGGCCTGCCCGGCGGCGTCACCGGCGAGCTGGTTGGCCGCCTGGAGGCCGGCCTCGCGCCGGGAGCACCGGGCGCGCCAGTACGTTCTTCCGCACCGATCTGCGCGGCCGTCAGCCGCTAACGGTCCGCGGCCCAGGCGCTGCACCTAGCGCAGACTGGATGAACTACTCGCTCGGGAGTTCAACCTTTCGTCTGCCTTAACCCTGTAGTGGGCAGACCGGGTAGAGCGCCACGGTGCGAAACAGGCGGAGTGCACAAGTGAATCTTGACCTGCTGGCCATCCTCGTGCCCGCCGTGGTGGCGGTGGTTGGACTGTTTCTCCGTTCTCGCAATGGGAGTTCGAACCATTGGGACGTCCTGCATGAGCTCGCGCGTGGCCGATCCGCAGCCGGGATCGAGCGAGAACGACGAGCAACATTGCGGATGATGCTCGATTGCCTGCCAGGGGGCACCCTTCGGGTGGAAGATACAGACGGTAACCGGGCGGGTCGACGCACTGTGATTGACAGCGCAGCATCGAGCGACGATCAGCGCGGGTAGCCATATGAAGCGGCAGGCAGGGGGGCAGAGGACGTGCAGCCTGAGGCCGAAGGCTTTTCTGACTTCTTCTTGCACTGGGAGCCGCAGGTTCGCCGCTACCTGATCTGGTTGGAGGGAGATCGCGCCGTGATCGACGATGCGGCTCAGGAAACCATGATCAGCGCGTACAGGTATTGGGAGAAGGTCAAGGATCTGGAGAAGCCGAGCGCTTGGCTGTTCAAGGTCGCAGGGCAGCGCCTCAGCGATGCCCAGGAGGCACGCGGTAGGGCAGGAGTGAGCACCGATCCACAGGATCTTCCGGACACTGCATCTCCGGGAGGAGTAGACGAATACGCTCTGCGGGACGACAGGCTGGCTATCCTGGACGCTGTACGCAAGCTTCCACCACAACAGGCAGCCGCAATCGCGCTTCAGATGCAACACGATCTTCCTCTGGACGAGATCGCTGACATCATGAGTGTCTCCACCGGATCGGTGAAGACACACCTACACCACGCTCGCAAGGCCCTTAAGTCTCTGCTCGTCGCCGATGGGGGTGAACTGTGAGCCTTGAAGACCAGCTGCGAGAAGCAGCTGCTGCGGTGAATGAGATGTGGACGGATCCTGATGCCGCACAAGCCCGGCTTGCACGTCTTCAGTCTCGGCTGACCGAGGAAGCGACTACTGGTGCGGCCGCGGTGCCGTTGCCAGGCAAAACGAGCCAGCGCTATGCTGCTCTGCTTTTCGATGTGCTGCAGAAGGCTGAAACCGACACGGCAGAAGTGTTGGAAACCCTGGCAGAACTGGTCAGCAGTGACCTCGCCCGAAGCGAGCCGCCAATCGACCTTGCTGACATCAATGACCGGCTGCTTGAGCCGCTCGTCAATGTGGTTGAGGAAGTACTAGACGATGCCGGCATGGTTACTTTTGCTCGTGGGATTGTCGATGATACATGGGGGTACGGCGTATTCATCTGGGTGCTGGCTGGTCTGCGCCTTGCGGGCTCTGAACAGTCAGCCCGGCGCCTCGCACACTCGCTGGTCAGGCATGCGGATCTCTATACAGTCCACGACATCACAGCCTTGCTACACACGCTATGCCTTAGCGCTCAATTCGAGGCCATCAGAACGCTGCTGACACCCGAACTCATCGACGATATCGACGTGGTGAATGTGTCTACACCCACGTTCGACCATCTGATCCACGTACTTCAAGCAGCCGGCGCCACCTCCCAGGCACGAACTCTGAAAGCTCGCTTTGACTCAAGCGGCGCGCCCGATCCTGGAACGCACGGGCAGCCGACGTCAGGAAACCGACGCCGCCCAGGAGACAAGGAACATTGGCTAACGATCGCCGAAGTGGCGGATCGGTTGCAAATGACCCCGATGTCCGTCTACCAGCTGGTAGATAGCGGAGAGTTGCCTGCCGTTGGGGCCGATCGAAGTCTCCGGGTATCCGAGCAGGCGGTGGGCGATTACTTGAGTTCGATCTTCAATGGTCGAGCCACAGGATCCTGACCGTCGTCAGGCTGGACGCCAGATCCTGCCCGTGGGGATGTACACACCGCACCCCCTGGCGGGAACGGCGTCGCGAATCCGTCAGGCGGTGTTCTGCGCGGAGGCGGTCTCTGCGCGGACGGCGGCTTCGGCCTGCCGGTTCTGCTGGAGGACCTTGCCGACGATCTGTCCGGTGACCTTCGCGGCTTCGTCTTCCATCGCGGCTTCGATCCGGTACAGGCTGCGGGCCTTGCCCTTGGGCAGGACGTGGGTGCCCATCTCGTGCCGGGTCAGGGCGATGCGCCGTTCCAGCGAGCCCTTGCGGCACAGCTGGTCGACCTCGACGAACGCCCAGACCAGCGTGGCGCCGATCTCGCGCGGGCGGCGGCGCAGCCGCTTGGCGTTGATCAGGACCCGGATCGTGTTCTTCGGGGCGATCACGGTGAGGGAGTACAGGTCGTCGGGCTTGGCGGTGAAGCTGAGGCGCTTCTCGGCGTAGACGTTCTCCGGGATGCCTGCGGCCGCGCCCTGCGCCGCGGCGGCGAGGCCGGGGATCTTCTTGGGGGAGGTGACCACCAGTTCCACGGCGGTCAGCGGGCGCCGGCCGAAGTGCTCCCTCACGAGCTTCTGCGCGGTGGTGACGGTGTCGTTGATGTCGGCGGTCAGGCGGCGGGAGGTGAACAGGCCGTCGCGGATGACGGTGATCTGCGTGGGCTGCGACATGCGGGGGCCTTCCGGCTCGATCGGGTGGGGCTGATTGACCACCGCACCGCCCCGGCCGCGCGGGCCGGGGCGGAACGGGCAGTCCGTCAGACCGCGTGAATGCCGGTGAGGTCGTCGTCCAGGACCTCGTCCTTGTCACCGTCGACGTTGCGGTCGGCGGTGGCGGGGACGGCGGGAAGGCCGGCGGCGCGGGCGGCGAGGTGGTGGCGGATCTGCTCCATGCCGGTGATGCGCACCGGCTGCTCGCCGTCGCCGGTCAGCAGCGTGAAGTGGTGCTTGTACTCGCTCCTCTTGGCGCGGTGGTGGAGCACGACGCCGGGGGCGAGGTAGAAGGTGGCCTCGCCGTCCTCGTAGCCGCGCCACCGGTTCTCGTCGCCCAGGAAGTTGTCGCTCTCGTCGATGCGGATGGCAGCGCCAGCGGCGCGGTGTGCGGCGTCCTCCTCGGTCGCGGCGGTGACCTGGGCGAGGGCCTCGTCCAGCGTGGCGGCCGGGGCCGGGGCCGACCGGCGGGTGGAGGGCAGCGGGCTGCGGGTCCGCATCAGGCGGCGCAGCGGGGCGAGGACGAGTTCGGCGAGCCCGTCGATGGCGAGGGCCCCGACGACGGCGACCGCTCCGGCGAACGCGATGCGGGAGTCGTCGGACCAGGCGAGAGGGGCGAGCTGGTAGCCGAGGTAGGCACCGGCCGCGCCGCCGATCAGCGCGGACGTCATGCTGACGCCTTCGATCATCGTGTTGGCGACGCTGTTGGCCGTCTGGCGCAGGGTTGCGGTCATGATGATGGAGCTCCTTCTTCTGTCAGTGCGCTCTGGGAGGGGGAGGGGTACTGCTCCGGGGCGGCCGGGCCCGACGCCAGCGGCCGCCCCGGGCGCTCAACTGGCCGTGTGGGCGGCGGCGGTGGTGCGGACGGTGTCGGCGAGCAGCACGGTGAGCTCGTGGCCGTGGTCGACGGCGTCCTCCAGGCGCTCGATGAGCTCGGGGGGCAGGTCGCGGGTGCGGGCGCCGGTCAGCAGGCCCTCGAGGTAGAGGACGTCGGCGAGGACGCGGCCGCGGACGTCCAGGACGCAGGGCTGCACGTGCCGGGCGTCGGTGTTCTTCGCGGTCGCCAGGGCCGCGTTGTCGGCGGCCTCGGTGTACGCGGTCTCGGTCTGCTCGGTGAGCAGCGCGTCGACCTGCGTGGTGTCGCCGTAGGCGCGGCGCCACCCGAAGCGGGCGGCGGCGGCTTCCATCAGGGATCGGCGGGCGAGGGACACGGTGACCTCCGGGGGAGGGCCGGTCGTCCGGTCTCGGCTGACCGGGCGGACACCGCGTCGCCCCCGGCTACCGGAGAAGTCGGCGGGCGGGAGCGCGCGGAGAGCGCCGGTCAGTTCTCCGGGAGTTGGCGGGCGTAGTAGGAGACGTGGTCGCTGTACTCACTGCGCTCGGTGCGCAGGACGTCGGGCTCGTCGGCCGCCAGCTGCTGGAGCACGTCCACGATCCAGTCGTTGCTGCGCTGGAGGGTGAGGCGGATCAGATCCAGGTAGGACAACCACAGCTGGACGTCCTTGTCCTTGTGGCGGGCGCCGCGCACCCAGGAGTGCAGCCGCTCGCGGACGGTGTCTCGTCCGGGCGGGCGGGGATGTCGCGGGGCAGCGCCCGGCAGGTCGTGGCGTGCTCGTTGGCGACCTTCGCGGCGTCGGCAAGGCCGTAGCGCGTGTTGTAGGTGCGCTCGCCGTTCTCGCTGGTGGCGTAGTGGCAGCCCAGGCACGCGATCGAGTAGTAGGTGCCGTACTTGCCGTCGTCGGTGGTGAAGACGAGGACGACCGCGTGCGCCTGGTTGTAGTAGCGCTGGGCGATGGTGACGCCCTCGGGCTTCCAGGTCTCGCCGATCTCGGGCCACGGCTCGGGCTCGACGGCCGCCAGATCGACGGGCTCGGGGCGGCGGGTGAACAGGGTGAGTGCCATGGGCTACTGCTCCTTGTCGGTGTCGGGACGTGCGGCGGGGTGAGCGCGCCGGGCCGCGATGGCAGCCACGGCGAAGAGGACCAGGACGACCGCGTACGGCCAGCTGCTCATCCGGCGACCGCGAGTACGGCGGCGACCAGAAGCAGGGCGAGCGCGGCGAGGATCGTGTCGACCGCGAGGGCGAGCCGTGCTCGGCGGGGCTCGTCGCTGCGGCCCATGTCCCCGGACATGGCGGGGGGGGGGGGGGGGGGGGGGGGGGGCGGGGGGGCCGGGGGGGGGGGGGGGGGGGGGGGGGGGGGGGGGGGGGGGCGCCCCCCCCCCCGGCGGGGGGGGGGCCGGGGGGGGGGGGGCCCCCGCCGGCCCCCCGCCATGGTGGGTGTGGGTCTCTAGCCGATGGTGAGGAAGGTGTTCCAGTCGTCCTCGTCCCTGCCGGATGCGGCGCCGAGGGTGGCGGTGCCGCCTTGGTAGAGCCATTGGTTGCCGAGGGTGTCCACGGCCCAGATGTCGGGGATGCCGTCGCCGGTGGCGTCGGGTGTGCCGAGGATCATGGGGATGGTGGTGCGGCCCCAGCCGGTGGTGGCGTAGGTGTAGTCCACGCCGCCGGCCGCGCTGGCGGCGTCCTTGAGGGAGACGAGGTCGACTCCGCCGTTCGCGCCGGGCTTGCCCTTGCGGAGGGCGATTCCGCGGTTGGGGTTGGCGTTGTCGCGGAAGAGGAGGTCGGGGACCTTGTCTCCGGAGATGTCGCGGACGCCGATGACGTCGCGGTCGGCCCAGACCGTGGTGGCCACCTTCTTGTAGGAGGTGAAGCTGGAGCCGGTGTAGCCGGAGAAGGACCACAGCACGTCGTCGGCGATGGCGAACATGTCGGCGAAGCCGTCGCCGTCGATGTCCTCGGTGACGACGATCTGCCGGAAGGTCGCCGGATCGGGTGCGCCGGCGGGTAGCAGGATTTCCATGCGGCGGCCGACGTCGAACTGGCCGGTGCCGATGCCCGGGTAGACGTACAGCTTTCCGTCGGGCATGCGGGCGATGAGGTCGGTCAGTCCGTCGCCGGGGAACCAGTCGGTGGAGTGGCCGATGAGTGCGGGCTTGCCGTTGGGGCCGGTCTTCCAGTGGCCGGTGGCGGGCATGCCGTCCAGGATGGCGCCGGGTATGGAGACGTCGGTGTCTCCGGCGGCGTCGCCAGCGTAGGAGCGGAGGTTTCCGTCCTTGTCGATGGCGAAGAGGTCGGGGTGGCCGTCGCCGTTGGCGTCGCCGGGCTTGTCCTGGCCGGCCTTGGGGGTGACGAGGAACTGGTAGGTGGTCTGCGGGGAGATGTTGCCGTACTTGTTGACCGTGCGGACGTACAGGATGTTGGGGCCGGCTGTGTCGACCTGGAGGTGGATCTCGGCCTCACCGCTGGTGGGGGACGGCACCTCCTTCTTGTCGAAGAGCGGCCGGTTCAGGCTCCACTGGTACTCGCGGATGTCCTCGGCCTTGGCACCGTTGCCGCTGACCCTGATCACCTGGTGGGGTGTGCTGGCCGGCTTCGCGCTCCACTCGGAGAAGTACTCGCCAGGTTTCGGGAAGTCGGCGGAGGAGACGGCCGGGCTTTGCGGGACCGAGTGGCTGACGGTGAAAGTGCACCAGCCGCCGCCCCCGGAATCGTTCGGTCCGCTGCCCGAGACCGCCCCGTTCCTGTCCCGGGCACGGGAGAGCCAGTGGTACTTCTTGCCGTCAGTGAAATCACCAAACGGCACTTCGTGGGTGACGACGCCGTCGCTGTTGGGCTCCAGCCACGCGTTGTATTTCTGGGCTCCGGTCTCGGAGTCCCAGATCTCGATCTGGACCGCTTCGAGGGTTTCAAGGCCGTCGCGGTCGCTGGCCTTGGCCTGGAAGATCACGTTCGTCTTGCCGATGCCGGTGCCCGGGCTGGTGGTCAGGCACGGGCCGCCGGGAAAGGTCTGCAGGTTCGCCGCCGTCGGGGTGTCGGGCGGGTGGTTGAAGAGGATCTCGATGTACGGGGCGGTCTCGCCGTTGGCGATGAACTTCTTCCAGTAGTACGAGTCCGACTCGTTCGGGGCGGCGAACCCGAGCGACAGGGCGCCCCAGCCGCTGTTCGCGGCGTCGGTGACCAGGCCCTTGATGTCGGGGGCGATCCAGTTGTCCGGGCAGGAGCTGTTGTAGCCGTAGCCGGCGTACTCGGTGGCGACCCTCCGGTTCCACCACGTCGCGTTGTTCGTGTTGTTCCACGTACTGGAGGAGGTGACGAAGGGGGTGGAGTAGATGTCCATCGCCTTCTGGCTGCACGACCAGGAGTACGTCTGCAGGGCCCGGACGCTGGCGGAGATGATGCCGGCGCCGTGGAGCTCGCTGCCGAAATAGAAGTTGAAGATGGACCGGGAGGTGCCGCCGGTCGTGGACTCGTACCCCACGCGGGCTTCGTCCGTGCCGCTCGCGTTGTAGTTCTGCCCGTTGTAGAAGCTGGAATTGCCCTCCGTCTTGTAGAGCAAGGACCAGGAGTGCTTGTGTCCCTTGAACGAGGGGTCGATGAACACCGGATACGCCGTCTCCGGGGCGTTCAGCAGTGTGGTGTCCGGGGTGATGGAGAGGGTGTTCTCCCCAAGGGCCGCCTTGGCGGGCTTCAGGCGCGCGCCCTCCGCACCGGCCAGGCCGGCGAAGCCGAGGGTGGGATGCTGGGCCGCAAGGTCGGTGGGCTTCCAGGCCGGCTCGTTGTCGGTGGTGGCGACCTTCCCGCTGGAGTCCCACATCATCGGCGTCGGAGAGCCCGCGACTTCCTCGTCCTGGGAGTTGCGGGCGCTGACCGCGCCGGATTCCGCGTCCAGGCGGAAGGCCAGGTCGGGTGAGGCGAGGCGGTACTTCAGCTGTCCGAGGAGCGGGTCGGCGGCGGCTTGTCTGTCCTTGACGACCAGGAGGTGGGAGTAGCCGCCGTCCTGGGCGGTCATCACCAGGTCGATGCCGGGCCGGACGTTCTCGTAGAGGGCGCGGGGGCCGTCGATGACCGGCTGCGGCAGGGTTCCGGGCCAGGAGACGGTGATGTCGTGGCCGTCGGTGTTCAGCCGCACCAGCTCGGTCCACACCTCACCAGGCGTGTCCTGCCGCAGGGCCACCCGGGTGACGGAGCGCGAGGAACGCTGCTCGCCGCCGGCTGCCTGCTTGGATCCGGCGGAGAAGACGACCCGTCCGTTGACTGCCTTCGCAGCGAATCCGCCCTCGACGCGCTCAAGGGTGGTGTCGATCGGCTTCCACCGCCCGCCCACCTGGGCGCGGACAGCCGAGCTGAAGACCTGTTTGCGGTATGTCCCGTCAGGCCGCGCCCAGGTGGTGGTGTTGGCGCCGCGGGCCGCGGTGACCTCGACCTCCTTGCCGGACTCAGCGGCCAGACGCCGCGCTTCCGGTTCCGCGACCGGCGCTTCCTCGGCCTGGCTGGCCTGCGGCTTCTTGTTCCCCGCGATGTGCACGCCGACGGGCAGGGCGACCGCTACTGCCAGGAGTGCGGCAATCCCTCCCATAGTCCTGCGGCGCCGGTACCAGCGGGGCGCGGGGGCGGCAACTGTCTTTTCCGGGGCCATGGTTGGCGGACTCTCATCCACCGGTTCACTGTCAGACACAGGTGTACTTCTCCCCCCTCGGGCACACACTTCGGCAGCCCTCGGAACTCACCAAAAGAATGATTCGGCCTACGGCCGGAAATATGTGAAAGGCCCACTCCCCGCCTGCCTTTCGCACACACGAGGTGCGAGCTGAGCATGAGCCCTCCCACCGACATCTTCACTCCCCGCATCAACCCACCGACCAGCCAATACGACCATTTTGCGCCGATTGCCCCATCGTATGCAGTGGGTAAAGTGATAAAGACCACACCGAATATCGGAACCGTAGGTTTTCCGGCGCTTCGGCCGCAGAATCAGCTGGCTAATTGTCAGTTTCCTGCCGGCCGTGGGCCCTCGGCCGCGGCGGCAGAGCGTGGGGGGTCCACATGTCGCCGTTCTCGGCGAATTTCCGCCTGCCCGGAAACAGAAAGGCACGCGCGAAACGCGCGCGCCTCGCCGGGCGCACCGGCATCACACTCTCCGTGATGCTCGTTGCATCTCTCCTACCCGCCCAGGCCTGGGCAGCGCCACCGGGCGACCGCAGCGGCGTCACCCTGCCAAGCCTCCAGAAAGGCCTGAAGGCAGAGCCCGACCAGGTCGCCACCGCTCAGCTCGACGGATGGAACGGTGAGGGGCTGACGCCGCTTGCCAGGTATGAGGCGAGCGCGGTGGCGCCGCCGGCGGCGGGTTCTGCCAGTGTCACGCTGGCGCCTGCCGACGGTGTCGAGTTCACGCAGGTCGGTGCGCTCCCCGTCAGCATCGGTAAGACCACGGGGACCGGTACCGCTCCGTCGGGGACGTGGTCGGCGGCCGTCGAAGGCCGTACGGCGACCGAGGCCGCCAGCATCGACGGCGCCCTCATCAAGATCACGCCGCCTGCTGACGCGGTGAATCCGGTCGACATCGCACTGGACTACACGAAGTTCGAAGACCTGTACGGCACCGAGTGGGCCTCCCGCCTGAAGCTGCGGCAGTTCCCCGCCTGCTTCATTGACACTCCGGCTCTGCCGGAGTGTTCCGTCTCCAAGGACATCCCGAGCTCCAACCTTCCCGCGGACAAGAAGGTCATCGCGACCCTCGACCCGGCTGCCGCGACCGTCCAGGGCATGCACACGATGACCGGCGGCGCCGGCCCTGTGGTGCTGGCCGCCTCGGACGGAGGGTCAGGCGCGGGCGGCACCTACAAGGCCACGTCTCTGTCCTCCTCTGGAAAGTGGACCGCGGGCGGCAGCGGGGGCGTGTTCTCCTGGACCTACCCGTTGGCGGTGCCGCCGGCTCCGGCAGGTCCCACACCGTCTATCGCGTTCTCGTACTCGTCCCAGGCGGTCGACGGCAAGACGTCCGTGACCAACGGGCAGGCGTCGTGGGTCGGTGACGGCTGGGACTACAACCCGGGCTTCATCGAGCGCCGCTACCGCACCTGCTCTGAAGACCTGAAGCCCACCCCCAGCAAGCCGAACAACGACAACGACACGAACAAGAAGAAGGGCGACCTCTGCTGGGCCGGCAACGGCGACAACGTGGTCCTCTCCCTCGGAGGCACAACAACCGAACTCGTCCACGACGCCGCGAGCGGGAAGTGGATTCCGGCGTCCGATGACGGCTCCAGGGTCGAGCTGAAGACGGGCGGATCCAACGGCGCGAAGGACGGCGAGTACTGGGTCGTCACCACCCGCGACGGCACGCGCTACCACTACGGGCGCCACAACGTCGGTACCCACGGAGACGGCACCTCGCCGCAGAACGTCACCGACTCCGTCTTCACCGTCCCGGTCTTCGGCAACCACCCCGGCGAGCCCTGCTACCAGACGGCCTACGCGAACTCCTCCTGCACCCAGGCCTGGCGCTGGAACCTCGACTATGTCGAAGACGTCCACGGCAACGCCATGGTCATCGACTGGAAGAAGGAAGAGAACCGCTACGCCAAGAACGAGAAGTACGAGGAGAAGGACGCCGCCAAGGTCGGATACACCCGCGGCGGCTACCCGGTCCGCATCCTCTACGGCCTGCGCGCCGACAACCTCGCCGGCGCCCCCGCAGGCCGCGTCGAGTTCAAGACAGAGCAGCGGTGCTTCAAAGACAAAGACACCAACTGCGATGACGCCCAGTTCGGCACCAAGAACGCCATCGGCTGGTGGGACACCCCCAGCTCCCTGAACTGCAAGATGAACGCGGCGAACTGCTACGTCTCGGCGCCGACCTTCTGGTCGCGCATGCGCCTGGACAGCGTCACCACCTACGGGCAGCGCACGGAAGGCTCCACGGCCCTCACCAAGGTCGACCAGTGGGCACTGAAGCAGTCGCTTCCGCACCAGCGCACCGACACCAGCCCCCCGCTGTGGCTGGAGTCCATCACCCGCACCGGCTACGGACCCAAGGACAGCACCAACGGCGTTGCGCTGCCGGCCGTCTCCTTCAAGGCCAACGCAGTCGACATGCCCAACCGTGTCGCCAGGGCCCCCAAGGACGGGAAGCCGGACGCGACGCCGGACTTCGACCGGCTGCGCGTGGCATCGATCCTCACCGAGACCGGCGGCGAGATCCACGTCAACTACTCCGCACCCTGCGCGATCGGCACCACCGTTGCCGATCCGGCGAAGAACACCAGCCGCTGCTTCCCCGTCCACTGGTCCCCCGACGGCGACCTGAAGACCCCACCGCTGGAAGTGTTCAACAAGTACGTCGTGGACAGCGTGGTCGAAAAGGACCGCGTAGCGCAGCGGCCCGACGTCACCACCAGCTACACCTACGAAGGCGGCGCCGCCTGGGCCAAGGAGGACGACGAGTTCACCAAGCCCGAACTGCGCACCTACAGTCAGTGGCGCGGCTACGCCAGCGTCGTCACCACGAAGGGTGAGACCGCGAACGCGGGCAAGCCGGACGCGACCGAGCAGTCCCAGAGCCGCACCCGCTACTTCCGCGGCCTGTCCACCACCGCGGCGAAGATCACGGTCAAGGACTCCACCGGAACCGAAGACCTCGGTGAGGACAAGGACCGGTTCCAGGGCCAGACCGCCGAGACCATCACCTACACCAAGGCCGGCGGCAGCGTCGAGACCCGCGTCCTGACCTGGCCCTGGGATCAGGGCACACCGACCGCGACCCGCCCCCGGACCGACACCACCGCCCTGGAGGCCTACCGGCAGGGAATCGACCACACCGAGGAGATCCGGACCGTCAGCGGCGGCAAGTCCCGGATGATGCGGACCCGCAACACCTACGAGACCCTCTATGGCCTGACCAAGACCACGCAAACCGAGGTCCTGGAGAACAAGGGCACCGGCTGGACCACCGTCGAACAGTCCTGCACCAAACCCACCTACGTCCACAACACCGACAAGAACCTGATCGGCCTGACCGCGGAAGTCCGCGAGACGGTCGGGGACTGCACTGACGCCGCCACCTCCACCGGGACAGTCCTCTCCGCCGGACGTACGTCGTTCGACGCCGTGAACGCCTTCGGTACGGCCCCCGTCAAGGGCCTCCCCTACCAGGTCGACAGCCTCGACGCCGCGGGCACCGGCTGGACGACCTCCGGGCGCACCGAATACGACCCGCTGGGGCGGCCGGTCAAGACCTACGACGCCGTCGGCAACCCCTCGGCCATAGCCTTCAGCCCGGCCACCGGGCCGGCGTTCACCGTCACCGCGACGAACGCGCTGGGGCACACGGTGACGACCAAGGTCGACCCCGCCCGAGGCAGCGTGCTGGAGGCGACCGACGCCAACGACCGCAAGGTCACCACGGCCTACGACGAGCTCGGCCGCAGCACCAAGGTCTGGACCCCGTCACAGAATCCGGCCACCGACAAGGCCGCCTACACGTTCGACTACCAGACCGTCGAGCTCAAGACTCCGGCCGTCACCTCCCGCACACTGAAGGACGACGGCACCTACGCCACGTCAATCGCGATCTACGACGGTCTGCTGCGGCCCCGCCAGACGAAGACCGAAGGCCCGGGCGGCGCACTCATCGTCACCGACACCCTGCACTCCGCGAACGGCACCGTCAGCCAGACCAACAACGGCTACCTCGCCGACGACAAGCTCACCACCTCCCTTTTCGTCCCTGTGTCGATGACCGAGGTGCACAACTCCACCCAGATCGCCTACGACGGCCTCGGCCGCCCGGTCCGCACCACCGCCCTCCAAAAGGGCATCCCCCAGCACTCCGCCATCACCCAGTACGGCGGTGACTGGACCCGGACCCGCAGCGCCATGTCCCCCACCGGGACGACCCCGCTGCCCGGCAGCCGCGCGGTCCTGACCACCACCGACGCCCTCAACCGCACCAAGGAGGTCGAGCACTACACCACCACCAACCTCGACCCCACGAATCAGAACATCACGTCGAACAAGACGAGCTACAGCTACGACGTACGCGGACAGCTCGCCAAGGTCACCGACCCGGCCGGCAACAACTGGACGTACAGCTACGACGCCCGGGGGCGGATGACCTCATCCACCGACCCCGACATGGGCACCGCGACGTTCACCTACAACACCCTCGACCAGCAGGAATCGGCGACAAACACCTACGGCCTCGCCCAGTACACGAAGTACGACGCCCTCGGCCGCAAGACGGAACTGCGCGACAACTCCGCCACCGGCCCCCTCGTCGCGTCCTGGACGTACGACACCCTGACCGGCGCCAAGGGCCAGCCCGTCGCCTCCACCCGCACCTGGGGCACCGGCTCGTACACGAGCGAGGTCACCGGCTACGACAGCGAGTACCGGCCCACCGGATCGAAGATCACGATCCCGGACCTGCCCAGCACCAAGGGCCTGGCAGGCACCTACGCCTACAGCACCACTTACACGCCCACCGGCAAGGTCCAGTCGACGACCCTCCCGGCAACGACCGGCGGTCTGGCCGCCGAAAAGCTGATCACCCGCTACGACGCCGACGGCATGGTGCAGACCATGTCAGGCCTGTCCTGGTACACCGCCGACACCATCTACAGCCCCTTCGGCGAAGTCCTGCGCACCGCCACCGGCAGCGCACCCCATCGCGTGTGGACCACAAACACCCACGACCCCCACACCGGCCGGGTCACCGAAGCCGCCAGCCACCGCGAGACCCTCACCACCCCCGCCTCGGACCCCACCAGCCTCATCTCCGCCGTCACCTACACCTACGACACGGTCGGCAACCCGACCTCCATCACCGAAACCCAGCCCGGTACCGACGCCCAGCCCGCCCCCCGCGTCGACCGCCAGTGCTTCACCTACGACACCCTCGGCCAGCTCACCCGGGCCTGGACCGGCAAAACCGCAGGCTGCCCGACCGGCACAGGCGGCCCCGCCCTCACCGAGGTCGGCTCCGGCACCGCGGGTGACGCCTACTGGCAGGACTACCAGTTCGACGCGATCGGCAACCGCACCAAACTCACCGACCACGACCTGACCAGCGCCGCATACGACGACGTCACCAACTACGAGTACGGCGTGCCCCTCGCGGGCGGCGCCCAGCCGGTCGTCAGGAAGCAGCCCCACGCCCTGCACCAGGTCACCAAGACCACCAAAACCGCGGGCTCCACCGTCGACTCCCTGTCCACCTACACCTACGACGCGGCCGGCAACACCAAAACCCGCACCATCAACGGCGACACCCAGACCCTGAACTGGGACCGCCGCAACAAACTCCAGTCCGCCACCAGCCCCGGCATCGGCTCCGTCGCCGTCACCGGCCTCACCGGCAAATGCCTCGACGTCCAAGACGGCCAAACCACCGACGCCACCCCCGTCCAACTGCTGACCTGCAACGAGACCAAGCCCCAGCAGTGGCGCATCACGGGCGAGACCGTCCAGGCGCTCGGCAAATGCCTCACCGCCGACGGCGGCAAGGCCCGCCTCTACCCCTGTGACGGCAGGACCACACAGAAGTTCACCTACCGGACCAGCGACAAGGCCCTCTACACCGGCACCAACGGCTGCGTCACCGTCCCCAACGACAACGCCACGGACGGCAACGACCTCGACATCTTCGAATGCCGCGGGACCCCTGCCCAGCAGTGGAACTTCAGCAACGCCACCTCCTACCTCTACGACGCCGCCGGCAACCGCGTCATAGAAGAAACCGGCAGCTCCCGCACCCTCCACCTCGGCGGAACCGAAGTCACCGTCAACCTGGCCGGCCAGGCCATCGACGCCGTCCGCTACTACGCCAGCCCCGGCAGCCCCACCACCATCCGCCGCACCAACGGCAAAACCACAGGCCACAGCCTGTCGACCCTGATCAGCGACCACCACAACACCGCCACCACCAGCATCGAACAAGCCCCCGGCCAGAAAATCACGCGCCGGAAAACCGACCCCTACGGCAACCCCCGCGGCACCCAGCCCTCCGACTGGCCCGGAAACCACACCTTCCTCGGCACCGGCACAGACGACAACACCACCGCCCTCACCCACATCGGCGCCCGCGAATACGAACCCACCACCGGCCGCTTCATCTCCGTCGACCCCATCATCGACGTCACCGACCCACTCCAGATGAACGGCTACACCTACTCCTACGGAAACCCACTCACCAACTCAGACCCCACCGGCCTCCGCCCTGACGGACTGTGTGGCGGCAACACAAGCCGCTGCGTACCGAGCGACTCCAAAAGCGGTGCGACAGTCGACTACCACGAGTCCTACCAGTACACGGGCAACGACTGGAAATGGAGCTCGTGGACCGAAGAAGCAAGAGGCAAGCGCTCCTACAAGCGCGATACCTTCAAATCCGGCGGATGGACCCCCCTCAAGGCACGCAGTTTGAAGCTGAACTGGACAACGTTCGCCGGTGCGGGGCGACATGCCGCCTCTAGCTTCAACACCGTCATCCCGACTCAACTCGGGATCGACGCGGCAGACATATACGACGGGCTGATGGGGATAGCCGGAGTCGATACGACGGACCCGGCGTATGAAGACGGCGAAGGCCTCGCGATGGCCGCCGGCCTCCTACTCGGAGGTGCCACCTCCGAAGCCAAGGCTCCCATTGGATTCTGCCATTCCTTCCTCCCGGGCACCGAAGTTCTCCTGGCAGACGGCTCCAGCAAGAAAATCGAGGACATCGAAGCCGGGGATGTCGTTCTCACTACAGACCCGGAAACGGGCGAGAGCTACACCAAGACTGTCGTCGACACCATTCAGACCGAAGACGACAAGGACTTCACCGAGCTCACCGTCGCCACGGAGGATGGCCCGTCCAGCATCATCGCCACAGACACCCACCCCTTCTGGATCCCAGAACTCAACGAATGGATCGAAGCCGGCGACCTCCAGGTCGGCACCAGGCTCCGCACCAGCGCAGGCAACCACGTAGAGATCGTTGCCCTCAACCGCTACACCAAACGCCAGCGCACCCACGACCTGACCATCGACGAGATCCACACGTACTATGTGCTGGCGGGCGCCACTCCAGTCCTCGTCCACAATTGTAATCCGGTCAAGGATTTCAATGTTCCGAACACGCCAGGGGTTTACACCATCCACCTGAAGGGTGGAGAGAAGTATGTCGGAATGTCGACCTCGAATATTCAGGATCGCGTAATGGCTGCAACGAAGCCGTCCCACGCTGTGGGCACTGCTGGTTATTCATGCGCAGACATCTGCAACGTGACCTGGATGCCTCTCCCTGTAGGTGTCAAGTCCGTAATTGCTAGAAGAGTGGAGCAGACGGTGATGGAGGGCTTGAAGAGTCGTGGGGTTTCTCTCGTCAACCGACGAGATCCTGAATTCGATGTCACCGGTCTCGGTGGCCAACAGAACTGGAGGTAGCGACATGGGGACATGGGGTTTCGGTGTTCTGGAGAGTGACACCGCACAAGACTTCATCGACCAGGTGAGAGCCTTGCCTGCTGAGGGGCGATTGACCCCCGTGGCAGATCTCCTAGGGAAGGTCGCAGCAGACGCATCACTCATCAATCGGGAATTCCTTCCGGAAGAGGTAATTGCAGCCGTAGCAATCGTTGCGGCGCTGGGCAACGAATCGCGCAATTACGCATGGATGGATGACGAGAATTTCCTGGATGCAATCCGGGGAATTCAACCTCAGAGTCAACTGCGTGGCGTAGCCCTCATGGCTTTGCGTGAGGTTGCTGAGGGGGATAATTCCTTCCTGCTATCGGGATGGAAGAATGATAGCGATCGCGCCGCTATCACTCGACAGGTTGACGAAATCAAGGCCGTACTCGCCGACGCTTAGGAAAGTTCAAAGTGTCGCGGTTTGGCGAATTTCGAGTTTAAACGGGAAGCTCCGCTGAAGGTCACTTCAGCGGAGCTTCCTGCATGCTGACGCTTGAGGTTGAAAGGGTGGGGTGACAGCGGGCGTTGACGGTGCTACATCCTCGTCATGAGGTACGCGGATGGCGGCGGTCTGACCGCTGTGGGGCGGGTGAAACGTGAAGCGGTGCGTTTCGATGCCGCGGAGATGTTCGGGCAGGGGGTGCGGCCGCCGGAGGTGGCCCCGCAGGTTACGGGTGTCGCGGAAGTCGGCGTACGCCTGGCACGCCGCCTGGCGCGAGGGCGGCAGCGCGGCCCTGGCCTCCAAGGGGCCGGGCGGCTTTCCCTGCCGGCTGGACGATGTTCAGGCCGAGCGGTTGCAGGTCGCGCTGGAGGCCGGACCGGCGGCGCACGGCTGGAGCGAGGACCAGCGGTGGACCCTGGCGAGGGTCGCGGAGCTGATCCACCGCCTGTTCGGGCACCGGTACACCCCGCGCGGGGTGTCGTATCTGCTGCACCGGCTGGGCTGGTCCCCGCAGGTCCCCGCGCCCCGGGCGGTCGAGCGCGACGAACAGGCCGTAGCGCGGTGGCGGACGGAGCAGTGGTCACGGGTAAGAGGGCGGCCCAGCTCCTGGGGGGGTGGATAGTCTTCGAGGACGAGGCCGGGCAGGACCTGAAGCCCGGTAAGGGCCGGACCTGGTCGCGGCGTGGCCGGACTCCGCTGATCAAAGTGACCGGGAAAGGTTCGGGCCGGGTCCTGATGGCCGGGATGATCTGCGTCAGACCGGGTCATGAAAGCAGGCTGATCTACCGGACCCAGACGTACCGGGGTCGTGCGGGCGAGAAGAAGGGTTTCCGGGCCCGCGAGTTCGCGGACCTGCTGACCTCCGCCCACCGGCAGCTCGGCGGTGCCCCGCTGATCGTGGTGTGGGACAACGCCAGCACCCATCACGCCAAGCCCTTGCGGGAGTTCTGCGACCGCAACAGCGACTGGCTGACCATCGTCAAGCTCCCGCCCTACGCACCCGACCTCAACCCCGTCGAAGGCGTATGGGCCCACCTGAAGAAGTCACTCGCCAACCTCGCACCCCGCACGATCGACGACCTCACCCCACTCGTGAAGAACCGCCTACGCGGCATCCAACGCCGACCCGAGATCCTCAACGGCTTCATAGCCGAGACCGGACTCGGACTGGAGCCTCCGTAGCCCTGTCACCCCACCCTTTCAACCTCAGCCTCAGGCCGGGCGCCCCCGCGTACGCAAGGGCCAGCGCAAGCGCAACCAGCCCCCTGTCCCAACCGACGGCAGGAAGCAGGGCGTAGCGGGGCCGGACCCAGGTGAGCTACCGTCAGACCACGCCCACGGGCGTTGCGTCCACGGACACTCGGACCTACGGGTCCTCTCTACGAGGAGCTCGCGTGCTCTCACTCACACCCATCGAACGCGACATGCACCGTCTTCTGCGCTCCCTTGCGAAGGCCGGCGACCCAGTCGACCCCCTTTCTGCCTGCATCGGCTACAAGGAATTCGCGCAACGAATTGACCCACATGGTCTAGACCCCTACACGTCGCAGGGGCAGATGCGTGGGCTCTACCCGAAGCTCGGCCACATCAGCGTCTATGAGCACCAGCACGGTCGGCCTCTGCTGTCGGCGCTTGTCATTCGCAAGGCAACCGGTCGGCCCGGGAACGGCTTTGCCGAACTTGCGTCACAGCTCGGCTTCGAAGCCGCCGAGGATGCTGGGTTCTGGGAGCATCAGGTGGCTCAGACAGTGCGCTTCTGGTCCGCCGATGACCCGATCATGGTGATGGACTCCGCGATGGATCAGGTACTGAAAGAGCTTGGCTCGATCAAGCGCACCGTACGGCGGCTCGCCGCAAAGCCGGTCGAGAAGGCCTGACGGGCGGAAGAAGCCGTCCAGGACTGGCTGGGCGACCCCACGCTGACTCGCAGCTCAAACCGACGCCTTCAAGGCCGGGGCCCCGGGCGCGACAAGGGCGGGGGCGGGGCGCGGCCCGGGACGGGCGCGCAGGCCGACGGCGGACGCCGGGCGGCCCGGCCCCGCGGACGGGACGCGCCCGGAACGGACCCGGACGAGCCCGCCGGCCGGGCCCAGGCGGAACGCGGCCCGGCCCGGCCACGGCCCAGCTACGGAGCCGGGCCCCGGCGGGCCGCCGGTCGGCCGGGCCATGCGGGCACGGCCAGCCAGGACGGAGCGCAGCGCCGGAACGCCACACGGCTCATCCATGGCGGGCTGCACAGCGGCCAACCGTGCCCGAGGCGAGCAGGAGATCATTTACGGGACAACCCTGGGTTAGCCGCTGGTGCCGGAATTCCCCCTGCCCCGGTGATCAGAAGTTGAGAGGGTGGCCCTGTACGCCTTGGAGCCGAGGAAGACGGAGCGCCCCACATTGATCATCCTGGACGCGAACATCGTTAAGGGGACCTCGCTGCGGGGTCCTGTCGCGGACGTCCTCCGCGCCATCCGGGCCGCAGAATGTGGAGCGCGTGGCCACGCCGCGGATCGCCGTGGAGGAGATCGCCGCTCAGCAGGCCCTGTCCTACGCGGAGAAGCACGAGGCGGCCATGGAGGCGTTGGACGACCTCCGGAAAGCCACCCCGTGGGAGCACGTCCACCACCCCAAGCCGTGGTCGGCGGAGCACGTGCGGAGGCACTGGCGGCAGCGGTACTCCTCGATCACGGAGGTTCTGGAGACGTCCCACACGGCCTACCAGCAGGCCCTGTTCCGGGAGACGAACCAGATTGCCCCGTGCAAGACGGTCGGCGACCACAAGACCGGGTCCCGGGATGCCGCGATCTGGCTGACGGCGGTCGAGTACGCGGCGGCACACGAGGACGAGACGGTCTACTTCGTCAGCAACGACTCGGACATGTCCAAGGACGGCCAGTTCCATCCGGAGATGCAGCGGGACATCGCTGGCATGGAGAACCGGTTCCATCTGTTCACGTCGCTTGACGACGTCGTCACCAAGTTCGCCACGAAGGTGGAGGCGACTGCCGACGACGTGCGGGAGCTGCTGGACACCGAGGAGAGTCACGCCACGGTCCTGGCCGCGACGAGGAACGCCTCTAGGCGCTACCGGGTGGTTAGCGGCACGCCGATGCCCTCGGCCGCCAACGGTGATGCGCGGAGGACCCACAGGGCCACCAGCAACTGGTCCCCGACAGCGGTGGCACTGGACAAGGTGCTGGAGGTGAGCGGCCACGAGGTCGGCGGCCACCACTACTTCACGGCCTGGGTGCGGTGGCTACTCAGGGACGACCTGATGATCCGTGGCGAGGTGTATGAGCGGGGGTATGCCTGGGAGACGCGGGCCCTGCTGAGCACGGCGGCGGACCAAACCATGACGGTCCTCGACTTCCGGCGGCCGGGACCGATCTCGGAGGAGGACGTCCCCAACGTGCCGGCGCTCCCCCTGACGACGGAGGAGCGCCTGACGCGCTTGGGCGCGGACCACATTGCGTCGCTGATGAACACTCCGGCGATGCGGGTCACCATGGCCCGCCTCATGGCGCAGCATGGCCCGGACCTGTCGCCGGTCGAGGAGGCGCTCCGCTGCGCCCTCAACGACAGCGCAGCGTCCCGCGAGATGAATGAGCAGATCACAGAGGCCGTCCGCGACTTGTGGCAGGAGCCCGGCGACAAAGAGTAGGCCGGGGTAGCGACGTCCACCCGCAGGGACCCGGCCCTACCCATCCGGGTGCGGGCCGTTCCGCCCGCACCCCAGAGCCGCAGATCAGACCCTCAGGCGAGGCGCAGCCACGTACTCCACACCCCACTCCGGAGCGATCACCTCACCCGTCGCCGCATCCGTGCAGTAGGCGCTGAAGATCTCCGAGGCGCTGAGCGGCTTGGCATAGAACTCAACCAGCTTCCAGCCGCAGCTCGACCAGCCGCGCCTGTGGTCGGCCGCCGGCCGTCAGCATTGAGTGAGCGCTACGTCAATGCCTTCCGCACCAGTCCGGCAAATCCGTGTTTCGAACTGCTGTCGTCGAGCCGTCCGAGAAGGTCGGCCACGGCAGCCGCCTGAATCGCTGGCGCCCATCGGGACTGGAGCTCCATCAGCGCAGGCGCGCTCTCGGCGTACAGCACTTCGTAGTAGCCGCTATTCGACAGGACGACGAGGAAGCAGGGTGCACTGCCTTCCTTATCGGTGCGCAGACGGTAGATCTCCAGCCACAGAGGATTGTCGTCACGGCGACCAAGGCCGCCCCACCTGTCGTAGCCCGCGTTTTTGACTTCCTCGTCCCAGTCGTCGAGGTGTCGAAAGGGGGCAAGTGGGTCGCATTCCAGCTGAACCCACTTACCTGAGGTGGTGAGCACGAACGGCAGCGTCGTCATAGTCAAACCGTGCCGTACGTCGCCCGCCAGGCGCTGGCGTTCTGAGATATCCGTTAGCCGACGTGGCCAGCCCCGGCAGCCTCCCCGTGGCCCGCGCCAGACGAAGAGGCCAGTCACGATGCTGCCCAGGCTGGCCGATCCGCCGGCGAGTAGGGCGCTCACCCGTTCCGCGCGGGTGAGGGGCCCGCGCCGCACTCGACTCATCCCCCAGCTACCACGCCCAGGGCGGCGGCTACGGCGTCCGCCCGGCATCCCGGCTGCGCACCCTCGGCGGGCGTCGCAGGAACGCCTGCCAGCGCAGATCGACGTCGGCGCCGGTCAGGCCGGTGGCGGGGACCACAGCCACAGGGGCAGCGGATCTCCGCCACCGGGCAGGCGGTCGACCTCCAGGCGGATCAGCGTCCCTTCGATGATCGGGAGTTCGCCGTCGTGGTCGATCCAGGCGGAACGGGTGGTGAGCCTGGGGTGGAGACGGTCCCAGGCCATCGCTTGTGCGGTGCCATAGCGGTCGGTGCCCTGGACGGTCGCCGTGTCCGGCTCGCCCCAGGTCTCGGGCCTGGCGAAGCGGAACTCCTTGCCGTGCTTCGGATACCGCCCGCCCCGGGGATAGGCCTCGGCGTACTCCTTGAGCGAGGGCGTCGGCCGGCGCATGACGCGGTCCGAGCGCATCCGCCCCAGGACTTCGACGGGCAGCGCGTCAAGCATGTAGGCCATGCGCGGGGCGTCGTAGCCGGCGTCGAAGACGACCAGGATGTCCGGATCGCCCTCGCGCCACCGTCCGCCGGCGATCAGGTCCTCGACGACACGGCGGACCTGGGCGGAGGTGACCTCGGCGACGTCGTCCTCTGGGCCGAGTCGCACGGCGTCCAGCAGCTGGCACCAGGAGGTGCGGCCTGATTCAAGGGCAGCGACGAAAGAGTACGGCCAGCCGGGGATCATCAGGTGCTGGTCCCGGCCGCGGCCGAAGGTGTGGCAGAACAGCCGCACCGGGCTGCACTCGGCGTCGGCCGGAGCCAGTTGCTCACGTCCACTGCCAGGACGAGCCGGCCGTCAGCGGCCTGCGGCTGTGACAGCGCGGCAAGCGTTCTCCGCAGCCGTCTGGCGTCGATCCGGCCGTCATTCAAGGATGCGTACAACGCGCCATGCCCGCGGCGGTGCTCAGCCAGCAGACTCAGATCCACCGGTGTCCTCACCGGCCCGTCCGCACACAACAGGGCGTCCGTCAGCTCGAACAGTTCGTCACGGTGTCCGTGCAGGCACGAGTAAAGATCGGCCAGCGCCACGCCCTGCCAGAGCGACAGCGTCACCGGGGCGGGCCGGAGCGTTGCCACGAGTGGCTAACCGAGCCAGACGATGTCCAGGACGGACAGGTGCCGAAGGGCCCGGTTCGCGAAGTAGACGATGGACAGTTGGCCGGCAGACGCAATACGGACGTCTTCGCCTTCGGGGTCACCGGCGCCCCATTGACGGAAACCCCACGGGTCCGTCGCAGCGGCGTCCAGCAGGTCCCACACCGTCTCTTCCGCGTGCTCGGGCAGGTTGGCGAGCACCTTCGCGGCCGGCGGCGACAGCCGGACCGCGTACGGCTGAGCACTCACCGGCGCCTGCCCCGGAGCTCCTCCAGGTCCACGAACCCGGTCTCATCACGGCCCGAGGCAAGGAACACGTCGACCGCCGGGGCGGACGCCACGCGCGCCTGCCAGACCTGGAGGACTTCGTACAGCGCGGCGAGGGAGAACGTGCGGCGTGACTCCTCCAGCGCCGTGGCCCACTCCTGCTCGAACGCCGGCACCCATCGGTCCGCGCGGCGGTCGGCGCGCAGTTGCGCGAGCAGTTCGGCAGGAGCGCCCGGCGCGGGCGCGTACGGGTTGACGGGTGCGTGGTGGGCGGGCTGGGCGCTCATCGGCTGTTCCTCCCGGCAGGTCGTCACCCCCACGGTACGCGCGACGGGAGGCCGTGGAAGCGGGCATGGTCAGATTGCACCACGGCAGGCATCCCCGACCGCTCCACCATGACCTGCAGCGGACTCCAGCAGACGCTCACCCGGAACAGGAGCTGCGACCCGGACCTGGACTTTGGGAAAGCCGAATCCGTGAACACCCCCGCGCGATGAGGTGGCTGTACCGAATCGGGGTCAGGCTGCGGGCTCGTAGACGACGGTGGTGTCGGGGCAGTCCTCCGCGAGGCCGAGGAGGGCCTGGCGCTCGGCCTCGTCCACGGCCAGGTCCCAGCGCAGCTTCGTGCCGACCCAGATCGCGGCGTAGGTGCAGTGGTAGGAGGCGTCCGTCGGCAGCCACTCCGCCGGATCCTTGTCGGCCTTGGAGCGGTTGGAGGCGGCGGAGACCGCGATGAGGGTGTCCGGGCTGTTCTGGTCGTTCGCGTACGCCTCCCGCCGTGCCGCAGTCCACGGTGTCTGCTCGGAGTCGAAGACTTCTGCGAGCGGGACGAAGTGTTATCCGTACCTCAGCGACGCTGCCGTCGACATCTGCGACAGCCCGGGATGGCCCGTTTCCTCGCTGTGGGAGGTGCGTTATCCAGTGCAGCAGATCGTGCCGCTGACAGCGACGACGTGGCGGGAGAACGGCTTGGCGACTACACAGCGGGTAGCCACCGTGGAGGGGCCGACCTGGACGGTGTTGGCGGGAGACTTCGCCGTCGTGGGCCCGGTCGAGCAGTATCTTGAGTACCTGCGGTCCACTGAGTCTTCGCCGAATACGGTCAAGAGCTACGCAAGGGGGCTTGCCCTGTGGTGGTCGTTCCTCGAAGGCCGCGATCAGGCTTGGGACGAGGTCGGTGCGGCCGACCTCGGGACGTTCGTGGGGCAGCTTCGTCGTAGGAGTGTCGCGGAGGACATCGTCCAGCTCCGCCCCCCGGACCGGGCTCCTGATTCGACGGTGGCCAGCCGGGTTCGTTCCGTCATGGGCTTCTACCGCTACCACGCAGCCCGAGGCGTGGAGGTGGCAGACCGACTTTACGAGACGGTGCGTTCCCGACCGGGCAACTACCTGCCGTTCCTTGAGCATGTGGCGCGCAAGCACGGGTGGCGATCGAGTGCCGTGCGGATCGGGGTCCAGGCGAAGCCGGTGCCGGTCCTGCTCCCGGGGCAGATGTCGGCGCTTCGGCAGGCGGAGGCTTCATGGGATGGCGTGGATGCGAAGTGGTTGGGCGAGCTCCGATATCGCCTGCTGTGGACGTTGCTGGAGGAGACAGGCCTGCGGCTCGGTGAGGCTCTCGGGCTGCAGCACCGGGACTGGAAGCCGGGTACCGGGACGACCGCCCAGGTCGAGATCGTCCACCGCGAGGACCATCCACACGGGTTGCGGGCGAAGAGCGGTTACCGCCGTGTCTTCATCGGGTCTGAGTTGGACCGGCTCTACGGCGACTGGGTTTGGGCCCTGTGCGAGGCGGGCGCGGACGTCGCACTGAACGACTGGGACAGCGCCTACATCTTCTGCAACCTCCACCGCGGTTCCCAATTTGCACCGCTCCGCCCGGAGACTGTCTACAAGCATCTTGGGGTAATGAAGCGGCGCCTCGGCCTTCCTGCGGACATGACCCCGCATTGGTACCGGCACACCCATGCGACGGCCCTGCTGCTGGCCGGAATCCCTGAGCACGTGGTAAGCCGCAGGCTCGGACATGCAGATATCCAGACGACCATCAACACCTACGCCCATGTGACCGACGACGCGGAACTCCGGTCTTGCACCGACTGGAAGAAGATCACGAAGGCTTGGGGTAGCTGGGATGAACATTGACCCGGCGCCGTTTAACGTCGGTCCGGATCCGGCTCTCCCATCACCACGCACTCGCGTCCGCAATCGTCAGGACAAGCGCGATCCTCGCCTGCCGATTGCCGAGCTCTTCAGCGAAGAGCGCGCCCAGCAGTTGTGGGACAGCCTTTCCGAGGGGCACCGGCAGGACCACTTTGACTCCACGAACATGCCCGCCGACTATCGCCAGGCGTTCACCACCCTGAGCAGCAACCGCGAGCGCGGCTGGTCAACTCAGGCAGTCAGCCTCCGAGGCCTCCCCGATCCGATGCTGTTCGAGCTGGCGTGGTGCATCGATCGCCAGGTAGCGGACGGGTACAGCATCAACCCTGCCCGTTTCCAAGAGCTGCGACGAGGATTGGTTCTGGCCGTTGAACACGGCGGGCCGGCGGCGCGAAGGGCACGGTCTCTGACCGCGCTGTCCCACGAGGAATGGGAGCGAGAAGTGCGGCTTGCGGTAATGCGCACCACGCCGTCTGCCAACGCCCATCTTCCGACCGTCGTTCTTCACAGCGTCAAACACCTTCAGGATCGCCTGGCCTACGCCTACCACGATGGCGAGTGGTGGCGGCTGAACCTGTGGAACCCAAGCCTGGACCGGCGTATCCCGCAGCGGGAGCACGAGCCGGAGGGTCGCCGCGTGGTCAACTTCAGTCAGCTGACGACAGACTGGTTCCGTGAGGCCGCCAAGTGGTGGCTGTCCGTCCAGCTCTCTACCGAGCGGTACGTGTGGTCGTCGGTGAAGAGTCGCCTTGACCACTTGAACTGGCTGCACTGGTACATCGAGCAGGCAGGCTGTGTCGGCCCGCAGATCGTCGACTCGCCGGAGGAGCTGCGGCCGTGGTTGCTCGGTCTGGTCGACGCGCTCAACAGTCACACCGCTCTCACCGGACCGAACAAGGGGAGCAGGCTCGCGAAGAACAGCCGCCGTGGCCCGTTGGTGACCATGGAGCAGTTCTACCGCTGGATGCACGACAACCGCGCTGAGGCAGTCAAGGTTCTCAGGGAGCCGCGCTGGGGCCGGCTGGGGCTGCACCACACGGTTCTGTTCCGGCTGGACGACAAGCCGCGGCTGACCAATCAGCTCCCGGACGACATGGCCCTTGAGGATGAGGCCATCAGTCAGATCGCAGCGGGCTCAGGCATGCTGGCCGCTACCAAAGCCGAAGGAGGAATGGACGACAGGCAGGCGTTTCACGCCCTCATGCTGCTGATCCGTACCGGCCGGCGGATGAACGAGATCCTGATGATGGACTTCGAGCCGCTCCTGCCGCTCTTGCCGGTGAAGGGTAAGGACGGACGCGAGGCGGACGGCTTCGTCGCCCGCCTCTCCTACCAACAGACGAAAATCGAAGGCGGTGCCCCGCCGACGATCCCCGTGGACCAGGAGATCGTTGACATCATCCGGATCCAGCAGCAGTGGGCCCGTGATTTCGTCACTGCCCGAGGCGCACCGGAGGGCACGAACCCGCGCTACCTGTTCCTGCAGACCCGCAGCAACCGGCTCGGCCTGAGACCGTACGCGGCAGCGACCTTTCACCACCGTCTTGGCGACCTGACCCGGACACTCGCCATCAGCGACAGCGTCGGACGCCCGGTCCAGATTTCCAAGACCCATACCTTCCGGCACACCCGGGCGACCGACCTGATCAACGCCGGCGTGCCGATCCACGTGGTGATGCGCTACCTCGGTCACCTGACACCGGCCATGACCATGCACTACGCCAAGACCCTCGCGGTCACAGCCGAGCGCGAGTTCCTGCGCTACAAGAAGGTGACCTCCGACGGTAGGACCGCAAACCTCGACCCGAGCGATCTCTACGACCTCTTGCACCTGGACCAGCGAGCTGACCGGGTACTGCCCAACGGATGGTGCATGCTGCCGCCCAAACAGGTTTGTTCAAAGGGAAACGCCTGCCTGACCTGCGACAAGTTCGTCACGGACGCTAGCCACCAGGACGAGCTCAAGCATCAGCTCGAGCAGACCGAAGCCCTGATCGCCCGGCGACAGGCTCAATTCACCTCGCGACACGGACAGCCTATGGGCGAGGACAATGTCTGGCTCGGCGGACGCCTCGCCGAGACACGGGCCATCTCCAAGGTCCTTGTCGCCCTCGATCGCGTGGGCGTTCTGGAAAGCGGAACAGTTCGCGCTGTCCGCGGGGCCGGCACACCCGATCGGGCGGAGCCGTCCGTTGCCCATAGTCAGGAACCCAAGCCATGACCCCATTGCCAGACCATCTCCACCAGGCCGCGAAAGCGCGCACTGCGGAGGCGGACACGCGGGCTAGAACCGCCCTCGCCCAGATGGTCAAGACCGGCCAGGCGGTCAGCTTCACGGCCCTGGCTCGTACGGCAGGCGTGAGTACCGACTTCCTGTACCGGCACCCCGAACTCCGCAGTCTGATCGAACGCAACCGCGTCAAACATGGCCAGGTTCCCCGAACGCGTCACGCCGACACGGAACCGCTGCCGTCGACCTCAGCTGCCGTGCGTGCTCTCAGCACGCGCCTTTCACAGCTACAGCAGGCGCACCGCGAGGAGATCACGCGGCTGCGGAAGGCTCTGGAGGCGGCGCACGGCGAGAACCTGGAGCTGCGGCGCCGTCTTGCCATATTCGACGCAGACTGAAAACCGCCGGTCAGCCCGATGGTGGACTATGCTCGCGGCTCGAACCACCTTCTGACATGAGAAGAAGTACCGGTGGACGACAGGATCGCCCGCATCCAAGGCAAGCTCGCCATGCTCCCGGGAACTGAGAAGGCCGTACTCGGCCCCGTTCTCACCGAGGCACAGATCTCGGCTTTCGAGGACAGCCACGGTGTCCGACTGCCCGAGGAGTTCCGCCAGTTCCTCACCCGAATCGGCCACGGTGGATACGGTCCCACCTATGGGCTGCTGCCGATGGAGCGGTGGGCCGGGCAGGTTGGCATGGGACAGCTCGCCAAACCGTTCCCGATTGTCCCCGACCTGGATGTCCCCACAGGTCCTGATGACCGAGGCGAGCTCACAGGCTCTTTCCCCGGCACCATTACGATCGTCTACCGGGGCTGCAGCGACTTCACGCTGCTGGTCGTCACAGGCTCCGGGCGCGGGCGCCTGGTCGAGGTCAACGACGAAGGGTTCTTCGCTCCCCGCTTTCATGCCGACTCTGACTTCCTGTCCTGGTACGAGCGGTGGCTCGACTTCGTCCTGACCGGACACCGGGACCTCACCTGGTTCGCCGACCAGATGGCCGGCAACGAGGTCCAGCTCGTGGCCACACTCCTGGACGACGAACTCGCGACAAGGCGGCGAGCCGCCGCCTACACATTCATCACCCACCCGGGCCCGAGCATCGACCTGCCCGGCACACTTGTGCAGGCGCTGACTGCAGAGACTCACCCAGCCGTCCGAGAAACGATCCTGCGCGCCCTGGCCGCCCAGGGAGAACACGGCCGAGACCTACTCACCACGGCACTCGCCGATCCGGTCCCCAGCGTCCGCTCCCTCGCAGCCATCCTGATGACGACGCGCACTCCGCAGGCGTGGCGCCTACCTACCCAGCGACGAGAAGCCCTCAGCCAACACCTGGCGAACGAGACGGACGACTCGGTACGAGAAGCCATTCAGAGAACACTCAACCTGACGTGACACTCTCCCTGGGCCCGCGATACCCGCGAACGGCATGCCGCTGACGCTTTGACCAGCAAGAACTGTAGGTCAAGCCGTCGGAGGTGCAGATAAGAAATGGTCGACGTCCAGGCGGGCCGCGTCCGTGACGACCACGTCGTCGTAAGCACTGCGCCACGACCCGCCCGTCAGCTTGCAGCCGGCCGCGACCTGCGGCGCCACGACCGCCTCGGACAAGATGACCTCCTTGCGGGTATCGCATCCGTCGGAGGCGATCAGGCCCTTGTTCCAGTGCTTGTACAGGTCCCGCTTGTAGCCCTCCCGGTGCTCCTCCGCGACCGGCATCAGGTCGATCGCCTCGAACAACGGCAGCGGCGCGCGCACTCCCGGCGCACCCGGTACGGCGGGAGAAGAGGCGACCGTGGCAGCCGCGGTCGGCCGCATGCCTGCGGCGTGGGAGGCGGGGGCGGTGGTGAGCAGCGGCAGGGCGGCGAGGGTGAGTGCGGGCAGGCCGCGCAGCATCAGGTTCTTGATCACGTGGGTGGGTGTAGCGCGGCTCGCTTGGTCTGCGACAGGGCGTGAGCAGCCAACTCACCCGTGCGGGCGGTCTGATTCACTGCGGAAACGATCACTCATATCGGGCGGGTGCCTGCCGGCCAGGCCGTCACCGAGGGCCGCAGTTTCGATGCCCGCAGCCGCTGGCTGTGTCACATGCGCTCCGCGGACGCTCGGATCTGATCACCGGTCGAGTGGTGACCGGTCAGTGTGGGGCAGTTGTGATCGGCTGTTAGTTTCGGTGGGGGCTGATCCGTAGGACAGGTGCCGGCACGAACCGCGCCGGACACCTTCGATCCGTTGGAGCCCAGCATGTCGTCGCTCCCCGAGATGGCCGGGTACCTGCCGGCCGCCGTGAGCGCGCTCAGCGCACTGGGTGCCGTGTGGCGCCTGGCCCGCCGCAAGCCACCCAACACTACCTGCGCATGTCTGACCGGCCCCCCGGCCGGGGCCGGCGGCCGCGTCAAGCGGCAGGTCCTGCGGTACGAAGCCGCGGACGGAGGTGTACTGACCGTCTGGACGGTCGGGCCCGTTCTCGCGGTGGCGGCTGGCCACAAGGAGCATGGCCTGTGGTAGCCGAGGAGCCTGCCAGCCAGGTACCGCCTCGCTGGGAGGACACCGTGGGCGAGGAGCTGGTGAAGGCCTACTCCCGCTATCGCACCGAGGCCGGGCGGATGCTGGGTGCGAAGTTCAGGGATGTGCCGGCGGCGGAGCGCGAGGACATCGTCCAGGTCGCCTACGAGCGCACTGCACGCAAATGGCTGCGGGAGCAGCTCGGGCCGGAGTACGATCCGGTCCCGTATGCGATCCGCACGGCGCGGAATCTGGCGGTCGACAGCCTGCGCAAGCGGTGCCGGGTGCCTCTCGGTCACGAGGGCCCCGATGGCGCGGACCGTGTTGTCGTGCCGCTGGGCAGGGGCGACGAGGGCCTGGATGTCGTGATCCGCGCCATCCAAAGGATGGCTCCCACGCAGCGGCGGGCGGTCGTGGAGCTGCAGAGCGGCGGTGCGGAGGACGACGAGATCTGTGCCGAGCTCGGCATACCTCGCAAGCAGGTCCAGGTCCAGCGCACCAGAGCGATCCGGGAGCTGCGGCACAAACTCCGGAGTCATATTCGTCTCAAGAGGAAGCGGAAACAGCAACAACAGGGGGAAGGGGACTCAGGTGAATGAAGCGAGGAACGAAGGTCCCTGCGAGCACCGTGACGAGCCCGAGGTCGCCGATCGGCTCACCGCTTTGATGGCACAGCTGCAGGGACCGGCCGACTTCTGGGACCGCCCGGAAGGCGACTGGGCCGGGGTCGAGCCCGGTGCTCTCGCCGGCAGCACGCTGCTGGAGGCACGTATCCACGCCAACTCCTGTTACCAGCTCGGGTCCAGGGCGCTGCGCCGGAACGATCTGGAGGCCGCGACGGACTGGCTGAGTGAGGCGGCCGAGCACGGTCACCCTGGTGCCCTGTTCCGTCTGGCGGCCGTCGTGCACCGTGTGAGGGCTCCCGGGTCCCAGGGCGATGTGTCTTACCTGGTCGGGGAAGCGGCACGGCTGGGCCACGGCGATGCGCGTGTGCTTCTCGCGCAGACCAGCGGACGGCCGGTGCCGGCCATCGGGGCACAGGACCCGGAGTTCGCCGACGAGGTCTGGTCCGCGTTCCGCCTCGGACCGCTTCCGGGACGCAGCGCCCGGTTCTCCGGGTCGCCTCTGCGTGCGCCGCAGCTGGTGGCCGCCCGCCAGGTCCCGGGCCGGGGGCCCGCTCCGGGGCAGTGGAAGGCCGTCGAGCGGGCTCTGCGGATCCTGCAGGTGCTGCACGGATCCTCCGTCGCTCTCAGCTCTGCCCAGCTGGCCAAACGCACCAGTCTTCCCAAGCAGGTTCTTGAGCGGCTGCTGCACTGGCTGTGCCAGCTGGGCATGGCCGCGGGTCTCGACGACGGCGGATACCTGCCCGGCCCGAAGCTGCAGATCCTGGCCCAGCCCGCCGGCGGGCTGGCCGAGGCCGCGCTCCAGGAGAATCTCGCCACCCTGCGGGACGCCGTCGGCGCCGCCGTGTACGTCAGCAACTACGCCGACGGTGAGATCCACATCTCCCGCTTCTCGGACGGCCCCGAAGCTCCCCGCGTCTACGAGTGGGTCGACTTCAAGTTCGCCGCGCACGCCAGCGCCGTCGGGAAAAGCCTCCTGGCCCAACTGCCCTACGAGCAGCGCATGGACCATCTCTCACGCCACCGGACCCCTCCCCTGACCTCCAGAACCATCACCGACCGGCAGCGTCTCTTCGAGGACATCGACCGTCGCGGGCCCTGCGCCCCCCAGTTCGACCTCCAGGAATACTCCACCCGCGAAGTCTGCGTCGCGATCCCCATCAACCTCGGCAACCAGGCTGACGCGCTCGCGCTGTCCCTGCCCGCGGACCAGCTGCACCGCCTGGACAAGGCAGCGAAGATCCTCTCCGACCAGTCCACCACCGTGCTGCTGTCCCTGCTCCTCGCCGCGAATCCGCCCGTGGAACCCGTCCGCGCGCCACAGCACCAGATCGCCGTCGTCCCGCCCCACGGCGTACTCCAACGCCAGCCAGCGCCCGGCGCCCACCGCCCCGCACCCGTCATCCTGCGAGGACCCGCCGGATCCCGACCCCGGGCACCAGAGAAAGAAGAGACGACCGCCCCTGCTCCCACCGCGCCCCACACAGCACCAGACGCCCCGCCCGCCGAGTGGAACGACCTCTTCGCCGGCCGCGAAGACGACGTCGTCACCCTCGAACCCATCGACGCCGGCTACGCCACCGCCCCCTAGTACTCCAGTGTGACTTCGCGATCTACGCGCTGGAGGGGGCGGAGAGCCGCTGCCGGAAGTGGCTGCGACGTGCCGAAGCTTGGTGGCTTCTGCGCCAGTTCGACCAGTGCAGGAGTGCGTTCAGGGCTGTGATCGGCGGGCTGAACAGTGCGCCGATCAGACGGCGGATCTCCGGGACGGTCAGGTCGACCAGTCTCCGCTTCGGGCCGGGCGGCTCGCATCCGCACGTCTGGTCGGCCTCGCGTCGTCGACTGCCGCGGCAAGGAACACGTCGCGTCGGTGCGGCGTTGCTCCGTTGGCTGTTATGTGTGGCGCCTATGTCACACCAGTGCCGCGCCGCCGTCTATCGCGAGCGTCGTGCCGGTGACGTAGGCGTTGGCCAAGACGAAGAGATAGGCCGCCGCGGCTTCCTCGGCAGTGCCGACACGCCGCGTGAGCAGCTCGGACCCGGCACCCTGGAGGAAAGCCTCCGGGTCCGGGACACTGCCGTCCCACAGCTCGGTACGGATCACACCGGGCTGGATCACGTTGACGCGCAGAGGGGCGAGTTCGACGGCGAGTGCCCGGGACAGGGCCTCGATGCCGCCGGTGATACCTGCCGCGAGCGCGGTTCCGGACAGGGGGCGGATCGCCAGGACGCCGGAGCTGAAAGTGATCGAGCCGCCGTCGCGCAGTCGCGGTGCAGCGTACTTGGCGGAGAGGAACGCGCCCCAGAACCGGCGCTCGAAGACGGCCCTGGCCTCCTGCGGGGTGGTGTCGACCAACGGCTTGATCAGCAGAGATTCGCCCGCGGTGTAGACGAGGTGGTCGAACTCCCCGACCTGCTCGAAGAACGCGGCGATGGCGTTGCCGTCGGCGACGTCCAGGCGGCGGCCTTCGGCCGGCTCGCCCAACCGCTTCGTCGCGGCATCCACGCGGTCCTGATTGCTAGAGGCGACCACGACGTCCGCGCCAGCCGCCGCGGCCTGTTGGGCTACCGCGAAGCCGATGCCGGAGGTTCCACCGATGATCACGATCTTCTTGCCGGCCAGAGACATGGGATCCATTCCTTCGTCGATGCAGTGCCGGGGTTCGGCAACCGCCATGGCAAGAACTTACGCCTCCACATCGAGACGATGAATGCCTTAAGATCTCGATTCCCTGTCATATCGTCTCGCTATACAGACACTAGAGTGGTGCTATGGACATCCTGAGCGACACCCTCGAAGTCCTGCGCACGGGACGCCCGATGGTGACTCGCACCAACGCGCACGCCCCGTGGGCCCTGAAGTTCCAACCCATCTCAGGAGCCGGATTCCACGTGGTCATGGAAGGGCACTGCCACCTGCTGCCACCGCACGGCCAACCGCTCGCGCTCGGACCCGGCGACATCGTGTTCCTGCAGCGCGGCAGCGGACACACCCTGTGCGACGTGCCGGACCGCGATCCGGTGGACTTCGTACCGGACCGCGTGGACCGTTCCTCGCCGATCGGCCAGGTCACCGTGGACGGACCAGGGCCGCACACGGTGCTGGTGTGCGGCGCGTACGCGATCGACGTTGATCGCCCGCATCCGCTGTTCAGCGATCTACCGGAGGTCATCCACCTCCCCGCGGTTCCCGGCCGCCACCCGGTGCTGCGCTCGGCGGTCGATCAGCTGTGCGCCGAGTTCCACGCGCCGCAGCCGGGCTCGGACGCGGTCGTCACGGCGCTCATCGATCTGCTGCTGCTGTACATCCTCCGGTCGTGGTACGCCGAACTGCCGAAGGAGCGGACCCGGGGTTGGGCGGCCGCGCTGACCGACCCGGCAGTCGCCCCGGCCCTCAAGGCGATCCACGACGATCCCGGCCATCCCTGGACCGTGGAGTCTCTGGGCACCCGCGCCGGGCTGTCCCGCGCGGCGTTCGCCCGCCGCTTCGCCTCGGTGGTCGGCGAGCCGCCGTTGACCTACCTGACCAACTGGCGGATGGCCACAGCGGCGCGGTTGCTGCACCAAACGCCGACCCCGCTGAGCACAATCGCACAGCACACGGGGTACACGTCGGAGTTCGCCTTCGCCAAAGCTTTCAAACGACACTTCGGGTCGCCGCCGGGGGCCTACCGCAAGCAGGTCAAGACGGCAGGCGACGAACCAGGCGGATACAACTGACGGTGAGGGCCAGGACATCACCGCAGCGGATTGGGAAGCGGCGGTCGCTGCCGATCCCGGCCTCGCGGTGGCCCCGATGTGGTGGAGCGCCGGGCGGATCGTGTCCAAGAACCCAGCGATGCGGTGATCGCGACGATGCGCGGTGGCGGAGGTTCTGGAGGCGAAGGTCCAGGTTGACGACGGCGATTACTACGACGCCTGATGCGTGCGGCCACCGCGAGATGATCAAGGGTTTGTATGGACTTGCGGCCGATGGGGCGGAGGTGGCCGTGTGGGTTGTGGCGGCCCAGGAGGAGGAGCTGGGGTCGGTTCAGGGTGCCGGTGATGGCGCCGATGATCGCTTCGGTGGTGTCCCGGCGTCTGAGTTTGTACCAGCCTCTGTAGCCGGTCCGGTAAGGCTGGTTCATGGCTTTCACCACGATGCCCTCGACACCGGACACATCGGTCCAGGACTCCAGCCACTCCTTCGCCTTGTCCAGGTCCGTTGTCATGGGACACAGCGTCCAAGGGGCTGACAGCCTGTGCGTGGTGAACAGGGCGTCCAGTCGGGCGCGGCGTTGCCGGTAGGGGTAGTTCAGCAGCTCGGTCATGTCCTGCTGCAGGATGTCGAAGGCGATGAAGAACGCGGGCAGGGACGCGGCGAGCGAACGCGCGCTGCGGCCGCGGGCGGCAGCGCGGCGCTGCAGTGCCTCGAACGACAGCTGGCCCGCGTGCGGGTCCCAGACGACGAGCTCCCCGTCGAGGACCAGGCCGTCCGGCAGCTGGTCGGCGGCGGCGACGAGATCGGGGAAGCGGTCCTGGACCAGCGTCCCGCGCCGGGTCTGCACCAGCAGCCGGCCGCCCGCTCCGGTGGGGGTGAACAGAAGCGCCCGGTAGTCGTCGAACTTCTGCTCAAACGCCAGCTCGCCCAGCACGCTGGGTCCTGGCACCGACTCCACGGTCTGGGCCAGCATCGGCTCCACCGGCGGTTGCAACGTCACCGCGGAACCTTCCGTACGATCGCTCCTCCCTTCCAGGGTCGCCTGCCTGCTGAACGAATGAGCGGCGATCATTGTGTCCGCCTCCGAAAGTCGACGCCGCGAGGACCGCCGACAGACGCCGGAGAGGCTGTGGCCGCTCCGGCGTCTGGCTGTTCTCTGGGGCTGCGGGGATGTCGTCGCTCACTTACCGAGCTTCGCCTTCAGGTCCTGCTTGAGCTGGTTCTTGATCACCTGCTTGTTGACCTTGCTCACGGTGCCGCCCGTGCCCGTGCCGTCACCGCCCACCGAGGTGGCGTCACCGGTGTTGATGGCGTCGGCGCTGGCGTTACCGCCGGTGGCGGCACCAGTGGTGATCGTGCACTTGCCCTTGCACTCGCCGACACCGGAGTTGGCGCTTCCGCCGGTAGCGGTACCCCCGACCGTGGTGTTCTCGGCGTTGGCGTCACCGCCGGTACCGATGCCGTCGGCGCTGTCGCTGGGGAGGAGGGAGACGGCCTGCGGGACGGCGGCCGGCGCGGCCATCGCGGTCGCCGGCAGGGCGATTCCGCCACCCACCAGCGCCAGGGAAGCACCGGCCAGAACAACACGACGAGTCGAGAGCAGCTTGCGCATGGGAATTCTCCATTCGGAATTTAAGAGGTTTGAAAACTGTCCCGAAAACTAATCTGGGATAATTTTTCGGCCTCATATTCTCCGGGAATTCCCCGGTGAGGACGTACTTCAAATAAACCCTGCCGGAGGACACACGTCACGCCACTCGAATACGTGGCTGGACAACCAGAACCGATCTTGGTACAAGCTGCTGGCCTCCGGGGCGAGCCGTGCGGCGTCCGGCCGGGGCCGTCTCTACATACCGAGAGCCGAGGGCGGGCCGCCCCCCTCCAGCCACGGGATCGTTGCGGGAGTGGCGGAGGGCGCCGGGACCCCCGATGTCCTGGAGTGACCGGGCACGGCGGCGAGCACCGGATGCGACGCCGCCGATCCACTCCTGCCAACCCTTCGCCACGGCCAGGACGGCATGCCGGACCCCCCGCCCGAGATGGGCTCGCCCTGGGGCCGGGTTGCCAGGGTCCCGCTGTCCAGGTTCCGCAGGGGGATGGAGAACACCGGCCGCCACAGCGTCGACCTGCGCGGCTTCACCCTCACCGACAAGCAGGGCAACCGCTACCGCTTCCGGGACTTCCGCCTCGACGGCCGCTCCAGCGTCAAGGTCCACACCGGCCACGGCCGCGACACCCGCCGCGACGTCTACCAGGACCGCCGCCACCAGATCTGGGACGAGCGCGACACCGCCACCCTCCGCGACAACCGCGGCAACATCATCGACACCCAGTCCTGGGGCCGCCGCGGACACCACCACCGCTAGTCCGCTTTGGCAGCCATACCCACAGGGTGCGTGAGCTGCCGCCAGTTGAACCGAACGGCGTGCCACGGCAAACCAGCTGCGGCACGCCACACCCATGCAGACCGGCACCACCACCCTCCGCACACGACCTGCCGAACCGGCCGGCCCAGGCCACGGGCGAAGGCCCGACCGCCCCCGGACGCAACGAAGCGGACTTCAGCCCGACGCGCCTGTGACGACGGCGGCTGTCAGGCGTTGTTGTCGGCATGGACGACGACATGCTGGACGCACTGCTCGACGGTGTGAACGAGACCCGGCTGAAGCTGAACAGCGAGGACGAGGCCAGGGCTTTGATGGTCCTGCTCGCGGTGCTCGACGACGACACCCAGCCCGAGAAGATCACAAGGGCCGCCGGCGAGTGCGGTTCAGGCTCGGCTCCCGCCTGGCCGCCGCCCCAGGAGTCCTACTACGCGGTCTCGTAGGAGACGGTCGCGCCGGGGCAGTCCTCCACCAGCCCAAGCAGCGCCTCGCGCTCGCGGTCGTCCGCCGCCAGACCCCAGCGGAGCTTGGTCTCCACCCAGCCCGTCCGAGCCGGCCAGCCCCGCCGTGCCCGAGCCGTCCTTGCGGAGCCACCGGCGTCAGGGCGATCCAGCCCTCGGCAGGCAGTCGAATGCCGAGGTCGCTCCCCTCACCAGGACCGGCAGGTGCTGCGCGGCCGCGGGCGGCTCGGGACTGCCTAGGTGGGCAGCTCGGCAGACCACGCACCCGGCTTCGCCGAGGATGATCTGTGCCAGCCGGAACCGGCCCCACTTCCCGCATGTCACGCAGCGAGCACCCCATGGCTGGCGGGGGCCGGGAAACTTCTCGGTCGGCGCGAACCCGGCCTTCCTGATCAGGCGCCTTGCCGCCTCGTCGCTGCGGGGACCGGCCAGGAACGTGTCCACCTCCCGTGCGCGTGCCTGCTCATCGCGTCTGCGCCGGTCCCGTTCGTTCTCCGCGGTGGCGCGCACCCGCTTCCATGCCTCCATCCATGCCGGGCGTTTGTGCGGGGCGAGGTCGCAAGCGACGAGGTAGGCCTCCATCCGCTCCCGGGTCTGGGGAATGAGCCTGCGGCGGATGATCCGGTGCAGTGTGGAGCGTGAGAAGCGCTGTATGCCCGGGGCCAGCTCCGTACGGCGCTGCATCACTCGGAGCGAGGGGGCGCCGACACGGTCGTGGAGGCCGGCGAGGACCGCACCGAGGTCGGCCTCGTCCCGGGCCATGTTCAGACGCGGAGCGTCGGAGGAGTGCGCACCGCTGGTATGGCGCACCTTCTCCTTCTGGGCCTGGTGCCACAGGCCCATGACCAGTCCCGGGTTGACATTGCAGCCGATCGCGTAGGCGCGCACCACCTCCGGGGGCGGCACGCGTTCGCCGGAGGCCGCGCGCTGGAGGGTGGCGCGGCTGTATCCGGCGCGGCGGGCGAGCTGGTCATAGGTGAGGCCCGCGTTCGAGCGGACGGTGCGCAGGCTCTGGGCGAGGCGTCCCACCGCCATGTCGGGGTGGGGGATTTTGTTTTCGGCGTTAGCTGACGCATGTCGGCGGCTGCCGCATTTCGGCGCCTGGAACGGACAGGCAGTAGTAGTCCTCACCCCACTCGGGCTCCACGCTGATGATGCGGAACACGTCTTGGGGGATGGTGAAGACCGCGATTCGTGATTCTGGCATGACAACTTCACCTACCGGACGCTCCAGCACCGCGAGTTCGTCTCCCGTGTCTTCCTGGTCGTTCTGTACTCGGTAGAGCCCGATCGGGACGCGAGTGCCGGGCGGATATCCGTAGACGGCGATCTGGTGGCGCTTCCACTCTGCCTCGGTAGCGCCGGCCCCCTCTTCCCAGCTCAGTGGTACCTCGTTTGCAGTACGTAGATCACCCGAGCTTGCTGCCAGACGGAGTCGACCGTCCAGGGCGATGGCCTCGCGAGCCGGTTCGGGCGGGAAGAACCACAGAAATCCGCTCTGCAGCACGCCGTCGCCGAGGTCTTGGACCTCGATCGGCCGTCCGTTGAAGAGGTCGCCACCTCCTCCATCGGTGCTGAACTCGCTTACGGGCCTGATGGGAGTGGTGTAGGCCCGACTTCCCGCTGTCACCGTGACCGTGATCGGCTTGTTCTTCGGAAACCCGTACAGACACAGAAGCGATTCTGTGTTCAGGATTGCCCGCACGTTCTCATCCTCGCTCGACGTCAACCAGACTAGTGGACGGTCGGTCGGACGATCCTTCAGGTCCTCGCTGCAGCCAAACCGAGTCCCGCCGGTCCCCCCGAGGTCAAACTGCTGGGACAGCAGGAAATCCGGGGCGCCATGGCTCGATGGTGTTGGCCGTGTGGCAGTCGCGTTGCCGCGTTTCGTAAGCGATGGCGTTGAGGGTTCGTGCTCCGCCGTGCAGCTGGTGATGGCGATCACGCACAGCCCGGCCAGCCACCACGACAGACGTCTGTTCACCCTTCGTCCTCTCATGGGTCTTGCCCTCGTTGGGCCTCGCAGGTCTGCTCGGCCTGAAGCAGTTCCGTCGCGAAGGCCTGCTCGTATTGGTGGCGGAGCTCCTTGCTCGCCCGGCCTGCCTGTTCTGCTGCAGCAAGCTGGTGCAACGCGTCCTGCTGGGCTGCACGGCCGCCTGCCAGATCGCAGCGGTCCAGGCTCCAGGCGGCCAGAAGGCCGTGCCAGATGGCCCGTCGGACCGGGTCCTGTTCGTGCGCGATGGCCTCGTGAATGTGGCCGACGGCGGCCTCGATATCACCACGGCTCGCGGCCTGGACGGCGACGATGGACTCCGCGAACGCGAGGAGGTCAGCGGTACCGGTGACGTCCTGGGCGGCTCGGACTGTCGCTACGACCCGCTCCACCGTGCCGTCATCCTTCACCAACCCGGCCGTGATTCTGCACTGCTCAACCTGCGCCAGGTACACCGTGGCCGTGAGCCGTCCGCGTTCGGTGATGTCCCGGTCCTCGGCGAAGGCGCGCATCGCCTGCGACACCTGAGCGAGATCCCGTGCGTGGACGGTCCCTGGCTTGCAGTTGTGCGCCGGGCCCAAAGCACGGCGGTAGGTGTTGCCCTGCAGGCTGAGGGCAGAGCGCCACCCCGCAGGCGAGTCCTTGTCGACAGCGAGGTAGTCGGCTCGGGCTGCCTCCAGCAGCTTCTGGCGGCTGGAGCTGGTCTGGCCGGTCGCCTGGTCTTGGAGGGCATGGCCGTGGAACAGCCGGACCAGATCAAGCGGCACGAAGCCGTCCCTGCTGGCCTGTCGCTTCAGATCGAGCAGGCCGTCGAGGATCCGGGCGGCCTCTTTGGGACTGCCGTTGCGCCAGGTGTCCAAGGCGTCGACGAACTCTGCGAGGGTGCCGAGTCGGCGCGTCAGCTCCGCGCTCAGCTGGGAGCGGCCTCGTGCCGACTCCCAGCCGCGGGCGACGAGGATTGGTCCGCTGAGGAACCAGCCGGCGAGCTCGGGCGAGTCCGGGACCTGATCGGCCCTGACATAGACGGCTGGCCGCAGTGAAGTCTGGCCGGCCGGGTCCATACTCACTAGGCCGCCAACGACGATCTCGGCGTTGGTCTCGTCAGCGAACCTGGCAGTCTTCCGCTCCAGCCCGCCCCCGTGGGTTCCCTGGAGTTCGGCTAGCGGGAACGACACCTCGCCGGCGTAGCTGCGGACGCTGGTCGCGGTGGGGATACGGCCCGCCATGTCGTGGGCGAAGGTGTCCGCAAGATCGATCAGGACCCGCTTGTCCCGGCGCCCCTCGTGTTGGGTAAATCCGACCACGGCCACGTCACGCGCCCCGCTCATCCGGGTGAGTGGGGGCGGCGGGGGACGGAATGCGAAGAGCACGCTCACGCTGCCGAGGAAGAGGACCGCGGCCGTCGCCCACACCAGGATCTGGGACCGGCGGGAACGCTGTCCGAACTTCTCCCCCACCACGGCACGGACTGCCAGCACATACCCGGCGAGCGCGGCAAGAATCGCAAGGACGAGCGGCACCGGCGAAAGAGCGGAACCAGCCTTCTCCACCACGAGCAGCGCACAGGGAACACACGCCGCGAAGACACCGAGCAGCGACCACAGCCACACGGAGCCACGACTGTCACCATCCGACGATTCGTCCTGCGAGTGGGCTGGCATACGCGTCCTAACCCTGACGGCACCGGCGCAATTGCGTGCCGACCAGCACAGTAGGACCCAGCAAACGGTCCCAGCCGTCAACGCGTCAGAGTTCCCTCAGGATTCCCCAGATCAGCGGCAGTGAGGCTGTGACCGGCACTGCGAGTGGCTACTGAGCTTTTCAGGGGGCGGTTGGGTGAGGCCGGTGACGGTGAGGCAGCCGTCTATGAGGTGGGGTCGGAGTTGGATTCTGCGTAACTCGCGGCGGAGGACACGGTCGAGGTCGTCGGGCGTGTCGAAGGCGGTGTTGCCATTGCTCTGCGCACGAGTGACCAGACGGCCTCGACGGGGTTCAGGTCGGGCGCGTAAGGCGGGAGGCGGATGGTGGTGAGCCAGTCGTGTTCGGCCTCGTACTGTTTCAGTCCGGCGGCCAGGTGGGTGTTGAGATTGTCCCAGACCACCACGATCGGGCCGCCGAGCTGGATGTGGGCCCGGACCAGCAGGTCCCGGTAGTCCTTCCAGCAGAAGCTCTTCCGGGCGCCCTTGAGGAGGAGGTGGTTGCTGATGCGGATCTCGAATTTTCCTCACTGCGGCTCTTCGCCCCAGTTGGTTCACGGAGTGAACTAACTGGGGAATGTGGGGAGCGGAAAGCAGAAGGACCCACCGATGGCTGGGTCGGTGAGTCCTTGAGTGCGGGTGGGTCAGTGGGACGAGACGAAGCCAGCTGACTGGTCGAGGTGGAACGGTGAGCCGGGGTTCTCGGGTGTCCAGCCGGCGGTGAGAGCGGTGCGGATGCTGTCAGCGACCTGAGGGGGCAGGACCGGGCTGCCTTGCGTCCCGAACCAGTTGTTCGGGTGCGGCTGGTTGGTGGTGACCACCAGTGTGGCCGGAAGTCTCGGCGTGTCCGACTGCGTAAGTAAGGGGTGACTGGACCAGTCCCTGGTCGTAGGTCGGCCGTCCCCGGAGTCGCCACCGGTAGGTGGTGCCATCCACGGTGATGAGCCGCGATCCCTTTTTGACCAGTGCCATGTCCACATCCTTTCCGGTGTGACAGTAGTAAACAGCGGCTGATCATGTCGTGCCGATTCCCCTCGGACGGTGTCAGCTTCTGCGCATAGGGATCACGTCCCGGCTGGCTGCTGCTGGGATCGTGGGTCGTGCGGCTTCGGGAGTGGCCAGCAGGGCGACGATGGTGACGGGCTTGTCGCAGTGTGGGCAGTTCCGGACGGCCGTGGGCGCGAGTGGCGTCGGGTCTGGCGACGCTGGCGTCATCGTTTCGCCCTCAGCAGCGTCAGCGGTTTCGCCGCGTTCGCGGCGCCGGCGCCGGCCTGCCTCTGCTTTGCAGCGGGGTGTGCAGTAGGTGTGCCGGGCCGCGGCATTGGGGTTGACCTGGAATGACGTCCAGCAGATGGGGCACTCCCGGAATTCAACCAGCACGTCCGGTCACCGCCCTGCGAAGGTTGTCGGAGTGGGACTGGTGCGAGCGAAGACGGTAGGACGGGCCGTCGATGCCGACCACGGCGGCGCGGTGAAGGAGTCGGTCGAGCATCGCGGCGGCAACGGTGGCGTCGCCGAAGGCGCCGGCCCAGTCATCTGGGGCTGGCACATGTTCGTTTTCGTGGATCGCTGCTGCCACCGGCCCGTATCCATCTTCTGCTGTCCTCGTTGGTCTTCGTGGTGGTGCCCGGATTCTCCAGGTGCTGCCTTGAAGGGTCAGGTGCGAGGAAGGTGTGCCGGTGGCATCCCAGTTGAGGGTGGTCCAGGGTGGTGCTGTCCTGCTGGAATCGGTGACCGCCGATCCGTGGGAGTTTCAGGCCGACTGCGTTGAGGCGTTCGTTGCCTCATCGAGGGCCCGTGGGTTCAGCCCGGTGACGGTTGAGAACGACATCGGCCTGCTGGAACGGACGCTCACCGCGCTGGGCAGGCCCGCCTGGGATGTCACTCCCGAAGACATCGACCGTGTCGTCGGCGACCTCGCCCTTGCCGGGCGGGCCGCCTCGACCCGGCGCGAGTACGTGCAGATCTTCAAGGGCTTCCACCGGTTCCTGCAGGTCCGCAGCCGTCGAGATCGAAGCGGGGTTCGGCGTCCGCCTGGTCTGCCCAGTCGATGAGTTCAACGCGTCCCGGCATGTCGGTGATGACTCCCCGGCCCAGTTGCCGCCGCCGACCCCCGAGCGGGTCGCGGAGTTTTTCGACTTCCTCAAGGCCCGGATCGCCACCGCCCGAAAGTACGCACCCGCCGCCCGGGACTATGCGATGTTCCGGACCCTCTATCACGCCGGCCTGAGGTCCGAAGAGGTGTCGCTTCTGGACCGCCCGGACCTCCACTTCACGCGGGGACCGTTCGGGAAACTCCACGTCCGGTTCGGTAAAGGTGCCCGCACCTCCGGGCCCCGGCCGCGCTGGGTGCCGATGCTGGACGGGCTCGACCTTGTCCTGCGCTGGTTTCTCGACGACGTCCGTGGGAGGTTCCCCGACTCCCCGGTGCTGTTTGCGGACGAATCCGGCGGGAGTCTGCACCGTGGGACGATCCGCAACCGTTTGCGTTATCTGATGGAACTCGAAGGCCGTCCGGCGACCGACCGGTTCAGTCCGCATGCCCTGCGGAGGGCCTGCGCGACGCACAACTACGAGCGTGGTGTGGATTTGGTGGCTATCCAGCAGCTCCTTGGTCATTGGACGGTCAGTTCGACCATGAGATATGTCCGTCCCTCCGCGACGTTCATCGAGGATGCCTATCGCCGCGCGGTGACCACCACGCTTGGCGAACTGACCGCCGAGGGGGACAGCTCCGCATGAAGATCCGATGGCGCCTGCGGATGGCCGCAGCCCAGCGCGAGATCTGGACCGGCACCCAGCTGCAGCGGCTGCTGGCCGAACGGGCCGGCCTGCAGATGTCCTCCGCGTCGGTGTCCGCACTGTTCAGCAAGGAGCCCTCCCAGGTGAAGATGTCCACGCTGATTGCGTTGTGCACCGCGCTGGAATGCACCCCCAACGACCTGTTCGAGGTCGACACCACCCCTGTCGAACGTCCCGCGGCCCCGATGCGGCCGGTCGCCGACCTGCCGAAGGCAGTCTCCGCGCGGGGCCGTTCGATGCCGCCTCTGTGACGTGGAGAGGGCGGCATCGTGGGCGTTAAACAGAGCGACTGCACCGGCTGCGGAGCCCCGGTCGGCTTCATCGACCGGCACTACTACTGCCGCTGCACTGCCCAGCAGAAGGAGGCCGCGACCGTGGCCGCTTGTCCCCGGTGCGGCCAGCAGCGCGTCCTCCAAGCAGGCACCGGCCGGTGCATCACCTGCTCACGCGTATGCACCGTATGCGGGCACCCGGTGCGGAGTAAATCCTCGGCTCTCTGCCGCACTTGCCTGCGGGAGTCCGAACGCGACGCCGCCAAGGCCACGTGCCCTCGCTGCAAGCGGCCCGGATATCTCCGCGAGGACACCGGCTGGTGCGGGCACTGCTCGCGTCCCCGGCAGGCCAAACAGCCGCCCCGAGCCTGCGAGCAATGCGGGAGAGTACGGAAGCACGCAGGCCTGGGGCTGTGCTCGGCCTGCTGGCAGCGCCACCCCGACCGCCCCTTCGTCCGAGCCGAGAACCTCATCGCGGAACTCGACAATCCGCCCGACTGGCTGCAGGACTTCACGATAGATCTCGCCGCGAAGTACTCCGTCGGCCGGGCCTGCACGATGATCACTTCCCTCGGGCGGCTTCTTCGGGACGGCCAGCCCAACCTCCCCCAGTCCGTACTCGAACGCTCCCGCCGCCCGGGCCGCTCGATGGGCTCCCTCGCCCGTGCCTTGGAGACCTTCTTCACCAGTCGCGGTCTGGCCATGGCCACCGACCAGGCCGAGCGGCTCGCGGTCGGCCGCCGGCAACGCCGCGTCCTCGCGGTCCCCGACACCCTACGACCTTCGGTGGAGGCCTTCTCCGACTTCATGATCCGCTCGCGTCAGCGATCCCGGCGTGCGGGAACGCTGCCCCGCACCGATGCCACCATCGAAGCCGCACTGGCCATCGTGCGTGACCTCGCCCTGTTCCTCGCCGGTGAGCGCGGCAAGCGGGACTGGGCGCTGACCGATGTGCACGATCTCGAAGCTTTCCTGGCCGGCTCGCCCAAGGCCCGAAAGCGTCGACTGGTCGTGCTCGGACAGTTCTTCCGCTTCGCGCGGTCCCAGAAGATCGTCCTCATCGATCCCGCCCGCGGTCTGACCGCCCGAGGACCAAGCGGCTTCACTGGCGCGACGCTGACGCTTGACCAGCAACGTGTGCTGTTCCGCCGCTGGACAATGGATCCGGCTGTCCACCCACACGAAGCGCTGCTGGGCATGCTCGCCCTGTTGCACGGCGCTTCAAGCCGCGAGGTCAAGATGCTGCAGTCCGGTGACCTCGACTTTCGTGCCCGGACTGTCCGGCTCGGAGACCGCCCGCATCCGATTCCTTTGGATCCGCCGTCTTGGGCGGCAGTGGAAAGCTGCCTGGCCCACCGTGAAGACCAGCGGACGGATAACCCGCATGTGATGGTCACCCGCCAGACGAAGTCCGGCCGGGGCCCGGCGTCCACCGCCTATGTCAGTCACGTCCTCGACGCCTGCGGCTTCCCGCCCCGCGTGATCCGTTGCACTCGACTGCTCGACCTGGTCAACACCATGGACCCCAAGCTCGTTGCCGCCGCGTTCGGCATGGATCCCGAGGCCACCATGATCTATCTGTCCGACCGCATTGATGAGACCCGCTTGGCGGAGTGGGCGACGACCAAAGACTGACGTCTGGTCAGAGTTCGTACGGGTAGAGAGCGATCTTCTCGCGCTCGATGTAGAGCTCGACCCACGTGCCGTCAACGCCTTCGGGCAGCGGGTCAGCAAGGTCCAGCAAAATCTGCGTGCCATCGAAGTCCAGCACGGCGGCGCCGTCCACTGTGACGTTCAGCCGGCCGCGCAGGACAACGCAGTGCCCGCCGGGTCGAACTCCCGGTCCGACGCCGACGGCCGGTTTCGCGTTCCGCCCCCAGGCGATGTCCTCGTCGACCGTCCACTCGACGTGGTACTTGCCCGGCTCCGCGGCTTGGTCGCCGCACCAGCGGACCATGGTCCCTCCAAACGGGGTCCGGATCTGGGCCAGCCAGGGGCTCCAGGGGTACTTTGCGACCTTCACCAGTTCGACCAGCATCGTTCGATCATGCAGCATCCGAGTTGCTGCCGGAACTCGTGAAGTTTCGGCGCCGCCTGGCACAGGTTCGCCGGAACATGTGCGCTTTGGCAATACCGACATTGGTCGTGAGGATCGTGCTCGACTTCAGATACCTCTGGTTGATCACCTGGAAGAGGGCTGAAGCACCGTCGCCCGGCAGCGGGAGGTATCCGAGCTCGTCGATCACGAGCAGGCGGGGGCCGGCGAAGAACCGCATGATGCTCGACCAGCGGCCTTCGAGGGCGGCCTTGTGGCACTTGGCCGCGAGTTCGGCGGCGGTGGTGAAGTAGACGCGGTGGCCGGCATCGACCGCAGAGCGGGCGAGTGCGACGGCCAGCATCGTCTTGCCGACGCCGGGCGGGCCGACCAGCAGGACGTTGGAGGCGTTGTCGAGGAACCTCAGGGTGGCCAGATCGCGGATGAGTTTCTCGTCGACGCCGGGCTGGGCGGCGAAGTCGAAATCGTTCAAAGTCCATGGTTCTGGCAGGCAGGCGAACCGCAGCCGGGAGGACAGCTTGCGGGCCTCAGTCGCCTCGACTTCGATCTCGAGGAGTTTCTCCAGGGCCGTGGTGAGAGTCATCCGCTCGGCCCGGGCCTGGTCCAGGACACGGGGCAGAGCTTCGGCGGCATCGTTGAGTTTCAGATAGGACAGGTGTCGCGTACGGACTCGGCTGCGTCGGCGTACCGGCGCAGCCGGGGGCCGGTGGTGTCGCCGGGGAGCGGCTCGCCGACGTCTGTCCCGTTGTCGGCCGGGGTTCGCGGTGCTGCTCGTCAACGCACTGTGAGTGCTCTGACCAGGGCTGCGGCGGGGGTGGCCCGCCGAGTACAGCTGGGGCCTTGCCGAGGATTCGCGAGGAGATCAGCGAGTTCGGCGGGAACGGGAGCGGGCCGGCCAGCCGAGGGTGACGGCGATCAGGCCCAGGAGCATGGCGAAGTAGGCGCCGCCGAGCCCGTTGCCGGTGCCGAGACCGCCTTCGGCGGTGGCCGCGGCCGTCCCGCCGACGGCCATGGCGATCAGACCCGCCGCGAGAGCCGTGACGGCTCCGTTCCGCCGGGCCCAGGTGACGACGTGTCCCTGCCTGGTGGGGCGGGCCAGGGCCAGGCCGCCGCCCACCGCGCCGAGGAGGCCGACCAGTGCCGACAGCAAGGCCCCGACCCGGCCGACGCTCACTTCGTGGCAGCTTCGGGAGAACAGGGCCGTCACCGCCGGCGCAGCCCGAACGGGGTCTTCGTACCGGCGAGGTGGCCGCCCTCGCCGAGCTGGCGCATCACGGTGTTCAGCAGGGACAGCGTCGCGTCCTCGGGCCACAGGGAGGGCTCGCGCCAGAATGTCCGCCAGCTCGGCCCGTGCCCGTGGCCGTCGTGATACCCGTCGATCCACCCGAGGGCCCGCTCGCGCCACGCCGGGTCGCCGGTGAGCTGCTCGTCCTTGCCGATCGCCGGAAACGACCGCAGAGCCTCCAACTCCTCGTCGGAAAACACCCTCGTGGCCATCTGCCCGCCCATCCCGTCGCCGGACTCACCCAGTCAGCCCAACGAGCCGACCGACACCACGGCAACGGGCCAGGTCACGTGCTACTCCGTTGTTTTTTCGGCGAGTACTACTGAGACCCCGAGTGGCTCTGTGCGGCTCGCGGATCATGAACCGCACTCCCCGGCGCATCTCCGGAGATCGGCGCTCCTGAACCCCTTCACGCCCCGCCTCGGGGCTGTTCCGTGGCGGTCTGACCCCGTCCGGGAGCGAATCAGCCCTGATCGGAGGGTCTTTCGTGCAGATCATCCGCATATGCGATATGCGCCTTGGGGACCGTAGCCCGCTGCGGCCTGCCCGCTCCCCCGAACGGACGCCATCCGGAGCGACCATAAAGCTGCTGGCTCGTTGCCGGGCTATGACGGAGTTCAAGGAGTGGATGGCTCAGGTCGCGGCGGAGCCCGGCCCGGGCGAGGAACGCCTGGCGCAGCTGTACGGCGGTGACGGGATCGACGATCTGACCGAGGCCGAAGCGCAGGCGTGGGTGTTGAAGGTCATGGTCAATTACCACCGCGAGCCCATCGGCTGGCAGGCCGAGGTCCTCGTCGGGCGCACCGGACCAGAGTGCACTGGGCCTGTCATCGTCCCGGCCGGCGGCCGGTTCCCACAGACGGTCACCGCCGTCATGGATCAGGCGCAGGACCTCGCCAACACCACGCGCAGGCCGGTGCGGGTCATCCACGGCGTCAACGGCAAGCCGGACCGGTTCATGCCCACCCTGGCGAAGTTCGCGCCCGACATGACCGCCATCACCTCACCGATGTGGGCCGCGATCCCCGAGCCCTTGGTGGACGCCGTCTCCTCCTGAGGTGCCCAGACCTGTTAGGTCCAACAGATCCAACCTGCCCTGAGCTGCTTCTCTCCGGTGTCCCATGGCGGGCCGAACGAACGGAACCGGAACCATGCCCGACTCCTTCGACCGCGCGGCCGCCGTCCTCGGGCGGCACAGCGACGGCATCCGCTGGCCCTACGGACTGGAGACGCCGGGGTATATGGAGCGGCGCAGGGACCCCGAGGGCTTCGAGCGGCGCGTGGCCGAGACCCGGGCCCGGCAGGAGGGCATGGTGGCGTGGGCGGAGCGGTACGGGCTGCGGCTCAGCCCGGCCGGCTGCTGCCCGCTGTGGCTGGTGCGCGAGGCCAGCCAGCGCTGCCGCCCCCGCATGGGCCACGGCGACCCCTGCAAGCGATACGGCTCGTCGGGCTCGGACCGGGGCTGGATGGACCACAGCGTGACCTGGTTGAAGGACTCCCGCCCGGCGGCCATCACCTCCGCCCCGTACAACATCTGTCCGCAGGACGAGGAGCGCCTGGCCCACTGGCAACGCACCGACCCGCGGCTACGGGTAGCGCGGGGAACGGGCTGGTACGGCTACGACACAACGCAGATCATCCTCTGGCGCAGCGACCGCATCGACGCCATGGCCCCCGCCGCGACGCCCGAGCCCGCCCCAGCCTGAGCGGGCGCCCTGCCGACATCAGCCCTGTTGAGTCCAACAGGGCTGACCGCCTCAGGCCTCGTCGTCCGGGGTGCGGCGGACGTATCCGGATCCTTCTCGCGCGACCCTCCTGACAGAAGGTGCGGGAAGTGTACAGTTCTGCACATGAGTGACACTCTGCCGATCACAGAAGCGCGCGCCAAGTTCGGGTCGCTCGTGCGCCGCGCGTCCCACGCCCGCGAACGCATCACCATCACCGACCACGGCGAGCCGGCGGCCGTGCTCATCAACCCCCAGGAGCTCGCCGACCTGGAGGACGCCCTGGCCCTCGCCCTCTACCGCGGCCGCCAAAGCGCCGGTACAGCCACGGCCGGCGTCCCGCATGACGACGTCCGCGCCCGGCTCGGACTGGAGCGCGGGTGACGTACGCGATCACCTGGGACGAGGCCGCGATCGACGCGGCCGCGCGGTTCCTCAAGGACGAGCCGGACGGGCTGCGGCAGCTGATGGACGCAGTCGACCTGCTCGGCGAGCAGCCCCGGCCCGAGGGGAGCGCCGAGTACGGCTCTCCTGATCTGCGCCGGATGGATGTCGGGCGCTACCGGGTCCTGTACGAGATCACCGAGACCACCGTCACCATCGTGGTCATCCACGTCGGCCGCCTCGGCTGACGGCCCGTACTCGGCGGAAGGGCCGGACCGATCAGGTCCGGCCCTTCGGCATTCCCAGGATCAGTCCCCTTGGGCCTCGGGCTGGGGCCGCCGCAGATGGGTTCGCCGGGGGCATAGGACCGCCCCCCGGCCTGCGTGGATGATCGGAGGCGTTGGGTCCAACAGGTCTAAAGGGGTGTGAGGTGTAGTGCCCGGTCTCGCCGTGGCGGCCCGTCCCGGTCGCGTGGCGGCCTCCGCGCCCGCTCGACGTCCTGCGGGCCCTGTCCGGGGTGATGGCGGCCTCGCTCGGCCTGGGCTACATGCCCGAGGGGGTGCCGACCACGGCGGGCTTCGCCGTGGTCTGCGCGCACGGCCTCGTCGAGCTCGTGTCCGGGTGCGTGCGTCGGACCGGCTGACGCCCCCTCGGCCGTACACGTCTCGGTCACCGCAACGTCAGCCGGGATTGGCCCCGTTGGTTCTAACGAGGCCAACCCCGGCTGGCAGGTGCTTCGGTGGCGCTGGCTCAGGTGAGGCCAGCGGAGGCGTTGTCGTCCCAGCCGTCTTCGCGCTGCATATAGCCGAGCATCGAGCGGGAGTCGCCGTGATCTGATCGCGCTGCGTCGTACGGACGCGCACCGGCTGGGGATGGCGGTGCAGATCTGCACGGTCCGCTACGTCGGCCGGTTTCTGGGTGAGGACCCGCTCGCGGTGCCGCGGCCGAACAGGCGCTCGATTCCCGCGCCGACGCGTCGGATTCCCATCTCGCCGACCTCGCCGAACGCCTCGCCCTCACCCTCGCCACCCTCACCGCCGAGGACGCCGCGCTTCCCGAACCCCTCCCGGCCGCCTCCTCCTGAGGCCGGCCAGGCAGAGCGACGACCAGGCGGAGGTCCACCGGACCGCCTGAGCAACCTCGGAAGCGGAGCCCGGAGAAGGTCCGGTGCGCCGGACGGCCTCCGGGCTCTACCTTCGGTGCATGGCCTACAAGTGAGCGTCGCCCGGCTGCACGCGACGCACATCAGTGCTCCGGTCGGAAAAGCGCGGCGATGGCAGCGGCCGCTGACAAGAGGAGAATCCCGACCACAAGGACTTGAGTCTTCTCCGTGAGCGACAACCGCTTCCACCAAGTCCCGCGCGGCACTTCACTCTCGACAAGGAGAAGCGGCCTTTTGGAAAGCCGTCGAGCCCACCACCAAGTAGCCAGCACTCCGGCAAGACCGAAGCAGACCCCGGCCAACACCTGAGGTGGTGGCTCCGGATTACCCAAGCGCCCTAGGGCCTGTGTGATGTCGTGATCAGTTCCGGGATTCTGTCCTCTTCGCGGGGTGGAACCCGGTAGGACTGTGGTCGTGACACGCAGGCAACT
>NZ_JBICZH010000031.1:0-57741 GCF_043201995.1 Streptomyces sp. NPDC048258
ACGCCCGGTTACATTCCGAACCCGGAAGCTAAGCCTTTCAGCGCCGATGGTACTGCAGGGGGGACCCTGTGGGAGAGTAGGACGCCGCCGAACAACCCGCCCTTTTAGCTCAGTCGGTAGAGCGTCTCCATGGTAAGGAGAAGGTCAACGGTTCGATTCCGTTAAAGGGCTCCAACAAAGAAGGCCCCCGCCTATTGGCGGGGGCCTTTTTGCGTTCACGGCTTCCTTCACCGCAGCTGGCCGGCCGCCTCGTTGATGAACGTGCGTACAGCCTGCTCGAACTCGGACTCGATCGCGATGAGCGCCTGGCGGTCCTCCGCGTGGGTGATCTCACCGACCTTGGCGGATACGGCCTCCATCAGTCGGCGCAGTTGCGGATCGTCGGCCACGAGCTGGAGGCGGAACGCGGCTGTTTCGGCCGCGGCTCCCAGGCGGTCGCTCTCCAAGAGGGCCGCCAGCAGCGATTCTTCGTCGCGCGGGGAGCGTCGCTGGCGGAACCACAGGGTGATCTTCGCGCGTTTGAGATCCGTGACCGCCGCCGCGTAGCCGCTGTACGCGGCGAGGCGCTCCTGGCGCAGCCGTTCCCGGCGGGCCACGGCCTCCGCGCGCTCCGCCGTACGGCGCTGGAACAGGTAGGTGCTCAAGGAGCCGATCAAGGTGCCTGCGACGGCCACCACACTGGTCAAGGCTGTGTCCACGGTGGTGAGTTGAGCACACCGTGCCCCCCGTGGCCAGAGGCCGGTGGCTAGTCGCCCTCGCGCTGGTGCGGGACGCGGAAGGCGAGGATGGCCATGTCGTCGGAGGCGGGCTCGGCCGCGAAGCGTTCCACCGCGCGCAGGACGCGCGAGGCGACCGCGCCCGCGGTGAGGCCCGTGCACGTGGTGAGGACCTCCGCGAGGCCGTCGTCGCCGAGCATGCGGGTGCCCTCGCGGCGCTCGGTCACGCCGTCCGTGACGCAGAGGAGCACGTCGCCGGGGTCCAGGGTGAGGGTCTGCTCGTAGAGGTCCAGGTCGTCGATCACGCCCAGCAGGGGCTGCGGGTCCGCGGCCGGGGTGACCTCGCCGTTCGGGCGCAGGCGCAGCGGGAGCGGGTGGCCGGCGCAGACGACCTTCATCAGGGCGCCGCCGTCGGGCTGCGGGTGGAGTTCCCCGTAGAGGAGGGTCAGGAAGCGGCTGCGGGCGCCCTCGTCGAGGATGGCCGCGTTGAGCCGCTCCAGCACCGCCGGGCCGCCGAGGCCCTCGCGGGCCAGGAGGCGCAGGGCGTGGCGGGCCAGGCCGGTGACGGCGGCCGCCTCGGGGCCCGTACCGCAGACGTCGCCGATGGCGAAGCCGTACGCGCCGTCGCGGATCGGGAAGACGTCGTAGAAGTCGCCGCCCACCTCGTTGCCCTCGCCGGCCGCGCGGTAGATGACCTCGACCTCCATGCCGGGGATCGCGGGGGAGCCGGGCGGGAGCAGGCTGCGCTGGAGGGAGCGGCTGATGGCCGTGCGCTCCGAGTACAGGCGGGCGTTGTCGAGGGCGAGGGCGGCGCGGCGGGAGAGGTCCTCGGCGAGTTCGAGGATCTCCTGGCGGAAGTGCTCCTCGCTGGGCTTGCCGAGGGTGAGCATGCCGATCACGCGGTTGCGGGCGAGGAGGGGGAGGACCACCGTCTCACCGCCGACCGCGAGAGCCGTCTCCGGCCAGGGGCGGGCGCCGGCCTCCCGGACCGGCTCGGGCGGACTGACCCGGGAGAGCAGGTCCTTGAGGCCGTCGATGCGCTCCTCGTCCTCGTGGAGGACGTAGGAGAGGTACGGGTCCGAGGACTGGTCGGCGATGGTGTAGACGGCGCACCAGGTGGCGAGGGTGGGGACGGTCATCTGGGCCATGAGGGCCAGCGTCTGGTCCCTGTCCAGGGTGCCCGCCAGCAGGTCGGAGGCCTCGACGAGGAAGGAGAGGGAGCCGCGGCGCAGGCGCTCCAGCTCGCCGAGGCGGGCGGACTCGACGGCGAGGGCGATGCGGTCGGCGGCGAACTGGAGGCGCAGGGCCTGCTCGTTGGAGTACCGGCCGGGGACCTCGGCGGCGACACCGAGGGAGCCCGTGAGCCGGCCTTCGACCTTGAGGGGCACGGTCACGACGGAGCGCATGCCGGTGGACTCCAGGAGCGGGACGGCTCCGGGGACGGCGGCCAGGTCGTCGTGGACAGCGGGCATGCGGGCGGAGCCGTACCGGCTGGTGCCGGCCTCGACGGGGACGCGGGCGAAGCGCTGGCGGGTGGACGGCAGGCCGGTGGTCGCGCGGACCTCCAGCTCGGTTTCGTCGTCGGTGGCCAGCAGCAGGAAGGCGGCGTCGGCGTCGAGGAGGTCGCGGGCCCGTTCGACGGTGCGCTGGAGGAGGCCGTCGAGGTCGTCGGGGGCGGGCGAGCCGATGAAGACCTCGAAGGGGTCCGCGGGGCGGGGCTCGGTGAGCTGACCGCCGTCGGTGGGGACCCGTACGGGGGTCTGGAGCAGGGCTCGCTCGTCGTCGTGGACGAGGAGGCAGACGATGGAGGGCTCCCCGTGGGCATCGCGTACCCGCAGGTGCGAGGCGTAAACGGGGATGACGCGGCCGTCGGCGCCGCGGATGCCGTAGCTGCCCTCCCAGCGGGACAGGCGCAGGGCCTCGGCGACGCCGGTGCCGGTGCCGGGGGTCTGGGGCCAGGCGGCGAGCTCGGCGAGCGGGCGGCCGACGGCCTTCTCGGCGGGGTAGCCGAAGATGTGCTCGGCGTCCTCGTTCCAGGCCGAGACGGTGTCGGCGGAGTCGATCTGGAGGACGGCGACGCGGACCCGGCTGTCGGCGAGGGGGAGCAGCTGGTCGGGGACGACGGGCCCCGCGGATCGGGTACCGACCGGCCGGTCTGGGAGGTCGAGGCGGAACCACACGTGTTTGTGGGTGGCGGTGTACTCGACGCCCCAGCGGGTGGCGAGGGCGGCACACAGCATCAGGCCGCGGCCGTTCTCGCGGTCGGGGTCGGCGTAGGGGCGCTCGCCGGGGTGCTGCAGGGGCAGCTCGCGCTCCGGGTACCGGTCGGCGACCTCGACCCGTACGCCGTCCTCGGCGCGCAGGCACAGGACCTCGGCCCGGGTTCCGGCGTGGACCACGGCGTTGGTGACGAGCTCGCTGGTGAGCACCACCGCGTCGTCGACGATGTCCGCGAAGCCCCAGCCCTGCAGGGTGTCGCGGACGAACGCGCGGGCAGCGGCGACCGAGCGCCCGAGGGGATCGAAGCTGGCAGCCGCCCGTGCCGTGATCACGATTCTCCTTCGACGCGGTTGGACATCGGGTGCCAGGTTACTTACCTTCGCGGTCGGCATGGTGCCGTCGTCGGGGAATCCACCCGCAGGGTACGGCCGGTGTGCGATGGTGCCGAAGTGTTATGGCCGGGTTCGGCCAGGGTGAAACACTGGGCAGGCTTGAAGAGCCGGGCAGGCACACACGACGCCCGGTGGAACAGCGGTCGACCCTTTCGGGAGGGACACGGTGGAGTCTGGCGCAGCGGTGCGGCGTACGGGAACGCGGCCGAAGGGCGGGCGGTCCCGGCGAAGCGGCACGACAGAGGTCGATACCGCCGCCCTGAACCGGCTGCTCACGGCCCTGGTGTCGATGCGGGACGGAAACTTCCGCAAGCGGCTGACGGTGTCCGGCGAGGGCGTGATGGCGGAGATCGCCGCCGTCTACAACGAGGTCGCCGACCGCAATCTGCACCTGACCGGGGAGCTGTCCCGGGTACGGCGGATGGTGGGCCGCGAGGGCAAGCTGAGCGAAAGGCTGGAAACAGGTGCCTGTGAGGGCTCCTGGGCGGCCGCGATCGACGCCTCGAACCAGCTGGTGGACGATCTCGCCCGGCCGGTGTCCGAGGTGGGCCGGGTGCTGTCGGCGGTGGCCGAGGGCGATCTGGACCAGCGCATGGACCTGCGGACGCAGGCCCCGGAGGGGGCCGGGCATCCGCTGCGCGGGGAGTTCCTGAAGGTCGGGCGTACGGTCAACAACCTGGTCGACCAGCTGTCCGCGTTCACCGACGAGGTGACGCGCGTGGCGCTGGAGGTGGGTACCGAGGGCAAGCTCGGCGGTCAGGCCCAGGTGCGCGGAATGTCCGGTTCCTGGAAGGATCTGACCGACTCCGTCAACACGATGGCGTACCGGCTCACCGCTCAGGTGCGTGATATCGCTCTCGTCACGACGGCGGTGGCCAAGGGCGATCTTTCGCGCAAGGTCACGGTGCACGTGGCCGGCGAGATGCTCCAGCTGAAGAACACCGTGAACACCATGGTGGACCAGCTGTCCTCCTTCTCCTCCGAGGTGACCCGGGTCGCCCGCGAGGTGGGTACCGAGGGTGAGCTGGGCGGCCAGGCGAAGGTGCCCGGGGTCGCGGGTGTGTGGAAGGACCTGACCGACTCCGTCAACACCATGGCCGGGAACCTGACGGCCCAGGTGCGCGGGATCGCGCAGGTGACGACGGCGGTCGCGAACGGCGATCTGTCGCAGAAGGTCCGGGTGAGCGCGCGCGGCGAGGTCGCGCAGCTGGCCGAAACGATCAACCAGATGACCGAGACGCTGCGTACGTTCGCGGACGAGGTCACGCGTGTGGCCAGCGAGGTCGGGGCGAAGGGTCTGCTCGGCGGCCAGGCGCAGGTGCCGGGTGCGGCGGGGACGTGGAAGGACCTCACCGACTCGGTGAACACGGTCTTCCGCAACCTGACCACGCAGGTGCGGGACATCGCGCAGGTGACGACGGCGGTGGCCAACGGCGACCTGTCGCAGAAGGTCACCGTCGATGTGGCCGGCGAGATGCTGGAGCTGAAGAACACCGTCAACACGATGGTGGACCAGCTCCAGTCCTTCGGTGCGGAAGTGACGCGCGTGGCCCGTGAGGTCGGCGTCGAGGGCGAGCTGGGCGGTCAGGCGCAGGTGCCGGGTGCGGCGGGGACGTGGAAGGACCTCACCGACTCGGTGAACACCGCCTTCCGCAACCTCACCGGTCAGGTCCGCAACATCGCGCAGGTGACGACGGCGGTGGCCAACGGCGACCTGTCGCAGAAGGTCACCGTGGACGTCTCCGGCGAGATGCTCCAGCTGAAGAACACCGTGAACACGATGGTGGACCAGCTGTCGTCCTTCGCCGACCAGGTCACGCGGATGGCCCGGGACGTGGGTACGGAGGGCCGCCTCGGCGGCCAGGCCCGGGTGGAGGGGGTGTCCGGCACCTGGAAGGAGCTCACCGACTCCGTCAACTTCATGGCCGGGAACCTGACCTCCCAGGTGCGCCAGATCGCCCAGGTGACGACGGCGGTAGCGCGCGGCGATCTCTCCCAGAAGATCGACGTGGACGCCCGGGGCGAGATCCTGGAGCTGAAGAACACCATCAACACGATGGTCGACCAGCTCTCGGCCTTCGCCGAGCAGGTGACCCGGGTGGCCCGGGACGTGGGTACGGAGGGCCGCCTCGGCGGCCAGGCGCAGGTGCCGGGGGTGGCCGGCGTGTGGCGTGACCTGACGGACTCGGTGAACGGCATGGCCGGGAACCTGACCTCGCAGGTGCGCAACATCGCGCAGGTCGCCACGGCGGTGGCGCGCGGTGACCTGTCGCAGAAGATCGACGTGGACGCCCGGGGCGAGATCCTGGAGCTGAAGAACACCCTCAACACGATGGTCGACCAGCTCTCGAACTTCGCGGAGCAGGTGACGAGGGTCGCCCGCGAGGTGGGTACCGAGGGCATCCTGGGCGGTCAGGCGGAGGTGAAGGGTGTCTCCGGCACCTGGAAGGACCTCACCCAGTCCGTCAACTTCATGGCGAACAACCTGACGTCGCAGGTGCGCAACATCGCCGAGGTGACGACGGCGGTCGCGACGGGCGACCTCTCGAAGAAGATCACGGTCGACGCGAAGGGCGAGATCCTCGAACTCGTCACCACCGTGAACACGATGGTCGACCAGCTGTCCTCGTTCGCCGAGCAGGTGACGCGAGTGGCCCGCGAGGTGGGTTCCGAGGGCATCCTGGGCGGTCAGGCCCGGGTGCGCGGGGTCACGGGCATCTGGAAGGACCTCACCGACAACGTCAACCTGATGGCGAACAACCTGACGTCGCAGGTGCGCAACATCTCCCAGGTCTCGTCGGCCGTCGCCAACGGCGACCTGACGAAGAAGGTCACCGTCGAGGCGCGCGGCGAGGTCGCGCAGCTCGCCGACACCGTGAACACGATGGTGAAGACCCTGTCGTCCTTCGCCGACGAGGTCACGCGGGTGGCCCGCGAGGTGGGCACGGAGGGCCGCCTCGGCGGCCAGGCGCACGTGCCGGGTGTGTCGGGGACGTGGAAGGACCTCACCGACTCGGTGAACTTCATGGCCTCGAACCTCACCGGTCAGGTGCGGCAGATCGCCATGGTCACGACCGCCATCGCCAAGGGCGACATGACCAAGAAGATCGACATCGACGCCCGTGGCGAGATCCTGGAGCTCAAGACCACGATCAACACGATGGTCGACCAGCTGTCCTCCTTCGCGGACCAGGTGACGCGGGTGGCCCGCGAGGTGGGTACGGAGGGCATCCTGGGCGGCCAGGCGCGCGTCCGGGACGTCGACGGCACCTGGCGGGACCTGACGGAGTCCGTGAACGAGATGGCCGGGAACCTCACCCGGCAGGTGCGCGCGATCGCGGCCGTGGCCACCGCGGTGACCCGCGGCGACCTGAGCCTGAAGGTCGACGTGGACGCGGCGGGCGAGATCCAGGTCCTGCAGGACAACATCAACACGATGATCGTCAACCTGCGCGACACCACCTTGGCCAACAAGGAGCAGGACTGGCTCAAGGGCAACCTGGCCCGGATCTCCGCGCTGATGCAGGGGCGCCGGGAGCTCGACGACGTGGCCTCGCTGATCATGAGCGAGCTCACCCCGGTGGTCTCGGCGCAGCACGGCGCGTTCTTCCTGGCCCTGCCGGCCGGCGGTACCAACGAGATCGGGACGGAGGGCGGCGCGGACGGCTCGTACGAGCTGCGGATGCGCGGGAGTTACGCGTACGCCGGAGGCCAGATGCCCACTTCCTTCCGGCCCGGGGAGGGGCTGATCGGGACCGTCGCCGAGGAGAAGCGGACGATCCTGGTCGAGAACACCCCGCCCGGCTACCTGAGGATCTCCTCGGGGCTCGGTGAGGCGCCGCCCGCGCACGTGATCGTGCTGCCGGTCCTCTTCGAGGGGAAGGTGCTCGGCGTCATCGAGCTGGCGTCCTTCACGCCCTTCACCCAGATCCAGAAGGACTTCCTCAGCCAGATCGCCGAGATGATCGGTACGAGCGTCAACACCATCAGCGTCAACTCCAAGACGGAGATGCTGCTGAAGCAGTCGCAGGAGATGACCGAGCAGCTGCGCGAGCGCTCCGACGAGTTGGAGAACCGGCAGAAGGCCCTCCAGGCCGCCAACGCGGAGCTGGAGGAGAAGGCCGAGCTGCTGGCCCAGCAGAACCGGGACATCGAGGTGAAGAACACCGAGATCGAGGAGGCCCGGCAGGTCCTGGAGGAGCGCGCCGAGCAGCTCGCGGTCTCGATGCGCTACAAGTCCGAGTTCCTGGCGAACATGTCGCACGAGCTGCGGACCCCGCTCAACTCGCTGCTGATCCTGGCCAAGCTGCTCGCCGACAACGCGGACGAGAACCTCTCCCCGAAGCAGGTGGAGTTCGCCGAGACCATTCACGGCGCGGGCTCGGACCTGCTCCAGCTGATCAACGACATCCTGGACCTGTCGAAGGTCGAGGCGGGCAAGATGGACGTCTCGCCGACGCGGATCGCGCTGGTCCAGCTCGTGGACTACGTGGAGGCGACCTTCCGGCCGCTGACCGCGGAGAAGGGGCTCGACTTCTCGGTACGGGTCTCCCCGGAGCTGCCGGCCACGCTGCACACCGACGAGCAGCGCCTGCTCCAGGTGCTGCGCAACCTGCTGTCGAACGCGGTGAAGTTCACCGACACCGGGGCGGTGGAGCTGGTGATCCGGCCGGCCGGGGCCGATGTGCCGACGGCGATCCGCGAGCAGCTGCTGGAGGCCGGTTCGCTGCGGGAGGCCGACGCGGACCTGATCGCCTTCTCGGTGACCGACACCGGGATCGGGATCGCGGCGAGCAAGATGCTGGTGATCTTCGAGGCGTTCAAGCAGGCCGACGGGACGACCAGCCGCAAGTACGGGGGTACGGGCCTGGGCCTGTCCATCAGCCGGGAGATCGCCCGGCTGCTGGGCGGGGAGATCCACGCGGCCAGCGAGCCCGGTCGCGGATCCACCTTCACGCTGTACCTGCCGCTGCACCCGAGCGAGCTGCCCCCGCAGGGGTACGCGCCGCCCACGCCCGGCGGCGGCCGGGCCGAGCTGTACCGCAGGCCGGCCGAGGACGCCAGGCCCGCGCTGCCGGCGGCCCCGGTGGCGCCCGTACCGATGGCTCCGGCTCAGGCTCAGCCGGCCCGGGCCGAGCGGGCGGGTCTGCCGGGCTCGGAGCAGGCCGGGCAGGGTCAGGGCGGAGCCGCGCTGTTCCGGCGGCGGCGCAAGTCGCTGAGCGACCTGGAGCCCCGTACGGCGGTCCCGGGGCAGCCGGGCGCGGTGGGGGCCGAGGACGCCTGGGGCAACGCGGAGGCGGAGCTCCCGGCCGCGCCCCGGACGTACGACTTCCACGGCGAGAAGGTGCTCATCGTGGACGACGACGTACGCAACGTCTTCGCGCTGACCAGCGTGCTGGAGCAGCACGGGCTGGCCGTGCTGTACGCGGAGAACGGGCGGGAGGGCATCGAGGTCCTGGAGCAGCACGACGACGTGACGGTCGTGCTGATGGACATCATGATGCCGGAGATGGACGGCTACGCTACGACCTCCGCGATCCGGCGGATGCCGCAGTTCGCGGGGCTGCCGATCATCGCGCTGACGGCGAAGGCGATGAAGGGGGACCGGGAGAAGGCGATCGACTCCGGTGCTTCCGACTACGTGACCAAGCCGGTCGACCCGGACTATCTGCTGTCGGTGATGGAGCAGTGGATGCGCGGGAAGTGATCACCGGGTGAGCGGATCGACTCCGATTGCTGACTGACCGTGCCCGAGGCGGTGTGGGAGGTCGGTAAACGGGGAACCTTCTGCTCTCCCACCACGTTTCTGCTTCGTGCACAGTGACATCTTGGTGACAGGGTGTGGCGATCTCGGGACTGGGGCTACGATGACCGGCACAAGGACGGACGGCGCAAGGATGCCGTCCTCTGGGGCGGGGCCCGGCGTACAGGCCGGAGCCAGGAGCCGGGGAGGCCCCATGCCGGGGCGAGGAGGACAGGGCATGGTGCAGAAGGCCAAGATCCTCCTGGTCGACGACCGGCCGGAGAATCTGCTGGCGCTGGAGGCCATCCTCTCCGCGCTCGATCAGACACTGGTCCGGGCGTCGTCCGGGGAGGAAGCGCTCAAGGCGCTGCTGACGGACGATTTCGCGGTCATCCTGCTGGATGTGCAGATGCCGGGAATGGACGGATTCGAGACGGCCGCGCACATCAAGCGGCGGGAGCGGACCCGGGACATCCCGATCATCTTCCTGACCGCGATCAACCACGGTCCGCACCACACCTTCCGCGGTTACGCGGCGGGCGCGGTGGACTACATCTCCAAGCCCTTCGACCCGTGGGTGCTGCGGGCCAAGGTCTCGGTCTTCGTGGAGCTGTACACGAAGAACTGCCAGCTGCGGGAGCAGGCGGCCCTGTTGCGGCTCCAGCTGGAGGGCGGCGGTTCGAACGGTGTGGACGGCAGCAAGGAGACGGCCGGCCTGCTGGCCGAGCTCTCCGCGCGGCTCGCGGCGGTCGAGGAGCAGGCCGAGGCGCTGACCAAGCAGCTCGGCGAGGACTCGGCCGAGGCGGCGGTGGTGGCGACCGCGGCCCATCTGGAGCGCAAGCTGACCGGACTGCGCCGGGCGCTCGACGCGCTGGAGCCCGGGACCGGCGGGGGAGCGCCCGTACTGCCGCTGCAGGGCTGAGCGGCAAGCGGTCTGGCGGTGCGTCAGGTCTGGTGGTGCGTCAGAACGGCCACGGGACGGGCGACACGAACGGGTGAAGGCGTGGGCACGCGTGTCCACCGCCGTGGACACCGGTAATCTCGGGCCCATGGCCTCACGTACGTCCGGCAAGGGTTCCCAGAGCACCGCGGGCACCGCGAAGGGCCGCACCGGCCGTACGTCGGCGCCGGCGAAGAAGGCGGCTCCCGTGCGCAAGCCTCCCGCGAAGAAGGCCGCCGCCGCCAGGCGCGCCCCCGCCAAGAAGGCCGCGCCCAAGCCCGCGCCGTCCCCGACCGGGGGCGTGGTGCGGCTGGTGCGCGCCCTCTGGCTGGGCTGCGCGCACGCGGTCGGTGCGATCTTCCGGGGGATCGGCCAGGGTGCCAGGAACCTCGACCCGGCCCACCGCAAGGACGGCGTCGCGCTGCTGCTGCTCGCCCTCGCGCTGATCGTCGCCGCCGGAACCTGGTCGAACCTGAGCGGTCCCGTCGGCGATCTGGTGACCATGCTGATCACCGGTGCCTTCGGACGACTGGATCTGCTCGTGCCGATCCTGCTCGGTGTCATGGCGGTGCGTTTCATCCGCCATCCCGAGCAGACCGACGCCAACGGCCGGATCGGCATCGGGCTCTCCGCCCTCGTCATCGGGGTCCTGGGCCTGGTCCACATCGCCTGCGGGGCGCCCGGCCGGGACGAGGGCACCACGGCCATGCAGAACGCGGGCGGGCTCATCGGCTGGGGCGCCTCCAAGCCGCTGATCTTCACCATGGGCGCGCCGCTGGCCGTGCCGATGCTGGTGCTGCTCACGGTCTTCGGGCTGCTCGTGGTCACCGCGACCCCGGTCAACGCGATCCCGCAGCGGCTGCGGCGGCTCGGGATCAAGCTCGGGATCATCGCCCCGAACGAGTACGACGAGGGCTACGGGGAGGCCGAGGGCGCCTCCGCCGACCGGCACGACCCGGAGCAGTGGCGGGCCCGTACCGGATCAGGCGCGGGCCCCGACGACCCGGTGGACGCCGCCGAGGAGGAAGCCCTCGCCCGGCGCCGCCGGCCGAAGCGGGCCCCGTCCCGCCGGGCCATGGACCGGGAGATGGACGCCGTCGACGTGGCCGCGGCCGCCGCCGCCGCGCTGGACGGCGTGGTCTACGGGGGGCTGCCGCCCTCCCCGCTCGTCGCCGACCTCACCCAGGGGATCTCCGCCCCGCGGGAGGACGGGGAGCACACCGCTCCCGTGCCGTCCGCGCGCGAGGAGCGCCCCGTACCGTCCACGGCCGCGCCGCAGGCTCCGGCCTCCGCCGGTCAGCCGCACGCCACCACCGCCGCGGCCTCCGGGACGCTGTCGGTGCCGGACCTGACCAAGGCCCCGCCGCAGACCCAGCCCCTGCCGCCGCGCGCCGAGCAGCTCCAGCTGCGCGGAGACATCACGTACGCCCTGCCCTCGCTGGACCTGCTGGAGCGGGGCGGGCCGGGCAAGACCCGCAGCGCGGCCAACGACGCCGTGGTCGCCTCGCTGAGCAACGTCTTCATGGAGTTCAAGGTCGACGCGAAGGTCACCGGCTTCACCCGGGGCCCGACGGTCACCCGGTACGAGGTGGAGCTGGGCCCGGCGGTGAAGGTGGAGCGGATCACGGCGCTCGCCAAGAACATCGCCTACGCCGTGGCCTCGCCGGACGTGCGGATCATCAGCCCGATCCCGGGCAAGTCGGCGGTCGGCATCGAGATCCCCAACACCGACCGCGAGATGGTCAACCTGGGCGACGTCCTGCGGCTCGCGGACGCGGCCGAGGACGACCACCCGATGCTGGTCGCGCTCGGCAAGGACGTCGAGGGCGGCTACGTCATGGCCAACCTCGCCAAGATGCCGCACGTGCTGGTGGCCGGAGCCACCGGCTCCGGAAAGTCCTCCTGCATCAACTGCCTGATCACCTCCGTCATGGTCCGCGCGACCCCGGAGGACGTCCGGATGGTGCTGGTGGACCCCAAGCGGGTGGAGCTGACGGCGTACGAGGGCATCCCGCACCTGATCACGCCGATCATCACCAACCCCAAGCGGGCCGCCGAGGCGCTCCAGTGGGTCGTGCGCGAGATGGACCTGCGCTACGACGACCTGGCCGCCTTCGGCTACCGGCACATCGACGACTTCAACCAGGCCATCCGGGACGGCAAGATCAAACTGCCGCCGGGCAGCGAGCGGGAGCTCAGCCCGTACCCGTACCTGCTGGTGATCGTCGACGAGCTCGCCGACCTGATGATGGTGGCCCCGCGCGACGTCGAGGACTCGATCGTCCGCATCACGCAGCTGGCCCGCGCGGCCGGCATCCACCTGGTGCTGGCGACCCAGCGGCCGTCGGTCGACGTGGTCACCGGCCTGATCAAGGCGAACGTGCCCTCGCGCCTCGCCTTCGCCACCTCCTCGCTCGCCGACAGCCGGGTCATCCTGGACCAGCCGGGCGCGGAGAAGCTGATCGGGAAGGGCGACGGGCTGTTCCTGCCGATGGGGGCGAACAAGCCGGTCCGCCTGCAGGGTGCCTTCGTCACCGAGGACGAGATCGCCGGGATCGTGCAGCACTGCAAGGACCAGATGGCGCCCGTCTTCCGGGACGACGTCACGGTCGGGCAGAAGCAGAAGAAGGAGATCGACGAGGACATCGGCGACGACCTGGACCTGCTGTGCCAGGCGGCGGAGCTGGTCGTCTCCACCCAGTTCGGCTCCACCTCGATGCTCCAGCGCAAGCTGCGGGTGGGCTTCGCCAAGGCCGGGCGGCTCATGGACCTCATGGAATCGCGCGGGATCGTCGGCCCGAGCGAGGGTTCGAAGGCGCGCGACGTCCTGCTGAAGGCCGATGAGCTGGACGGAGTGCTCGCCGTCATCCGTGGGGAGGTACAACCGTGAGGCGCTGCAATTTTGAGGAAATCGCGGGCAACCGTTTCCCTTGGGCCTGCGTCCAGTTGAAGGAAGGTGGCGGCACGTCGCACGGGATCGGTTCCGGGCGCGGGGCCGCCGCACCGGAGGGGACCCTTCCGCGCCATTCGGATGGCGTAGGAAGTGCATCCTCCGGTTGCTCCACCCTTTCGTCACCCCCCTAGACTGGACATCCAGCAGGTGGCTACACGCTCGAAAGGCGCCCTTGTGTCCATCGGCAACTCCAACTCCCCCGAAGAAGAGCGGCCTTCGACCGACGACCGGTCCGAGGACCGCATCGTCGAACGCTCCGTCGAAGAACCGTCCATCGGGACGGCCCTCAAGAAGGCCCGGATCGCCGCCGGGCTCACCGTCGACGAGGTCAGTTCCACCACCCGCGTGCGCATCCCGATCGTGCACGCGATCGAAGAGGACGACTTCACGCGCTGCGGCGGCGATGTCTACGCCCGCGGCCACATCCGTACGCTCGCCCGCGCCGTACACCTCGATCCGGAACCCCTGGTCGAGGCCTACGACGCGGCCCACGGGGGCCGGCCGGCACCCACCCCCGCCGCGCCGATGTTCGAAGCCGAGCGGATCCGCCCCGAGAAGCAGCGGCCCAACTGGACCGCCGCGATGGTCGCCGCCATCGTCGCCGTGATCGGCTTCGTGGGCTTCACCGCCTTCGGCGGCGGCGACGAGAAGGCCAAGCAGCCGGTGGCGGAAGGTTCCGTCGCCCCGAAGCCCGCGCCCAAGCAGTCCGGCGGCAAGCCGGTTGCCCAGCCCCCACAGACCCCGCAGGCGCCCAAGCCGGAGCCTTCCGACAGCGCCATCGCCGCCGCGCCCAAGGACCTCGTCACGGTCGTCCTGACGGCCGACACCGGCGAGAGCTGGATCTCCGCGAAGGACTCCACCGGCCGGCTCCTCTTCGACGGCACCCTCGTCCAGGGTGAGTCCAAGACCTTCACGGACAAGGAGTCCGTCGACCTCGTGCTCGGCGACGCCGGGGCCGTGAAGCTCTTCGTGAACGGCAAGGAGATCAAGGACGACTTCCAGCCGGGTCAGGTGGAACGTCTCACATACACGAAGGAAGACCCCCTCCAGGGTCAGCCCCAGGCGGGCTGACCGGAGGCCGCCCTAGGGCGGAACGCTTTGATCCGGATCCCCGGGGTGCTGTGCGGTGTCCGCCGCCGGCCCCGGGGATCTTGCTGTAGGGGGACTTGAGGCGGGGGCCGCCGCCGGGACGAAGTAGTCTTGAGTCCATGCCCGAACGCCGTACCGTCGCCCTTGTCACTCTTGGCTGCGCCCGTAACGAGGTGGACTCGGAGGAGCTCGCAGGCCGCTTGGCGGCGGATGGCTGGGAGCTCGTCGAGGACGCCGCCGATGCGGACGTGGCCGTCGTCAACACCTGTGGCTTCGTCGAAGCCGCCAAGAAGGACTCCGTAGACGCCCTGCTGGAAGCCAATGATCTCAAGGATCACGGCAAGACCCAGGCCGTGGTCGCCGTCGGCTGTATGGCCGAGCGCTACGGCAAGGAACTCGCCGAAGCGCTCCCCGAGGCCGACGGAGTCCTCGGTTTCGACGACTACGCCGACATCTCCGACCGCCTCCAGACCATCCTGAACGGCGGCATCCACGCCTCCCACACCCCGCGCGACCGGCGCAAGCTGCTGCCGATCAGCCCGGCGGCGCGCCAGGACGCCGAGGTGGCACTTCCCGGCCACGCCCAGGAGCCCGTGGCGGAGGCGCCGGCCGACCTGCCCGAGGGCCTCGCCCCCGCCTCCGGGCCGCGCGCGCCCCTGCGCCGCCGCCTGGACAAGAGCCCGGTCGCCTCGGTCAAGCTGGCCTCCGGCTGCGACCGGCGCTGCTCCTTCTGCGCCATCCCGTCCTTCCGCGGCTCCTTCATCTCCCGCCGCCCCAGCGACGTGCTGGGCGAGACCCGCTGGCTCGCCGAGCAGGGCGTCAAGGAGATCATGCTGGTCTCCGAGAACAACACCTCGTACGGCAAGGACCTCGGCGACATCCGTCTGCTGGAGACCCTGCTGCCGGAGCTGGCCGAGGTGGACGGCATCGAGCGCGTCCGCGTCAGCTACCTCCAGCCGGCCGAGATGCGGCCCGGCCTGATCGACGTACTGACCTCGACCCCGAAGGTCGTCCCGTACTTCGACCTGTCCTTCCAGCACTCGGCCCCCGACGTGCTGCGCGCCATGCGCCGCTTCGGTGACACCGACCGGTTCCTGGAGCTGCTGGACACCATCCGCTCCAAGGCCCCGCAGGCCGGCGTCCGGTCCAACTTCATCGTCGGCTTCCCCGGCGAGAAGGAGTCGGACTTCGCCGAGCTGGAGCGTTTCCTCACCCACGCGCGCCTCGACGCCATCGGCGTGTTCGGCTACTCCGACGAGGACGGCACCGAGGCCGTCACCTACGACCACAAGCTGGACGAGGACACCATCGCCGAGCGGCTCGCGCACATGCAGCGGCTCGCCGAGGAGCTCACCTCGCAGCGCGCGGAGGAGCGGATCGGGGAGACCCTGGAGGTACTCGTCGAGACCGTCGTTCCGCTGGACGAGGCGGAGGACGGCGAGGGTGCCTACGGGCGCGCCGCCCACCAGGCTCCCGAGACCGACGGCCAGGTCGTCTTCACGGACGGCACGGGACTGGTGCCCGGGCGTATCGTCACGGCGAAGGTGGTCGGCACCCTGGGTGTGGATCTGGTGGCCGAGCCCCTGGGCACGGAATTTGAGGAGGCGGCCGGATGACCGGAGTCCCGGCATCTGCGGCGGGCGGGACCGGCCGCCGGCCCGCGCCCGGCGCGAAGCTGGGAGCCGCGGCGGTCAATCAGGCCAGCCTGTGGAACATCGCCAACATCCTGACGATGATCCGGCTCGTGCTGGTACCGGGCTTCGTCTTCCTGCTGCTCGCCGAGGGCGGCTACGACCCGGCCTGGCGGGCCTGGGCCTGGGCGGCGTTCGCCGTCGCCATGATCACGGACATCTTCGACGGGCACCTGGCCCGGACGTACAACCTGGTCACGGACTTCGGCAAGATCGCCGACCCCATCGCCGACAAGGCGATCATGGGATCGGCGCTGATCTGCCTCTCCTGGCTGGGCGACCTGCCCTGGTGGGTGACCGGGGTGATCCTCGGGCGGGAGCTCGGGATCACGCTCCTGCGTTTCTGGGTGATCCGCTACGGAGTGATTCCGGCCAGCCGGGGCGGCAAGCTGAAGACCCTGGCGCAGGGCACGGCCGTGGGCATGTACGTGCTCGCGCTGACCGGCCCGCTGGCGACCTTGCGCTTCTGGGTGATGGCGCTCGCCGTGGTGCTGACCGTCGTCACCGGTTTGGACTACATCCGGCAGGCGGTCGTACTGCGCCGCAAGGGCCTCGCCGCGGAGCGGGCCGCGACGTGACGGACGCGGCGGGGGATTCTTCCGGTGGCTGAGGGGGAAGCCGGGACGGCGGCGCTGGCCGCCGCCGCCACGGATGTGTTGCGGCTGCTCACGGAGAGTGATCAGACCCTCGCCGTCGCCGAATCGCTGACCGGAGGCATGGTGGCCGCCGAGCTCACCGCCGTCCCCGGGGCCTCGCGGTCCTTCCGCGGATCGGTCACGGCGTACGCCACGGAGCTCAAGCACCGGGTCCTCGGGGTGGACGCCGGGCTGCTGGCCGCCGAAGGCGCGGTGAACGCCCAGGTCGCGGCGGAGATGGCGGCCGGGGTGCGGCGCGTGATGGGCGCATCGTGGGGAATCGCGACGACCGGGGTGGCCGGCCCGGACCCGCAGGACGGGCAGCCGGTGGGCACGGTTTTCGTCGCCGTGGACGGGCCGTGGGGCAGGAAAACGGTCCAGCTGAGGTTGAACGGCTCCCGTGCGGAAATCCGTAGGGAGAGTGCACGGACAGTGCTCGAACTTCTCTCAGGCCAACTCCGTGGGAATGCGCGGGGGCAGGATACGGAACAGAACGGGGGGATTTGATGTTTGCAGCCCTGAGTGAACACGACATCGCTCCCCGCACGGCCGCGGCGCGAGGCGGTACGGTGGGGCGTGAAGGATGCGGCTACACGGTCAGAGGAGGGAGCCACCGATGATTCTGCTCCGTCGCCTGCTGGGTGACGTGCTGCGTCGGCAGCGCCAGCGCCAGGGCCGTACTCTGCGCGAAGTCTCCTCGTCGGCCCGAGTTTCGCTCGGCTATCTCTCCGAGGTGGAGCGGGGGCAGAAGGAGGCATCCTCCGAGCTGCTCTCCGCGATCTGCGACGCGTTGGACGTACGGATGTCCGAGCTGATGCGCGAAGTCAGCGATGAACTGTCGCTGGCCGAGCTGGCACAGTCGGCCGCGGCAAGCGAACCGGTGAGTGTGCCGGTCCGCCCGATGCTCAATTCGGTCTCCATGGCTTCGGTCACGGGGCCGGAGCGGGTGACCATCAAGGCGCCTGCGGAAGCGGTGAATGTCGTAGCCGCGTGAGCGAGTACGTGAGCGTGTGAGTGTGGCCGGAGCCCCGGCCGGTGCGTCAGGCACCGGCCGGGGCTCCCGGCCGTTCTGGGTGCGGCGGCGGGAGGGGTGCGGGAGGATGGGGCCGTCCGGGTCCCGGCCCTCCCCCAGACTCCGTCTGGGGGTACCCCCAGGGAGGTAGCCGTGCGGCGGTTACTGCGCATGCCTGTGGCTTCGACCCTCGCGCTGGCGGTGGGGGTGCTGTGGTGGTGGGCCGTGCTGCGGCTGGTCCTGGCGCCCGCGGAGTCCGGGCCCGTGGAAGGCGCGGTGGCCGTGGGCGGGTGGGGGCTGGGGCTGCTCCCGGTGCACTGTGTCCCGGGTCCGGTGCGCAAGGCCGGAAGGGGCGGCAGGGCGGGTGGCGGGGCCGGCAGGGCGGGTGGCGGGGCCGGCAGGGCCGCCCGGGCTACCAGGGCATCGACACTCCGCCGTTCGGGCGAAGAATCTGGCCCGTCATGAAGGACGAGGCGTCCGACGCCAGGTAGAGCACGGCCTGAGCGATGTCCTCGGGCTCGCCGACCCGGCGCAGCGGGGACATGCGGACCATCATCGCCTCGGTCTGCTCCTGGACCTCGGGACCGTGGCGGCCGGTCATCGGAGTGCGGATCCAGCCGGGGGCGACGGCGTTGACGCGGATGCCGTGCGGGCCCGTCTCGGTGGCGAGCGTCCTGGTCAGCTGGACGACGGCGGCCTTGGCGGCGCTGTAGCAGAGCAGGCCGGGCTGGGCGGCGTCCACGGCTCCGGAGGCCATCGTGACGATCGAGCCCGGGCGGCCCGACGCGATCATGGACCGGGCGGCTTCCTGGCAGGTGCGCAGGACGCCCTTGAAGTTGATGTCCAGGATCCGGTCGAGGTCCTCGTCGGTGGTCTCCAGGACGCTGCTGGTGTGCATGACCCCGGCGATGGCGGCGGCGATGTCGAGCGGGCCCGCGGCGGTGACGGCGGCCCGCAGGGCGGCTCGGTCGGTGACGTCGAGGGGGTGGACGGTGGCGGCGCCGTGGCCGGCCTCGGCGACTAGGGCCGCCGTCTCGGCGAGGCCCTTTTCGTCGCGGTCCGCGCAGTGCACGTGCGCGCCCGCCCCGGCGAGGAGGACGGCGGTGGCGCGGCCGATGCCGCTGGCGGCACCGGTTATCAGGGCGGTGCGGCCGGTGAGGTCGTACGGGGCTGAGGCTGTGGGTGTGGGCATGCCGGGACCGTACGAGCGGATCTGACGGCCCGTCAACTAGGGCGTCGGACCGGATTGGCAGCGGGGGCACCAGTACGTGGGGCGGCCGTCCTGGGGGGCCTCGCGGATCGGGGTGCCGCAGCGCAGGCAGGGGTGGTGGGTGCGGCCGTAGACGAAGAGGTCCTGGCCGGGGCGGCGGCTGCCGGTGGTGTTGCGGGGGCCCGGCCTGTCGCCGGTGTTCGCGGACAGCAGGCGGTGGGCCGCGGCGGCGAGGCGGGGAAGGGTGGTCCCGGGGAGGGCGCCGACCGGGGTCCAGGGGGTGACCTGGGCCAGGAAGCAGAGTTCGGCCTTGTAGATGTTGCCGATCCCGGCGAGGTTGCGCTGGTCGAGCAGTGCCTCGCCGAGGGGGCGCTCGGGCGCGGCGAGGAGGTTGGCGGCCGCTCGGTCGGGGTCCCAGTCGGGGCCGAGGAGGTCGGGGCCGAGGTGGCCCACGGCCCGGTCCTCGTCGGCGGTGCGGATCAGCTCCAGGACGGGGAGGCGGTAGCCGACGGCGGTGTGGCCGGCGGTGCCGAGGATCGCCCGGATCTCGTGGACGGGGCCGCCGTGCCACTTCGCGCCCGCGGGGAAGACGTGCCAGGCGCCGTCCATGCGGAGGTGGCTGTGCAGGGTGAGCCCGCCGTCGAAGCGCGTGAGGAGGTGTTTGCCGCGGGGCGTGACGTCGAGGGTGGTGCGGCCGGTGAGGTCGGCGGTGGCGAAGCGGGGGACGCGGAGGTCGCAGCGCGTGAGTTCCCGGCCGGCCAGGGCGGCGTGGAGGCGGGTGGCCGCGCGCCGGATGCTGTCACCTTCGGGCATGGCCCCATTGTCACCCCGGGGGTCGTGGGGCCGTGGGGGCGCGGGCCGCGGGACTGCCGGGCCGTACGGGACGAGCCCCCGCGGCGGGGTGCCGCCGCGGGGGCTCGATCAGGTGTGGCTTCCGGTGTGCCGGGGGTCGGAGCGCAGGGCGGGGTGGCCGCTGCTACTTCCAGACGAGGCCCTTGTTGTTGCTCAGCGAGTTGTACGGCTCGCCCCAGTACTCGGCCGCGGAGACCTTCGTCTGGGCCGACGGGGCCAGCGCCACCGCGCAGCTGTTCTGCGTCTGGCCGTTGGTGAAGCCCTTCGGCAGCGACTCGTTCGGGCACTTCTCGAACTTGCCGATGATCGACAGGCCCTGGGCCTCGCTGCCGTCCCCGAGCAGGCCCTTGATGTGGCCCACCGAGGAGAACGACAGGTCCGTGGTGCCGGTGTTCTTGACCGTGTAGCGGATGTAGTACGGGACCTTCCCGCTCACCTTGTCGCCGAGCTTCAGCGCGTCGAGGTCGGAGGGGTTGCCCTGCTCGATCGCGGTGACGGTGAGGGCGATCTGGCCGCCCTTGTTGCTTCCGTAGCTGAACGGGACCGTCGCGGCCTCGCCGAGCTTGAAGGTCTGGCCGGACTTGGCCGTGCCCGCCGCCCCGGCGGGGGCGTCGCCGTAGCCGCCGGCCGAGGGGCTCGCCGAGGTGCTCGGCTGGGTCGGCTGCGAGGGCTGGGCGGACGGGGCCGCCGGGGAGGACGGCTGCGCCACGGGCTCTTCGTTGCCGTTCTTGCAGCCCGTCAGGGCGAGGGTTCCGGCGACCGCCAGGCCGACCGCGCCCAGGGTGGTTTTGCGCATGCTGATGGTGCTCACTTTTCTTCTCCCCCATGACTGCGCATCGTCCAACGCGATGCCTGTGATCATCTTTGATAAAGCATGGATAAGGACTTCTGCCAGCTCAGCCGGGTCCGGCAGCGGTTTCGTGACATGCCCAAGACATACGTGGCGGAGTCGAGACCGTACGGAACCCGTCAGGAGCGCAGGCGCAGACCCCTCGGGGTGGCGTGGAAGCCGGCCGCCTCCAGGGCCAGGCCCAGGGGCGAGGTCAGGGCTGCCGCGGTGTTGATCCGTTCCACCGTGAGGGCGGGGAGGGTGCCCGTGCGGGAGGCCGTGGCGAGGGCCTCGACGGCGGCGGTGAGGCGGGGGTCGCCGGGATCCGGCCAGGCCAGGAGGGTCTTGCCGCCACGCTCCAGATACAGGGTGAGCTCGCCGTCGACCAGGACCACGAGGGAGCCCGCCTTGCGGCCGGGCTTGTGGGTGGCCCCGGCGGGCGGCTCCGGCCAGGGCAGTGCCGCGCCGTACGCGTTCGCCGGGTCGGCGGCGGCCAGTACCACCGCCGCCAGCGGGGGCGGGGTCCGCTCGGCGGCCCGCAGGCGGTCCACCGCGCCGTCCATCGCGAACTGGGCCGCTCCGAGCCCCTCGACGACATAGCCCCGGCGGGCCTGGCCGCTGTCCTCGAAGGCCGACAGGACGCGGTAGACCGCGCTGAAGCCGCCCTCCACCCCTTCCGCCGCGACTGCGCCGCGGGTCACCACCCCGTGCCGGTCCAGCAGGGTGCGGGCCAGGGCGTGGGCCCGGTGGGTCGGGTCGGGGGCGTGGGACGGCAGGAGCGACCAGCGGCCCGAGACCGTGGGCGGGCCGGTACGGGACACGGTCGCGCTGAGCGTGCCGTACCGCCCGCGCGGGACCGTCCGCCGGGCCCGGTGGGCCGTCGAGCCCGCCGTGCGGCCCGAGCCCAGCAGGGAACGCAGGGGGCCCAGGGTGTCGTTGGTGAGCCGGCCCGACCAGGCGAGGTCCCACACCGCCTCGGAGAGGGCGACGTCGGACACCTCGGGGAACTCCGCGCGGACCGCCTCGGCGATCTGGCGGAAGAACAGGCCGTACCCGCCCGAGAGGCGGTCCAGGACCGCCTGGTGCAGGGGGCTCAGCTCCAGGGGGTGCGGCGGGGGCAGCAGCAGCGGGGCGGCGTCCGCCAGGTAGAGGGAGATCCAGCCGTCCTTGCCGGGGAGGGCGCCGGCACCCGCCCACACCACCTCGCCCGCGGTGGTCAGCTCGTCCAGCAGGCCGGGGGAGTAGCCGCTCACCCTTGACGGGAGGATCAGGCGTTCCAGAGCGGAGGCCGGGACCGGGGCGCCCTGCAACTGCTCGACCGCCCGGGCCAGGCCGTCGATACCGCGCAGGGCTCCGCCCAGGTGCTGCCACTGCGGGAGGAAGGTGGCCAGGGAGGTCGGCGGGACCGGTTCCAGTTCCTGGCGCAGCGCGGCCAGCGAACGGCGCCGGAGCCTGCGCAGCACCGTCGCGTCGCACCACTCCTGGCCGATGCCCGCCGGGTGGAACTCGCCCTGGACCACCCGCCCGGCCGCCGCGAGCCGGTGCAGGGCGCCCTCGGTGACCGCCGGGCCCAGCCCGAAGCGGGTGGCGACGGCCGCCGTGGTGAACGGCCCGTGGGTGCGGGCGTACCGGGCGAGGAGATCGCCCAGCGGATCCTTGACCGGCTCGGTGAACGCCTCCGGGACGCCGACCGGGAGAGCCGTGCCCAGTGCGTCCCGCAGCCGGCCCGCGTCCTCGATCGCGGCCCAGTGGTCCGCGCCGCCGATCCGGACCCGGATGGCGCGGCGGGCCGACGCGAGCTCCCGCGCCCAGGCCGGATCGGCCCCGCGCTCGGCCAGCTCCTCCTCCGTCAGCGGCCCCAGCAGGCGCAGCAGGTCGGCCACCGACTCGGGGTCCTTGGCCCGCCGGTCCTCGGTGAGCCACTGCAGCTCCCGCTCCAGCTCCTCCAGTACCTCCGCGTCGAGCAGTTCGCGCAGCTCCGCCTGACCGAGCAGCTCGGCCAGCAGGCGCGAGTCCAGCGACAGCGCGGCCGCCCTGCGCTCGGCCAGGGGCGAGTCGCCCTCGTAGAGGAACTGGGCGACGTACCCGAAGAGCAACGACCGGGCGAACGGCGAGGGTTCGGGGGTGGTGACCTCGACCAGGCGGACGCGGCGCGCCTCGATGTCGCCCATCAGCTCGGTCAGGCCGGGCACGTCGAAGACATCCTGGAGGCACTCGCGTACGGCTTCCAGCACGATCGGGAAGGAGCCGAACTCCGATGCCACCTGGAGCAGTTGGGAGGCGCGCTGGCGCTGCTGCCACAACGGGGTGCGCTTGCCCGGACTGCGCCGCGGCAGCAACAGGGCGCGGGCCGCGCACTCGCGGAAGCGGGAGGCGAACAGCGCCGAGCCGCCGACCTGGTCGGTGACGATCTGGTTGATGTCGCCGTGGTCGAAGGCGACATCGGCCGCGCCCAGCGGGGCCTGCTCGTCGTCGAACTCGAAGCCGGCGGGACGGGAGGGGTCGTGGTCCAGGAGGTCCATGGACAGCAGGTCGGCGTCCGGGAGGCGGAGCACGATCCCGTCGTCGGCGTGCATGACCTGCGCGTCCATGCCGTACTTCTCGGCGAGGCGGGCGCCGAGCGCCAGCGCCCACGGAGCGTGCACCTGCGCGCCGAAGGGCGAGTGGACGACGACCCGCCAGTCTCCGAGCTCGTCGCGGAAGCGCTCGACCACGATGGTCCGGTCGTCCGGCACGTGGCCGCAGGCCTCGCGCTGCTCGGCGAGGTACGCCAGGACGTTCTCGGCTGCCCAGGCGTCCAGACCGGCCGCCAGCAGGCGCAGCCGGGCGTCCTCGTCGGTGAGGCCGCCCAGCTCGCGGAGGAACGCGCCGACCGCGCGGCCCAGTTCGAGGGGGCGGCCCAGCTGGTCGCCCTTCCAGAACGGCAGCCGGCCCGGCACGCCGGGCGCGGGGGTGACCAGGACGCGGTCGCGGGTGATGTCCTCGATCCGCCAGGAAGTGGTGCCCAGGGTGAAGACGTCCCCGACGCGCGACTCGTAGACCATCTCCTCGTCGAGCTCGCCGACGCGGCCGCCGCCCTTCTTCGGGTCCGAGCCCGCGAGGAAGACGCCGAAGAGGCCGCGGTCGGGGATGGTGCCGCCGGAGGTGACCGCGAGGCGCTGGGCCCCCGGCCGGCCGGTGATCGTCCCGGCGACGCGGTCCCAGACGACGCGCGGTCTGAGCTCGGCGAACGCGTCCGAGGGATAGCGGCCGGCCAGCATGTCCAGCACCGCCGTGAACGCCGACTCCGGCAGCGCGGCGAAGGGCGCCGCCCGGCGGACCAGCGCGAGGAGGTCGTCCAGCTGCCAGGTGTCCATCGCGACCATCGCGACCAGCTGCTGCGCCAGTACGTCCAGGGGGTTCGACGGGATCCGGAGGGACTCGATCGAGCCGGTGCGCATCCGCTCGGTGACCACCGCCGCCTGCACCAGGTCGCCCCGGTACTTGGGGAAGACCACACCGGTGGAGACCGCGCCCACCTGGTGCCCGGCGCGGCCCACGCGCTGGAGCCCGGAGGCCACCGACGGCGGGGACTCGACCTGCACCACCAGGTCCACGGCGCCCATGTCGATGCCCAGCTCCAGGCTGGAGGTGGCCACCACGGCGGGCAGCCGGCCCGCCTTCAGGTCCTCCTCCACCAGGGCCCGCTGCTCCTTGGAGACCGAGCCGTGGTGGGCGCGGGCCAGCAGCGGCGGCGCGCCGTGGGCCGCGCCCGACTGGGCCATGATCTCCGCCGGGGGAGAGCCCTCGGGCAGCTTCTCGCCCATGGCCCGCTCGTACGCGATCTCGTTGAGCCGGTTGCAGAGCCGCTCGGCGAGGCGGCGGGAGTTGGCGAACACGATCGTGGAGCGGTGCGCCTGCACCAGGTCCGCGATCCGCTCCTCCACATGCGGCCAGATGGACGGCTTGTCGCCGCCCTCCCGGCCCTCGGTGGCGGGGGATCCGCCCAACTCGCCCATGTCCTGCACCGGGACGACCACCGACAGGTCGAACTCCTTGGCCGACGGCGGCTGGACGATCTCCACCCGGCCGCGCGGCGCGAGGTACCGGGCCACCTCGTCCACCGGCCGGACCGTCGCCGACAGACCGATCCGGCGTGCCGGGCGCGGCAGCAGCTCGTCCAGCCGCTCCAGGGACAGGGCGAGGTGGGCGCCGCGCTTGGTCCCGGCCACGGCGTGCACCTCGTCCAGGATCACGGTCTCGATCCCGGTGAGGGCGTCCCGGGCGGCCGAGGTCAGCATCAGGAACAGCGACTCGGGCGTGGTGATGAGGATGTCCGGCGGGCGGGTGGCCATGGCCCGCCGCTCGGCCGGCGGGGTGTCGCCGGAGCGGATCCCGACGCGGATCTCCGGCTCGGGCAGACCGAGGCGGACGGACTCCTGGCGGATACCGGTCAGCGGGCTGCGGAGATTGCGCTCCACGTCCACGGCCAGGGCCTTCAGGGGAGACACGTACAGCACCCGGCAGCGCTTCCTCGGCTCGGCGGGGGGCGGGACCGAGGCCAGCTGGTCGAGGGCGGCGAGGAAGGCGGCCAGGGTCTTGCCCGAGCCGGTGGGCGCCACGACCAGCACGTCCGACCCCGCCCCGATGGCCCGCCAGGCGCCCTCCTGCGCGGAAGTGGGCGCGACGAAGGCCCCTGTGAACCAGGAGCGGGTCGCGGGGGAGAACGATGCGAGCGCGGAGCCGGACATGCCCCCATCGTGCACCCCGGCACTGACAACGGGCCGGACCTGCGAGAACACCCGTCCCCGGTGGGGCGCAGAATGGGGAGATGGGGACGGACGAGGGGCGCCGGGAGTGGGCCCGGCACTGGCAGTACCCGGAACTGCCCGGGCTGGACCTGCTTCGCGCCCACTACGTACGCCACACCTTCCCGCGCCACGCCCACGACGGGTACGTCATCGCGGCCGTCACCGGCGGCATCGAGGAGATCGGGCTCCCCGGCGGCACCGTGCGGGCCGGGCCGGGCAGCGTGGTCCTGATCAACCCCGAGGTGGCGCACACCGCGCGGGCCGGGGTGCCCGAAGGCTGGGCGTACGCGACGCTCTACCCCTCCCGCGCGCTGATCACCGAGGTCGCCGACGAGATCGGCACCCTGCGCGGCACCCCCGGCTTCACCGCCGACATGGTCGCCGACCCGCAGGGCTCGCAGGCGATCACAGAGGTCCACCGGGCCGCCGAGGCGGGGAACGCGCTGGCGGCCGACACGCTGCTGCGGGGCGTCGTGGCGCGGATGCTCAGCCGGCACGCGGGCCCGCTGCCCGCCCGTACGGTACGGCGCGCGGGCGCCGCCGACGCCGAGCGGGCCCGGGCCGTCCTGGAGGGACGCCTCGCGGACCCGCCGTCACTGGAGCAGCTCGCGGCCGAGCTGGGCACCAGCCCGTTCGCGCTGCTGCGCGCCTTCCGCGACCGCTACGGCATGCCCCCGCACACCTGGCTGACCGACGCCCGCGTCCGCCGGGCCCGCCGCCTGCTGGACGGGGGCACCCCGCCGGCGGAGACGGCCGTGCTGGTCGGCTTCACCGACCAGCCGCACCTGAACCGGCACTTCACCCGGATTGTCGGTGTTCCGCCGGGGGCCTACCGGCGCGGTCGAACAGGCGGCGCCGCTTGACCGGAGCGGGCCACACGGCCGCGGCTCCGAGGTGGTAGCCCAGTTCGCGGTAGGCGTCGAACTGGGTGTGGTCGAACCACTGGTCCATGGTGCTCTGTCGCGGGAACGCCTTCTCCTTGAGGGCGTAACTCAGCAGTTCGTACGGCATGTCCGGGGTCAGGCTCGCCTTCGCGAAGACGATGGTGCCGAGCCTGGTGCCCGGCTTGTCCTTCTCGAACTCCACGTCCTCCGGGTACGTGATGACGCCCTTGACGAGGCAGCTCGCGGAGAACCGCGTGTTGAGGGCCGCCATCGGTTCCGTCGGCTCCACCTTCTCGGCGCTTCCCGGAACCAGCTTCAGCACCTCCTTCTGGTCGAAGGTGATCTGCACGCCCAGATCCTCGTAGGCGAGCGTGACCGCCTGAGCGAGGGTCGTGGCCAGCGGAGGCGAGTCCCCCGAGGAGTCGATCACGTACACCGTCCGGCAGCGCAGCCGCAGCAGCTCCACCAGACCCAGGTTGTCGAAGTGCCCGCCGTCGGTGCACAGCAGCATGGGGCTGCTGTCCGAGTACCGGCCGACCAGCTCCTGGAGCTGGTAGCGGAGCCGGCGTACCCGCGGCAGCCGCGGCATGACCCAGTCCGGGCCCCGCTGGGCCACTTCCGCGAGGTACAGCGGGTTGGGCACCCACGTGCCCAGGCGCAGGTTGGACAGGGCGAGCAGCCGCTGCGCGGCCATCGACTGGGTGCCCATCGCGGAGGCGAACGCGGCGCCGGACACCGCGACGGCGGACTGCACGGTGAGGTCGCGGCCGACCACCGGGTGGGCCGTGTTCTCCATCGTGGTCGTCCGTACCCACCCGGTGTCGGGGCCGCCCACGTAGTCGTGGGAGAAGGTGAACGGCACCGCGGGCCGCCCCGGCGCGGTGCGGTTGCGCAGGGACAGGGCCGCCGAGGCGACGAAGATGACCTGGGGGAACCCGGGCACCTGCCCGCCGTGCTCGCTCAGCTTGGTCGTCTCGGCGTTGTAGTCGTACGGCAGGGCGCCGACCGAGCCGTCGCGCAGCACGGCCCGGCGCACCGCGAACGCGCCGGCCAGCCGCTGCCGGTAGAAGGGGTGCAGGCTGAAGGTGGTCTGGTCGACCAGAAGGGCCGAGAGGAGCAGCGCGGCCGCCAGGCCCCACCGCCACCACCCGCTCCAGCTGTGCGCGTAGACGGCGGACCAGGACAGCAGGGCCAGACCGAAGAACGCGACCAGCGTGAGGACCAGCCAGACCACGAGCGTCTGGATCCAGCTGGTGCCGTTCCGGGTCACGATCGATCTGGCTCCCGAGAACGGACCCGCTTTGTCGCCGTCCGGTTTCACCTTCGTCACCCGGCCCTTGGTGGCGGTGAACACACCGCCCAGTCCGGTCGCGGCGGCCGTCAGCGCACCGAAGGCCGAGATGCCCTCGGGGCCCTCCGGGAAGATGTCCGCACGGTTGGCCAGCCAGGCGAAGAACCACAGCACGGTCGGCAGGACCACGGCGAACAGGGCGACGGCCGCCGCCAGGGCCAGGATGCCCTTCACGGTGGTCCGCACCCAGGGCGGGCGGGACTTCCCGTTGTGCGACCTGACCAGGGACGCCGCCACGGACACCACGGCGGCGAGGGCCACCAGGGCGATGAGGGGCGTACGCACCTCTCCGTGCAGCTGGTCGGACAGCCCGGGGAAGGAAGCGGTCGGGTACGTCCGCAGACGGTCCAGATCCGTCAACGGGACGAGGTCGTAGAACTCGCTGAGATACACGCCGGCGACGACGAACGCCAGCGCCAGCAGGCCCAGCGACACGCTCAGGCCGCGCAAGACGATGCCCGCGGCCAGCAGTCTCTCCCGCGGGCTGTCCGCCAGGTACTTGGCGTGCCGGCGGATGTGGTCCTCTTCCGGGCTGCCGGGCGCGAACACGTCCCGCACCGTGGCGAGACCGGCATTGGCGGCATGGGCGGGCCGCCGGCCGGTGAGCGCCAGCTGGAACGCCCCGGACATGTAGCCGCCGCCCGATACGGACACCAGGTAGCGGGCCTTGGCCAGCACGCCCCCCTCGCGCAGGGCCTGCAGCGCGCCCAGGGTGACCGAGGCGGAGCGGATGCCGCCGCCGGAGACGCAGATGCCCACCTCCGCCGGTTTCCGGCCGGGCAGTTCGAGCGCGCGGGTGCGCCAGCGTTCCTTGGCGCTGTCCGACGGCTCCGCCGAGACGGAGGGATCCGACCACTCGCTCACGGGGGTCATCGCGTGCGGCGCGGCGGGCGGGGTGATGATGTCCGGGTCGTCCCGGGGCACACCGCGTTTCGCGAGCTCGTGGGCCTTCCGTACGCGCGGGTCCCGGGCGACGGGAGGTGTGGCCGACGGCTCGTTCCTCACCTTGGCCCGGAACGAGATGACTCGGGCCAGCAGAGTGAGGGCGACCCAGAGGGCCACCGCCGCCAACGGACCGGCAAGCGCCCACTTCAGCAGCGCGCACCAGGACGCCTTCTGCCAGTCGCCGTCCGCGCCCGTGCCGATCCCGTCCAGGGCCCGGTAGAGGAAGACGTTCTCGCAGACGTCCGCCGCGGCCATCACCCCGGTGGCGGCGAGGCCCCGGAACATCAACCTCCGCGACACCTTGCGGTACAGGAAGCAGCTGCCCAGACCGAACAGCGCGAGCAGCGTCAGTGTGTATCCGGGGATGAACTGAAACGAATCGGTCCAGAGGGCGTCGCGGAACGGCTGGAACTGGCATGAGAGCTGCGTTCCGGGGGGCCGGCAATCCTGGTAGATGATCAGCCAGGCCTTGCTCCAGCTGCCTGCGAGCTGGAGCGGCACCTCGCTCGGCAGCTTTCTGTGCCTGTCGAAGTACAGACCGAGGAAGACGCCCCCGGCGATCAGGAGGGCCCAGTACACCCACGCGGCCCACCCGGCATATGAAGGACGTACAGCAACGCGTGTCGGAGCAGTCTCCATGTACTCACCGTAGCGATCCGGGTTCGGAGCGCGGCGATACGCGCGCAAGAACGTACAAGACCCGGGCACCCCGCCCCGCCTAGTCTCAGGGCGTGGCAGAGCAACAGATGGTGATGCAGGAGACCCCCGAGGGGGTCGTCGCCGGGCGGCCGCGCGCCGCCGTCGTGCGGGACGCGCTCGGGGTGGGGGTGGCCGTCGGGCTGTCCGGGTTCGCGTTCGGGGTGACCGCCGCCGGAGCCGGGATCGGCGTGCTGCAGGCCTGCGTACTGAGCCTGCTCGTCTTCACCGGCGCCTCGCAGTTCGCCCTGGTCGGGGCGCTGGCGGCCGGTGGCAACCCGTTCACCGCCGCCGCCGGGGCCTTCTTCCTCGGGACGCGGAACGCCTTCTACGGGCTGCGGCTGTCCCAACTGCTCGCGCTGCCGCGCGCCGTACGGCCGTTTGCCGCGCACTGGGTCATCGACGAGACCACCGCCGTGGCGCTGGCCCAGCCGGACCGCAGGTCGGCCCGGCTCGGCTTCACCGTCACCGGCCTCAGCCTCTACGTCCTGTGGAACCTCACCACCCTGCTCGGGGCGCTCGGCGCCGAGGCCATCGGGGACACCGCCGCCTGGGGGCTGGACGCCGCCGGACCCGCCGTGTTCCTCGCCCTCCTCGCGCCGATGCTCAAGACCGCCACCGAGCGGGCCGTCGCCGGGCTCGCGCTCGTCCTCGGACTGGGATTCCTGCCCGTGCTGCCCGCCGGGGTGCCCGTGCTGATCGCCGCGCTGGCCGCGCCCGCCGTGCTGTGGATGAAGGGACGCCGCTCGTGAACGTCTGGATCGCCATCGGACTCACCGTCCTCGGCTGCTACGCCGTGAAGCTCGCCGGTCTGCTCGTCCCCGCCGGGGCCCTGGAGCGGCCGCTGGTGCGCCGGCTCTCCGCCCTGCTGCCCGTCGCCCTGCTCGCCGCGCTCACCGCCCAGCAGACCTTCAGCACCGGGCACGAGCTCGTCCTCGACGCCCGCGCCGCCGGGCTCGCGGCCGCCGCGCTCGCGCTGCTGCTGCGGGCGCCGTTCCTCGTCGTGGTCGCGGCCGCCGTCGTCGTCACCGCGGGGGTACGGGCCCTGGGCGGCTGACCCCGGCCGGCAGGCGCCCGTACGCGCGCAGCGTCAGCAGCGCCTCCAGCGTGGCGATCGGCCGCCGCTCCAGCGAGCTGCCCGGCGCCCAGGCCCGGCGGTGCACCGGCCAGCCGCCGTCCGGCTGCTGCTCGGCGGCCAGGAAGTCCAGCGAGCGGCGCACCTCCTCGTCGGTGAACCAGCCGCGCGCCAGCGACTCCGGCCGCCGCGCGAAGTCGTGCGGGAAGAGCTGCTCGCCGGGCGCGTAACCGGGGGCCGCCGGGTATTCGGCCCGCCGTACCGGATCGAGCACCGAGAGCCTCCGCTCGCGCACCAGCCGCCCCAGCCGGTCCGCGGCCGCCGCCGCCCGCGCCCGGTCGGGGGCGGCGTCGAGGAAGGCCACCGCGCTCTGGACCTCGTACGGATGCGAGTGGTGCAGGCTCTCGATCCGGTCCCAGCAGAAGTCCGTGGCCCGGAAGAGCCAGGCGTGCCAGATCCGGTTGCGGTGCAGCAGGCCGACGACCGGGCCCGTGGTCAGCAGTTCGCCCGGCGGTTCGTCGTACACCGGGTGGTAGGGGGCGGCCGGGTAGCCGCGCGGGGCCGGCGAGACCACCGGAAGGGCGCCCTCCGGGGTGGAGACCCGGGTCAGGTGGCGGCAGAGCCTCTCGATGCGCTGCCCGGCGCAGCGGCCCAGGCTGTCCAGGACGCGCAGCGCGTGCGCGGTGTGCAGGGGATGGCTGAGCGGGCCGCGCAGATCCGGATCGAGGGCGTGCCCGTAGCCGCCGTCGCCGTTGAGGTAGGAGCCGAGGGCGGTGTCCACCGGGTCGGCGTCCCCGCCGAGGAAGTGGAACGCGAACCGCCGCTGTTCCAGCACGCGGGCCGTGAGCCAGATGAACTGCTCGGCGCGGGCCAGCGGGGCCGTGGCCGCCGGAGCGGCCGCTGGGGGAGCTTCGTCTCCAGGCATGCGAGAAACCGTAGGGCGCCGTGGTGCGGCGACGGGGGACGAACGGGGCGGGTGCACTCTCCGGGGCGGGATACTGGATGCATGCGGTTGACGATTTTCTGGGAGCGGATGGCGGAGCACTTCGGCGCGGCCTACGCCGACTCCTTCGCGCGGGACCACGTCATGACGGAGCTCGGGGGGCGCACGGTCCAAGAGGCGCTGGACGCGGGCTGGGAGGCCAAGGACGTGTGGCGCGCGGTGTGTTCGGCGATGGACGTGCCGGCCTCGCTGCGCTGACGGGCCGGGCGGGGGCCGGAGGCACCGCTTCGCGGTCCGGGCTGCCGGTGGGACAGACTTGGCGGCGTGGCAGCCAGTGATGAGACGACGACCGACCAGCCCGCAGACCGGCCCGCGGACGCCCAGGGCGCGCCGCCGCCGGCCGGGGCTCCCGCCCCCGGCGGCCCCACGGGCGCTGCCTCGCAGGCGGGCACCGAAGGGCCCGCCGGGCCCGGGAGCCCCCCGACCGGTACGGCCCTCGCCGGGGCGGACGCGCGGATGCCGCGCTGGCTGCCGCGCGCCGTGGTCCTCGTGCTCGCCCTCGTCGCCTGCTTCCAGCTCGGCAGCTGGGCCTTCCACCAGCTCATCGGGCTGCTCGTCAACATCCTGATCGCGTTCTTCCTCGCGCTCGCGATCGAACCCGCGGTGTCCCGGATGGCGGCCCACGGCATGCGCCGCGGGCTCGCCACCTTCCTGATGTTCCTCGCGGTGTTCGTCGTGACCGCGGGCTTCCTCGCGCTGCTCGGCTCGATGCTCGCCGGGCAGATCGTCGAGATGGTGGAAGGGTTCCCGGGCTACCTCGACCGGGTGATCAACTCGATCAACAACACGTTCCACACCGAGCTGTCCCGGCTGGACATCCAGGACAGCCTGTTGCGCTCCGACTGGCTGCGCAAGTACGTGCAGAACAGCGCGTCCGGCGTGCTCGACGTGTCCGCCACCGTGCTCGGCGGACTCTTCAAGCTGCTGACGATCGGGCTGTTCTCCTTCTACTTCGCCGCCGACGGACCGCGGCTGCGGCGCGCGCTGTGCTCCGTACTGCCGCCCGCCAAGCAGGCCGAGGTGCTGCGCGCCTGGGAGATCGCCGTCACCAAGACGGGCGGCTACCTTTACTCGCGCGGGCTGATGGCGCTGATCTCCGGCATCGCGCACTACATCCTGCTGGCGGCCCTCGGTGTGCCGTACGCGCCCGCGCTCGCCGTGTGGGTGGGGCTGGTCTCCCAGTTCATCCCCACCATCGGCACCTATCTCGCGGGCGCGCTGCCGGTTCTGATCGCCTTCGCCGTCGACCCGTGGTACGCGCTGTACGTCCTCGGATTCGTGGTGGTCTACCAGCAGTTCGAGAACTACGTCCTCCAGCCGAAGCTGACCTCGAAGACCGTGGACATCCATCCGGCGGTGGCGTTCGGATCGGTCGTCGCGGGCACCGCCCTGCTGGGCGCGGTCGGGGCGCTCGTCGCGATCCCTGCCGTCGCCACGCTGCAGGCCTTCCTCGGCGCGTACGTGAAGCGGTACGCGCTGACGAAGGACGCGGCCGCGTCTACTTCCCGTCCGCGGCGCCGAGTACGGCTGCCAAGGCGTCGCTGACCGTCGCCTCGGCGGCGGCCTTGTCCACGCCGAGGCCGCTGAGCAGACCCTCGCCGTTCTCCAGCTCCAGGAGCGCGAACAGGATGTGCTCGGTGCCGACGTAGCCGTGGCCCAGGCGCAGGGCCTCGCGGAAAGTGAGCTCCAGGGCCTTCTTGGCGGACGCGTCGAACGGGATGAGGTCGGGTACCTCCGCCTGGCCCGGGGGCAGTACGGCGACCACGGCGGCGCGTACGTCGTCCGCGGCGACCCCCTGGGCGTTCAGGGCGAGCGCCGCGAGGCCCTCGGGCTCGGACAGCAGGCCCAGGACGAGGTGCTCGGTGCGGATCTCGGTGCCGCCCGCGGCGCGGGCCTCGTTCTGCGCGGCCATGACGACGTTGCGGGCACGCGGGGTGAAGCGGCCGAAGCCCTGGTTGGGGTCGAGGCCGGGGTCGCCCTCCTTGTCGGCCTTGGGGACGAAGCGCTTCTGGGCGGCCTGGCGGGTGACGCCCATGCTCCGGCCGATGTCGGTCCAGGAGGCGCCGGAGCGGCGGGCCTGGTCGACGAAGTGGCCGATGAGGTGGTCCGCCACGTCACCGAGGTGCTCGGCGGCGACGACGGCGTCGCTGAGCTGCTCCAGGGTGTCGGTGTGGACCTTCTTGATGGCCTCGATCAGGTCGTCGAGGCGTACAGGGTGGGTCATGCGAACAGGTTCCACTGAAGGGTTCGTCATGAGTGCAACCCTAGGTTGACAGTCGAAGGGTGTCAACCTTGGGTTGTCAGTCCGGGGTCCAGATGGGCGGCCAGGGGTGCGGAACCGTCGTGGCGCGAGACGCCGGCGCGGGCCACGCGGGTGAGGGTGGCGGCGGCCTCCGCGGGGAGCGGGACCCCGGGGACCAGGCAGGGCGGCACGCCGGTCGGGGCGGAAGGCTCGCGGGGCGGACCGCAGAGGAGGCTGAGGAGGCCCGTCACCACCCCGAGGGCGGTGAACGCGAGCAGGGGGCGCAGGCCGAGACCCCCGCCGCGGGCCGAGTCCGTGACGCAGGCGGCGAGGGTGGCCAGCCCCGCGGTCCGTGCCAGCGCCGCCTGGGCCGTGTCGGCCCACTCGGCCTGCCTCTGCCGCCGCCTCCGCCGCTCACGGACCGGGCCGAGCGCCGTCTCGACGGCGAGGGCGGCGGGGGAGTCGGCGGTCAGGGTCCTGAGCGCGGCCAGGTGGGGCGGGTCGTCCCCGTCGTCCTCCCCGTCGAGGAAGCCGAGGGCGGCCGTCTGGACGGGGTCGATGGCGGCGTCGGCGGCGGCTGGCTCCGGGCGGCCCGGTCCCCGGTGGGCCCGGCCGTCCGCCCCGACCGACAGGAGCCCGGCCAGGTGCAGCGCCGTCAGGGCCAGTTCGGCCACGTACTGCCGGCCGCCGTGCAGGTGGGCGGCCTCGTACAGGGTGGCGGGCGGGCCGCTCGCCACCCGCTCCCGGAGCCCGCGGTGCAGCAGGACGCGGACGACGGTCGCGGCGAGCAGCGGCACCCCCGCTCCCAGGAAGATGAAGACCCACACGGCTACCCCCGGCCCTGCGTGTTCCCTGTGTCGTGTGTTCCGTGCTCGTGAGTATGCGGCCGGCCGGGCGGAGGGGGAGCAGCCGGGACCGGCGCCGCTACGAGGCCGCTCCGCCGCCCTTCGTGAACTTCTCCCACTGGGCCGTGACCACTTCCTCCGGCACTCCGCCGAAGTCCTTGGTGTCGATGGCGTCCGAGCGGAAGGCGAGGGTCACCGGCCCGGAGCGGATCACCGTGAGGTACTTGTACAGCGAGATGTCCTTGTCCTTCACGTCCTGCACCACGATGCGGAACGCCAGCGCCTCGTCCCCGAGCGCGGGTGCCTCGACGGGCTCCACCTTGAGGACCTTGGCCTCGGCGAGCGCGCGGTCCTCGGTGTAGCCGCCCGCGCACTGCCGCCCCGCCTCGGCCAGGCTCTTCATCGCCGCGGCGGCGCCGCCGTCCTTGTAGGAGCGCAGCAGGATCTCGGTCCCGACCGCCTGCCACTCCCCGGGCACACCGGTCTTGGCGTAGGCCTGGGCCGTGTGGCCCGCCTTGCCGAGGCTGGTCACCGGGCCGCAGGCCGCGGGGGTGGTGTCGTAGAGCTCACTCATGGGCTCGTCGAGGACCGGCTCGCCGGCCTCGTACCGTCCCGCCTTCTCGCCGGGCGCGAGCGCGAGGGCCTTGAGCCGCTCGACACCGGGCCCCGCCGGGCCGCCCGAGCCCGGGCCGCCCGAGCCCGGGCCCGGACTCGTCGTGGCGTTCGCGCCCGTGCCCGGGCTCGCGGAGGCCGGGGCCCCGCCCCCGCCCCGGCCCCCGTCGCCCGTTCCGCACGCGGTGACGCCGGCCAGCAGCGCCGCACCGGCGACCGCGGCTGCCGCCGTACGGCGCGCCTTCCTGTTCCCCACCCTGTTCACGTACTGCCCTCTCGTCCGGCTCGTTGCTGAGCCATGATCGGGCACGGGCGGGCCGGGCGGGGCGCGCTTGACACGGAAATCGAACATCCATTCTGATTGGTTATCCACAGCCGAACCGGTCGTGGAGGCGCATTGTCAGTGGCAGGCATTAGCGTCAATGGCGTGAAGCGATCGACTCAAGCAAACCGGGTGGAACCCATGGCAGGCACCGACCGCGAGAAGGCTCTCGACGCCGCGCTCGCACAGATTGAACGGCAATTCGGCAAGGGTGCGGTCATGCGCCTCGGCGACAAGCCGAACGACCCCATCGAGGTCATCCCCACCGGGTCGACCGCGCTGGACATCGCCCTCGGCGTCGGCGGGCTGCCCCGCGGCCGCGTGATCGAGGTGTACGGACCGGAGTCCTCCGGTAAGACGACCCTGACCCTGCACGCCGTGGCCAACGCGCAGAAGGCCGGCGGCACCGTCGCCTTCGTGGACGCCGAGCACGCGCTCGACCCCGAGTACGCGAAGGCCCTCGGCGTCGACACCGACAACCTCATCCTGTCGCAGCCGGACACCGGCGAGCAGGCGCTGGAGATCGTGGACATGCTCGTCCGCTCCGGTGCCCTCGACCTGATCGTCATCGACTCCGTGGCGGCCCTGGTGCCGCGCGCCGAGATCGAGGGTGAGATGGGCGACTCGCACGTGGGTCTCCAGGCCCGCCTGATGAGCCAGGCGCTCCGGAAGATCACCGGTGCGCTCAACCAGTCCAAGACCACCGCGATCTTCATCAACCAGCTCCGCGAGAAGATCGGTGTGATGTTCGGCTCGCCGGAGACCACCACCGGTGGCCGCGCGCTGAAGTTCTACGCCTCCGTGCGTCTGGACATCCGCCGCATCGAGACCCTCAAGGACGGCACGGACGCGGTCGGCAACCGCACCCGCGTCAAGGTGGTCAAGAACAAGGTCGCGCCGCCGTTCAAGCAGGCCGAGTTCGACATCCTCTACGGCCACGGCATCAGCCGCGAGGGCGGCCTGATCGACATGGGCGTGGAGCACGGCTTCGTGCGCAAGGCCGGCGCCTGGTACACGTACGAGGGCGACCAGCTCGGCCAGGGCAAGGAGAACGCGCGGAAGTTCCTCTGCGACAACCCCGCCCTCTCCGACGAGATCGAGCGGAAGATCAAGGAGAAGCTGGGCGTGGGGGTCCGCAAGGACGCCGAGACGGCCACCGCCGAGGCCGGTGCCGCAGCGGCCGACGCCACGGCCGCCGCCGTGCCCGCCCCTGCGACGAAGGCCAAGACGACGGCCAAGGCCGCCGTGGCCAAGAGCTGACCCGTGCGGGAGCAGGAAGGGGGCGGTGAGAACCGGAGCGGCCGTGAGCGCCGCCAGGAACTGCCGCCCCAGAGCCCCGAGGAGCAGGCGCGGGCGATCTGCCTGCGCCTGCTCACGGGGATGCCGCGCACCCGGCGGCAGCTCGCGGACGCACTGGCCAAGCGGGGCATCCCCGAGGAGGTGTCGCAGCAGGTCCTCTCCCGGTACGAGGAGGTGGGCCTGATCGACGACGCCGCCTTCGCCGGGGCCTGGGTCGAGTCCCGGCACCGCGGCCGGGGCCTGGCCCGGCGGGCGCTCGCCCAGGAGCTCCGGACCAAGGGAGTGCACGCGACCCTGGTGGAGGAGGCTCTGGAGCAGCTGGACTCCGACCAGGAGGAGCAGACCGCCCGGGAGCTCGTGGAGCGCAAGCTCCGCGCCACCCGGGGCCTGGAGCGCGACAAGCGGATCCGGCGGCTCGCCGGGATGCTCGCCCGCAAGGGGTACCCGGAGGGCATGGCCCTGCGGGTGGTCCGCCGCGCGCTGGAGACGGAGGGCGAGGACGCCGACGATCCGGGGTACCCGGGGTAGGGCTATCCCCCGGCCGCACACGCCGGGGTACGCCAATGCCAAGAGGCAGGCCCGGCAGCAGAGTTGGCCGCATGATGCTGCGTTACGCCCTCCAGACCCTGAGAGACCGCAAGGCCGGCTTCCTCGGCGCCTTCGTCGCGCTGCTGTGCGCGGCCGCCCTCGTCACCGCGTGCGGGACGCTCCTGGAAACAGGACTCCGCGGCAAAATCGGCACCGAGCGCTACGCGGCCACGCCGGTCCTCGTCTCCGCCGACCAGAACGTCCACGAGACGACGGTCAAGGAGAAGAAGGGCAAGACCAAGACGAAGCACAAGGCCAAGCCCGTCGCCGAGCGGGCCTGGCTCCCCGCCGCCGCCCTGGACGCCGTACGGTCCGTGCCCGGTGTCGAGCGGGCCGTGCCCGAGCTCACCTTCCAGGCCGTCCCCCTCGTCAAGGCCGCCGACGGCTCGAAGCCCACGTACGGGCACGCCTGGACCTCCGCCGCCCTCACCCCCTTCACGCTCGCCGAGGGCCGCGCCCCGCAGGACGGCGGCGAGGTCGTCGTCGACCGTGCGCTGGCAGCCCGCGCCGCGCTGAAGCCCGGCTCCGAGCTCGCCGTGCAGTCCACCGGCGAGCCGAAGACCTACCGGGTCAGCGGGGTGGCGACGACCCCGCACGGGGACCTCGCCCAGCAGAGCTCCCTCTTCTTCAGCGACGCCGAGGCCCAGCGGCTCGCCGCACGCGACGGGCAGGTCAGCGCGATCGGGGTGCTGCCCCGGCCCGGCGTCGACGCCGGTGACCTGGCCGGGCGGGTCGAGCAGGCGCTGAAGGGCACCACGGCGGACACCGCGCAGGTCGCGACGGGTGACGAACGCGGGCCGGTGGAGTTCCTCGACGCCGCCGGTGCCCGGATCAAGCTGGTCTCCATGGGCGGCGCGATGGGCGGCACCTCGCTGCTCGTCGCGATCCTCGTGGTCGTCGGCACCTTCGCCCTCTCCGTCCAGCAGCGCCACCGCGAACTCGCCCTGCTACGGGCCATCGCCGCCACCCCCCGGCAACTGCGGCGCATGATCGGCCGGGAGGCTCTGCTCGTCGGCCTGGCCGCCGGGCTCGCCGGGGCGTTCGCGGGGCTGCCGCTCGCCGCCTGGCTGTACGGCCGGTTCGTCGACAGCGGGGTCGTCCCCACGGCCCTGGAGCGCACCGCCGGCATCTTCCCGATGTTCGCCGCCGTCGGCGCGAGCTTGCTCGGAGCCTGGGCCGCCGCGCGGATCACCGGGCGGCGGATCGCCCGGATCCGCCCCGCCGAGGCGCTCGCCGAAGCCGCGCTCGAACCGCGTCGGCCGTCCTGGATCCGCACCGCGCTCGGGATGCTGCTGCTGGCCGGCGGCGCGGTGCTGGTCGTGGTGCTCGCCTCGCTGCGCACCGAACCGGCGTCGACCCCGGTCACGTTCCTCGCCGTGGTGGTCCTGGCCGGCGCGGTCTCGCTGCTCGGCCCACTGCTGGTACGGGGCGCCACCGCGCTCCTCGCCGGTCCGCTGCGGCTCGCCGGGGCGGGCGGCCACCTCGCCACCGCGAACCTGCGCGGCAACGCCACCCGGATGGCCTCCGCCGTCACCCCGCTCGCGCTGCTGGTCGGCATGACGTGCACCGTGCTCTTCGTCACCCCGACCCTCGGCGACGCGGCCCGGGCGCAGGCCCGCGACGGGATCCGGGCCGGATGGGTGCTGGCCGCGCAGGGACCGGGCGTCACGGCGGAGGCCGCCGAGCGGATCCGCCGGACCCCGGGGGTCGAGGCGGCCACCGAGATCGTGCACACCTCGGTACGGGTGGGGCTGGTGAAGTACGGAGCCCAGGGCGTGACCCCGGCCGGGCTGACCCGGACGTGGGATCCCCGGGTCACCGCCGGGAGCCTGGCCGGCTTCGGCGAGGGCAACGCGGCGGTCAGCGAACTCGCCGCCGACCAGCTGGGGCTGGAGCCGGGCAGCCCGCTGCGGCTGACGCTGGGCGACGGGACACCGGTCACCCTGACGGTCTCGGCCGTGTACGCGCGGGGGCTGGGCTTCGGAGACCTGACGCTGCCGCACGGGCTGGTGGCCGCGCACGTGGACAATCCGCTGGCGGGGAGTGTCCTGGTGGCGGCGGAGTCGGGAGTCGGGCGGGAGCAACTGGCCTCGGCGGTACGGGGCTACCCCGGGGTGGCGGTGCTGTCCGCGCGCGACGCCGACGAGGTACGGGCGGAGCGGCAGGACGCCGGGGCGGAGATCAACCTGCTGGCGATGGGACTCGTACTGGCCTTCACCGCCGTCGCGGTGGTGAACACCCTCGCGATGTCGACGGCCGAGCGGGTCCGGGAGTTCGCGATGCTGCGGCTGGCCGGGGCGAAGCGGAGGCAGGTGCTGCGGATGCTGCGTGCGGAGGCGGTGGCCGTGGTGCTGATCGGGGTGGTGCTGGGGTCGGGGATCGCGCTGGCCGTCCTGACCGCGTTCAGCGTGGGCATGACGGGGGTGGCGGCGCCGGCCGTGCTGCCGGTGGCGTACGCGGTCGTCGTGGGGGTGGCCGGGCTGCTGGCCCTGGCGGCCACCGCCCTCCCGGGCCGGGTCGCGCTCCGGGTCCCGCCGGTGGACGTGGCCACGGCCAAGGGCTGACCCCCGGCCAGGACCCGGGCTCCACCCGGATCCTGGTGGCTCGGCCCCAGGCTCCGTTCCCGGCCCGTCCGGAGCGGGAACGGAGTTCGGCGCGTGAGGAAGGAGGCGCGTCAAGAATGGCGCGTCAGGAAGGAACGGCCACCGGGAGGCCGGCCGCCTTCCAGGCCTGGAAGCCGCCGGTCAGGTCCGTGGCGCGGTGGAGGCCCAGGGCGTGGAGGGAGGCCGCCGCGAGGCTGGAGGCATAGCCCTCGTTGCAGATCACCACCACCTGGAGGTCGTGGCTCGTGGCTTCAGGGGCGCGGTGGCTGCCCCGGGGGTCCAGGCGCCACTCCAGTTCGTTGCGCTCGACCACCAGCGCGCCCGGGATCAGGCCGTCGCGGTCCCGCAGGGCCTGGTAGCGGATGTCCACCAGGAGCGCGCCGGAGCGAGAGGCGGCGTAGGCCTCCTGCGGGTCGATCCGGGTGTAGCCCTCGCGGACCCGCTCCAGCAGCTCGTCGATGCCGGTCGGGGCGCTCACTGCCAGTCCTCCGGACGCTCGACGTGTTCCAGGATCAGCAGCGGGCCGGTGCGGCTGTAGCGGCGGATCAGGGGGAGCGGCGGGTAGTACGTGTGCACCGAGATCGCGTGCTCGGCCGGGGACTCGTTGAGGACCTCGTGCACGTGGTGCTCGCCGAAGGCCCGCCCGGTGCCAGCGCCCAGGCTGCGGCTGCGGTCCAGGTCCGGGGCGAGGTGCAGCGACTGCCAGCCCTCCGAGGGCAGGCGTACGGCCAGCGAGTGCTCGGTGAGGCGGCCCCGCGCGGTGGCGAACGCGCCCCGCGACTCGGCGTGGTCGTGCCAGCCGGTGCCGGTGCCGGGCGGCCAGCCGATCAGCCACGCCTCGCTGCCGGAGGGGCCGTCCAGCCGGATCCAAGTGCGGCCCCGCGGGTCCAGCGGCAGGGAGGAGACGATCTCGGCGTCGGCCGCGGTGCGCAGGGCGAAGTCGAGGAGTTCGGCGGACGTAGGGCCAGGGCCCCCGGCCAGTACGGGCTCAGGGGTGTACGCGGGTGCAGACATGGAAGTGGACCGTTCCTGGGGTTCGCGGAAGTGCGCGCGGGCCGGTGACGGCGCGGGGCGCGCAGGGCAAAGGGCGAATCAGCAGGAAGGGCGACACACGCAGCCCGCGTAGCGGAGCAGGTCCATATGGACCCTCCGCCACAGGCGTACGTCGTTGCCGGTCATGTCCGCGAGTGAACCACGAGACCGCAAAACGGTCAATCGATCACCGCCGCCGGTGTCGTGGCGGACGAGGGCGCCGGTACCCGGGACACGGGCGCGCCCGCCCGTACCGCGTCCGCCGCCTCGTACAGCTCCGCCGGCCGCACGCCCGCGAAGGTCGCCGCCAGGTGCCCGTCCGGCCGGATCAGGAGCACGGTGTGCGCCGGGGCCCCCGGGTAGCTGTCCGCGACCAGCAGATCGGTGCGGACCGGCAGCGCGCTCACCGCCGCCGCGAGACGGGGCATCAGCCCGGCCCCGAGCCAGTGGCGCCGGTCCCAGACCCCGGTGCCCGGCGCGACCAGGACCACCAGCAGCCGGCCCTTCCCCAGCAGGTCGCGCAGCGGCACGGTCGCCCCGTCGGGCGCGGTCACCGGTACGTTCGCCACCGCACCACCCGGTTCCGTGGCGGTCGGGACCTCGCGTACGGCCAATGGCGGCGCGTACGTCGGCGCCGCGCCCAGCGGCCCCCGCCCCAGATGGCCGTCGGTGAGCAGGGATTCGGCGGACCGAGAGGAGCCGGGCAGGTAGGTGCGCAGGCCGCCCCCGGCCCGCAGCGCCGGCAGCGCCTGATCGGCCGCGCGCAGCCGGGCGGCGACCGCGGTGCGCCGCTCGCCCTCGTAGCTGTCGAGCAGTTCCTCGGAGGCTCCCTGGTGCCAGGCCAGGGACAGTTTCCACGCGAGGTTCTCGGCGTCCCGCAGTCCCTCCTCCACGCCTTGGGTACCGAGGGCGCCCAGCAGGTGCGCGGCGTCCCCGGCGAGGAAGGCGCGGCCGTCGCGCCAGCGCCGCGCGAGGCGGTGGTGCAGGGTGTACACCCCGGTGTCGATGAGGTCGTACGGGGGAGTCGTGCCCCCGCACCACACCGCGAGGGTGTCCCGGACGAGGGTCACCAGCGCGTCGGGGGTGACGAGCTCTCCGCGCGCCGGGAGCAGCCAGTCGAGGCGCCACACCCCGTCGGGCAGCGGTCGGGAGGTGACTTCCTCGGGTCCGGACGGCGGGTTGCGGTGCAGCAAGGCCTCGCCGGGCCACGGCAGTTCGGTGCGCAGGGCGGCCACGGCGTAGCGTTCCACGGCGGTCCGGCCGGGGAAGCGGATGCCGAGCAGCTTGCGCACGGTGGAGCGGGCTCCGTCGCAGCCGACCAGGTAACTCCCGCGCCACCACGTGGTCTCGGCGCCCCGGGTGTGCGCGGTGACCCCGCGGTCGTCCTGCTCCACGGAGTCCAGCCTGCTGTCGGTGACCAGCTGGACGAGCGGGTGCGCGGTGGCGGCCTCGCGCAGCCCGCGCGTCAGGGCGTGCTGCGGCAGGTGCAGCGGGGCCGGGCCGTCGTCGAAGGTGCTGCGCTGCGCGGGGCGGCTGCGCCGCATGGTGCGCCAGGCGGCGAAGTACGCCCCCTCGTAGCGCAGGGTCGTACAGCCCAGCCGGTGGGCCATGGCCGCCGTGTCGGCGTGCAGGACGACGGTACGGGCGGGGCGGGACTCCTCCTTGCCGGGCCCTTCGTCGAGCACGACGGAGGGCACGCCCTGGCCGGCCAGGGCGAGGGACAGGGACAGTCCGACGGGCCCCGCGCCGACGACGATCACCGGGTCCATGATGTGGCTCCCGGTGTCCGGTATGTGATCACAGAACGTATGCAACCCACTGGAGGTGCCTGCGTCAAGTGACGCCGGCCGCGACAACGCCGTGTGGTGCGGCGGATGAGTCCCGCCGCACCACAGGTGTCACGCCAGTGTACTGACCGGGCGTCAGGGAGCCTCGCCCACGCCGGCGGCGCCGCCCGCGTCGACTTCGGCCACGTCCGCGGCGACGAACGCGCCGGTGCCCCTCTTCGACTTCCGCAGCCAGCGCTCCAGCCAGGAGGCGAAGGTGGTGAGGGCGAAGTTCACCACGATGTAGATCAGCGCGATCACGACAAGGGTCGCGATTGTGTTGCTGTAGTTCGCCGAGATCAGCCGGTTCATCGACAGCAGTTCGGCGAGGCCGAGCAGGGCGCCGCCGAGCGCGGTGTCCTTGAGGATGACCACGAGCTGGCTGACCAGGGCCGGCAGCATCGCCGTGACGGCCTGCGGGATCAGCACGTAGACCATGGTCTGGCCCTTGCGCATGCCGATCGCCTTGGCCGCGTCGGTCTGGCCCCTGGGCAGCGAGAGCACGCCTGCCCGGACGATCTCGGCGATGACGGCCGAGTTGTAGAGGACCAGGCCGGTGACCACGGCGTAGAACGGCCGGATCTCGGAGGGGACGTCGAGGAACTGCGGTGCGTACAGCGCGGAGCCGAACAGCATCAGCATCAGCACCGGGATGGCACGGAAGAACTCCACCCACGCGCCGACCGGCCCCCGCACCCAGGCGTGGTCGGACAGCCGGCCGATGCCCAGCAGTGCGCCCAGCGGGAGGGCGATCACCATGGAGAGCGCGCCGGCCTTGAGGGTCTCCGTCAGGCCGGGGATCAGGTACGTGGTCCAGACCTGGCTGTCAGTGACGAAGGGGGACCACTTGTCGGCGTCGAGCTGGCCCTTCTCGCCCATGAGGGACAGCGCCCACCACAGGACGAGCCCGAACAGGACGACGAAGATCCCGCTGTAGATCCAGTTGCGCGCCTTGGCCTTGGGGCCCGGGGCGTCGTACAGCACGGAGGTCATCGCTTCACCGCCACTCGCTTGGCCACCCAGCCCAGCAGCAGGCCGGTGGGCAGGGTCAGCAGGACGAAGCCGAGGGCGAAGATCGCGAAGACGGCGAAGACTGCCTGCGCCTCGTTCTCGAGCATTTCCTTCATCAGCAGGGCCGCTTCGGCCACGCCGATGGTCGCCGCCACCGTGGTGTTCTTGGTGAGTGCGATCAGTACGTTGGTGAGCGGTGCGATGACCGCCCGGAAGGCCTGGGGGAGCACGATCAGGGTGAGCACCTGGAAGAAGCTCAGCCCCAGCGCGCGGGCCGCCTCGGCCTGGCCGACGGGCACGGTGTTGATACCGGAGCGCAGGGCCTCGCAGACGAAGGTGCCGGTGTAGGCGATCAGTCCGAGGACCGCGAGCCGGAAGCCGGTCTCCTTGAACGTGTCGCCGCCCAGCGTGATGCCGAGTGTCTCGCTGAGGCCCAGCGAGCAGCCGATGATCAGCAGAGTCAGCGGCGTATTGCGCACGACGTTGACGTACGCGGTGCCGAAGCCCCGCAGCAGCGGGACCGGACTGACCCGCATCCCGGCCAGGACGGTGCCCCAGACCAGGGACCCGGCCGCCGAGTAGAGGGTGAGCTGAACCGTCACCCAGAAGGCTCCGAGCACGTCGTACTGCCCGGAATCAAGAAAATCGAACACGATGCCCTGCGCTCTCCCCAGGATGGCCGGTGAGGCGCGCCGCCGCCCGCGGCAGGCGGGCGGCGACGCTCCTCACCGGTGAATCAGCTGCCTTCGGTGATCTGCGGGGCCGGCTCGGCCTTGTAGTCGGCCGGACCGAAGTTCTTCTTCACGGCCGCCTCCCAGGCACCGTCCGCGACCATCTTCTTGAGCGCGGCGTTGATCTTGGTCTGGAGGTCCTTGTCGCCCTTCTTCAGGCCGATGCCGTAGTTCTCGTTGCTCAGGCTCAGCCCGACCAGCTTGAACTTGCCCTTGTTCTTGTCCTGCGCGGCGTAGCCGGCCAGGATCGAGTTGTCCGTGGTCAGCGCGTCCATGGCCTTGTTCTCCAGGCCGGTGAGGCACTCGGAGTAGCCAGCGGCTTCCTTGAGGTCGGCCTCGGGGGCCAGCTTGGTCTTGACGTTCTGCGCCGAGGTGGAGCCGGCGACCGAGCAGAGCTTCTTCTTGTTCAGGTCCTCGGCCTTGGTGATGGACGAGTCGTCGGCGCGGACCAGCAGGTCCTGGTGCGCGAGGAAGTACGGGCCGGCGAAGTCGACCTTCTCCTTGCGCTTGTCGTTGATCGAGTAGCTCGCGACGACGAACTTCACGTCGCCGTTGGCGATGAGGTTCTCGCGCTCGGCGCTGATGGCCTGCTTCCACTCGATCTGGTCGGGCTGGTAGCCCAGCTCCTTGGCCACGTAGGTGGCGACGTCGACGTCGAAGCCCGAGTACTTGCCGTCGGGGGTCTTGAGACCCACACCCGGCTGGTCGAACTTGATGCCGATGACGACCTTGTCCTTCTTGGCGTCACCGGACGCACCGCCGTCACTGGCGGCCTTGTCGCTGCCGCCACAGGCGGTCGCGGTCAGGGCAAGGGCTACGGCGACGGCCGCGGCCGCGGCGGCCTTGGAGATCTTCATGGTGAACTTCCCTCGGATGAGACGTTGTTGACGACGAGCGACGCGTTACGGGCGCATGCGGGGGCGGCGGAGACCGGCCCGGCGGTGGTCCGTCACCGGATGACTACCAGACCGGACCCTCAGTGGTGCAGGATCTTCGACAGGAAGTCCTTGGCGCGGTCACTGCGCGGGTTGCTGAAGAACTGCTCGGGCGTGGCCTCTTCGACGATCTTTCCGTCGGCCATGAAGACGACCCGGTTGGCCGCAGAGCGGGCGAAGCCCATCTCGTGCGTGACGACCACCATCGTCATGCCCTCCCGGGCGAGCTGCTGCATGACCTCCAGCACCTCGTTGATCATCTCCGGGTCCAGCGCCGACGTCGGCTCGTCGAACAGCATCACCTTCGGCTCCATCGCCAGCGCGCGGGCGATCGCCACGCGCTGCTGCTGGCCGCCGGAGAGCTGCGCCGGGTACTTGTCCGCCTGAGAACCGACACCCACCCGGTCCAGCAGGGCCACGGCCTTCTCGCGGGCGGCAGCCTGGTCCGTCTTGCGGACCTTGACCTGGCCCAGCATGACGTTCTGCAGCACCGTCTTGTGCGCGAACAGGTTGAACGACTGGAACACCATGCCGACATCCGCGCGCAGCCGGGCGAGTTCCCTGCCCTCAGAGGGCAGCTCCTTGCCGTCGAGCGTGATGGTGCCGGAATCGATGGTCTCCAGCCGGTTGATGGTCCGGCACAGCGTGGACTTGCCCGATCCCGAAGGACCGATCACGACGACGACCTCACCGCGGGCAATGCTCAGATCGATGTCCTGAAGCACGTGCAGCGCGCCGAAGTGCTTGTTGACGTTGCTCAGTACGACCAGGTCGTCCGCGGCACCGGCCGCGTCCTGCACGTCCTTGGTCACTGATACTCCGCTCATCGGCTTCTTGCTCCGTCCTCCTCGGTTGGGAGGACAGTAGTGACGTGACGTGCACAACGTCATCACATCTGAGGGAGAATTGAGCATAACGATCCGGCCTCACCCGGATACGCTCCGTGCGCGGCACCGGCGTGGCCCCCGGTGCGGTCGTACCGGGTGGATAACGGAAGACGCGCCGGAGCGGAACCCCCTTGACGTGGGCGTCCGCATCGGCGTGGATGCAGGGTGGCCCTGCAACGTACGGAATCCGAAGATCGAGAGAAGGAGAGGGGGACGACATGAGACTGCTGCTCGTCGAGGACGACGACCACGTCGCCGCCGCCCTGTCCGCGATCCTCGCCCGGCACGGCTTCCAGGTCACCCACGCCCGCAACGGCGAGGAGGCCCTCCAGGCCCTGCTGCCCGCCGGAGCCCGGCCCAACGTCACTCCCTACGGGGTGATCCTGCTCGACCTCGGCCTGCCCGACCAGGACGGCTACGAGGTGTGCGGCAAGATCCGCAAGCGCACCGCCACGCCCGTCATCATGGTGACCGCGCGGGCCGACGTACGCTCCCGCATCCACGGCCTGAACATGGGCGCCGACGACTACGTGACCAAGCCCTACGACACCGGCGAACTCCTCGCCCGCATCCACGCCGTCGCCCGGCGCACCGGCGCCTCCGAGGAGGCCGCCGCCACCGGGACGGGCACCCCCGCCGTCGTCAGGCTCGGCCCCGTCAGCATCGAGCTGCCCACCCGCCGGGTCAGCGTCGACGGCACCGACGTACCGCTCACCCGCAAGGAGTTCGACCTGCTGGCCCTGCTCGCGCAGCGTCCCGGTGTCGTCTTCCGCCGCGAGCAGATCATCAGCGAGGTGTGGCGCACCAGCTGGGAGGGGACCGGGCGGACCCTGGAGGTCCACGTCGCCTCGCTGCGCTCCAAGCTGCGCATGCCCGCCCTCATCGAGACCGTCCGCGGGGTGGGCTACCGGCTCGTCGCCCCGGCCGCCCCCTAGCGGGCCCTGTCGTGCGCGCCCGGCTCCTCCCGCTGCTCGTCATCCTGATGGCGGGCACGCTGCTCGCACTCGGCTTCCCGCTCGCGGTGAGCCTGGCCGCCGGACAGCAGCAGCGGGTCGTCGTCGACCGCATCGACGACAGCGCCCGCTTCGCCGCCCTCGCCCAGTTCGTCGTCGACGCCCGGGGCTCCGGCTCCACCGGCGCCGACGAGCGCCAGGAGACCCTCCAGCACGAACTCGCCCGCTATCAGGAGCTGTACGGCATCCGCGTCGGCATCTTCCTGCGCGACGACAACGCCATGGCCCGCTCACCGGGCTGGTGGGAGCTCCCCGAGGACGGCGAGGGCCGCCGCGCCTTCGAGGAGGCGCTCGCCGGGCGGCGCAGCCACGACCCGCCGCAGGTGTGGCCCTGGCAGACCCACGGCAAACTGCTCGTCGCCTCCCCGGTCGTCCTCGACGGGGACGTGGTCGCCGTCGTCGCCACCGAGTCGCCCACCGATCTGATGCGCGGCCGGATCCTCAGGGGCTGGCTGCTCATCGCGGGCGGGCTCGCCGCCGCCATGCTCGTCGCCTTCGGCGCCGCCCTGAGGCTCACCAGCTGGGTGCTCAAGCCCGTGCAGACCCTGGACGCCGCCGCGCACGGGATCGCCACCGGGCGGATGAACTCGCGCGTCGCGGCCGCCGGCGGGCCGCCGGAACTCCAGCGCCTGGCCCGGTCGTTCAACGAGATGGCCGACAACGTGGAAGAGGTACTGGAGCAGCAGCGGGCGTTCGTCGCGGACGCCTCCCACCAGCTGCGCAACCCGCTCGCCGCGCTGCTCCTGCGGATCGAGCTGCTCGCCCTCGAACTCCCGGAGGGCAACGAGGAGATCGCCTCCGTGCGCGCCGAGGGCAAGCGTCTGACGCAGGTCCTGGACGACCTGCTGGACCTGGCGCTGGCCGAGCACGCCTCCGCCGAGATCAGCCTCACCGACATCGGGGCGCTGACCGCCGAGCGGGTCGCCGCCTGGCGCCCGTACGCCGAGGAGAAGGGCGTACGGCTCACGGAGGCGGGCCGCTCCGCCGTCGCCGGCTGGGCCGACCCGATAGCCCTGTCCAGCGCGCTCGACGCCGTCATCGACAACGCCCTGAAGTTCACCCCCACGGGTGAGGAAGTCGAGGTGTCCGTCGAGGCGGCGGGGCGCACCGTCCGCGTGATCGTCGCCGACCGCGGCCCCGGCCTCACCGAGGACGAGCTGCTCCGCGTCGGAGACCGCTTCTGGCGCAGCGGCCGCCACCAGAACATCAAGGGCTCCGGGCTCGGCCTGTCGATCTCCCGAGCCCTGCTCGCCGCGGGCGGCGGGTCCCTCACGTACGAGAAGAACCCGCCGCACGGGCTGCGGGTGACGGTGTCCGTGCCCCGCACCGACCCCCACACCTCCTGACACCCCTGCCGGGCGAGGGCCGCTACCAGGCGAGGGCCGTACGGGCCGGGGCCGAGAGCGCGTACAGCTCGTCCACCGCCCGGACCTCGAAGGCCGCCGCCCGCTCCCGGCCGGCGCGCGGGACCGCGGCCAGGTAGAGGGCGGTGCCACAGGTGCCGCCGAGGAACCGGCGGGTGCCGTCGGGCAGGACGCGGGACACCTCGTAGTGCCGGACCGGCCCGGCCGCCCGGCGCCACGACAGGCGCAGCCACGCCCGGTCCTCGTGACGGGCCGAGGCGTCCACGGTCAGGGCGGCAGGAGACGCCGGCCGCCGACCGGCGGCGCGGTCGCGTACCGACAAGGACCCGAGCCGCCACGCCACGGCTCTCTTCCCGAGCCCCGTGATCCGTACGGCAAGTCCGTACGCGGTCTTCCCCGCCAGTGCCGACAGCCCGACCCGCGCCCGGCACCAGGCCTGTCCCGTGCCGAGGGTGTCCGCCCGGAACCAGGTGTACGGGACCGGCTCGCCCGGAGCGGCCGGCTCGCGGGTGGCCACGCCGACCTCCACCGCGACCGGGCCCGACTCGGTGGCGTGCACCAGCTCCAGGACCGTGGAGCGGGTGACGGGGAGCCGGGTGGCGTGCAGTCCGACGGCTGCCGGGGCGGTCAGGGCGCCCGCGACCAGCAGGCTGGAGCCGCCGCGCCAGGCGCGCGCGAAGTCCAGGGTCACGGAGGGCCGCTCCCCGGCGGTGTCCACGACCCAGCGGCGGCCCGGCAGCCGGTCCTGGAGCCCGAGGTGGTTCCAAGGGGTGTCGGAGACGGCCAGGCCGTCCTGGTACCAGCGCTCCCCGTGCCCGGTGTTGAACGCGCAGGCGAAGGGCAGCGCGGTGACCGTGGACCGGTCGGCGACGGCCGTGGCGGGGGCCCGCCAGCCCGATTCGGGCGCCGGCCGGGCGGGGTCCAGGGACTCGCCCGTCCAGAACCGGTCGTCGGCCCGGTGGAAGGCGCCGGGGGAGCGGTCGGTGAGGTGGTTGCGGGTCCACTCGGGCCGGTAGAAGCCGTAGCTGACGACGTGTTCACCTTCGCGCGGGATGATCGCGTCCCAGCGGACGGCGGAATTCCAGCCGTTGGCCTCCGTGTCCACGGCGGCCCACAGTTCGTGGCGGGAGCGGCCCAGGCGCTGCGCGAGCGCGCCGGAGGCGGCCAGGGTCTGCGGCGTCCAGCGGAAGTCCACGAACATCGTGTCCGCGACCTTCCCGGCACGGTCCTCGAAGAACTCCTGGTTGAGCTCGTTGAGGGCGCCCTGCCAGCCGACCCGGCCGGTGGTGTCCATCGCGTCGTACCAGGTGATCCGCAGACCGTGCGGCTCGCCCGCCGCCCGCAGGGCCCGCAGGAACTCCCGCATCCTGGAGGCGAGTTCGCTGTCGCCGCCGTCGGTCTCGGCGTTGACGAACCAGCCGTCGAAGCCGTACGCCGTCGCCACCCGCACCAGCTGCTCCGCGATCGGGAACCGGCCCAGGGAGTCCCGCTGGACCAGGTCGCGGGTCCACTGGAGCTCGCCGCCGTAGGGCGCGGGCGGCAGGAACACGTTGCCCAGGACGCGGACGCCGTTGCGGTGGGCGGCGTCGACCACGGGCGCGTTCGGCGCGAGCACGATGCCCTCGCCGGAGGAGCCGCCCCAGAAGACCAGCTCGTCGATGTACGCCCAGTGCGTGAGCGCGTAGTAGTCGGCGGTGGCCGAGCCCTGGGACGGGTTCCGCGCGGTGGGCCCGAAGGAGACGAGGGAGGCGATCCGGGCCTGGCCGGCGCGGGCGCCCGGGTGCGGGGGCACCGGCGTGAAGCGCGGTGCGAGCGGCACGGTCGCCATGTTGTGGGCGAGGTCCGGGTCGCTCTCGGGGGTCCACCGCTTGAGCGAGCGCCACACGATCCCGGGGCCGGGGGCACCCTTCGGGAGCGAGTCCGGGAACCAGTAGGAGGCGTACGGGGCCAGGTCGGCCGGGGTCGGCGACGTCGCCGACGTCGGCGGGGTCGGGGCGGCGGACGCGGAGGGCGCGGCCCAGGCGGCGGGCGCGAGGGCCGGGGCGCCCAGCAGCGCGGCCGCCCCGGCCCCGGCGGCCAGCACCGCGCGGCGGGTCGGCGGCCGTGAGGAAGCGGGCGCGGGCACGGCCGTACGAGGGTCGACTCCGTTGCCGGTCTCGGACATGCGGGCTCCTCCGGAAGGGGCGTCAGGTCAGGTCGGGTACGCGCAGCACCTCGGTGATGCCGCGCGCGGAAAGGTGCGCGGGGTCCTCGGCGAGCTCGGCCAGCACCACCGCGGGCCGCACCCCGTCCGCGGTGAGCGCCGCCCAGGCCTCGAAGAACACGCCGCCGGGAGCGCACACCGACCGCCGCGGAGCGGTCCCGGCCCCGCCGACGTCGACCGCCAGCGCGGTGGACCGTACGGGCGGCCGGTGCTCGCGGCCCCGCCACTCCGCGGTGATCCGCGCGAGGGCGGCGCCGGCCGGCTTGGTCCGGCGGTCGTTGGTGAGCAGGCCGAGGCCGTACTCCAGCTCCGGGAAGTCCGCGAGCTCCCGGGACACGTCGTGCGAGCACCACCAGGTCACGCCCCACAGGTCCGGGCAGTCCAGGGCGTTCGCCACGGTGGCCTCGGTGAACCGCGCCGCGCGCTCCTGCCCGATCAGCGGCGCGGGCGCGCCGACCTCCTGGAGCCACACCGGGCGGTGCGGGTCCAGGGCCCAGGCCTTCGACAGCTCGATCAGGTACGCCGCGTGGTGCTCGGTCGCCGTCCCCGCCGGGCCGTGGCGCTGCGCGGTGCCGTTGAACACCCAGGAGTGCACGGCGGTGGCCGCGCCCAGCCGCGCGGCCTGGGCGACGGTGAAGGGGTGCCCGTCCTGGTACCAGGCGGCGTCGTACTCGGCGTGCAGGTGGAACCGTCCGGGCGCCCCCTCCTCGCAGGCGGCGAGCATCCGCTCCAGCCAGCGGGCCGCCTGGTCCGGGGTGATCCGGTCGGGGTCGGGGTGGGGGGCGCCGGAGAACTGGTTGATCTCGTTGCCCACGGTCATGCCCAGGAAGTTCGGCCGGTCGGCGAGGGCGGCGGCCAGCGCGCGCAGGTACTCCTCCTGGCCGGCGACCACGTCCGGGTCGGCGAAGAGGTTGCGCCGGTGCCAGGTCCGGGTCCAGGCGGGCAGGAAGTCGAAACTCGACAAGTGGCCTTGCAGACCGTCCACGTTGACGTCGAGCCCGCGCTCGGCGGCCGCGTCGGCGAGCGCGACGAGCTGCTCGACCGCGCGCGGCCGGATCAGCGTCCGGTTCGGCTGGAACACCGGCCACAGCGGGAACACGCGGATGTGGTCCAGCCCGAGCGCGGCGATCGAGTCGAGGTCGGCCCTGACCTCGTCGAGGTCGAAGTCCAGCCAGTGGTGGAACCAGCCGCGGGACGGCGTGTAGTTGGCACCGAATCGGAGCTCGTGTTCGTGCACAAGGCGTCCTGGAGTTCTGAGGAATTCACCGGGTGGGCCACAACCTGCCGGTGTGGATGGGGAAAGTCAACAGGGCCTCCAGCCCGTCTACTTATGCGCTTCAGCCCTGTTGACACAAGGGTTCTGTTCATCGGAACCTGGGGAAACTAATGCGCTTTAGTTGTGGCCGGACACCGGGAACTGCGGGGAAATGGACAGCGGAATTCCAGTCATGGCGGTCCGTCAGGGCGGGATCGCGTACGGTCTGGCCATGGCCCGCAGACCCACGATCAAGGACATCGCCCGCCAGGCCGGGGTGTCGGAGAGCGCCGTGTCCTTCGCGCTCAACGACCGGCCGGGGGTCTCCCAGGACACCCGCGCCCGGATCCGCCGCGTCGCCGAGGAGCTCGGCTGGCAGCCCAACAGCGCCGCCCGCGCCCTGTCCGGCGAGCGCTCCGGCGCCGTCGGACTGGTCCTCGCCCGGCCCGCGCACACGCTCGGCGTCGAGTCCTTCTTCCTCCAGCTCGTCTCCGGCGTACAGGAGGTCCTCTCCGCCGCCCGGACCGCCCTGCTGTTCCAGGTGGTCGAGGACATCGACGCCGAATGCGCCGTCTACCGCCGCTGGTGGGCCGAGCGGCGGGTCGACGGCGTCCTCGTCGTCGACCCCCGTACGACGGACCCGCGCCCGGAGCTCCTCGGGAAGCTGGCCCTGCCGGCCGTCATGGTGGGCGAGGCGCCCTCCCACCACGGCCCTTCCCGCGGCCCCTCCGACGATCCCTCCCACCCCGCGGACCCCCTCTCCTCGGTCCGGGCCGACGACGCCGGGGCCATGGTCCAGGTCCTGGACCACCTCCACGGGCTGGGCCACCGCCGGATCGTCCACATCGCCGGGCTCCCCGGCCTCGCCCACACGGCCCGCCGGATCGAGTCCCTGCGGACCGAGGCCGCACGGCGCGGCCTCGGACCCGACCGGGTGCGTTCCGTGGTCACCGACTACTCCGACGCCGAGGGCGCGGCGGCCACCCGCCGGGTCCTCGCCGAGCCCGAGCCCCCCACCGCGCTGGTCTACGACAACGACGTGATGGCCGTCGCCGGGATCGCGGTCGCCGCCGAGCTGGGCATCCCCGTACCGGGCCGGCTCTCGATCGTGGCCTGGGACGACTCCGCGCTCTGCCGGGTCACCCACCCCCGGCTCACCGCCCTCGTCCGGGACACCGCGGGCTTCGGCCGCCTCGCCGCCGAGGAACTCCTCGCCGTCCTCGCGGGAAGGCCGGCCGGGGTGCGTCAGAGCGAGCAGCCGCGGCTGGAGCCTCGCGAGAGTACGGCGGCGCCCGCGGCGCATACTGAATCCTGACCCCTTCCTGGAGCCGCCACCGTGATCACTCCCACCGCCCCCTTCGCCCCACCGCGAGCCGGCGCCGCGACCGCAGGCCTCACGGTGGCGATCGACATCGGCGGGACCAAGATCGCCGGGGCGCTGGTGCACCCCGACGGCACGATGTCGGCCACGACCCGTCGCCCGACCCCGCGCGGCGCGGACGCGGACGCCGTCATGGCGGCGGTGACCGAGGTCGTCGCCGACCTGTCCCGCTCGCCCCTGTGGTCGTCCGCGGTCCGCTGCGGGATCGGCAGCGCGGGCCCGGTGGACACCTCCCGGGGCACGGTCAGTCCCGTCAACATCGGGGCGTGGCGGGAGTTCCCGGTCCAGGCCCGGGTCGAGGCCGAGCTCGCGGCGCGCGGGGCACGAGGGGCGGACGGGGCGCAGGTGCCGACCGTACTGGCCGGTGACGGCGTGGCGATGACCGCGGCGGAGCACTGGCTGGGCGCGGCCCAGGGCCACGCGAACGCGCTGTGCATGGTGGTCTCCACGGGCGTCGGCGGCGGCCTCATCCTGAACAACCAGCTCCACCCCGGCCCCACCGGTAACGCAGGTCACATCGGCCACATCAGCGTCGCCTTCGACGGGGAGCCGTGCGTCTGCGGCGGCCACGGCTGCGTCGAGTCGATCGCCTCCGGCACCGCCATCGCCCGCTGGGCCCTGGCCCAGGGCTGGACCCCCGCGGAGCCCGGTGGCGACGCCACGGCGGCGGGCGTGGCCGAGGCCGCCCGGGCCGGCGACCCGGTCGCCCGGGCCGCCTTCGACCGCGCGGGCCGCGCCCTGGCGGCTGCCATCGCGGCCACCGCGACCCTCGTCGAGACGGACATCGCGGTCATCGGAGGCGGCGTGGCCGCCTCCGGCGACACCCTCTTCGCCCCGATCCGCAAGCACCTCGCCGCCTACGCCACGCTGTCCTTCGTACAGGACCTGCGGGTGGTCCCGGCGAGCCTGGGCACGCACGCGGGCCTGATCGGCGCGGCCGCCGCGGCGACCATGCTGCTGCCGTCCTCGTGACGGTCAGGGCGTGTCGGTCACGGCGTGTCGGTCAGGGCGTGAAGCCAGGGCGCAGCGGTCAGGGCGTGAAGGTCAGGGCTTGACCGAGCGGTAGTACCGGCGCGCGCCCTCGTGCAGGGCGAGGGGGTCGGTGTAGATGGCCGTCCGGAGGTCCACGAGCTGCGCCGCGTGCACCTGGTGCCCGATGCGGTCGCGGCTGAGGATCACCGTCCGCGTGAACCGCTCCGTCAGCTCGGGGTCGGTCTTCTCCGTGGTCACCAGCAGGTTCGGCACCGCCAGCGTCGCCACCGCGCTGGTGTTGCGCGCCCGCGTGTACGCGTCCTGCGGCATCACCGCCGCCCGGTAGTAGCGCGCCGGGCTTCCGCTCGCCTGCAGCGCCTCCACCAGGTCGCCGAGCTGCACGAGCCGGATGTCGAACCGCTCCGACAGCTCGCGCACCGCGTTCGTCGGGAGCCCGCCGGACCAGAAGAACGCGTCGATCCGGCCGGCCTCCAGCTCGGCCGGCATGGTGTCGATGCCGATGGACACCGGGGTGATGTCCTTGGCCGAATCCAGCCCGGCCGCCGTCAGCAGCCGCTCGGAGATCAGCCGCACGCCGGATCCCGCCTGGCCGACCGCCACCCGCATGCCGCGCAGGTCCCGAGCCGACTGCACCGGAGACCCGGCCGGCACCACGAGCTGCACGTAGTCGTCGTAGAGCCGCGCACATCCGCGCAGGTCGTCCGCCCCGGGCTTCATCTCCTGCCGGTACTTGGCGACCGCGTCCGCCGTCGCCACCGTGAAGTCCGCCTCCCCGGCGGCCAGCCGCTGGAGGTTCTGCTGCGAGCCCTCGCTCGTCTCCAGCCGGACCTTCACCCCGGGCATGTCCCGCCTGAGCTCCGGCTCGAGCAGCTGCCCGTACAGGTGGTAGACCCCGGTCCTGACACCGGTGCTGAAGGTCAGCTCGCCCTTGAGCTCGGGCTGCCCGAAGGGCTTCAGCCACCAGAGCAGGACGCCGAGCACGGCGAGTACGGCCACCAGGGCCCGCAGGGCTTGGCGCCTGCTGATCCGGGGCGGTACGAGAGGCATGGCCGCGATCCTGCCACCCGCCCGCCGTCCTGTCACGGGACGAGGGGACCGGAGGGCTCCCGGGTACCGCCTACCCTTGTTCCATGACCAGCAGCAGCGACCGGAGCACGGCAGTGGACGTCAAGGGAACATACGAGGTGCGCACCTACGGGTGCCAGATGAACGTGCACGACTCCGAGCGGCTGTCCGGTCTGCTGGAGGACGCGGGCTACACGCGCGCGCCCGAGGGCTCCGACGGCGACGCCGACGTGGTCGTGTTCAACACCTGCGCCGTCCGCGAGAACGCCGACAACAAGCTGTACGGCAACCTCGGCCGGCTCGCCCCGATGAAGACCAAGCGCCCCGGCATGCAGATCGCCGTCGGCGGCTGCCTCGCCCAGAAGGACCGCGACACGATCGTCAAGCGGGCCCCCTGGGTCGACGTCGTCTTCGGTACGCACAACATCGGCAAGCTCCCCGTGCTGCTGGAGCGCGCCCGCGTCCAGGAGGAGGCGCAGGTCGAGATCGCCGAGTCGCTGGAGGCGTTCCCCTCGACGCTGCCGACCCGCCGCGAGTCCGCGTACGCCGCCTGGGTCTCGATCTCCGTCGGCTGCAACAACACCTGCACCTTCTGCATCGTCCCGGCGCTGCGCGGCAAGGAGGAGGACCGCCGTCCCGGCGACATCCTCGCCGAGGTCGAGGCCCTGGTCGCCGAGGGCGTCTCGGAGATCACCCTGCTCGGCCAGAACGTGAACGCGTACGGCTCGGACCTCGGCGACCGCGAGGCCTTCAGCAAGCTGCTGCGCGCCTGCGGGCAGATCGAGGGCCTGGAGCGGGTCCGCTTCACCTCCCCGCACCCGCGCGACTTCACGGACGACGTGATCGCGGCGATGGCGGAGACCCCGAACGTGATGCCGCAGCTCCACATGCCGCTGCAGTCCGGCTCGGACACGATCCTGAAGGCGATGCGCCGCTCGTACCGGCAGGAGCGGTTCCTCGGCATCATCGAGAAGGTCCGTGCCGCCATCCCGCACGCCGCGATCTCCACCGACATCATCGTGGGCTTCCCCGGTGAGACGGAGGAGGACTTCCAGCAGACGATGCACACCGTGCGCGAGGCCCGCTTCGCGAACGCCTTCACCTTCCAGTACTCCAAGCGGCCCGGCACCCCCGCGGCCGACATGGACGGGCAGATCCCCAAGGAGGTCGTGCAGGACCGCTACATGCGCCTGGTCGCCCTCCAGGAGGAGATCTCCTGGGAGGAGAACAAGAAGCAGATCGGCCGCACCCTGGAGGTCATGGTCGCGGAGGGCGAGGGCCGCAAGGACGGCGCCACGCACCGCCTGTCGGGCCGCGCCGCGGACAACCGCCTGGTCCACTTCACGAAGCCCGAGCAGGAGGTCCGCCCCGGTGACGTGGTCACCGTGGACATCACCTACGCCGCTCCGCACCACCTGCTGGCCGAGGGGCCGACCCTGACCGTACGCCGCACCCGCGCGGGCGACGCCTGGGAGAAGCGCAACGCCGCCCCGGCCCAGCCGGCGGGCGTCATGCTCGGCATCCCGACCCTGGGCGTCCCGGCTCCGCTGCCGGCGGCGACCTCGGGCTGCGCGATCGACTGACCCCCCACGGACGCGTACGGCTAGGCTGCGGATCATGCTCGTAGCCGCTGCCGTCTGTCCCGCCCCGCCGCTGCTCGTGCCGGAGGTCGCCGCGGGGGCCGCCGCCGAACTCGGCGACGCCCGCACCGCCTGCTCCGACGCGCTCGCGGTGCTCGCCGCCTCCCGGCCCGACCTGCTGGTCGTGGTCGGGGCCGCCGACCAGGACCACCGCGGGCCCTACCCGCAGGGCGCCCGCGGCACCTTCCACGGATTCGGCGTCGACGCCGACGTACGGCTCGGGGAGGGCGAGGAAGGGCCGCGCCTGCTGCCCCCGTCCCTCGCCGTGGGTGCCTGGCTGCTGCGCCGCGCACGCTGGGGCGCCGCCCCCGTCGAGGGGCTCGGGGTCGGGGAGCCGCTGGAGACCGCCCGGTGCCTCGAAGCCGGCCGGCAGATCGCCGCGCGCGACGCCCGGGTGGCCCTGCTGGTCATGGGCGACGGCAGCGCCTGCCGGACCCTGAAGGCCCCCGGCTACCTCGACGAGCGCGCCGCCGCCTTCGACGACGCCGCCGCCCGCGCCCTGGGCGCCGCCGACGTGGCCGCGCTCGCCGCATGCGACGCACAGCTCGCGGCCGAGCTCCAGGCCGCCGGCCGGGCCCCCTGGCAGGTGCTGGCCGGCGCCGCCGAGGGCGCGGGCCTCGACGGGCGCCTGCTGTACGAGGCCGCGCCGTACGGCGTGGGGTACTTCGTCGCCGCCTGGTCGTAGCCGTAGAGGCCTCCTGAGAGCGCGAAACCCCCGCAGACACGACGAAGGGGCGCGGGGGCCGGGCCCCCCCCGCCCCCCCCCCCCCGCCGGGGCCCCCCGCGGCGGGGGCGGGGGGGGGGGGCCCCCCGGGGGGTGGTGGTGGGGCGACTATGCCCCGGGGGCGGTTGGCGATGCCCTCCCCCC
>NZ_JBICZH010000032.1:0-55372 GCF_043201995.1 Streptomyces sp. NPDC048258
GACTACATCTTCCGTCGCCTGGCGCTCGACTTCCTGCCCTTCGAGACCCGCTCCGCCCTCGGCATCCACACCGCCGAGGAGCGCCAGCGCCACCTGGAGACCGGCTCCTACGAGCCCCTCGAGGAGGAGCTGGACACCGAGTCCCTGGCGCAGTCGGCCCCGCTGGCCGCGGTGCCGTCGGAGCCGAAGCCGGCCGCGGCCGTCTCGCTCCCCGCCCCGAAGACGGCGCACAGCAGCGCCGAACTGGTCGAGATGCAGCTGGGCGTCTCGGCCGACGCCCCGCTCTGCTTCTCCTGCGGTACGAAGATGCAGCGCGCCGGCTCCTGCTACATCTGCGAGGGCTGCGGCTCCACCAGCGGCTGCAGCTGACATCCGGCTGATGTCGTGATCCGCCGAGGCGGGCAGGTCTCCCAGGGGACCTGCCCGCCTCCGGCGTTTTCAGGCCCGCGATCATTGTGTGGACCACGCGGACGACGCGGCGGACACGGGGATACGGGGAGGGGCGGGAGCCATGTGGAGCGGTGACGAGCTGGACCTGGACGCCTATCTGGCGCGGATCGGATTTCGGGGAGGTTCGGGGGCGACAGGGGAACTCCGGCCGGACCTCGACACGTTGTACGACGTGCACCGGGCACATACCGCCGCCATCACCTTCGAGAGTCTGGACGTCCTCCTCGGCCGCCCCGTCGCGCTGGACGTCAAGGCGATCGAGGACAAGCTCGTACACGCCCGCCGCGGCGGCTACTGCTACGAGCAGAACTCGCTGCTGGCCGCCGCCCTGGAGCGGATCGGCTTCGAGGTCTCGGGGCGCGGTGCCCGCAACCGCACCCGCGGGGACTCCCTGACACCGGTGACGCACGCCGTCCTCGTCGTCACCGTCGAGGGACAACCGTGGCTCTGCGACGCCGGGTTCGGCTACCAGGGGCCGTGCGAGCCCGTCCCGCTGGGGCGGCCCGGTGCCGAGGTGCGGCAGGGGGAGTGGACGTACCGCGTCCGCGAGGAAGAGGACGGCATCCTCGTGCTGGGGCTCCTGCGCGGGGGAACCTGGCGCGACCTGTACGCGTTCTCCCCACAGCGGTACCACCCCGTCGACTACCTCCTGCTCAACCACTACAGCTCCACCCACCCCCGCTCCGCCTTCATCGGGCGGGTGATCGTCCAGCACCCGGGCGGCGACGTCCGCCGGGCACTGGTCGGGCGGGAGCTCACCCTCCTGCACCCCGACGGGCGGGACGAGCGGCGGGCCATCGGCCCGGACGAGCTGCTGGCCCTGCTCGACCGGGAGTTCGGGCTTCGGCTGCCCGAGCGGGATGCGGCGGAACTGGTGCGGATCCACCGAGCCGGGGACTGACCCGGGCCGCGCCGGGACCGTACGATGGCGCCGTGCTGGTCAAGTGGATTCGCTGCACGGTGACGGACCGACGCGGGTTCGAGCGCGGGCAGCGAAAATGGGCGGGGCTGCCGGGCGAGCCGGGATTCCGGGGACAGGGCGGCGGTTGGAGTCGAGGCCGGCAGGGGGTCGCGCATGTCTTCGCGTTCTGGGAGAGCCGTTCCTTCTACGACTCCTTCATGGCCCGCAGCCACGACCGGCTGGCCGCCGCGCAGCACGGCACCTATACCGATTCGCGGGTCACGCTCTTCGACCACCGCTTCGACGTGAAGACCGGTTTCGAGCCGCGCTTCACTGACGCCGACGTCGTCCGGGTGGCGCACACCCGCGTCCGGGAAGGCCGGGTCGACCACTTCGCCCTCATGCAGGAGAAGGTGTGGAATCCGGCCATGGCGGGCTCGCCCGGCATGATCCGCGGGCTCTTCGGGGAGGCCCCGGGCCGGGAGTTCCTGGTGCTGTCGATGTGGCACGCGGCCGCCGAGCACGGCAAGTACCGGCAGGAACGGGTCGAGCGGCTCTCCCTGCGCGCCCAGATCCAGGCCGATGTCGAGGCCCTCACCGGTGACGTCGTCGACCTCGAGCCCTCCTGGACGGTATGACCGTACGACGACCGTCCGGCCGACCGGCGTGCCCGGTCGGTCGGCCCGCCGGTGGCCGAATAGGGTCGTGGGATGGCTCGACCACGGCGCATCGTCCTTGTCCGCCACGGGGAATCCGAGGGGAACGCCGACGACTCGGTGTACGAACGGGAACCCGACCACGCCCTACGGCTGACCAAGAACGGCCGCGAGCAGGCCGCCGAGGTCGGCGAACGGCTGCGCGAACTCTTCGGCGACGAGACGATCAGCGCGTACGTCTCCCCGTACCGCCGGACCCTGCAGACCTTCCGGGAACTGCGGCTGGACCCCGCGCGGGTCCGGATGCGCGAGGAGCCGAGGTTGCGCGAGCAGGACTGGGGAAACTGGCAGGACCGGGACGACGTACGGCTCCAGAAGGCGTACCGGGACGCGTACGGCCACTTCTTCTACCGCTTCGCGCAGGGGGAGTCGGGAGCCGACGTGTACGACCGGGTCGGGTCGTTCCTGGAGAGTCTCTACCGGAGCTTCGAAGCCCCGGACCACCCCGAGAACGTGCTGCTGGTGACGCACGGGCTGACCATGCGGCTGTTCTGCATGCGGTGGTTCCACTGGTCCGTGGCCGAGTTCGAGGCCCTGTCCAATCCCGGGAACGGCGAATTCCGGACACTCGTGCTCGGACCGGACGGCCGGTACCGGATGGACCGCCCGTTTGAGCGGTGGACCACACCCGAGCCCTACGACCTGGACGGCTAGAGTGACCCGCGATGACCCCTGACTCCACTCCCGAACGGCGCTACGCACGCGCCATGGCCAGCCTCCGCGGTCTGGCGCTGGGCGATGCCCTGGGCTCCCAGTACTTCGTCCCCGTGAACTACCCGCGCCTCAAGCGGCGCGAACTCCCCGCCGGCACCGACACGTGGCAGTGGACCGACGACACCGAGATGGCCTGCTCGGTGGTGGCCGTGCTCGCCGAGCACGGACGCGTCGACCAGGACGCGCTGGCGAGCTCCTTCGCCCACCACCACGACTTCGACCGGGGCTACGGGCCCGCCGTGAACCGGATGCTCCGCCTGATCCGGGAGGGCGAGGACTGGCGCACGCTGGCCGCCGAACTGTTCAACGGGCAGGGCTCGTGGGGCAACGGCGCCGCCATGCGGATCGCGCCGCTGGGCGCCTGGTACGCCGACGACCCCGAGCAGGCCACGCACCAGGCGGAGATCTCCGCCTACACCACCCACCAGCACCGCGAGGCCGTCTGCGGTGCCATGGCCGTCGCCGCCGCGGCCGCGCTCGCGGCGAACCCGGCCGGGCCGCCGAAGGCCGCCGACCTGCTCGACGGGGTGATCGCGCTGGTGCCGCGCAGCGCGGTCGGCGCCGGGGTGCGCCGGGCGCGCGACATGCTGGACTACGGCGACGCGACCACGGTCGCGGCCGTACTGGGCTGCGGGCGGCGGACGAGCGCCCATGACACCGTGCCGTTCGCGCTGTGGTCGGCGGCGCGGTCGCTGGACGACTACGAGCGGGCGTTCTGGACCACCGCGCAGGTGGGCGGGGACGTCGACACGACCTGCGCGATCGTCGGCGGGGTGCTGGGCGCACGCGGGGACCAGGTGCTGCCGGCCGCTTGGCTGGCGCGCACGGAGGCCCTGCCTGCCTGGCTGCCGGAGGCCGCGAGGGGTTAGCGGTTGTCGGCCGTGGCGTCCTGGCGGCGGGGTGAAAGCTCCCGTTCCGATTGTCACGGTCCTGCCACAGGACTCTTTTGATCCTGTTCAAAACTGCAGGGCATCGGCCTACTCTGTCCGCTTCGCCGCCCCACCGGAACTCCGGGGCGGCCGACGTGGGAGGGGAACCCGATGTCAGAGAACACCGACGGGGTGGGCGAGACCGCAGCCGAAGGCACGTTCAACGGGGCGGCCAAGGATGCGTCCACCGGAGTGCCCAGCGGGGTGTCCGCGGCCGGGGATCCGCCCGCGGACACGGCTCCGGCCGCGGACAGACCCGCCGGAGCGGCCGGAGCGGCCGGGCCCGCCGGACCTGCGGGGCCGGGCTCCGGGGTCCCGGCAGACGCCGCCGCCTGGCAGGCCTGGCAGGAGCAGCAGTGGCGCGAACGGGCCGCCACGGCCCGCGCCAAGGCCGCCGCGCCACCCGCGTGGGCCGTACTGGTGCGGCCCGCCCAGGCCGCCCCCATCGGGACCGCCACCCTCGCCGCGGCCGGCCTCGCGGGACTCGCCGCCGCCCTGCTCCTCGGCGACGGCATGGGCCCGGGCCTGCTGCTCGCCGTCGTGCCCGCCGTCGTCGCCGCGTACACCGCCGCCCGCACGGCCCGTCGTACGGCCCGCCCCTGGACCGTGGTCTGGGCGGTCGGCTGCCTCGCCCTCCTGGCCGTACCCGCCCTGCGCGACTCGGCGTGGCCGTCCACCCTCGCGATCCTCTCCGCCGTGCTGCTGGGCGCACTGGCCCTGCACGGCAGCCGCACCTGGCCCGGAGTCCTGCTCAGCCCGCTCGGCTTCTTCGACGCCGCCGTGTCCGGGGTCGGCTGGGCCTGGTCCGGCCTGCGTTCGCGCAGCGGTGTCAGCAAGGACCGCTGGCTGCCCGTCGTCAAGGCCGCCGCGGTGGCGGTGGCCCTCCTGCTGCTCTTCGGCGCGCTGTTCGCCTCCGCCGACGCGGCCTTCGCCGATCTGCTGGGCGGGCTGACGCCGGACATCTCCGTCGGGGACGGGCCCGTCCGGACCCTGCTCTTCCTCGTCGGCGCCCTTCTCGCTCTGGCCGCCGCCCGCGCGGCCGCGGCCCCGCTGCGCTGGGACCGGATCAAGGTCACCCCCGGCAGGCCGAGGTCGCGCGTCGAGTGGGCCCTGCCGCTCGTCGTGCTCAACCTGCTCTTCGCCGGCTTCAACGCCGTGCAGCTGGCCGTCCTGTTCGGCGGCTACGACAAGGTCCTGGCGAGCACCGGCCTCACCTACGCCGAGTACGCCCGGCAAGGTTTCTGGCAGCTGCTCTGGGCCACCCTGCTCACCCTCGCCGTGATCGCCCTCGCTCTGCGCTGGGCCCCGCGTGACGGAGCGGGCGACCGCCGCTTCGTCCGCGTCGTCCTCGGGGTGCTGTGTGCGCTGACCCTGGTCGTCGTCGCCTCCGCGCTGCGCCGGATGGACCTCTACGTGGACGCGTACGGTCTGACCAGGCTGCGTGTGTCGGTGGCCGCGATGGAGCTGTGGCTCGGGCTGGTCATCGTGCTGATCATGGCGGCAGGGGTGTTCGGCGCGCGCTGGCTGCCGCGCGCGGTCGCGGGGAGCGTGGCGGCCGGTGTCCTGGCCTTCGGGCTGCTGTCCCCGGACGGGATGGTCGCCGAGAGCAATGTGGCCCGCTTCGAGGCGGACGCCAAGATAGACCTGGCCTACTTCCAGAGCCTGTCGGCGGACGCCGTGCCGGCTCTGGACCGGCTGCCCGAGCCCCAGCGGTCCTGCGCCCTGCGCGGGATCAACGAGGAGATGTCCAGGGCGGGCGACGTCCCCTGGTACGCCATGAGCCTCGGCGAGTACCGGGCCCGCCAGATCCTGCGAGAGCGGCCGGTGACCGCCCCGTACGAGGTCTGCTCGCGCCTCGGTACGTTCGGCAGCCGCAACGAGTACTAGGGCGAGCCTGACGCGTACGAGGGCCCGGGAGCGGGAAAGGTACGCTTCCGGGCCGCCGTACGTCCGGCCCGGCCGGCTCAGGCCGCCGGACCGCTCTTCGCGGCGGCTCCGTTGAGGGCTTCCAGGTCGCTCTTGCGCACCCGGATCACCAGCAGCGCGGTGGCCAGGGCGAGGCCCGCCATCGCCACGGCGGCGCCGAACGCGGTGGAGATGCCCTGGGTGAGCACGAGGTCGCCCCAGGGGTCGGGCAGCTGCCCGGTCTCCTGGAAGGCGGCCAGTCGGTCCGGCTGCAACTGCGCCTGCGCCATGAAGGCGGCGATCTGCTGGTCGGCCTCGGTGCGGGCGGCCGTGCCGAAGACGGTGACCAGGATGGACAGGCCCAGGGAACCACCCACCTGCTGGCTGGCGTTGAGCAGCCCGGAGGCAGCACCCGCCTCCTTCGGCGCGACTCCGGAGACGGCGGTGAGGGTGAGGGTCACGAAGTTGAGGCCCATGCCGAAGCCGAACAGCAGCATCGGCCCGAGTACCCCGGCGAGGTACGAGGAGTCGGTCCGGATGAAGGTCAGCCAGGTGAGCCCGGCGCCGACGAGGGCGGTTCCGGTGACCATGAACGGCTTGGGGCCGAAGCGGGGCAGGAAGCGCTGCGAGAGCCCGGCGGCCGTGACGATGGCGACGGTCACGGGCAGGAACCCGAGTCCGGACTGGATCGGGGAGAAGCCCAGGACGTTCTGCACGAACTGGACGATGAAGAAGAACATCCCGAACATCGCCGCGGCCAGGCCGAGCATGATCACGTACGTGCCGGCGCGGTTGCGGTCGGCGAACATCCGCAGCGGGATGATCGGTTCGGGGGCCCGGGACTCGATGGCGACGAAGAGCGCGAGCAGGACGACGGCCGCGGCGAACGAGCCGAGGGTGAGCGGGTCGCGCCAGCCGTCCTCCGAGGCGCGGATGAATCCGTAGACCAGCGAGGCCATGCCGCCTGTGGACGTGAGGGCGCCGGCGACGTCGAAGCGGCCGGGGTGGCGTTCGGACTCGCTGATGTAGAGCGGGGCGAGGATCGCGATCAGCACGCCGATCGGCACGTTGACGAAGAGCACCCAGCGCCAGTCGAGCCACTCGGTCAGCATGCCGCCGGCCAGCAGGCCGATGGCGCCACCGCCGGCGGAGACGGCGGCGAACACCCCGAAGGCCCGGTTCCGTTCGGGGCCTTCGGGGAAGGTCGTGGTGATCAGGGCGAGCGAGGTCGGGGAGGCGATCGCGCCGCCGACCCCCTGGAGGGCGCGGGCAGCGAGTAGCTGCCAGGGTTCCTGGGCGAAGCCGCCGAGGAGGGAGGCCAGCGTGAAGAGCAGGATTCCGGTCATGAACACGCGCCGCCGGCCGAGGATGTCGCCGGCCCGGCCGCCCAGCAGGAGCAGGCCGCCGAAGGTGAGCGTGTAGGCGCTCAGCACCCAGGAGAGGTCGGTGGTGCTGAAGTCGAGGGCGGTCTGGATGTGCGGGAGCGCGATGTTCACGATCGTCGCGTCGAGGACGACCATGAGCTGGCATGCGGCGATGACGGCGAGCGCCAGGCCGGGGCGCCCCTCCCGGCGTGCCGCGCCCGGTATCCGGGGTTCGGCGAGTTGAGAGCTTGTCACTGAGGATCCCCCCCCAAAGTGAAAGGGTGAACGCGACCGTTCACTGCGGGACCACGGTAGGAGCGAATCCTTGGTGAACGAAAGGATTCACCCGGGCCGAAAATTCACGCGAGGCGGGCGCGAGCCGGCCGGCGGCGGCCGGGTCCGGTGATCGTTCCTTCGCGAGTGCGACCACGGGTGTGCCCACCGGTTTCGCGGAGGTGTCCGGTCCGGATGAGGGGAGGTGACGTAGCGGCTGATCAGGGGCTTGTGTGGCGCGGAACCCGGGCGGGGTGACGTGTGGTCGGACGCGCCTGGTCCGTTTGTCGCGGATGTCATTGTGGTGACGCTGGCGTACCGCGCGGAGGTGTGCGGGAGCGAATGAGAGGATCCGGCTACGGACCGGATGCGGGTCGGAACCGGGACGGAGCCGTGTCGGACCCGGGCCGGGGTGTGCAGGCGGCGCGGGGCGGCGTAACCTTGCTGGCGCCATGCCGTACGAAGCACCCACCCACACCGTCGAACGCTCCCTCCGTGCAACCACCGGCGCCAAGGTCATCGCCGGGGTCGACGAAGTCGGACGAGGGGCCTGGGCCGGTCCCGTCACCGTGTGCGCGGCGATCACCGGTCTGCGCCGGCCGCCCGCGGGGCTCACCGACTCCAAACTGCTCACCGCCAAGCGGCGCGACGCCCTCGTCGACGTCCTGGAAGCCTGGGTCACCGCGTACGCCCTCGGGCATTCCTCCCCGGAGGAGATCGACGAGCTGGGGATGACCGCCGCCCTGCGCCTCGCGGCGGAGCGCGCTCTGGAGGCGCTGCCGGTGCGGCCCGACGCGGTGATCCTCGACGGCAAGCACGACTATCTCGGCTCGCCCTGGCAGGTCCGTACAGTGATCAAGGGCGACCAGTCCTGCGTCGCCGTCGCGGCGGCCTCGGTCATCGCCAAGGTCCGTCGCGACCGCATGATGGCCGAAATAGGCGAACAGGGCGGCGGAATCGAGGACTTCGCCTTCGCCGCCAACGCCGGATACCCCTCACCTGTGCACCGGGCGGCGCTGGAGGAACTGGGGCCCACCCCCTACCACCGGCTCTCGTGGTCGTACCTCGACGCGCTTCCCCGGTGGCGCCACCTCAAGAAGGTGCGCCGCAGCGAGGAGTCGATGGAGCTGGAAAACGGAGGCCAACTCGGCTTCGATTTCTGATCGCACCCACGTGCCACTGACCGGTACGTTTCGTACCGGCGTTTGATAGACACAACGTCACGCCTCTCACCCCGCCATCGAGGAGCCTCAGATTCACGAGAGTGCCCAGGGTCCCCGCGTCACGCCGGCCGCGAGCCGCACCGCGCAGACCCCCCGCCCCGTACCTGGTCCGCGTCCCGCCGCCGTGCCCCGGCCCGGACGCCCCGGTCCCGTCCGGCCCGCACCGCCCGCGCAGCAGGCCACCGCCGGACCCGTTCCCGCAGCCACCGCAGCTCCCGCCGCGCCGTCCGTCTCGGCGGCGGTGCCGCAGATCCAGCTGATCCCGGCCTCCGCCGAGGGTGCGCTGGACGCGGCCGAAGAGGCCGTGGACCTGCTGCTCGACACCGGGCGCGCGCCCGGTGACATCCTGGTGCTCACCACCGGCGACCCGCACCCGTGGGCCGCGCACGAGCTGTCCTTCGGCGAGGCCGCGTACTGGGCCCTGCACGACGCCGGGGACGACGTCTTCTACGCGGACGCTGCGCAGGTCAAGCGTGCTTCCGGCCGTCCGGTCGTGGTCTTCGCCGTCAATGGCGGAGAGGTCGACGCGGTCGCGGGCGCTCTGCCGGTCGCGCTCGCGCGGGCCGGTGCGCTGCTGATCGTCTGCGGCGACCCGAAGCAGATCAACTCCGTGCTGGGTGCGGGCGTCTGACGCCCCGTATCCCGGCGCGGGCGAGGGGCGGGGCGGGCCATGGGCCGGCCCCGCTTGAAGCCCGGAGGCTGGTCCGCCGTACCCCCGTACCCGGGTGTACGGCCGTGGGGCGTGCCCGCCGGAGTCCGCCCGCAGGTGGTCCGCGTGTTGGTTCACGTGCCGGCGGTGCGCCGTTTCGGTGGTCCGTGAGCCGGTGATCCGCCCGTCCGGGTGCGCAGTCGTGCGGTCGGGCGGCGGTACGAGGGTCAGCGCGCGGCGGTCCGGCGCAGGGCCTCGGCCGCGCCGCCACCGCTGTGCAGGGCGAGCGGGGAGAACTCGGCCACGGTGTCACCGAGCCGCTGGGGCCGCGAGTCCGAGCTGGGCCGCCGGCCGCCCCGGCCCTCGCCGAGAACCTGCCAGCCGCCCCGGGTCAGCGTGATGTACGCGCCGCAGCGCAGCCCGTGCAGGGTGCACGCGTCCCGCAGCCCCCACATCCACGCCCCGTCCTCCTCGGTCCACCGCTCGTCGCCCTCGCGGCAGTAGAGCAGCACCGCCGTCCGCACCGGGGTCCGTCTCCGCAGGTCGTGCGGGAGGACCCGGCGCAGTGCGGAGAGCAGGGCGTTGCGGTACTCCCAGCCGTCGGCCGAGGTCGACCGCTGCATGAAGGAGGCGCTCGCCACGAGCTGCTCCTCCGGGCCGAGGACGGCTATGACCGCGGTCGACGGCACCGGTCCGTGCCGCGAGTGCAGGCCGCTGACGACCTCGCGCGGATTGCGCAGCAGCGGAATTCCCGCCGCCGTCCATTCGGCGGGTTCCAGCAGCCGGCCGTGCCGGCTGGCGCCGCCGGTGGCCGTTGTCAGGGACGTGGTCGAGGGCGGGGCGAATCCGAAGGTCACGGTCCTCCCTTCGGGTACACGCCCGCGGACGGGCACGGCTGGAGTGTGGGCGCGCCGCGGCGCGGCCCAGGAGAGTGCCGCGGAGCCGAGCGGGAGCACTCCAATTCTCGCGTGGCTCCCGAGCATGCGGCAACGAGCAATTGAGGCCGTCGACCGGAATTCGCCGGTATGCCGTTCATATCCTTGCCCCGCCACGCCGAAGATGACGCATTCGGCTACGGCTGGACCGCCAACACCAGCGGGAACACCCCCTTCGCGCCCGCCCGCCGCAGCAGCCGGGCGGCCACGGCGAGGGTCCAGCCGCTCTCCGCGCGGTCGTCCACGAGGAGCACCGGCCCCGCCGCCTCGGCCAATGTCGCCGCCAGGGCCGGGGGCACGGTCAAGGCCTGGTGGAGCCCCCGCACCCGCTGGGCGCTGTTGGAGGAGGGCAGACCGTACTCCGGGACCTGATCCGTGTAGGCGACCGTCCCGAGCAGCGGCATCCGCCCCACCTCGGCGATGCGCGCGGCCAGTGAACCGACCAGCTGCGGATGGCTTCGTGAGGGCAGCGCGACCACGCCCACCGGCCGGGTCGGGGCGTCCGGCGCCCCCGAGGCCCAGCCGCCGGGGCCGCGGGCCCAGTCGGCGAGGACGGCCACCACGGCCTGTGCGACGTCGTCGGGGATGGGCTGGTCCGGACTCTGCGGGGCGAGCATGGGGCGCAGCCGGTTGCCCCAGCCGATGTCGGACAGCCGGCCCAGCGCCCGGCCGGTGGCGGCCTGTTCCCCGGCCGGGATGCGGCCCTTGAGGTCCACGCCGACCGCGGCGAGCCCGGTCGGCCACATCTTGCGCGGCTCCAGCTCCACGCCGGGGCGGCCGAGTTCGCCGCGGGCGGTGTCCAGCGCGGTGGTGGAGACGTCGGCGGTGAACCGGGCCCCGGCGCAGTTGTCGCAGCGGCCGCAGGGGGCGGCCTCCTCGTCGTCGAGCTGGCGGCGCAGGAACTCCATCCGGCACTCGGTGGCCGCCGCGTAGTCGCGCATGGCCTGCTGCTCCGCGGCCCGCTGGCGGGCCACCCACGCGTAGCGCTCGGCGTCGTACGCCCACGGCTCGCCGGTCGAGGTCCAGCCGCCCTTGACCCGGTGCACGGCGCCGTCCACGTCCAGGACCTTGAGCATGGTCTCCAGCCGGGTGCGGCGCAGGTCGACCAGCGGCTCCAGGGCGGGCAGCGACAGCGGCCGGCCCGCCTGGGCCAGTACGTCGAGGGTGCGGCGCACCTGCTCCTCGGGCGGGAAGGCCACCGAGGCGAAGTACTGCCAGATCGCCTCGTCCTCCCGGCCGGGCAGGAGCAGGACCTCGGCGTGCTCCACGCCACGGCCCGCGCGGCCGACCTGCTGGTAGTAGGCGATGGGTGAGGAGGGGGAGCCCAGGTGCACCACGAAGCCGAGGTCGGGCTTGTCGAAGCCCATGCCCAGGGCCGAGGTGGCCACCAGTGCCTTGACGCGGTTGGCCTGGAGGTCGTCCTCGGCCTGCTGGCGGTCGGCGTTCTCCGTCTTCCCGGTGTACGAGGAGACCGTGTGCCCGCGGTGGCGCAGGTACGTGGTGACCTCCTCGGCCGCCGCGACGGTCAGCGTGTAGATGATCCCGGAGCCGGGGAGCTCGCCCAGGTGGTCGGCGAGCCAGGCCAGCCGGTGCGCCGCGTCCGGCAGGGTCAGTACGGCCAGGCTCAGGCTTTCGCGGTCCAGCGGGCCGCGCAGGACCAGCGCGTCCGTGCCGGCGCCGGTGCCGAGCTGTTCCGCGACGTCGGCCGTCACACGGGCGTTCGCCGTGGCGGTCGTGGCCAGCACCGGGACGCCCGGCGGGAGGTCGGCCAGCATGGTGCGCAGCCGCCGGTAGTCGGGACGGAAGTCGTGGCCCCAGTCGGAGATGCAGTGGGCCTCGTCCACGACGAGCAGGCCGGTGGCGGCGGAGAGTTTGGGGAGCACCTGGTCGCGGAAGTCCGGGTTGTTGAGCCGCTCGGGGCTCACCAGCAGGACGTCGACCTCACCCGCGGCGACCTCGGCCTGGATGCCTTCCCATTCCTCGGGGTTGGCGGAGTTGATGGTGCGGGCGCGGATCCCGGCGCGGGCGGCGGCTTCGACCTGGTTGCGCATCAGGGCGAGGAGCGGGGAGACGATCACGGTCGGACCGGCGCCGCTCGCCCGCAGCAGCGAGGTGGCGACGAAGTACACCGCGGACTTGCCCCAGCCCGTGCGCTGTACCACCAGCGCCCGCCGCTTGTGCGCGACGAGGGCCTCGATCGCCCGCCACTGGTCCTCGCGCAGCCGAGCAGTGCCCGTGGTGTCGCCCACGAGGCGGGCGAGTACGGAGTCGGCCGAGGACCTCAGGTCTGCGTTCATGCCCCCATGCAACCCGATGCCTCTGACATAGCGCCAATGGCGCTCCCGGCCTGTGGATGTTGAACGGTCAATTGGTTATCCACAGGGCTTTCGGGATCGGATCACGCACGGGATCTTCGGGACATGACGAACAACCACGAATCACGCACCCCGTCCGACCGGCCGTCGATCACGGCCGGATCCGCCACCGATCCCCGGATCACCCTGCGCAGCCCGGCCGAGCTGGCCGACGCGCTGCCCTACATGCTCGGCTTCCACCCCACCGACTCCCTTGTCATGGTCGCCGTGCACGGCGAGGGCGGGCGCTTCGGCGGTCGGCTGCGCGTCGGCATCCCGGCCACCCCCGCGGAATGGGAGGACACCGCGCGGCAGGTCGCCGACTGCCTGATCCGCGGCAGCGAGCGACGCGGCGCCAAGCCCGACGGCATCGTCGTCTTCCTCTGCCAGGAACCGCTCGGCGAGGAGAGCGGCCAGCGGGTGATGACCCGGCTGCGGCCGCTCGCCCAGCGGATCCGGCTGGCATGCGGCGCGCTGGACGTGCCCGTGCTGGAGGCGCTGTGCCTCTCCGCCGGCCGCTTCTGGTCCTACGTATGCCCCGACGAGCGCTGCTGCCCGGCCGAGGGCAGTCCGCTGGCCGCGGTCGGCACCTCCGTGATGGCCGCCGCGGCCACCTTCGCGGGGCTCCAGGTCCGAGGCTCCCTCAAGGACATCGAGGGGCGGCTGATGCCGCTCCGCGGGGCCGTCGCCGCGGAGATGGAGCTGGCCCTGGACCGGGCGGCCGCCGCCCTCGTACCGAAGATCCTCGACGGGGCCACCCGGGAGGAGGTCGGCGCCGAGACCCTCACGCTGGCCCAGTCACTGATGCGGCGGATGACCCTCGCGCCACCCGTCGAGGGAGGTCCCCACGCCGACGACTGGGACGACGCGCTGCTCGGCCACGACGAGGCGGCCTCACTGATCCTCGGCCTCCAGGACCGTGAGATCCGGGACATCGCGGCCGAGTGGATGGAGGACGAGGAGGCGGCCCCCGCCCTACGGCTGTGGCGGGCCCTCGCCCGGCGCTGTGTCGGAGCCTACGGAGAGCACGCGGCGGCCCCGCTCACCCTCGCGGGCTGGGTCTCCTGGTCCACCGGGGACGAGCCGACCGCCCGGATCGCCCTCGGCCTGGCCCTGCGGGCGGACGGCGAATACCGCTTCGCCCAACTCCTCCACCACGCCTGCAACGAGGGCATCGACCCCGAGGGGCTGAGGGAGTGCCTCCGGGAGGAACGGCGGCGCCGCGAGCCCCGGCCGGGGCGCCGGACGGCGAGTACCCGTCCCCCCGGCCGCCGCAGCAAGTCCGCTCCCCGCCGCGAGCCCCGCCGCACCGCGGGGAGCGGGCAGTGAGCGCCCGTCGGTCCGGGTCCGGGACTCCGGCGCGGTGGCTCCGAAGCGCCCTGGGCTCGGTCCTTGGGCGGCGGCGTCGTCCCGGGCGCGGGCGGCCGGCGCCGCGGCCCGTGACCCGGGCGGGGGTGGGGGCGTTCAGCTGGGGGGCGGTGGGGGCCCGGCCGCGCCGCCGCCCAGCCGAACCGACCGGAGCGCAGACAAGGCGACGCATGTCTCACCCCGCACCTTCCCGACCACCCGGCGTGCCTGCCGCCCGCAGGTCCGAGCCGCCGCCCGTGCACGGCGCCGTCATCTGCGTCGCCGCGCCCTGTCTGGTCATCTCGCCGGAGCACGGCCAGCTGACGGGGCGGGGGATCGACGGCATCTACCGCTCCGGTCGGCGACTGCTCTCCCGGTGCGTGCTGCGCGTCGGCGGGCGGGACCCGGTGACCGTCCAGGGGCGCAGCCTCGGCGCGGACCGGGCCGCCTTCACCGCCACGGTGCGCACCGGTGCCGAGCCCGGCCCCGACCCGGACGTCGGCGTGGAACGGGTCCGCCACGCGGACGGAACCGAACGGATCACCCTGCGCAGCTTCACGGCCCGGCCGCTGCGTCTCTCCGTGGAGGTTCTGCTCGGCACAGACCTGGCGGAGCTGGCCGCCGTGGCCGCCGGCCGGGCCGGGCCGGAGCTGCCCGCCGCGGTGCATGCCGCCGGGCTGCGCTGGACTACCGGCGACGCCGAGGCGGTCACCGTCGCCGACCCGCCGCCGGACGACGCGCTGGCCTCGTCCGGGCTGCTGCGCTGGCAGCTCGAACTCGGACCCGGTGAGTCCCGCACCATCGAGCTGCGGACCACGCAGGACCGCGCCGCCCGGGCACCCGCCGGGCAGGTGGCCAACCCGCTCGCCGACGCCCGGGCCGAAGGGGACGACCCGAGAGCCGAGGCGTGGTTCCTGGCCAGCGTCGAGGACCTCAGGGCGCTGCTCCTCAGGGATCCCGCCGAGCCGGGCGACGCCTTCGCGGCGGCGGGGGTGCCGTGGCGGCTGGGGCTGGCACCCGCGGAGTCCCTCTGGGCCGCCCGGATGGCCTTGCCGCTCGGGACCGGACTGGCCGCGTCGACCCTGCGGATCCTGGCCCGCAACCAGAGCGACGGACGCGGGCCCGACGCGGGGAAGATCCCGGGACCCCTGCGGGGGGCGGGCCCGCAGCTCCCCCCGGGGTGCACGGGCACGGAGGCGACCCTGGCCTTCCCGGCGGTGCTCGCCGAAGCCCGGCTCTGGGGGATGCCGGAGGAGGAGGTGGACCGGCTGCTCCCCGCCGCCGAGCGGTGCCTCGACTGGCTGCGGGGCGCTCTGGGCGAGGACGGCTTCCTGGCCGATCCGGAGCCGGGGCCCCGGCGTTGCGAGACCCAGGCCCACGCCCACCGGGCCGCTCTGCTCGGCGCCGATCTCCTTTCCGCATGCGGGCGGCCCGGCGCCGAGGAGTGGCGGCAGTGGGCGGCCGCGCTGCGGGAGCGGTTCCGGGCCGAGTTCTGGATCGACGGCCCGGACGGTGGCCGGCCCGCGGCGGCCCTGCATCCCGACGGTCGGCCGCTGCCCCGGCTGACGGGGGCCGCAGCCCACTTGCTCGACACAGGCCTCCTCGGCGGCGGCCGGCTCGCCCCGGGGCTCCTGGACCGGGCCCGCACCGAGCAGTTGGCCCGGCTGCTCGGAGCACCCGTCATGGACTCCGGATGGGGACTGCGGAGCATGGCGGCCAGGGAGCCGGGACACAATCCGTTCGGCCACCGCTCCGGTGCGGTGCGGGCGTACGAGAGCGCCGTGGCGGTGGCCGGACTGGCCCAGGCGGGCTTCGAGAAGGAGGCCACCGGCCTGCTCCGGGGCCTGCTGGACGCGGCGGAGAGCTTCGGGTACCGGCTGCCGGAGATGTACGCGGCCGAGCAGCGCACCTCCGGCAGCGCCCCACTCCCGCACCCGGCGGCCTGCCGCCCGGCCGCTGTGGCCGCGGCGGCCGGGGTGCACGTCCTGACCGCCCTCGCCGGGATCCGCCCCGACGCCCCTGCGGGTACGGTCGCCCTCGCCCCACTCCCCGGCGCACCTCTCGGCGCACTGCGCCTCTCAGGCCTGCGCGTGTCGGGGGAGCCCTTCGCCGTCCGGATCAGCCGGCTCGGCCTCGGCATGGTGGAGGAGGCCGCCGATGCGCTCGTACTGGGAGGCTAGCGTCCACTCCAGCCTCTTCGAGGCCACCAAAGCGCTGTTTATCGTCAGGCAGACGACTATGATCGCGGCATGTCGCCCTACGACCCGTCGGCCTTTCCGCCCTTCGCCGTCACCGTCGACCTGGTCGTGCTCACCGTGCGGCGCCACGCGCTCTGCGCGCTGGTCGTCCGCCGGGGTGAGCAGCCGTTCCAGGGGCGCTGGGCGCTGCCCGGCGGATTCGTGCGCGGAGACGAGGACCTGGCGGCGGCCGCCGCCAGGGAACTCTCCGAGGAGACCGGCCTGTGCGCGCACGACCCCGCCATGCCGGGCGTGGGCAACGGGGCCCATCTCGAACAGCTGGCCACTTACGGTGATCCGAAGCGGGATCCGCGGATGCGCGTCGTCAGCGTGGCGCATCTGGTGCTGGCTCCCGACCTGCCTGCGCCCCGGGCCGGCGGAGACGCCAACAGCGCCCGCTGGGCCCCTGTCGACGAGCTGCTGGAATCCGAGGACCAGGAGTCCGCGGGGCTCGCCTTCGACCACGCCCGGATCCTCGACGACGGTGTGGAGCGGGCTCGTTCGAAGATCGAGTACTCCTCCCTGGCCACCGCCTTCTGTCCGCCCGAATTCACCGTCGGTGAGCTGCGCCGGGTCTACGAAGCCGTCTGGGGCGTGGCCCTCGATCCGCGGAACTTCCACCGCAAGGTCACCGGGACCCCCGGGTTCCTGGTGCCGGCCGGAGGGACGACGACCCGTCAGGGCGGGCGCCCGGCCCAGCTGTTCCGCGCGGGCGGGGCCACCCTGCTCAATCCGCCGATGCTGCGTCCGGAAGTCTGACGCCGAGACGCCGGTACCGGTACCGGCACGGGTCCCGGCTCCCGCTCCGACGGCAATATCGGCATCCCATCGGACCGGTTGCGCTGTAAATCGGACATATCGCGTTATCTTGCTTGGGGTACGCACCGTGCCGCAGAGCGGTCTCACCCCCCGCGAGAGAAGCGATGCTCCAGGCCATCGGACTCACCAGCAACCCCCGCCCCGACGCCCCGCCCCGCGTGGACGACCTCACGTTCGAGGCCCGCCCGGGGAGCGTGACCGCCCTGCTCGGCGAGCCGGGATCGGGCAAGACCACCGCGCTGCGGCTCATGCTCGAACTCGAACCGGGCCGCGGCGTCACCTACTTCCGCGGCCGTCCGCTGCACCGGATCCCGCACCCGAGCCGCGAGGTCGGCGTGCTGCTCGGCGATGTCCCCGGCAACCCCGCGCGCACCGTACGCAACCAGCTGCGGATGCTCTGCGCCGCCGCAGGGGTGCCGGCCTCCCGAGCCGACACCATGCTGGACGTCGTCGGTATCGCGGGCTTGCGCGACCAGAGGCTCGGATCGCTCTCCCTGGGCATGGAGCGAAGGGTCGCGCTGGCCGCGGCGCTGCTCGCCGACCCGTGCACCCTGCTCCTGGACGAGCCCGCATCCGGACTCTCGCCCCGCGAACGCGGCTGGTTGCACGGGCTGCTGCGCGGCCACGCCTCCCTCGGCGGAGTGGTGCTGTTCACCACGGACGACGCCAAAGAAGCGGCCCGCAGCGCCGACCGGGTCGTCAGCATCGAGGCGGGCCGCCTCGTCGCCGACCAGGACGCCGCCGAGTTCGCCCGGACCAGGCTGCGGCCGCGGGTCGCCGTGCGCACCCCGCACGCGGCCCGGCTGGCCGACGTACTGGGCCGGGAGGCCCGGGCCGCCCAGCGCGCCGTGGAGATCGTGGCGGAGAGCGGCAGCCGCCTGTCGGTGTACGGCAGCAACTGCGCCGAGGTCGGCGAGGCGGCGTTCCGGCACGGGGTGCTCGTCCACCAGCTCGCCGACGAGACCGGAGACGCCGGCGCTCCCGCGCCACCGGTTCCGCACGCGCGCGCCGAGGCAGCCGGACCCCTGCCCGCTCCCGGCGATGCCCCGAGCGAGGCGTCGGGCGAGGTCTCCGGCGGGCGGCCCCGGCGCGCTCGCTCCGGGCGACCCGCGTCTGCCGTGCGCCGCGTCGGCGGACCACTGCGGCCGCTGCGCTACGAACTGCTCCGGGCCTTCGGGACCGCCACCCCCGTCCTCACCACCGCGCTCGTCGTCGCCGTCTCCGTCCTGACCGCCCTGGTGCTGGCCCGCGCCGGGCACACTCCGCAGAACCGGCTGCTCGCCGCCTGGCCCGAGCTGTTGCCCCTGCCGCCCGCGGCCCTCGGCGCCGGTCTGCTCGGCGCCCTGGCCTTCGGTGAGGAGTACCGCTATCCCGCCCTCGCCGCCGATCGCGGCACCGTGCCCCGCCGGATGGGACTGCTCGCGGCCAAGCTCGGCGTCTGCGCCCTGCTCGCCCTGCTGCTGGGCGCCCTGGTGGTGGTGGCCGATGCCGGCGCCCTGGCGCTCGTCTTCGACAGCGGCCCGCTGCGCACCCCCGCGCGGTGGCTCTCCCCTGCCGCGAGCTGGGCCGGGCTGCTCGTCGGCTGCGCGTGGGCCGGCGTCCTGGCCTCGGGTGTCTTCCGGTCCGCCACCGCGGGCCTGGCCGCGGTGCTCGCGGTGCCGGTGATGGTGGTGCCCCTGGTGCGCAAGGTGCTGGAAGGCCCCTCCGCGTACCCGGTCACCGGCCTCGGGCCCCGGCTGCGCGGCCTGACCTGGGTGCAGTGGCCCCCCGAAGCGGACCGCCTGGTGATGGGGGCCTTGCGGGTGATGGCCCAACCCGTCGGCACCGCACTGGTGTTGTCGCTGATGGTCCTGTTGTGCGCCTATGGGTTCACCGGACTGCGCAGCAGGGTCCGTTGGTGATCGTTTCGGTACGCAGTGGGTCCGGACGGGACCGTTGGAGTCCGCGTCGCGTGACGCGGACCGCAACTCCCTGCAAAAGGCCCGGTTCTTTACGATAAGTCGTCAATTGCGTAGGTGGCACCGATCACCCTTTCGTGTGCTTTTCACCAAAGACCTCAAGGGTGATGGAGGCACGGCCGACAAAGGATTCGTGAGTACCCTTGCGCACACCATGATGACCGCCGCCCGCCATGCCGACTCCGGCCTCGCCGGCCCGGGCGAACTCGACCGCTACCCCTACGCGGAGGCCCCCGGGCCCGACCGCGTCGGAGCGCCCCACTGGGACGGCGCCGACGTCGAGTTGAGCCGGGTCGGCCGCCGCGCGGCCGGCAGCCGCGGCCGCGGACTGCACGGCCAACTCGTCCAGCAGCTCGGCCAGATGATCGTCTCCGGCGACCTCGGAGCGGACCGCCCGCTGGTCCCCGAGGAGATCGGCCAGCGCTTCGAGGTCTCCCGCACCGTCGTTCGCGAATCGCTGCGGGTCCTCGAGGCCAAGGGCCTCGTCAGCGCCCGCCCGAACGTCGGCACCCGGGTCCGTCCGGTCGCCGACTGGAACCTGCTCGACCCCGACATCATCGAATGGCGGGCCTTCGGCCCCCAGCGCGACGACCAGCGCCGCGAGCTCGGCGAGCTCCGCTGGACCATCGAGCCGCTCGCCGCCCGCCTCGCCGCCGGCCACGGCCGCCCGGACATCCAGCAGCGCCTCGCCGACATGGTCGAGATCATGGGCCACGCCCTCGGTCAGGGAGACTCGATCACCTTCGCGCGCGCCGACAACGAGTTCCACGCGCTCCTCATCCAGGTCGCCGGCAACCGGATGCTGGAACACCTCTCCGGCATCGTCTCCGCCGCGCTCCAGGTCTCCGGCAGCCCGGTCACCGCCTGTGACCGGCCCAGCGAGGCCTCCGTCGCGCACCACGCGCGGATGGTCGAGGCCCTCGCCGCCGGTGACGCGACGGGCGCCGAGAACGCCATGCGCCAGCTGCTGACGGTGCATCCGGAGGTCGAGCGCGTGGTCCCCGCCCCGCGCGAGCACTGACGGGCGGACGCGCGGGGGCGCGGGGGTGCACGACGTGTCGCCGGGCCCGGTCGGGTCCGGCGACACCGGCGTGCGGCGCTCTGTTCCGGCCCCGCCGGAACCACGCGTATGACCCTATGACCGGCATTGGCGCATACGGGGTGTGACTCGGGCCACGAAGATTGGGCGTAACGCTCCGCGAGGTCACGCGATGACCTAAGAGGTGATGGCCGACGGAGGGAAGACAGCAGCCCTTGGGGGTGCTGTGCAGCTCCCCGGCCCCTGCCCGCGCCGCCGGCCCATCCCCAGTCGGTGGTCGTCGGCTCCGGTCCAGCACCACCAGGCCCGGGGTCGGAAGCCGTTTCCATCGTTCCGAGAGGTTGTTCGTGTCGGCCAGCACATCCCGTACGCTCCCGCCGGAGATCGCCGATTCCGAGTCTGTGATGGCGCTCATCGAGCGGGGCAAGGCCGAGGGGCAGATCGCCGGCGATGACGTGCGTCGGGCCTTCGAGGCTGACCAGATTCCTGCGACCCAGTGGAAGAATGTTCTGCGCAGCCTCAACCAGATCCTCGAGGAAGAGGGTGTGACGCTGATGGTCAGTGCCGCGGAGTCGCCCAAGCGCACCACCCGCAAGAGCGTCGCAGCGAAGAGCCCGGCCAAGCGGACGGCCACTGAGCCCGTAGCCAAGAAGACGGCGGCGAAGACGACGGCAGCGCAGCCCGCAGCCACCGCGGAGACCGCGGCCCCGGCGGCCGGGACGGCGGACCAGGAGACCGCGGACGCCCTCGCGCAGGAGCCCGGAACGGAGCCCGCCGCGAAGAAGACGGCGGCGAAGAAGACGGCGGCCAAGAAGGCCGCGCCCGCCAAGAAGGCCGCCGCCAAGAAGACGGCGGCGAAGAAGACAGCCTCCAAGAAGGACGCCGACGCGGCCGGTGACGAAGAGACCCCGGACGAGGGTCCCGACGCCGCCAAGGCCGAGGCCGACGAAGAGGAGGAGGGCGGCGAGAACAAGGGCTTCGTCATCTCCGACGACGAGGACGACGCTCCCGCCCAGCAGGTGGTGGTCGCCGGCGCCACCGCCGACCCGGTCAAGGACTACCTCAAGCAGATCGGCAAGGTCCCGCTCCTCAACGCCGAGCAGGAGGTCGAGCTCGCGAAGCGCATCGAGGCGGGCCTGTTCGCCGAGGACAAGCTGGCGAACTCCGACAAGCTGGCGCCCAAGCTCAAGCGTGAGCTGGAGATCATCGCCGAGGACGGCCGCCGCGCGAAGAACCACCTGCTGGAGGCCAACCTCCGCCTCGTGGTCTCCCTCGCCAAGCGCTACACCGGCCGCGGCATGCTCTTCCTGGACCTGATCCAGGAAGGCAACCTGGGCCTGATCCGCGCCGTCGAGAAGTTCGACTACACCAAGGGCTACAAGTTCTCCACGTACGCGACGTGGTGGATCCGGCAGGCGATCACCCGCGCCATGGCCGACCAGGCCCGCACCATCCGCATCCCGGTGCACATGGTCGAGGTCATCAACAAGCTGGCCCGCGTCCAGCGCCAGATGCTCCAGGACCTGGGCCGCGAGCCCACCCCGGAGGAGCTGGCCAAGGAACTCGACATGACCCCCGAGAAGGTCATCGAGGTCCAGAAGTACGGCCGCGAGCCGATCTCCCTGCACACCCCGCTCGGCGAGGACGGCGACAGCGAGTTCGGCGACCTGATCGAGGACTCCGAGGCCGTCGTCCCGGCCGACGCCGTGAGCTTCACGCTCCTGCAGGAGCAGCTGCACTCGGTGCTCGACACCCTGAGCGAGCGCGAGGCCGGCGTGGTCTCGATGCGCTTCGGCCTCACGGACGGCCAGCCCAAGACCCTCGACGAGATCGGCAAGGTCTACGGGGTCACGCGTGAGCGCATCCGCCAGATCGAGTCGAAGACGATGTCGAAGCTGCGCCACCCGTCCCGCTCCCAGGTGCTGCGCGACTACCTCGACTGACGGGCGGCGGGACCGGCCGCGATGCCGACGGCGGGTGGCCGCGCGGGTGCGCACGGCCACCAGGCATCCCACTCTGGGTGGAGTCATGCACACTCGGAGTCAGGAGGCCTCATGCGTCGTCCCTTTGCCCGTGCTCTGGCGGGAGCGCTGACCCTGGCGGCGGGAGCGGCCGCGGCCCCGCTGGCCCAGGCGCCGCAGGCGGCCGCGGACAGCGTGGTGATCGGCGGGAAGCCGGTGAAGGTGGCCGACCACCCCTGGGTCGTCGCCCTCGCCAGCCGTGACCGGTTCGGGGGTACGCGGGGCGGGCAGTTCTGCGGGGGCGTCATCGTGGCACCGGCGAAGGTGCTGACCGCGGCCCACTGCCTGGGGCACGAGGTGCTGGGCGGCCCGGTCGAGTCGGTCGAGGACTTCCGGGTGATCGCCGGGCGTACGGAGCTGCGGGCGACTGACGGCCGGGAGATCGCGGTCCGCTCGGCCCGGGTCAACCCGGACTACGACCCGGGCAGCAATGCCGGGGACCTCGCCGTCCTGGAACTCGCCGAGGCCGTGCCGGCCCACCACGTGCTCCCCCTGGCCGGAGCGGGGCATCCCGCTTACGCGGTCGGGACCGAGGCGGCCGTGTACGGCTGGGGCGACACCAGCGGATTCGGTGACTACGCGTACGCACTGCGCGCCGCGCCGGTGACCGTGCTGCCGGACGAGGTCTGCGGGCGGGCCTACCCCGGGGACGCGGACGGGCAGTACCGGGCGGATTCCATGGTGTGCGCGGGCGACGACGGGGGCGGCAAGGACGCCTGCCAGGGCGACAGCGGGGGACCGCTGGTCGCGCAGGGGCGGCTCATCGGCCTGGTGTCGTGGGGGCGCGGCTGCGGGCGCGCTGACAGCCCGGGTGTGTACACGCGGATCGCACCGCTCGCCGACTTCGTGACGGGCCCGGAGAAGGCCGCGCAGCCCGCGGGGGTCCAGGACATCGCCCCGGGCACCCGGAGGGCGTACGGGGCGAGTGCAGGGCCCGTACAGGGGCATCGCACGGAGTAGTGCCCTGTGTGGCAGTCCGGCCCCGGACATGAGGACGGGCGGCATCCCTGGGTCACAAGGGTGCCGCCCGTCGACCGGCCTGGCCGGTCCTGGCTCGTCGGATGCGAGGTATAGGCCTTGTGTCAGCGGTCCTCGGGTTCGGCGGCATTGGCAGCCGGAGCGGACGTGAGCCGCTCGGTCTCATCCTGTATTTCCGCGGCGATCTTCTTGAGTTCCGGCTCGAACTTGCGACCGTGGTGGGCGCAGAAGAGCAGTTCACCGCCGCTCAGCAGGACGACGCGCAGATATGCCTGGGCGCCGCAACGGTCGCATCGGTCAGCGGCCGTCAGCGGGGTCGCGGGTGTCAGAACAGTAGTCACGTCGCCTCTTCTCTAGCTCGACGAGCTGTCGTACCAGGGTCAACATCCAACCAGGCCGAAAACGTTCCCGCTCGCGGCTTTTCCTCGAAACTTCCTTCCGAAGCTGGCCGGCTGTTGCCGGTTGGCGGCGAAGGAGCCGTATTGCGTTGCTTTACGGTTTCGCGTTGTCAGTCGTTCGCTTGTGCAGTTCCATCCTCCCCCGGCGGGAGTGCCAGGTTGTTCATGAGGACGTGCCCGAACCCTAAATGGTTCATGCCTGGAAGGGAACGTGATGTTTCCTTCACCCCCACGGGGGATCGAACATCCGTGCGGATCTGGACTAGGCTGAGGAACGCGCGAGGGTGGCGTTGCATCGGCTCTACCTGGCCTCGGTACCCTTCGACCGGCAACCGAGCCACCCCTGCGCCCGACCGGGCCAGAAAAGAAATTCAGCGAGGAGCGAACTGCGTGACCGCCGACACGTCCGTGCCTTCCAGCGCGCTGCTGTCCGGAGCAGACCGGGACGGTTCCAACTACACCGCGCGGCACCTGCTCGTCCTCGAAGGGCTGGAGGCCGTCCGCAAGCGCCCCGGCATGTATATCGGCTCGACCGACAGCCGAGGCCTCATGCACTGCCTCTGGGAGATCATCGACAATTCCGTCGACGAGGCCCTGGGCGGCTACTGCGACCACATCGAGGTGATCCTCCACGAGGACTCCTCCGTGGAGGTCCGCGACAACGGCCGCGGCATCCCCGTGGACGTCGAGCCCAAGACCGGCCTGTCCGGCATCGAGGTCGTCATGACCAAGCTGCACGCCGGCGGCAAGTTCGGCGGTGGCTCGTACGCGGCCTCCGGCGGCCTGCACGGCGTCGGCGCCTCCGTGGTCAACGCCCTCTCCGCCCGCCTGGACGTCGAGGTCGACCGCAACAGCGCCACCCACGCCATCAGCTTCCGCCGCGGCGTCCCCGGGATGTTCACCGAGCAGGGCCCCGACAGCCCCTTCGACCCCGCCAACGGCCTGCGCAAGATCAAGCGGATCACCAAGGGCAAGACCGGCACCCGGGTCCGCTACTGGGCGGACCGCCAGATCTTCCTCAAGGACGCCCGGCTCAATCTGGAGACGCTCTACCAGCGAGCCCGCCAGACGGCCTTCCTCGTCCCCGGCCTGACCCTGGTCGTCCGCGACGAGCGGGGCGTCGACGGGGCCGGCAAGACCGAGGAGACCTTCCGCTTCGACGGCGGCATCAGCGAGTTCTGCGAGTACCTCGCCCAGGACAAGGCCGTCTGCGACGTGCTGCGCCTGACCGGCACGGGCACCTTCAAGGAGACCGTCCCGGTCCTCGACGACCGCGGCCACATGACCCCCACCGAGGTCACCCGCGAGCTGGGCGTGGACATCGCCCTGCGCTGGGGCACGGGGTACGAGACCAACGTCAAGTCCTTCGTGAACATCATCGCCACCCCCAAGGGCGGCACCCACGTCTCCGGCTTCGAGCGCTCGGTCGCCAAGACCGTGAACGAGGTGCTGCGCTCGGCCAAGCTGCTGCGGGTCGCCGAGGACGACGTGGTCAAGGACGACGCGATGGAGGGCATGACGGCCGTCGTCACCGTCCGCCTCGCCGAGCCGCAGTTCGAGGGCCAGACCAAGGAGGTGCTCGGCACCTCGGCGGCCACCAGGATCGTCGCCGCCGTGGTCGCGAAGGAGCTCAAGGCCTTCCTGACCTCCACCAAGCGGGACGACAAGCAGCAGGCCCGCTCCGTGATGGAGAAGATCGTCGCGGCCGCCCGGACCCGGATCGCGGCCCGTCAGCACAAGGAGGCGCAGCGCCGCAAGACCGCGCTGGAGACCTCCTCGCTCCCCGCCAAGCTGGCCGACTGCCGTAGCGACGACGTGGAGCGCAGCGAGCTCTTCATCGTCGAGGGCGACTCCGCCCTCGGTACCGCCAAGCTCGCCCGGAATTCGGAATTCCAGGCGCTCCTGCCGATCCGCGGCAAGATTCTCAATGTCCAGAAGTCGTCGGTCTCGGACATGCTCAAGAACGCCGAGTGCGGGGCGATCATCCAGGTCATAGGAGCCGGCTCGGGCCGGACCTTCGACATCGACGCGGCCCGGTACGGCAAGATCGTCCTGCTCGTCGACGCCGATGTGGACGGCGCGCACATCCGCTGCCTGCTGCTGACGCTCTTCCAGCGGTACATGCGCCCGATGGTCGAGGCGGGCCGGGTCTTCGCGGCCGTGCCGCCGCTGCACCGGATCGAGCTGGTCCAGCCGAAGAAGGGCCAGGACAAGTACGTCTACACGTACTCGGACAACGAACTGCGCCAGACCCTGCTGGAGTACCAGCGCAAGAACATCCGGTACAAGGACTCGATCCAGCGGTACAAGGGCCTCGGCGAGATGGACGCGGACCAGCTGGCGGAGACCACCATGGATCCCCGCTTCCGCACCCTGCGCAGGATCAACATCGGCGACCTGGACTCGGCCGAGCAGGTCTTCGACCTGCTCATGGGCAATGAGGTGGCCCCGCGCAAGGAGTTCATCACGAGCTCCGCGGCCACCCTGGACCGCTCGCGCATCGACGCCTGAGCGGTCAGGCCGCCCGTCCGGTTCCACGGCACACCGGTGCTCTTCGTTCCATCACCTGAAGGAGTGAAGAGCACCGGGACACCAGTCCGGAAAGCGACCATTGAGCCCATCCTTGTGGGCACGCGGCCAATGCGGCGGCGGACAAGGAGAGTTCGGTGGACAAGCACGAAGGTCGTGATGCCGGAACGATCCGGCTGGACGACCCCTGGTACGACGCGCTGGCCGTCGGCTGGGGCGAGGGCGAGGGCGAGGGAACGTCCCCGCCGGGGCCGGCCTCCGGCGGTCGCCCCGCGCCCGGCGCGTCCGACATCTACCTCGAAGTGCAGCGCAGCGCCGCCTTCCAGGAGGTCCGCAGCCGCTACCGCAGGTTCGTCGTCCCCGCGACCGCCGGCTTCTTCCTCTGGTACGTCGCCTACGTGGTCGCCGCCACCGCGGCGCCCGGCCTCATGGCCCGGCCCGTGGCGGGCGCGGTCAACGTGGCCATGCTGGCGGGGTTCGCCCAGTTCCTCAGCACCTTCCTGCTGACCTGGGCCTACGCCCGGCACGCGCGGCTGCGCCGGGACCGGGCCGCGCTCGACCTGCGCTGGACCGTCTTCGAGCAGGAGCGCGACCAGGTACGGAACCGGGCGAGGGAGGCCGGCCGGTGACCACCGAGCACCAGACCCTCGCGCTGATCCTGTTCAGCGTCTTCATCGCGGTGACCCTGGGCATCACCACCTGGGTCAGCCGGAACCGGCACGGGTCGGCGGAGGAGTTCTACGCGGGCGGACGGTTGTTCTCCCCACTGGAGAACGGTTTCGCCATCGCGGGCGACTACATGTCCGCCGCCTCCTTCCTGGGCATCTCCGGGCTGATCGCCCTCTTCGGCTACGACGGCCTGCTGTACTCGGTCGGATTCCTCGTCGCCTGGCTGGTCGTGCTGTTCCTGGTCGCCGAACTGGTCCGCAACTGCGGGCGCTTCACCCTCGCCGACGTGGTCGCCGCCCGGATGAGCGAGCGGCCGGTGCGTATCGCGGCGGGCACCTCCTCGGTGGTCGTCTCCGTGCTCTACCTCGTCGCGCAGATGGTCGGGGCGGGCAGTCTGGTCGCCCTGCTGCTCGGCAGTTCGAGCGCCACGGCCCGGACGCTCACCGTGGTCGGCGTCGGCGCCCTGATGGTGGTCTACGTGTCCTTCGGCGGGATGCGGGCCACGACCTGGATCCAGATCGTGAAGGCCGTGCTGCTGATGGGCGGGGCGATCACCCTGACCGTGCTCGTGCTGCTGCGCTTCCACGGGAACTTCGACCAGCTGCTCACGACCGCCGCCGACCGCAGCGGGCACGGCCTGCGGTTCCTGAGCCCCGGCCTCAAGTACGGCGGGGACTGGACCGCCCGCGTGGACTTCATGAGCCTCGGACTCGCGCTGGTCCTGGGCACCGCCGGGCTGCCGCACATCCTGTCGCGCTTCTACACCGTGCCCACCGCGCGGGCGGCGCGCCGGTCGGTGGTGTGGGCGATCGCGCTGATCGGCGGTTTCTACCTGATGACCATCGTGCTCGGCTTCGGGGCGGCCGCGCTGGTGGGCCCGGACGAGGTGCGGGCCTCCAACGCCTCCGGGAACACGGCCGTTCCGCTGCTCGCGGCCTTCCTCGGCGGCGGCGCCGACTCCACCGGGGGTGCGGTGCTGTTCGCCTTCGTGGCGGCCATCGCCTTCGCCACGATCCTCGCGGTGGTCGCCGGGATCACCCTGGCCTCGTCGGCGTCCGTCGCGCACGACCTGTATGCCTCCCTCAAGCGGCGCCACGCCAGGCAGCGCAGCGAGGTAGCCGTGGCCCGGGTCGCGGCCGTCGGCATCGGGGCGGTGGCGATCGCCCTCGGGCTGCTCGCCCAGAACCTCAACGTGGCCTTCCTGGTGGGCCTGGCCTTCGCGGTGGCCGCCTCGGCCAATCTGCCGGTGCTGCTGTACTCACTGTTCTGGCGGGGCTTCACCACGCGGGGAGCCGTCTGGGCGGTGTACGGCGGCCTGATCCCGGCGGTGCTGCTGGTCGCGCTCTCGCCGGTGGTCTCCGGGAGCCCCGAATCGCTCTTCCCGGGCGTGGACTTCCAGTACTTCCCGCTGCAGAACCCGGGCATCATCTCGATTCCCCTGGGCTTCCTGGCGGGCTGGCTGGGCACCGTCACCTCCGGTGAGGAGGCCGACGAGCGCAAGCACGCCCAGACGGAGGTGCGCTCGCTGACCGGGGCCGGAGCGGTCTGAGCGGTTCAGGACCGGCTTGCTCAGGACCGGCTTGCTCGGACCAGCCTGCTCAGAACCGGCCTGCTCAGGACCCGTCCGACGGGAGCCACGTGTAGCGGTGCTCGGGGCGGCCGGTCTCGCCGTAGCGCAGGGCCAGGCTGACGCGGGCGGAGCGTTCGAGGAGCTTGAGGTATCGCTGGGCGGTCTGGCGGCTGATGCCCGCGCGGTCGGCGATCTGCTGGGTGGACAGCGGGCCGTCGGCGGACCGCAGGACCTGGCGGACCAGTTCCGCGGTGGTGGGGGAGTGGCCTTTGGGGAGGTCGTTCGGGGATCCGGCGGCGGCGAGGGCGCCGAAGATCCGGTCCACTTCTGCCTGTTCGGCCTCACCGCCGGTCTCCAGGGCGCGGCGCAGCGTCCCGTACGCCTCCAGCTTCGCGCGCAGGCCGGCGAAGGTGAAGGGTTTGACCAGGTACTGGAGGGCGCCGAGGCGCATCGCGGCTTGCACGGTGGCCAGGTCGCGCGCGGCCGTGACCATGATCACGTCGGTGCGGTGGCCGAGCTGGCGCAGGCGGCGCACCAGGTCGAGGCCGTTCTCGTCCGGGAGGTAGTGGTCGAGGAGGATCAGGTCCACCCGGTGGGCGGTGAGGAAGTCGAGGGCCTCGGCCGCCGAATGGGCCTGCGCGACCACCCGGAAACCGGGAACCTTCGCCACGTACGCCGCGTTGATCCGGGCAACACGCATGTCGTCGTCGACGACCAATACGTGGATCGGGGTCTCGTTCATCGCAGGGCCTCCGGGAGTACGACGGAGAACTCCGCCCCTCCGTCCGCTGTCTCGCCGGCCCGGGCGCTGCCGCCCTGCCGCTCCGCGAGGCGGCGTACGAGGGCGAGGCCCAGCCCGCGCTCGCGGTGGGCCCTGGGCTGCTTGGTCGACCAGCCCTCCGTGAAGATCTCCTCGCGGCGCGCGGCAGGGACCCCGGGGCCGCTGTCGCGCACGAGGAGCACGGCCGTGCGGCCTTCGGCGCGCAGCTCCACCTCGACCAGGGGCGCCGTCGAACCGGCCGCGGCGTCCAGAGCGTTGTCCACCAGGTTGCCGAGGATCGTGACGAGGCCGCCCGGGTCCACGACGCGGTCGGGCAGGAGGGTGGCCGCGGAAAGCCGCAGGGGGACGCCACGCTCGGCGGCCACCGTCGCCTTGCCCACGAGGAGGGCTGCCAGCAGGGGGTCGTGGACCTTCTCGGTGACCTGTTCGGCGGTGGCGCGGTGGACTCCGACGACCTCGGTCACGAACTCCACTGCCTCCTCGTGCAGGCCCAGCTCCAGCAGGCCGAGGAGGGTGTGGAGGCGGTTGGCGTGCTCGTGGTCCTGGGCGCGCAGGGCGTCGATCAGGCCCCGGGTGGAGTCGAGCTCGCGGCCCAGGTGCTCCAGTTCGGTGCGGTCGCGCAGGGTGGCGACGGCGCCGCCGTCCTCGGTGGGCATGCGGTTGGCGACCAGGACACGTGGGCCCTGGACGGTGACCAGGTCCCGGCCGGTGACGCGGCCCGACAGGACGTCGGTGGTGCGGCCCGCGCCGAGTACGTCGTCCAGCGGGCGTCCGGTGAGGGAGTCGGCGTTGTCCGGCGTGAGGCCGAGCAGCCGGGCGGCCTCGTCGTTGACGAGCCGGACCCGGCCCTCCCGGTCGAGGGCGATCACGCCTTCGCGGATGGAGTGCAGCATCGCCTCGCGTTCGGCGAGCAGTCCGGCGATGTCGGAGAAGGCCAGGTCGCGGGTCTGGCGGTGGATCCTGCGGGACAGCAGGTAGGCGGCGAGCGCGCCGACGGCCAGGGCTCCGCCCGCGTAGGCGAGGAGGCCGGGGATGGCGCCGAGCAGCCGGTCCCGGACGCTGTCGTAGGCGATGCCCACCGAGACCGCGCCGACGATCTCGCCGTCGGCGGCCAGGAGCGGGACCTTGCCGCGGGCCGAGCGGCCCAGGGTGCCCTCGTCGATCTCCATGACCTCGCGGCCGGCCAGGGCGTCGCCGGGGTCGGTGGAGACGGGCAGCCCGATCCGTCCGGGGCTGGGGTGGGAGCGCCGGATGCCGTTCAGGTCGATGACGACCACGTACTCGGCTCCGGTGGCCCGGCGGATCCGCTCGGCCGAGGACTGTACGGGGCTGTCCGCCGAGGCGCGGGAGTCCAGGAGGTCGGCGGCCAATGAGGGGTCGGCCGCGGCGCTCTGCGCGATGGCCAGGGCGCGCCGCATGGCCTGGTCGTCCAGCTGCGCGCTCAGCGGGGCCAGGAACAGGCCGGTCGCCAGCGCGACGACCCCGCCGGCGATGGCCAGCTGGGTCAGCAGGATCTGGGAGACGGCCCGTCTGGGCAGCCCGAGGCGCCGAGCGCTCATGAGGAGGAACCGCATGAGTAGCAACGGTAGGTCGGCTCGGGCATAAGCGGAATCTCCACGGTGCACGCAAATCGCTCGTGTGATGTGCCCAGCTGCCGTGGACGGCGGAGCCTGGAACGACCCCTGGCTGCCGCAGCCCGCTCGCACTGGGCGACGTACGCCGCCGACCGGCAGGACGGCGATCCGGATTCCATGCTCACCCTCTACCGGACTCCGCTCGGGCTGCGCCGCGCGGCGCTGGCTTCGGCGGAGACTCGCTGGAGTGGCTGCCCGGGCCGCCCGGGGTGCTGGCCCTCGCCCGTCCCGACGGTCTGGTCTGCGTGGTCAGCCTGTCCGGGGAGGCGGCTGCGCTGTCGGCCCACTCGACGCTCTGCTGGCCGGCTCCGCCCTGGACGACACGGGGCTGCTCCCGCAGGACAAGGCGGTCTCGCTGCGGACCTGACGCCGCGCTCGGACCGCCCTCTGCAGGGCCCCGGTGCAGGGCCCCGGTGCAGAGCCTCAGTACAGGACCCCACTCGGACAGGGTCCCGCCCGTCACGGCATCGGCTGTGGCGGGCGCGGCCCGTGGTATTCGCCGCTCGGCCGCATCCGCAGCGGGCGCTCCTGGTACTCCTCCAGCGCGTGCGCGATCCAGCCCGCCGTTCGCGCCACCGCGAAGACCGTCTCACCGGCCTCCGCCTCCATCCCGCACGACACGGTCAGCACCGCCAGCGCCAGGTCCACGTTGGCGTGCAGCCCGCCCTGCCGGGCCATCACCGCGGACACCTCGCGCGCCGCGGCCAGCGCGGGCCCGGCCTGCGCCAGGCCCTCCAACCGGCCGAACAGCGCGCCTGCCCGCGGGTCCTCGCCCCGGTAGAGCCGGTGGCCGAGCCCCGGCACCCGGCGCCCAGCCCGCAGGTACTCCGCCACCACGGGGGCGGCTCCGCCCCGCTCCAGGACCTCCACCAGCATCCGGTGCGCGAGCCGCCCGGCCGCGCCGTGCAGCGGCCCCTCCAGGGCGCCGAGTCCGGCCGACACGGCGGCGTACGGATGGGCCCGCGCCGACGCGGCCACCCGTACCGCCAGGGTGGAGGCGGCCAGATCGTGGTCGACCAGGAGCCCCAGCGCCAGGTCCAGCACGGCCAGCGCGTCCGGGTCCGGCTCCCGCTCCGTCAGCCGCGCCCACAGCTGCCGGGCCGTCCGGCCGTCGCCGGCCCACGGGGCGGGTCCCACCACGGGCAGGGCACCGACCAGAGTGGGGATCAGGCAGCGCGCGGAGCCGAGCACCGCCTCCTCGGACAGGTCGAAGCGCAGCGGATCCGCCACCGCGGCGGCGGCGACCGCCACTCGCAGCCGGTCGACGGGACCGCTGTGTTCCGGCAGGGCGGCCACCGCCCGCCGGGCCGCGGCGAGCGGCTCCGGGGGCGCGGTGAACCGGGTCCCGCGCGGGAGCGTTCCCGTCCAGAGCCACTCCGCGACCTCCTCGAAGGCGTACCGCGAGGCCAGCTCCACGGCGTCCACGCCGCGGAAGAAGTAGCGGTCCGGCTCGATGAGCGTGAGGGCGGTCCGTACGGCGAGCTCCCCGGCCGGGGCCGCCGCCTCGCGCCGGCTGCGCCGGGCCAGTTCCTCCACCTCGCGCGCGTCGAAACTGCTGCCGCGTCCGACCGGGTCGCGCCGACTCGTGAGCTGGCCCCGGCTGACGTAGGCGTATACGGTCGCGGGCTTCACCCCGAGCAGCTCGGCGGCCTGCCGGGTTGTGAGCCGTCGCTCTTCGTTCATGCACGCCAGCCTACATATGTTGATTCAATCAATATTGACAAGGATTCCATCAATCATCGATGGTCGATGCATGAACACCATCGACAGCACCGTTGAAGTACCCCGCGGTCTCGCGGGAGTCGTGGTCACCGACACCGAACTCGGTGACGTCCGGGGCCGGGAGGGCTTCTACCACTACCGCCAGTACTCGGCCGTCGAGCTCGCCGGGAGCCGCGGCTTCGAGGACGTGTGGCACCTGATGTTCCGCGGCACCCTGCCGGCGGACGCCGCCGAGCGCGCCGCCTTCATCGCAGAGACCGCCCCGCTGCGCCGGCTGCCCGCCGAGGTACGGGACGCCCTGCCCGCCCTCGCCCGGGCCACCGCGCTCTCCGGACCCCTCGCCGGCCTGCGTACCGCGCTCTCGCTGCTCGGCGCCTCCGCGGGCTTCCGCCCGGTCTACGACCTCGCCCCCGCCCGGCGGGCCGCCGACGCGCTGGCCGCCTGCGCCGCCGTACCGACCCTGCTCACCGCGCTGCACCGGCTGGGACAGGGCCTGGAGCCGGTCGAACCGCGCGACGACCTCCGGTACGCCGCCAACTACCTCTACATGCTGACCGGGCAGGAGCCCGACCCGGTCAGGGCCCGCGCGGTCGAGCGGTATCTGATCTCCACCATCGACCACGGATTCAACGCCTCGACCTTCACCGCCCGTGTCATCGCCTCCACCGGCGCCGACGTCGCGGCCTGCCTGACCGGGGCGATCGGCGCGCTCTCCGGCCCGCTGCACGGCGGCGCCCCGAGCCGGGCCCTGGACACCCTCGACGCCATCGGCACCGCGGACCGGATCGGGCCGTGGATCCGTGAGCGGGTCCTGGCGGGAGATCGGATCATGGGCTTCGGCCACCCCGTCTACCGCACCGAGGACCCCCGCTCACGCATGCTGCGCGACATCGCCCGCGGGTTCGGCGGCCCCCTGGTGGACCTCGCCGTCGAGGTCGAGCGCCAGGTCGAGGCGATACTCGCCGAACTCAAGCCGGGCCGCGAACTGCACACCAACGTGGAGTTCTACGCGGGCGTGGTCATGGAACTGTGCGGGCTCCCGCGCGAGATGTTCACCCCGACCTTCTGCGCGGCCCGCGTGGTCGGCTGGAGCGCGAACATCCTCGAACAGGCGGCCGACTCGAAGATCATCCGCCCGGCCGCCCGGTACACCGGCCCCACCGCGCCGCAGCCGGTGCCGCCGCTCGGCTGACGGAGCCTGGCTACGATCGGCCGGGTGAACAGCAGGCAGCCCATCCCCGTCGTCGTCCTCGCCGGATTCCTCGGATCCGGCAAGACCACCGTGCTCAACCACCTCCTCGCCCACCGCGGAGGCACCCGGATCGGAGTCGTCGTCAACGACTTCGGTTCGATCGAGATCGACGCCATGTCGGTGGCCGGCCAACTCGGTGACTCGATGGTCTCCCTCGGCGGCGGCTGCCTGTGCTGCGCCGTCGACGGCAGCGAGCTCGACGCGTACCTGGAGAAGCTCGCCGCGCCCGTCCACCGCATCGACGTGATCGTCATCGAGGCGAGCGGGCTGGCCGAGCCCCAGGAGATGATCCGGATGCTCATGGCCAGCGAGAACCCGGACATCCGCTACGGAGGCATGGTCGAGGTCGTGGACGCGGCGGAGTTCGACGCGACCCGGGCCCGGCACCCGGAGACCGGCCGCCACCTCGCCGTCGCGGACCTGGTCGTGCTCAACAAGACCGACCGGGTGGACGCCGCCGAGCGGGCCCGGATCGAGAAGGAACTCGCCGCCCTCTGCGCCCCCGGCATCCCGGTCGTGGGCGCCGACCACGGGCGGATCGACCCGGAGCTGCTCTTCGACCGGCGGCCCTGGACCGAGACCCGCGGCCAGCTCTCCTTCGAGGACCTGCTCGCGGAGGCCGACGACCAGGACCACGGCCAAGACCAGGACCAGGACCAGGACCACGGCCACAGCGGTCACGCGCACGCGGCCTACGAAAGCGTCGAGTTCGTCTCCGAGCAGGCCCTGTCACCGCGCAGGTTCATCGACTTCCTCGACCGCCGCCCGGCCGGGCTCTACCGGATCAAGGGCTTCGTCTACTTCGGCGTCCCCGGGCACGAGGAGCGGTACGAGGTCCACGCGGTCGGCCGGTTCCTCCGCTTCGCCCCGCAGCCCTGGGGGCGTGGCGAAGCGCGCCTGACGCAGCTCGTCCTGATCGGCTCGGGTACCGACGGGCCGGAGCTGCTGCGCGAGCTGGATGCCTGCCGCGAACCGGCCCCGCACCAAGTGCATCCCGAGAGCATGTGGGGCGTACTGCGGTACGTGGCCCGGCCCGCGGAGCAGGAGCCGGAGCCGGAGCCGGAGTGGGAGTCGGAGCCGGCCGAAGCCTCACCGGAGGCCGGGGAGGTCTAGGCGACGTCGACGCCGTACTCCCGCAGCAGGTCCTCCAGCCCGCCCTGGTAGCCCTTGCCGCCGATCACGAAGTCCCAGTCGCCGTTCGCCCGGCGCCGGAAGGACCCGAGCACCAGCGCGGTCTCACCGGCCCGGCCGTCGGAGACCTCCAGCTGCCCGACCTCCGCGCCGGCCGCGTCCAGGAGCCGGATCCGGGCGTCCGTGAAACCGGCCAGGTCGGCGTGCGGATCGGCCTCCGGGTCGATCGCGGCCACCAGGACCAGGCGGTCGGCCTCGCGGGGCAGGGCCTCGAAGGTCACCTCGAGCGCGGCCTTGTCGGGCGCCGCGTGCGCGCGGGTCCGCACCGAACCGTCCGGCGTCCCCGGGTTGTTGAAGAAGACGAAGTGGTCCTCGCTCAGCACCCGGTTGCCCGTGCAGACCAGCGCGCACACGTCGAGCGCGACCGCGCCCGACCAGAACATGCCGAGCACATTGTGGTCCGCGGAAGGGGCGGGCTCGGGTGCCCGCTGCGTCGGGATGCCCGCCGCGGCGCCGCCCAGACGGCCCCGCAGCCCGTACTGGTGCAGGAGCTCCACGAGCTTGTCGCCGGGAACCAACTCCAGCGGCTTGCCGTTGGCAAAGGTGTACGACCCTGGCCCGAAGGACGCGGTGGTGACCAGCACCCCCTTGTTCGCCCCCTTGTCCTGGACCGTGCCGTACAGATCCCGTACCGCCGTGGGCGACACCGTGTTCCGGTAGCGCTTGACCTGCACCACGATCCGCCCGCCCGTGATCGGGGACGGGTCGTTCGCCTCGATGTCCACCCCGCCGTCGCCCGACCGCTGGGTGGTCAGCGCCTCCATGCCCATCGCCCGGAAGAGCTCCGCCACCAGGTTCTCGAAGGCGATCGGGTCCATCTCGAACAGGTCGGGCTCGTCCTGGCCGCCGCCCGCGTGCCCGCCGTGGCTGACGACCCCGCCGCCGATCTCGTCGGGCCTGCGCCCGGGGCGTACCGCGGTCAGCTGGTCGGGCCGCGCCGAGAGCTGCCCGCGCAACCCCTCGACCAGACAGTCCACCGCGCTGACCTGCTCCAGCCGCAGCACCTCGAAGGCGGACCGGGCCGCCGACACCGTGGCGAGCACGAGCTGCGCCTCCAGGCCCGTCACCGGATCGTGGGCGTCCACGAAACCGTTGACCACCACCGAGTCCAGCACGCCGAACTCGTCCGCCGCGTACAGCTCGCGCACCACCAGCAGCACACACTGCGCCAACAGGTCCCGGTGCAGCGCCCGCCGCTGCGTGGCCGGGCGGGCCGTCTCCTTGTCCTGGTCCGTACTCGGCATGTACCGCACCGACTTGGCCTCCGGTACCACCTCGTACCCCGGCAGCTCCCAGTCCAGCACGAGCTGGCGCGCCCCCGGATCGTAGGCGGCCGCCACCTGCCTCGGCAGCGCCTCGGGCCAGGCCGTGGAGGCGTACAGGGCGGCCGAGAAGTACTCCACCACGGCCTCGGCGTCGCCCCCGCGCAGGGCTCCGGCCAGCTCGGTGAGCCCACCGTTGTGCCCGCGGATCGCGGCGAGCTGCTCAGCGGCCCAGCGGTCGTACTGCTGCCGGTACGCCGCCAGTTGCTGCTGCCGCTGCGCCTCCGCGGCGTGCGCGGCCTGCCAGGCCTGGGTGTACCGGGCGTGCGCCTCGCGTTCCGCCTGCGCCCGCCGGTTCGAGCCGAGGGTCCAGCCGGTGCTCTGCTGCTGGAACTGCTCAAGGCGAGGCATCGGCACGGGGTGCCCCAGCGTGCCGGGGTTGAAGGGTTCGAGCTGCTCGGACCGGACCAGCGCGGCCATCCGGAACGCCGGCGCCCGGCAACCCGCCGCCAGCAGGCCCTGCAGGCGGGCCACTTCCGCCTCGATGGACTCGGTCCGCCGTCGCGCCTCGGCTTCTCGGCGCTGCCGGTGGGCCGCCTGCTGCTCCCGCTCCCCCCGGGCCACGTCCCGTTCGTACGCCCGCTGCCGGCGCTCCGCCTCGCGCTGCTGGATCAACTGCGTCTGCTGCATCCGACGCTGGGCCTCTGCCCAGTCCCCGATCACGCCCGAGCGACGACTCATCAGCTCTGTTCTCCCGCCCCACCCGCCAGTGCCAAGAGGGAAAACACTAGTCGCCATTCAGGTGGTACGTCCCCCGTTGGGCGTACCACCTGAATGCCGTCGTACGTCCTACAGCGCGGCCCCCGCCAGCGCCGCCACGGCCGCGGGCAGCGCGGTCCCGGAGCCGTCCCGGCGCGGGTCCACGGCCGGCAGCTCGGCCGGAGTGCCGTTCGCGGACGCCGCCCGGACCGGGGAATTGCCGGTCCAGGCCAGCGTCAGCACGTCCTCGCCCTTCAGGAACCGCTGGCAGCGCACACCACCGGTGGCCCGGCCCTTGCGCGGGTACTGGTCGAACGGGGTCAGCTTCCCGGACAGCACCGAGTCGTCCAGCGTCCCGTGCGAGCCCGCCACCGTGAACACCATCGCGTCCCGGGCCGGGTCGACGGCCGAGAAGTGGATCACCTTGGCGTTCTCGGAGAGCTTGATGCCCGCCATACCGCCCGCCGGGCGGCCCTGCGGGCGCACCTGGCCCGCCGGGTAGCGCAGCAGCTGGGCGTCGTCGGTGATGAAGACCAGGTCCTCCTCGCCCGTGCGCAGCTCGACCGCGCCGACGATCCGGTCGCCGTCCTTGAGGGTGATGACCTCCAGCTCGTCCTTGTTGGCCGGGTAGTCCGGCACGACGCGCTTGACCACGCCCTGCTCGGTGCCCAGTGCCAGGCCCTGCGAGGACTCGTCCAGCGAGGTCAGGCAGATCACCTTCTCGTCCGGCTCCAGGCCGGCCAGGAACTCCGTGATCGGGGCTCCGCCCGCCAGGGCCGGTGCGGCCGCCGTGTCCGGCAGCTGCGGCAGGTCGATCACGGACAGCCGCAGCAGGCGCCCCTTGGAGGTCACCACGCCCACCTCGGCGCGCGCCGTCGCCAGGACCTGCGAGACGATCAGGTCGTGCTTGGCCCGCTTGCCGTCGGCCTCCGCCAGCGGCTCACCGGTCACGGTGCGCGCCAGCAGACCCGTCGAGGACAGCAGCACGCGGCAGGGATCGTCAGCGACCTCCAGCGGCACCGCCGCGACCGCCGTGCCCGCCGACTCCAGCAGGACCGTACGCCGCTCGGTGCCGAACTTCTTCGCGACCGCCGCCAGTTCCGTGGAGACCAGCTTGCGCAGCTCGGTGTCGGACTCCAGGATCCCGGTCAGCTCGTCGATCTCGCCGGTCAGCCGGTCGCGCTCGGACTCCAGCTCGATGCGGTCGAACCGGGTGAGCCGGCGCAGCGGGGTGTCCAGGATGTACTGGGTCTGGATCTCGCTCAGCGAGAACCGCTCCATGAGCCGGGCCTTGGCCTGCGCGGAGTTGTCGCTGTCCCGGATGAGCCGGATGACCTCGTCGATGTCGATGAGCGCCACCAGCAGGCCCTCGACCAGGTGCAGGCGGTCGCGGCGCTTGGTGCGGCGGAACTCGCTGCGCCGCCGGACGACCTCGAAGCGGTGGTCCAGGTAGACCTCCAGCAGCTCCTTGAGGCCGAGCGTCAGCGGCTGCCCGTCCACAAGGGCCACGTTGTTGATGCCGAAGGACTCCTCCATCGGCGTCAGCTTGTACAGCTGCTCCAGCACGGCCTCGGGGTGGAAGCCGTTCTTGATCTCGATGACCAGGCGCAGGCCGTGCGAGCGGTCGGTGAGGTCCTTCACGTCCGCGATGCCCTGGAGCTTCTTCGAGCCGACCAGGTCCTTGATCTTCGCGATGACCTTCTCGGGGCCGACCGTGAAGGGCAGTTCCGTGACGACCAGGCCCTTGCGGCGCGCCGTCACGTTCTCCACCGCCACCGTCGCGCGGATCTTGAAGGTGCCGCGGCCGTTCTCGTAGGCGTCCTTGATCCCCGAGAGCCCGACGATCCGGCCGCCCGTGGGCAGGTCGGGACCCGGTACGAAGCGCATCAGCGCCTCCAGGTCCGCGTGCGGGTAGCGGATCAGGTGGCGGGCGGCGGCGATGACCTCGCCGAGGTTGTGCGGGGGCATGTTGGTGGCCATGCCGACCGCGATCCCGGACGCGCCGTTGACCAGCAGGTTCGGGTAAGCGGCGGGCAACGCGACCGGCTCCCGCTCCTGGCCGTCGTAGTTGGCGGTGAAGTCGACGGTGTCCTCGTCGATCGACTCCGTCATCAGTGACGTGGCGTCGGCCATCTTGCACTCGGTGTAACGCATCGCGGCCGGCGGGTCGTCGTTGCCGAGCGAACCGAAGTTGCCGTGGCCGTCCACCAGCGGCAGCCGCATCGAGAAGGGCTGGGCCATGCGCACGAGGGCGTCGTAGATCGACGCGTCGCCGTGCGGGTGGAGCTTGCCCATGACCTCGCCGACGACGCGGGCGCACTTCACGTACCCGCGGTCGGGACGCAGACCCATCTCGTTCATCTGGTACACGATGCGGCGGTGCACCGGCTTCATGCCGTCCCGGGCGTCGGGCAGGGCACGGGAGTAGATCACCGAGTACGCGTACTCGAGGAAGGAGCCCTGCATTTCGTCGACGACGTCGATGTCGAGGATCTTCTCCTCGAAATCCTCCGGCGGCGGGGTCTTCGTGCTGCGGCGGGCCATCGCTGCGCGGCTCCTTAACCAAGAATGAGTGTGCTGGGGGTCTGACGCGGACCATTGTGGCCCGAGGCACCGACAACGCCGACTCCGACCCAGGGTGTGACCCGGGAACTTATCCGGCGGCCGACGCGCTTGCATACAGTGGCAGGTCTGACAGAAATCTCTGCATCGCGATCGAAGGGACCACATGCCCATGGGTCACACGGCCACAGCCCAGGCCGGCTCCGGCGGCCTGACAGCGACCGAACACCGGCTGGCCAACGGCTTGCGCGTGGTGCTTTCCGAGGACCACCTGACCCCGGTCGCCGCGGTTTGCCTCTGGTACGACGTGGGCTCGCGCCACGAAGTCAAGGGGCGAACCGGCCTGGCTCACCTCTTCGAGCACCTGATGTTCCAGGGCTCGGCGAGCGTACCGGGCAACGGGCACTTCGAGCTGGTCCAGGGTGCCGGCGGCTCCCTGAACGGCACGACCAGCTTCGAGCGCACCAACTACTTCGAGACGATGCCGACCCACCAGCTGGAGCTCGCGCTGTGGCTGGAGGCGGACCGCATGGGCTCGCTGCTGGCCGCCCTGGACGACGAGTCCATGGAGAACCAGCGCGACGTCGTCAAGAACGAGCGCCGCCAGCGGTACGACAACGTCCCGTACGGCACGGCCTTCGAGAAGCTGACCGCCCTCGCGTACCCCGAGGGCCACCCGTACCACCACACCCCGATCGGCTCGATGGCCGATCTGGACGCCGCGTCCCTGGAGGACGCCCGCGCCTTCTTCCGTACGTACTACGCGCCCAACAACGCGGTGCTGTCGGTGGTCGGCGACATCGACCCGGAGCGCACGCTCGCGTGGATCGAGAAGTACTTCGGCACCATCCCCGCGCACGACGGCAAGCAGCCGCCCCGTGACGGCTCGCTGCCCGACGTCATCGGCCGGGAGCTGCGCGAGGAGATCGTCGAGGAGGTCCCGGCGCGTGCGCTGATGGCCGCCTACCGGCTCCCGCACGACGGCACCCGCGAGTGCGACGCCGCCGACGTGGCGCTGACCGTCCTGGGCGGCGGCGAGTCCTCGCGGCTCCACAACCGCCTGGTACGCCGCGACCAGACGGCCGTCGCGGCCGGCTTCGGCATGCTGCGCCTGGCCGGAGCGCCCTCGCTGGGCTGGCTGGACGTCAAGACCTCCGGCGGGGTCGAGGTGCCCGACATCGAGGCGGCCGTGGACGAGGAGCTCGCGCGGTTCGCCGCCGAGGGCCCGACGGCCGAGGAGATGGAGCGCGCGCAGGCACAGCTGGAGCGCGAGTGGCTGGACCGGCTGAGCACGGTCGCCGGCCGCGCCGACGAACTGTGCCGCTTCGCGGTGCTCTTCGGCGACCCGCAGCTGGCCCTGACCGCCGTCCGGCGCGTCCTCGACGTCACCGCCGAGGAAGTGCAGGCCGTGGCCGCGGCCCGGCTGCGTCCCGACAACCGCGCGGTGCTGGTCTACGAACCGCTCGCCGCGGACGCGGACGCCGACGACGCCGGCGAGAACGACGAGAACCACGCGAACGAGAACGAAGGGGTGGAGCAGTGAGCGACACCGCAGCCGTCACGATGACCTTCCACCCGCGCCCGCAGGCCGGGGAGCCCCAGCCGTGGGCCTTCCCGGCCCCCGACCGCTCGGTCCTCGCCAACGGCCTGACCCTGCTGCGCTGCCACCGCCCGGGCCAGCAGGTGATCGCGGTCGAGGTCAACCTCGCCGCCCCGCTGGACGCCGAGCCCGAGGGCCTGGACGGCGTGGCCACGATCATGGCCCGCGCGCTGTCCGAGGGCACGGACAAGCACTCCGCCGAGGAGTTCGCGGCCGAGCTGGAGCGCTGCGGCGCCACCCTCGACGCGCACGCCGACCACCCGGGCCTGCGGGTCTCCCTGGAGGTCCCGGCCTCCCGGCTGCCCAAGGCGCTCGGCCTGCTCGCCGAGGCCCTGCGCGCGCCGGCCTTCGCCGACGCCGAGGTCGACCGCCTCGTGCGCAACCGGCTCGACGAGATCCCGCACGAGCTGGCCAACCCGCAGCGCCGCGCCGCCAAGCAGCTCTCCAAGGAGCTGTTCCCGGCCTCCCTGCGGATGTCCCGCCCGCGCCAGGGCACCGAGGAGACGGTCGCCCGGATCGACTCCGCGGCCGTACGCGCCTTCTACGAGGCCCACGTACGCCCCGCCACGGCCACCGCGGTGGTCGTCGGCGACCTGACCGGCATCGACCTGGACGCCGTGCTCGCGGACACCCTGGGCGCCTGGACGGGCGACACCGCCGCGCCCCTCCCGGTGCCGCCGGTGACCGCCGACGACGCGGGCCGCGTGGTCATCGTGGACCGGCCCGGCGCGGTCCAGACGCAGCTGCTGATCGGCCGGATCGGACCGGACCGGCACGACCGGGTCTGGGCTGCCCAGGTGCTCGGCACGTACTGCCTGGGCGGCACCCTGACCTCCCGCCTGGACAAGGTGCTGCGCGAGGAGAAGGGGTACACCTACGGCGTGCGCGCCTTCGGCCAGGTGCTCCGCTCGACCGCCGACGGCAAGGGCGCCTCGATGCTCGCCATCAGCGGCTCGGTGGACACCCCGAACACCGGCCCGGCGCTGGAGGACCTCTGGAAGGTGCTGCGCACCCTCGCGGAGGGCGGCCTGACCGATGCCGAACGGGACGTGGCGGTGCAGAACTTGGTGGGCGTGGCCCCGCTGAAGTTCGAGACGGCAGCCTCGGTCGCCGGAACCCTCGCCGACCAGGTCGAGCAGGAGCTGCCGGACGACTTCCAGGCGCAGTTGTACGCGCGGCTCGCCGAAACCGGGACGGTGGAGGCGACTTCGGCGGTCGTGAAGGCCTTCCCGGCGGACCGGCTGGTCACCGTCCTGGTGGGCGACGCGGCGCAGATCGAGGCGCCGGTGCGCGCCCTCGGGATCGGCGACGTGAGCGTCGTCACCAACTGACGGAATCCTCGGTCAACTGACCGACACGAAGAGGGGCTTCGGCGGGCTTGTCCGCCGGAGCCCCTTTTGTCCGTTAGGTGGGGAGGTTGCTTTTATGTGGTGTGGCGTACGCAACAAAAAGGCGTGTCTGTTTGGCGATTGACTGATGATCCGCCTAGCGTCACCCGTGCTGTCCGTCAGTTGTACCCGCCGCATCCGCGGCACCGGGCAGCGATCGCCGAGTCCCCGTCAGGCGCGAGCCTGGGGAGCCGGGGACCCACATGTGTCCCTGGGGTGAATCGGGCCGCCTCGCAAGAGGAGGTCCGTAGGAGACCTTCCTGCTCCGAACCCGTCAGCTAACCCGGTAGGCGAGAAGGAAGGAAAGGATCAGCCCCTTCATGGCGTTTGGCAGTCGTCCCGCCGGCTCCGGTAAGCACCGTGGTTCCAGCCGTCTGAGCCGCAAGACCGCCGGTTACGCCGGCATCGCCGCCCTCGCCACCACTGGTGTCGTCGGCTCCCTCGCCGCCCCGGCCTTCGCCGCCGACAACGGCGATCACCACTCCGCCCAGGACAACGCGCTCGGCGCCGTCGTCGTCGCGGAGGAGCTCCAGGGCGACATCCAGGACCAGGCTGCGTCCCAGCAGCGCGCCGCCGAGCACGCCGCCGCCCAGGCGCAGGCCGAGGCCGACGCCAAGCAGCGGGCCTCCGAGGCCAAGCGCCTCGCCGAGGCCAAGGCGAAGGCCGAGCGTGAAGCCGCCGAGCGTGCGGCCCGCGAGGAGGAGCGCAAGCGCCTCAACACCTTCGTCGCGCCGATCGAGGGCTCGTACGTCAGCACGCAGTACAAGGCGGGCGGCGGCATGTGGTCCTCCGGCAGCCACACCGGCATCGACTTCCACGCCGCCTCCGGCACCTCCGTCCACGCGGTGGGCGTCGGCGTCGTCGTCGAGGCCGGCTGGGGCGGCGCGTACGGCAACAACGTCGTCATCAAGCACAACGACGGCACGTACACCCAGTACGGCCACATGTCCTCGCTGAGCGTCTCCGTCGGCCAGCAGGTCACCCCCGGCCAGCAGATCGGCCTGTCGGGCTCCACGGGCAACTCCAGCGGCCCGCACCTGCACTTCGAGGCCCGCACCGGTGCCGACTACGGCTCGGACATCGACCCGATCGCGTACCTGCGCTCGCACGACGTCAGCCTCTGACCCGCATCGCACCGCGCGACACCGCTTCACCGAAGGCCCCGGCTCCCCGAGCCGGGGCCTTCGTGCTGCTCCGCCGGTAAATGTTTCGCATTTCCGACCGCTCTCGGAAATTATCGTGTGTTGCAATAGAGTCGCAGCACGCGCATGCGTGTCCATTGAGCGTGTCAGTCGGAAATAGGCGGAGGTCCGGTCTTGCGTATTCCTGCGCACGCGGTATGCACAGCAATCCGCGACGACATCGTCTCCGGGGTCTTCGAACCGGGCGGCAGGCTGACCGAGGAGGTGCTGGCCCGCCGGTACGGAGTCTCGCGCGTCCCGGTCCGCGAGGCGCTGCGGACCCTGGAGTCCGAGGGGTTCGTGACCACGCGGCGCCACGCGGGCGCCTGTGTGGCCGAGCCGACCGAGCAGGAGGCCGCCGACCTCCTGGAGCTGCGGATGCTGCTGGAGCCCCTGGCGGCCGCCAGGGCCGCCCGGCGGCGCACGGAGGCACACCTCAAGGTGTTGCGCGGGCTGGTCAGACTGGGCCAGGAGCGGGCCAGGCGGGGCCAGGGCGAGGATCTGCGGTCCCTGGGCGGCTGGTTCCACGAGACGCTCGCGCAGGCCTCCGGGAGCCCGGGCCTGATCGCGCTGCTCACGCAGATGCGGCACAAGGTGGCGTGGATGTACGTGGTGGAGGCGCCGGCCCGGCCGGTGGAGTCATGGGCGGAGCACGGGGCGATCGTGGACGCGGTGGCGCGGGGGGACGCGGAGCGGGCCCGGACGCTGACGGTGCTCCACGCCGACCGGGCGGCGGCCGCGCACCGGCCGCGGCTCCGGCCGACGGTGAGCACTTCGCAACCTGCCGTAAACATGGCGAGCGGCCGGCATTAACAGGGCCCGTATACAAAGGACGTATCCCGGCGGCGCTGCCTGAATTTCCGGGTCGTATGCACGAGCTGCACGCGCCGAATTCCTGCGGAGCCGAATTCTCGCGCTGCGGTGCTGCGGTGCTGCCGTGTTTTCGTGCTTTTGTGTTTTCGTGCCGCCGTCGGTATTCCGTGAACCCGAATCGATCCGGAAACGACGGAGCCGCGGCCCCCGGGGTGGTGGGGCCGCGGCTGCCGCGGGTGTACTGCGTGGGTCGAACCCGAAGGGTCAGACGGTCTCGGGGAGCTCCTCGAGACCCTCGGCGACCAGCTTCGCGAGGCGGTCCAGCGCGACCTCGGCGCCGTCGGCCTCGGAGGCGAGGACGATCTCCTCGCCGCCCTGGGCGCCCAGGCCCAGAACAGCCAGCATGGAAGCGGCGTTGACGGGGTCGCCGCCGGCCTTGGCGATGGTCACCGGGACGCCGGAGGCGGTCGTCGCACGGACGAAGATCGAGGCGGGACGAGCGTGCAGGCCCTCGGCCCAGCCGACGTTGACGCGGCGCTCTGCCATGGTGATGCCCTTCAGGTTCTTACGGTTGTCTAGACCAGTCTCTCACGACGCCCGGAATGCTCCGACCGACCTTCGGCCCGGATGTCCCGCCGTTCGACCTTCCCCAGCTTGCACCGTTTTGCCCCAGCTTGCCTAATGCGCCGCGCGAGCGCTGCCCGGCCGTTCCCGGCCGTAAGGTAGGCCCATGACCACCGAGTCGGACCCCTCGTACCCGGCCCACTGGGAAGCGGACGTCGTCCTGCGCGACGGCGGCACCGCCCGGATCAGGCCCATCACCACCGCGGACGCGGGCCGGCTGGTCAGCTTCTACGAGCAGGTCTCCGACGAGTCGAAGTACTACCGCTTCTTCGCTCCCTACCCCCGGCTCTCCGATCGCGACGTGCACCGGTTCACGCACCACGACTACGTGGACCGGGTCGGCCTCGCGGCGACCATCGGCGGGGAGTTCATCGGCACCGTCCGCTACGACCGCATCGGCGCCGACGGCCGGCCCGCCACCGGCCCCGCCGACGAGGCCGAGGTCGCCTTCCTCGTCCAGGACGCCCACCAGGGCCGCGGCGTGGCCTCCGCCCTCCTCGAACACATCGGCGCGGTGGCCCGCGAGCGCGGCATCCGCCGGTTCGCCGCCGAAGTGCTCCCCGCCAACACCAAGATGATCAAAGTGTTCACGGACGTCGGCTACCAGCAGAAGCGCAGCTTCGAGGACGGCTCCGTCCATCTGACCCTCGACCTCGAACCCACCGCCGAGTCCCTCGCCGTGCAGCGCGCCCGCGAACAGCGCGCCGAGGCGCGCTCGGTGCAGCGGCTGCTCGCCCCCGGGTCGGTCGCGGTGATCGGAGTCAGCCGCTCCGGCGCGGGCGTGGGCGCCGCCGCGCTGCGCAACCTGCGCGACAGCGGCTTCCACGGCCACCTCTACGCCGTCAACCAGCAGGTCACGCGCGACCTCCTCGACGGCGTACGGGCCTACCGCACGATCGAAGCCATCGGCGCCCCCGTCGACCTCGCGGTGATCGCGGTTCCGGCGGACCGGGTCCCCGAGGTGGTGGCGGCCTGCGGCGAACACGGGGTGCAGGGGCTCGTGGTGCTGTCTGCCGGATACGGGGAGAGCGGCCCGGCCGGACTCGCCCGCCAGCGCGAACTCGTGCGCCAGGTGCGCTCGTACGGGATGCGGCTGATCGGGCCGAACGCCTACGGGGTGATCAACACCGCGCCCGAGGTGGAGCTCAACGCCTCGCTGACGCCCGCGCCGATGCCGATGCGGGGCCGTATCGGCCTGTTCACGCAGTCCGGGGCGATCGGGATCGCGCTGCTCTCCGCCCTGCTCCGGCGCGGCGAGGGCCTGTCCTCCTTCGTCTCCGCGGGCAACCGGGCCGACGTCTCCGGCAACGACATCCTCCAGTACTGGTACGACGACGAGGCGACCGACGTCGCCCTGATGTACCTCGAAACCCTGGGCAACCCGCGTAAGTTCACGCGCCTCGCCCGCCGGACGGCGGCCGAGAAGCCGGTGGTCGTCGCCAGGGGCGGCCGCCACACCCCGGCCGGGCACGTGGTCCCGGACACCCGGCTCCCCGACGCCACCGTCTCCGACCTGCTGCGGCAGGCGGGCGTCATCCGGGTCGACACGGTGACGGAGCTGGTCGATGTCGGCCTCCTGCTGGCCGCCCAGCCGCTGCCCGCCGGACCCCGGATCGCGATCCTCGGCAACTCCGAGTCCCTCGGCGTGCTCACGTACGACGCCTGCCTGGCCCAGGGGCTGCGGCCGCTGCCGCCGCTCGACCTGACGACGGCGGCCTCGCCGGAGGACTTCCGCGCGGCACTGGTCTCGGCGCTGGCCTCCGACGACTGCGACGCGGTGGTGGTCACGGCCATTCCCTGGGTGAGCGAGCACGCACCGGCGGACGAGCTGGCCGATGCGCTGCGCGAAGCCGTGGCCGAGGTGCCCGGCAAGCCGGTGGCGGTGGTCCACGTCGAGCTCGGCGAGCTCGTCGAAGCCCTCTCCGCCGTGCAGGGCCCTCCCCCCACCCCGCCCCTTCCCGAAACGGGGGAAGCGCCCCGGCCCCCGTACGTGCGCTCCGCTCCCTCGCCCTCTCCCGTCGGGCGGGCCGAGGCGCAGGTCCGGATCCCGAGCTACCCCGCCGCCGAGCGGGCCGTACGGGCCATCGCCGAAGCCGTCCGGTACGGACAGTGGCGGCGGTCCAACGCCGAGGCCGGGTACGTCCCCGAGTTCGAGGACATCGACGAGCCCGGCGCCGCCGCCCAGCTGACCCGGCTGCTGGCCGACGTCGACGGCGGAGCCGTGCTCACCCTGGCCGAGTGGGACGCCCGCGAGCTCCTCGGGCGGTACGGGATCCACGCCCTGCCCGCCCTGCCCGCGCCCAGCGCCGACGCGGCCGTCCGCGCCGCCGGGATCCTCGGCTACCCGGTCGCCCTCAAGACCACCGCCCCGCACCTGCGCCACCGCGCAGACCTGGGCGGCGTACGCCTCGACCTCAGGGACGAGACCGAGCTGAGGCGCTCGTACGAGGACCTCACCGGCCTGCTGGGCAAGCCCTCGGAGCTCCAGCCGGTGGTCCAGGCGATGGTGCCCCGAGGGGTCGACACGGTCGTCCGCTCCGTCATCGACCCGGCCGCGGGCGCCGTCCTCTCCTTCGGGCTCGCCGGCGTCGCCTCCGAACTGCTCGGGGACACCGCCCACCGCCTGGTCCCCGCCACCGACCGGGACGCCGCCGGACTGATCCGGTCCATCCGGACCGCACCCCTCCTGTTCGGCTGGCGCGGCAGCGACCCCGTCGACACCCCCGTCCTGGAGGAGCTGCTCCTGCGCCTGTCCCGCCTCGTGGACGACCACCCCGAGGTGATCGGTGTCTCCCTGGAGCCCGTGGTCGTCGCCACCGAGGGACTCTCCGTGCTGAGCGCCACCGTCCGCGTCGCGCACCCGCCCGCCCGCGGCGACCTCGGACCGCGGACCCTCCCCAGTTACTGAGCGGGTACGGAGAGGCCGGGGCGCCCCGTGCGGGCCTTAGGATGGACCTCATGGCGAAATCCGGTACGACGACCCAGGGGCTGCGCACGGCGATCGAGCGCAGCGGCTACTACCCGGCCCTCGTGGCCGAGGCCGTGGAGGCCGCGGTGGGCGGCGAGCCGATTTCGTCGTACCTGGTCCACCAGGAGACGACCTTCGACTCCAACGAGGTGCGCCGCCACGTCACCGTTCTGGTCCTGACCGGAAACCGCTTCATCGTCAGCCACACCGACGAGCAGGCCGCCGACGCCGGGTCCCCGTCCCCGTACGCGACCACCTCCACCGAGTCGGTCAAGCTCTCCAGCATCTCCTCGGTGGTGCTGAGCCGCGTCGTCGCCAACCCGGAGTCCTACACCCCCGGCACCCTGCCCCGTGAGGTCGTCCTGACCATCGGCTGGGGCGCGGTCTCCCGGATCGACCTGGAGCCGGCCGCCTGCGGCGACCCGAACTGCGACTCCGACCACGGCTACACCGGCAATTCCACCGCCGACGACCTCAGCCTGCGGGTCAGCGAGGCGGGCGACGGCCCGGAGGCGGTGCGCCAGACCCTGGTCTTCGCGCAGGCACTCTCCGAAGCCACCGCGGCCACGTCCACCCCCGCCCGCTGATGGCCTACCCCGCCGCGCAGAACTGGGCGGATGAGCCGGAGCTGCTGGATCTCACCGCCGCGCCCGTCCCCGAGTACGGCGTCGGCTCGCTCGCCGACCTGCTGCCCACCCTCGTGGCCGGCCAGGGCGTCCCCGGCTTCACCGCCTCCATCGCGGAGCTGACCCCGGCCGACCGGAACTGCGTGTTCCTGGTCGACGGCATGGGCTGGGAGCAGATCAAGGCCCACCCGGACGAGGCCCCGTACCTCACCTCCCTGCTCGCGGGCTCGCGCGGCGGCACCGGCCGCCCGATCACCGCGGGCTTCCCGGCTACCACCGCCACCTCGCTGGCCTCGGTCGGCACCGGTCTGCCGCCCGCCCGCCACGGCCTGCCCGGCTACGCCGTCCGCAACCCGGCCACCGGCGAGCTGATGAACCAGCTCCGCTGGCAGCCGTGGACCGCGCCCAAGCCCTGGCAGCCGTACCCGACCGTCTTCCAGCTGGCCGACAAGGCCGGCGTGGCGACCGCCCAGGTGTCCGCGCCCGCCTTCCAGACCACCCCGCTCACCAAGGTCGCGCTGAGCGGCGGCACCTTCCTCGGCCGGATGACCGGCGAGGAGCGGATGGACCTGGCCGCCGAGCGCCTCGCGGCCGGCGACCGCTCGCTCGTGTACACGTACTACAGCGAGCTCGACGGCGCCGGGCACCGGCACGGCGTGAACTCCGACGCCTGGCGCGGCCAGCTGATGTACGTCGACCGCCTGGTGCAGCGCCTCGCCGAGCAACTGCCGCCGCGCACCGCCCTGTACGTGACCGCGGACCACGGCATGGTCGACGTCCCCTTCGACGAGGACTCCCGGATCGACTTCGACGAGGACTGGGAGCTGGGCGCGGGCGTGGCCCTGCTCGGCGGCGAGGGCCGGGCCCGGCACGTGTACGCGGTGCCGGGGGCCGAGGTCGACGTACTGACCGTGTGGCGCGAGGTGCTCGGCGACCGGTTCTGGGTCGCGAGCCGTGAAGAGGCCCTGGAACTGGGCTGGTTCGGGCCGCCGGGGGAGTGCGACGAGCGCGTGCTCGGCCGGATCGGCGACGTGGTGGCGGCCGCCCAGGCGGATGTCGCGATCACCGCCTCGCGCAACGAGCCCAACGAGTCCGCCCTCGTCGGGATGCACGGCTCCATGACGGCGGCCGAGCAGCTCGTCCCGCTGCTCGAAATCCGCACCTGACGGTCCGCTCTTTCTCCCCCTCGTCCCCCTCCCCGCCCCGCCCACGACCCGAAAGGTCCCGTACTTCCCATGCCCGAGCTGGTGTTCTTCTCCGGAACGATGGACTGCGGAAAGAGCACGCTGGCGCTCCAGATCGCGCACAACCGCGACGCGCGCGGGCTCCAGGGCGTGATCTTCACGCGGGACGACCGGGCGGGCGAGGGCAAACTGTCCTCCCGCCTCGGCCTGGTGACGGAGGCGATCGAGGCGCCGGAGGGCATGGACCTGTACGCGTACCTGGTCGGGCAGCTGTCCAAGGGCGGCAAGGCGGACTACGTGATCGTGGACGAGGCCCAGTTCCTCGCCCCGGAGCAGATCGACCAGCTCGCCCGGATCGTCGACGACCTCGACATGGACGTCTTCGCCTTCGGCATCACCACGGACTTCCGCACCAAGCTGTTCCCCGGCTCGCAGCGCCTGATCGAGCTGGCGGACCGCCTGGAGCAGCTCCAGGTCGAGGCCCTGTGCTGGTGCGGCGCCCGCGCCACCCACAACGCCCGCACCATAGGGGGCGAGATGGTGGTCGAAGGCGCCCAGGTCGTCGTCGGCGACGTGAACCGCCCGGCCGGGGAGATCGGCTACGAGGTCCTCTGCCGCCGCCACCATCGCAAGCGGATGACCTCGGCCGCGGCCCACGCGGGCGCCCTCTCCCCGGACGTCCTCCCGGTCAACCACGTCTGACCATTCCCCCTCGGCGCAGGCGCACCTCTGACGCTGCTCGGACCTGTGGCCGAATGCTGGGAAGGCTTCGGGTGTTGGCCGGGCTGGAGCGGTTTCGCTGTGGAGACCGCCCCCACCCCGTCAGTGTGTTGTCCAAGTGTGACGCCGGTGCGTTACTTGACGGTCTCGAAGCCGATGCCGCCGGAGGCGCCCATCATGACCCGCAGGGTCTCGTAGCCGCCCTTGCCGTCGTTGGCGTGCTTGCCCCAGTACTGGCACTTGTAGCCGGTGTCGGACTTCAAATCGACCGCCTTCGCAGCGGGGATCTCCTCGCAGGCGAGCTTGCTGGCGTCGGTACTCCCCGACTCGGAGCCGTAGCGCTCGTTCAGCGCGTTGTAGACGACCTTCCCCACCAGCAGGCCCGTCTTGGGCGTGGTGGTGTAGGAGGTGATGCTGCTGCCCTCGGTGTAGCTGTCGCTGATCTTGACCTCGTAGGGGATCTCGGCCCCTCCGTACGTCACGAGGCACTGACTGACCGCGCCGGCCTTCTGGGTCACGCCATTGGGGCACTTGGCGCTGGTCTCACCGGCCACCTTGGCATCGAGGAGGATGGCCTCGCGCAGGCGGTGTTCCACCTGCTGGATGAGGGGCGCGCCGCGCTCGGGGGCCGGGGTGACCTTGAGGTTGTCTTCGCCGCGCTTGCGCACGTCCTTCTGGGGGCCGTCGATGGCGACCACTGGAGTCGGAGGAGCTGCCGTTGGAGCCGCAGCCGGCGGTGAGCAGGCCGGCTGTCTTCAAGGATTTCAATTTCAAGCTGCTGGTCATCGAGAAGCTCATGTACCAGGACCAGGTGCTCACGCCGGTGTTCAGCATCGACGAACTGATGGAGGCCAGGGGCATCGGTGACGTGCAGTCCCACGTCTTCGACAACGACCTGGCGTTCACGGTGCTCGACGAGTCCCGCACCTTCTTCGAAGAGCTGGCGATCAGCGAGGAGTTGCTGGCGGGCGTGGACGAGCTGCTCGTCGACGGCGGGAATCAGATCTACTACGAGTGCTCTCCGGTCTGGGACGGAGAGGACGATCTGTTCGACGTCCAGTCGCTCGACGACCTCGCCCTGCTGCCGAACCTGAAGCGCCTCATCGGCGCCGATTCCTGCGCGATCGTGGCTCCTGACAAGCTGGAGCGCCTCGCCGCGCAGGGCGTCGCCACGACTTGATGAACCGGCAGCAGACCGCTGCGCCCCGGGGCTGAGCGGCCTGGCGGCTGCCGACGTCCATGGTGACCCTCGCGTGAGTTGGTGGATGGTCAAGAGAGAAGACTTTGGCGCTAGGTTGCGCACAACCGCGACGCGCGGGGGCTTCAGGGCGTGATCTTCACGCGGGACGACCGGGCGGGCGAGGGCAAGCTGTCGTCCCGGCTGGGTCTGGTGACGGAGGCGATCGAGGCGCCGGAGGGCATGGACTTGTACGCGTACCTGGTCGCTCAGCTCTCGAAGGGCGGCAAGGCGGACTACGGGATCGTGGACGAGGCCCAGTTCTGGCCCCGGAGCAGATCGACCAGCTTGCGCGCATCGTGGACGACCTGGACATGGACGTCTTCGCGTTCGGTATCACCACGGACTTCCGCACGAAGCTGTTCCCGGGCTCGCAGCGGCTGATCGAGCTGGCGGACCGGCTTGAGCAGCTCCAGGTCGAGGCCCTGTGCTGGTGCGGCGCCCGTGCCACGCACAACGCCCGTACCGTGGGCGGCGAGATGGTCGTCGAGGGCGCGCAGGTCGTGGTCGGTGACGTGAACCGCCCGGCGGAGGAGATCGGCTACGAGGTCCTGTGCCGCCGCCGCCACTGCCGCCGCATGACCTCGGCCTCGGCCCACGCGGGCGCCCTCTCCCCGGACGTCCTCCCGGTCAACCACGCCTGACCGTCTTCTTCCATGCCGGCGGCCGAGTTACCGGAGACCGTGACTGTCGAGACGGTGGATGAGGCCGGGCCGGCTCCGGTAGGTGTCGCGCAGGAGCCCCAGACGCTGCTGGAAATCGACACCGTGTCCGGCGTGAGCGCAGGCATCGCGCAGGTCACGAAGGAGGGCGACAGCCGCGTCGTAGGCACTGGTCTTCTTGGAGGCGATGTGTGCTTCGGCCTGGTTCCAGATGACGTCCGCCTCGGCGGCGAGTGCGGTCAAGCGCGTGGCGCGGGCTCGCAACCGGGCGCGTTCGGCGTGCCCGTGGCGTTCGGCGCGGCGGGTGTGCGCCGCATCCAGCAGCCGGGCGGCGGTCCGGCGACCGGGTGCGGTCGCTGGGGCGGAAGTTTCCCGCAGGCGGTACAGGAGTTCGCTGTGCAAGTGGGGTTCCGGGCCGAGGGCGAGGCGCACCAGTAGGGCGTCCTTCTCCTCGGCCGGGAGGGCGGAGACGAGTCGCGCGAGCTCCTTCCGTGTCAGACTGGCCGCGGGTTCCGGCGCCGCGGTGCTGCTCTGTGCGGCGACAGCGAGCAGGTCGGTGTCGACGCGCAGGAAGTCCGCGAGCGCGCTTTGCGGAGCCGTGAGTTCGCCCAGGCCGGCGGGGACGGGAGGCTCCAGGGCGGACTGGTACTCCTCTTCGTCGTCGTCCTCGGCTTCCCAGGCAGAGAGGGCGGAGAGCCACGCCAGATAGAGGGGCCGCATATCGCCGGTGGCGAGTTCCTCGCGTACGCCGATGACGGCGGCCAGGGAATCGTCGGCTCCCTCGACCCAGTCGCCGCCCTCGTCCTCGCTGGTCAGGTCGAGGAGAAGGTGGGTCCGGGTGGCCCAGGTTTCGACGTGGTGGCCGAGATCGTACGGTTGGACGCTGCGCAGGGCCAGGCGCTGTAGGGGCAGGCGGAGCATCAGCCGGCGTGTGCCCCAGCTGGCGACGTACAGATGGGCGTCGAAGTACCGCTCCACCAGGTTTCGCGGATTCCCCCGCAGGTCGCCCCAGTGGTATTCGTTGGTGAAGCTGGTGGCGGTGATCCTGGCACGGCTGGAGACGCGCCGCAGTGCTTCCCGCTGGTCGCCGCTCAGCGGCCGGTCGAGGGCCTGAAACCCGTAGTACTGGTACTCGCTCACCGGAAGCACCCTACGGCTGACGGCGGTGCGGGAGGGTAGGTTCGGCGAGGCGGCGAGGGCACGGAACGGAGCGGTTGTGGACGAGTCTCATGGCAAGACAGTGGGCCAGGTGCGGGAGTTGGTCGGGTGGATCGGCGCGGGACGGAAATTGACGCAGACCGGCCGCATCACTCTCGCGGACGCCCGGACCTTGGTGGAGCTGCTGGGCACCGGCGACCAGATGGACCCGGTGATCGGTGACCGGATGTTCAAGACGAAGTCCAGCGAGGAGCTGTACCACCTCAACCTGCTGGCGGAATGGGCTAAGGCCGCCCGACTGCTGAGGGTCGCCGGTGGCCGTCTGCTCCCGGTGAAGAAGAACGCCCGGCTGCTCGACCGGCCCGACGGCCTGTGGAACGCCCTCTTCGAAGCGGTACCGCGCATCGGGAGTGCCGTACTGGTCTCGGGGTGGTTTGAGTCGGTCTTCTCGCAGGAGTATGCCGCCGGCCTGCGGACGCTGCTGCATCGGCTGTACGCGGCTCGCGGCCCGGTCGCCGGCGATGCGCTGCGCAGAGCGGTGTGGCAGGCGGTGACCGCTCCCTACATCCTCGACGATGTGCCGCCCGAGCGGCTGCGGGGCTGGCGCGGTAGCAACGACCGTGACGTGCGGCTGTTGCTCGACGCCCTCGCGGCCCTCGGGGCCGTCCGAAGCGACGATGACACCGTGGAGCTGACCGGTCAGGGCAGGCGGGCCGTGGCCGTGATGCGCGGTGAACCGCTCCCCGGGGAGCCGGTGTTCCAGCTGCGCATCGATCTGGAGGACATTGCCGCACCGGCGGTCTGGCGACGTGTGCTGGTGCCTGCCGCGGCCCGGCTCGACCAAGTGCATGCTGTGATCCAGGCTGTCATGGGCTGGGAGAACAGCCATATGCACGCCTTCACCGTGGACGGTGTCCAGTACGGCCGGGCCAACACCGAGCTCGACTTCGGGGACGAGCGGGGCGTCACTCTCGGCGCCCTGCTCAAGGAGGGAGGGAGCCTTGCGTACACGTACGACTTCGGTGACTCCTGGGACCACCGCGTCACGGTGGAGCACCAGATCGCAGCCGAGGCGGACCGGAGCTATCCCGTCTGCGTAGCTGGTTCCGGCGCCTGCCCTCCTGAGGACTGCGGAGGCGCCGGGGCCTATGAAGACCTCAAGCGGACTCTCGCCGATCCGACGCGGACGGAGTACGACGACCTCGTGCGGTGGCTTGGCCTTGACTCCGGGGTGGGGTTCGACCCGGCCCGGTTCACCCCCGGCGAAGCCAATGACAGACTCCGGCAGATGTAACCCACCCGTCCCGGGCGCCACCCCTGGGCGGGCTCGGTGTGGGCGCGCGGCCCTCGTACTCTCGCGCCCGAGAGTCGGACGGTGCCGAGGGGCTGCGGGGAGCGGTCCCGGCTCAGCTGACATGGCGGATGCCCCAGTAAGAAGACTTTGGCGCTCCAGATCGGACACAACCGTTCGGCCCGCGGGCTCCAGGGCGTGGCTCTGTTCACGGAGAACCGACAGCAGATGTTCACCACTTCGGGAGGCACCTGGGTGAGCCCTCGGAATCGAACTGCTTGAGCCTCGTGACATCGTTGTGACGCCTTCGCGGCAGGCGTCACAACACGTCGGGTGCACTCTCCTGGGCGGGTTCCTTGGATGCCGGGTGATCCGGACCGCCGGCCGGGTCGGCGGCACGCAGCGCCGCTTCGACCCGGCGGTTGCTGGTCATGGACGCCGTGACGGCCGTCATCGCCAGGAGGAGGCCGGCGGCGGCGTAGAGCGGGGTGCGGATGTCGTACGTGGTGGCCAGCCAGCCGCCGAGGAAGGCCCCGAACGGGGCGGCGCACATGGCGAGCATGCGGGAGGTGGAGGCGACCCTGCCCATCAGGTGGGCGGGGACGATCGCCTGTCGGAGGGAGGGGGCGAGCACCATCGTGGCGCCCATGCCCGCTCCGCAGACGGCGAGTGCGAGGCCGGCGGCGTACGGGTTCGGGGCGACGGCCAGGCTCAGGATGGCGAGTCCCTCGACTGCGGCCGTGCAAGTCAGTGCGGTGCCGGTGCCGAGTCGTCGGCCG
>NZ_JBICZH010000033.1:0-22226 GCF_043201995.1 Streptomyces sp. NPDC048258
TCCCGACCATCCGAAGCCACCGGCCAGCGTCCCTGATGCCGCCCGGCTGAAGTCCCGCCCCCCGAAGCCCCCGCCGCGCGAAGCGATCCCGCCCGCCCGGCTCCAGGCTCCCCGGCTCCGGGCTCCCGTCCCCCGAAGCTCCCGTCCCCCGAAGCCCCCCCGACACCCCCTGCCACCCTGTCAGTTCGTGCCAGACCTCTGGCCCCGGGCTCGGTTTCTGACGTACCGTCACATCCGTACGCGCACCCACTCTCCGTCCCCTCGTCCTGCTCCTCGTCCCCGTCCCCCCACCCCCCCGTCCCGGAGGTCCGCCATGTCCGCCGACCGGCCCATCGGTCTCGACGAGTACCCCGTCCACCAGGCGCCCCTGTCGATGAAGCACCTCGTCAGCGGTGACCGCAACGCCTACGACCGCTGCATCTTCCACGTCTTCGACCACGCCGGCCGCGCCGTTCTCATCCTCGGCCTCGGGGTCTACCCCAATGCCGGGGTCATCGACGCCTACGCCACCCTCCGCGTCGGCGACGAACTGCTCGCCGTCCGGGCCTCCGACGCCCTCACCGACGACCGGATGAACCTCTCCGTCGGCCCGCTCAGCATCACCGTCGACGTCCCGCTCAAACAGCTCACCCTGCGCTGCGCGCCCGACCCCGACGACCCGGACGGGCTCTCGTACGACGTCACCTGGACCGCCGAGTTCCCCGCCGTCTGGGAGCCCCACCACTTCCAGCGCCGCGGCGACCGGCTCATGCTGGAGGGGTGCCGCTTCGTCCAGGCCGGCCACGTCACGGGCACCATCCGCGCCAAGGGCGAGGAGCACACCCTCACCCCGCACGAATGGACCGGTACCCGCGACCGCAGTTGGGGTGTGCGGCCGATCCCCGGTGAGGACGGCGGCCGGGCCGCCGAGGAGTACCGCCCCGAGGGCTTCCACTGGCTCTGGGTCCCGGTCCGCTTCGAGGACCGCTTCCTCATGGTCATCGCCCAGGAGGACGCCGACGGTCACCGCACCCTGAGCGAGGCCCTCCAGGTCTTCCCCGAGGACAACGGCCGCCACGACGTCCAACTCGGCTGGCCGCACACCGAGATCCGCTACCGGCCCGGCACCCGGCACCCCGAGAGCGCCGTCGTCCACCTCACCGACCCGGCCCGCAAGCCCCTCGAACTCGGCGTGGAGATCCTGAACTCCTCCCCGCTCGCCGTCGGCGCCGGCTACCCGCCCGCGTCCGACTGGCAGCACGGCACCTGGCAGGGCCGCGGCTGGACCGACCGCCGCGTCTACGACCTCTCCGACCCCGCCGCCCACCCCATGGCCTCCTTCGGCGTCACCGACCACTCGGCCCGCTTCACCCTCGACGGGCAGATCGGCCACGGAATCTTCGAGCACGGCAGCTTCGGCCGCCACGACCCGAGCGGCTTCGCCGACTACTCCTCCGTCGCCCCGTAGGAAGCCGCCCGGCCGAGCCGCCCAGCAGGAAGCGCCCGGCAAGAAGTCGCCCAGTAGGAACCGCCCAGCAGGAAAAGGGGTATTCATGGCCACCGCTCCACGTCCGCGCACCTCCACCCGGGAGCCCGAAGAGCTCGGCCGGCGCCTCGCCGCCTGGCTGGACACCAGGCTCCCCGGCGCGAAGGTCACCAACGTCTCCGTTCCCGGCTCGAACGGGATGTCCAGCGAGACCCTGCTCTTCGACATAGAGCACCCCGACACCCCGCTCCGCGCCTGCGCGCTGCGGCTCGCCGCCGACCCGGCCGCCTACAGTGTCTTCCCGACGTACGACATGCCGCGCCAGCACCGCGTGATGAGTCTGGTCGCCGAGCACACGGACCTGCCCGTCCCGCGCGTGCAGTGGCTGGAGGAGGACCCCGAGCCGCTCGGAGCGCCGTTCTTCGTGATGGCCCGAGCCGAAGGGCGGGTCCCGCCGGACGTCATGCCCTACACCTACGAGGGCAACTGGCTGCACGCCGCGACCCACGCCGAGCGTGCCGCGCTCCAGGAGGCGAGCATCTCCCTGCTGGCCCGCCTGCACGACCAGTTCCCGTGCGGGGAGGCCGAGTTCCTGCTCCCGAAGGGCGAGGGCAGCCCGTTGCGCCGCCACGTCGACGCCCAACGCGCCTACTACTCCTGGGTGGTGGGCGGGCTCGCCCCGTCCCCGCTCATCGAGCGGGCGTTCGCCCGCCTGAAGGATCTGTGGCCGCGGGACGAGGGCCCGGCCGTCCTCAACTGGGGCGACGCCCGCATCGGCAACGTCGTCTACGACGGCTTCACGCCGGTCGCCGTCCTGGACTGGGAGATGGCGGCATACGCCCCGCGCGAGGTGGACCTCGGCTGGACCGTCTACCTCCACCGGTTCTTCCAGGACCTCACCGTCGGCTTCGGCCAGCCCGGCTTGCCGGACTTCCTGCGCCGCGAGGACCTGGAGCGGCGGTACGCCGAACTCACCGGCCACACCCCGCGGGACATGGAGTTCCACACCCTGTACGCGGCTCTGCGGCACGGGATCGTGATGCTGCGCATCGCCTACCGGCAGGCGTACTTCGGCGAGGTCGAGGTCCCCGCGGATCCGGACAGCCTGATCCTGCACCATGCCAGCCTGGCCGCCATGGTGCAGGGAACATACTGGTAGAAGGCGTACGGGTAGAAGGCGTACGGGTAGAGGCGTACGGGTAGAGGCGTACGGGTAGAGGCGTACGAGTAGAGGCGTACCGGCAGACCGCCCGGCGGAAGCCGGGTCAGGCCGCCTGCGCGTGCTGGTGCCGCGTCTGCGGCGGCACGGGGCTCACGACGCGGACAGGGCGCGAGCCCGGACCGCCGACGTGCGAGAAGGGCTGAGTCCGCCAGTCGAGCCCCTGCGGCAGGCTCAGGAGCACCACGGGCTCCAGCTCCTGCGCCTCCACCGGCTGGATCATGCCGACGGTGGGCAGCGCGTCACTGGCGGGGCGCCCGGTGCCCGCGCACACCGTGAGACCGAAGGGGTTCCACGGGGACAGGCAGAGCGCGTGCTGCGGCAGGTACTCCTCGTCGGCGACGAGAGCGATCGACTGGCCGCAGTCGGGGCAGACCGCGTGGTGGATCTCGAAGCCCTCGCTGTCGTCGAGGTATTCGAGATGGTCACCGTCCTCGGAATCGAGAAGTTCCAGGGGCTCCGGTTCGGTGCGACCGGCGCGCGTGGTGTTCAACATGGATGTACTCCCCCTTGGGTGGGCCGGGCGGGCTGGTTCTTCGGCCTCGGCCAAAGCAAGCACTTCCCGTCGCGCGGCACGAGTAACCACAACAGCCCCGCGTACGCCTGCATACCCTTGTGGCCTTGGTCACATGCCCGGCGCAGATGCCTCCAGTGGGCGGACAGCACTGTGCCTGGGATGCCGTTGGGCCTTAGGTTGAGCGGCTATGAGCGCAATGGAGGAGCTGGACCGCCAGATCGTGGATCTGCTCGTGCGGGACGGGCGGATGAGCTACACGGATCTGGGCAAGGCCACCGGACTGTCCACGTCGGCGGTCCATCAGCGAGTACGCCGGCTGGAACAGCGCGGTGTGATCCGGGGTTACGCGGCCGTGGTCGACCCCGAGGCCGTCGGCCTGCCGCTGACGGCCTTCATCTCGGTCAAGCCGTTCGACCCGAGCGCCCCGGACGACATCGCCGACCGGCTGGCCGGCGTGCCCGAGATCGAGGCCTGCCACAGCGTCGCGGGCGACGAGAACTACATCCTCAAGGTCCGCGTCGCGACGCCCCTGGAGCTGGAAGACCTGCTGGGCCGCCTGCGCGCCCTCGCGCACGTCTCGACGCGCACCACGGTGGTCCTCTCCACCCCGTACGAGGCCCGACCGCCCCGCGTGTAGCCGCGTCGGAGGGACCCGGCGGTCGGGCGGCCCGGGCGGACGCGGGAGACTGGTCCCCATGACTGACCGCACCGCCAACTCCGCCGACGCCGCCGGAGCACCGACAAGGACCGTCCTCCTGCGCGGAGGCGAGGTACACAGCCCCGCGGACCCCTTCGCCACCGCGATGGTGGTCGAGCGCGGCCACGTCGCCTGGGTCGGCTCCGAAGGCGCGGCCGACGCCTTCGCGCAGGGCGTCGACGAGGTCGTCGACCTCGGCGGGGCGCTCGTCACGCCCGCCTTCACCGACGCGCACGTCCACACCACCTCCGCCGGCCTCGCCCTCACCGGGCTGGACCTCTCCGGAGCCCGCTCCCTGTCCGCTGCGCTGGACCTCGTACGCGATTACGCCGCGAGCCGTCCGGCCGACCGGGTGCTCCTCGGGCACGGCTGGGACGCCGCGCGCTGGTCCGAGCGCCGGGCCCCGCGCCGCGCCGAGCTCGACCGGGCCGCCGGCGGCCGCCCGCTCTACCTCAGCCGCATCGACGTGCACTCGGCCGTCGTCACCACCGCGCTGCTGGACCTCGTCCCGGGCGTGACCCAGGACGGCGACGAGCCGCTGACCCGCGACGCCCACCACGCCGTCCGCGCCGCCGCCCTGGCCGCGGTCACCCCCGCCCAGCGCGCCGAGGCCCAGCGGGCCGCCCTGGACCGGGCCGCCTCGCTCGGGATCGGCTCCGTACACGAGTGCGGCGGGCCCGGCATCTCCTCCGCCGAGGACTTCACGGACCTGCTGGCCCTGGCGGGGGAGCGGCCCGGGCCGCGCGTCTTCGGGTACTGGGCCGACCGGGACCTCGACCAGGCCGAGGCGCTCGGAGCCGTGGGGGCCGCGGGCGATCTGTTCGTCGACGGCGCCCTCGGCTCGCACACCGCCTGCTTGCACGCCCCCTACGCCGACGCCGCGCACACCGGCACCGGCTACCTGGACGCCCGCGCCGTCGCGGAGCACGTCGCCGCCTGCACCGAGGCCGGGCTCCAGGCCGGTTTCCACGCCATCGGCGACGCGGCGCTCACCGCCGTCGTGGACGGGGTCCGCGCGGCCGCCGAGAAGGTGGGCCTGGCGCGGGTCCGCGCCGCCCGGCACCGGGTCGAGCACGCCGAGATGATGACCCCCGCCACCATCGCCGCCTTCGCGGAGCTGGGCCTGACCGCGTCCGTGCAGCCCGCCTTCGACGCGGCCTGGGGCGGCGAGGACGGCATGTACGCCGACCGGCTCGGCGCCGAGCGGGCCCGCACCCTGAACCCGTACGCGGCCATGCTCAAGGCCGGTGTCCCGCTGGCCTTCGGCTCGGACGCGCCCGTGACCCCGCTCGACCCGTGGGGCACCGTCCGCGCGGCCGCCTTCCACCGGACCCCCGAGCACCGCATCTCCGTCCGGGCCGCCTTCACCGCGCACACCCGGGGCGGCTGGCGGGCGCTCGGCCGCGACGACGCGGGCGTCCTGATCCCCGGCGCCCCGGCCGACTACGCGGTCTGGCAGACCTCCGAACTGGTCGTCCAGGCCCCCGACGACCGGGTCGCCCGCTGGTCCACGGACCCCCGCTCCGGCACCCCCGGGCTGCCCGACCTGACCCCCGGCGCCGAGCTGCCGGTGTGCCTGGCCACCGTGGTCGGCGGGCGGGAGGTATTCGTACGCCCACAGGGGTGATCCGGTGTGCCTCGGTTCGGTGCGGGCGCCAGGACCCGGATAGGTTCGGCCGGGTCCACCACAGGACGTCCGTGCCGGACGGATCCGTCTGCTCACCGCGCCCGCGCCTCGGGGGCGACGGAAGGTTTCGCCGGTGGGGGCACCCCCCGTAGCCGGGGGACGGTGGCCCCGGGGTCGGGGCCCGGCGGTCCAGTAGACAACGGTCACGGCGGCCCGCAGCCAGCGGGAGTCCGACCGGCCCGAAGGACCGCAGGCCCCGACCACTGTTCTAAAGTCATCCTCTGCGACCAGACGTACAGGACGTGCAAGAGCACAAAAGGGGACTCAGTGAGCGACGGCGGACAGCGGACCTACGGACCGCTCGGTACGGCCTTGGTGATCATTCCGACCTACAACGAGGCGGAGAACATCGGGCTGATCGTCGGCCGCGTCCGCGCGGCGGTCCCCGAGGCCCACATCCTGGTCGCGGACGACAACAGCCCCGACGGCACCGGCAAGCTCGCCGACGAGCTGGCGGCCGGCGACGACCACGTGCACGTCCTGCACCGCAAGGGCAAGGAGGGGCTCGGCGCCGCCTACCTGGCGGGCTTCGTCTGGGCCCTGGAAGCGGGCTACGGAGTGATCGTCGAGATGGACGCCGACGGCTCCCACCAGCCGGAGGAACTGCCCCGCCTGCTCACCGCGCTGGCCGGCGCCGACCTGGTCCTGGGCTCCCGCTGGGTGCCGGGCGGCCGCGTCGTGAACTGGCCCAAGAGCCGCGAGATCCTCTCGCGCGGAGGCTCGACGTACTCCCGGCTGATGCTGAACGTCCCGATCCGCGACGTGACCGGCGGCTACCGGGCCTTCCGCCGCGAGACCCTGGAGGGCCTGGGCCTGGACGAGGTGGCCTCCGCGGGCTACTGCTTCCAGGTCGACCTGGCCCGCAGGGCCGTGCAGAAGGGCTTCCGGGTGGTGGAGGTTCCGATCACCTTCGTCGAGCGTGAGTTCGGCGACAGCAAGATGAGCAAGGACATCGTGGTGGAGGCCCTGTGGCGGGTCACCCAGTGGGGCCTCAAGGCCCAGGCGGCCAAGCTGCTCCCGGGCAAGGACACGGGCAGGGCCGCAGACAAGGGCAAGGGCGAGGGCCGGGCCTGACCGGCGGGCAGGGCCCCTAGGGGTTGTCCGGTACCTCCGGCTGAGGCCGCTTTTACGCGGGCCCAGGCACACTGGGAGCATGACGACCGGCGTTCCCACATCGACGGCCCCCCGGCGGCGCTCACCCGCCCGTACGTTCCTCCCCCTGGCGATCGCCGCCTGGCTGATCCTGGAGATCTGGCTGCTCGGCCTGGTCGCCGGCGCGGCCGGCGGGCTGACCGTCGCCGCGCTGCTCGCGGGCGGGATGATCCTGGGCGTGGTGGTCATCAAGCGGGCCGGGCGACGTGCCTTCAAGAACCTCGCGGACACCTTCCAGCAGGCCCAGCAGGGCCGGCAGCCGACCCCGCAGCAGCCCGGCCAGGGCAACGGCCTCACCATGCTGGCGGGCCTGCTCCTGATCATGCCCGGCCTGCTCTCCGACGTGGCGGGCCTGCTCTGTCTGCTCCCGCCGGTCCGGGCGTGGATCGGCCGCCGCGCGGCCCGTTCGCTGGAGCGCAAGATGGCCTCGGCTCCCGCCGGAACCTTCGGCGACGCCTTCCAGCAGGCCCGTATCCGCTACCCCGACGGCAAGATCGTCCAGGGCGAGGTCATCCGCGAGGACCGGCCGCAGCAGCCGGGCGGCCCGGGCGACACGACGTACCGCCCGCCGCTCGCCCCGTAACGGGCTCGCCGGGCTCGCGCGAACGCCCGCGACCGGCTCGCACACAAGCCGAGCACACAAGCCGAGGGGCCCCGCCACACAGTGTGGCGGGGCCCCTCGGCTTGTTCGTTTGCGTCCGGCTGTCAGGCGGACTTGCGGCTGTCCCGCGGATGCACGGCAATGTTCATGGCGCCGGAACGAAGGACCGCAAGCCTCTCGGCCAGCACTTCCTCCAGCTCCTCGCGGGTGCGCCGCTCCATGAGCATGTCCCAGTGCGTTCGCGCAGGCTTGCCCTTCTTCTCTTCGGGCCCGTCCCCGTCCACCAGGAGTGCCATGGCGCCGCACGCCTTGCACTCCCACTCCGGCGGAATTTCTGCCTCAACCGAGAACGGCATCTCAAATCGATGTCCGTTCTGGCATGCGTACTCCACCGCCTGGCGCGGGGCCAGATCGATGCCGCGGTCCGTCTCGTAGCTGGTAACCACGAGGCGCGTACCGCGGAGAGCTCGCTCACTCATGAATCGTGCCTCCCGGGCTTGTCGCCCACAGGACAGGTGTCGCTGTCGTCGTCATCCGGTCAACGTCCGGTCGGCGGTATTGATTCCCGCTCCGGGTCATGCGTCGCCCGTCGTGCCGCCCCTTGTTGTACCCACCAATGCCCGTTTTGTCACATCTGGCAGCAGATGTCACCCAACGTCCACACTTCTTAAGCGCGCAGTAACGGTCCGCCTGGCAGGCCAAAGGCGTACACTACCGGCCCTTTGCTTCAACGTCTAAATTCGTTCGGAATTCGTTCGTGGATCCGGGCCGGGCGCGCTCGCGGATCCGCTCTCAGATCCGCTCGGGTACAGGATTGCCTGCCGCCTCCACCGCGCGCCGCACCGGCACTCTGGCCAGCAGCACGAAACCCAGTGCGAAGAAGACCACCAGCGAGATGATCGCGTCCCGGTAGCTTCCCGTGACCTGGTAGGTCAGGCCGAAGACCAGGGGTCCCACCCAGCTCAGCCCGCGGTCGCTCATCTCGTACGCGGAGAAGTACTCGGCCTCCTTGCCCGCCGGCACCAGGTGCGAGAAGAGCGAGCGGGACAGCGCCTGGCTGCCGCCCAGCACCAGCCCGATCATCGCGGCGAGTGCGAAGAACCACACCGGGGTCCGGGCCGGCAGGAAGTACCCGACCGCCAGCGTCACCGCCCAGGCGGCCAGTGAGCCCAGGATCGTCCGCTTCGCGCCGTAGATCCGGGCCAGCCGCCCCATCCCCAGCGCGCCCCCCACCGCCAGGACCTGCACCAGCAGCACCGCCCCGATCAGGGTGGACTGCTCCAGCTCCAGCTCCTCCGACCCGTAGATCGAGGCCTGGGAGATCACCGTCTGCACGCCGTCGTTGTAGATCAGGTACGCGAGCAGGAACGACAGGGTCAGCGGGTAGCGCCGCATGTCCTTCAGGGTCGCGACGAGCTGCTTCCAGCCGCTGACGGCCGGTCCCGCCCCCGGCTCCCGGACCACGGTCCGGTCCCGCAGCCGGCGCAGCGGGATCAGCGCGAAGGCCCCCCACCACAAACCCGCCGAGGCCAGGCAGATCCGTACCGCCATGCCTTCGGTGAGGCCGAAGGAGTCGTGGCCCATGTAGAGCACCAGGTTCACCACGAGCATCAGGGAGCCCGCGGTGTAGCCGAAGGCCCAGCCCCGTGAGGAGACCGTGTCCCGCTCGTCGGGGGTGGAGATCTGCGGCAGGTAGGCGTTGTAGAGCACCATCGAGACGGACAGCGCGGCGTTCGCCACGATCAGCAGCAGCCCGCCCAGCAGGTAGCGCTCACCGCCCAGGAAGAACATCCCGGCCGTCGCCGCGGCGCCCGTGTACGCGGCCACCGCCAGCAGCGGCTTCTTGCGGCCGGTGCGGTCGGCGACGGCCCCCACCAGCGGCATGAGCAGCACCGCCAGGATCACCGAGGCCGAGACCGAGTAGGCGAAGAAGGAACCGGCCCGCACCGGGATGCCCAGTGGGTGCACGAAGCCCTCGGCGTCCGCGGCGGCCTTGGCCACCGAGGTCAGATAGGGCCCGAGGAACACCGTGAGCACGCTCGCCGAGTACACCGAGACGGCGAAGTCGTAGAAGTACCAGCCCCGCTGCTCGCGCTTGCGCGCGGCCGTCGCCGCGACGGCCGGTCTGCCGTCCTCGGCCCCGGATTCCGCTTCGTCTTGCGTCTGCGCACTCATGAGCGCCCCCTCGCTGGTCCCCGTGGTCGCGCGGCCGACGGGAGCCCGCGCGGGCACCCGCGCCTTTGTCAGGCCCAGGTCCCGCGCCGGTCCAGCACCGCGCGCAAGATGTCGATCCGGTCGGTCATGATGCCATCGACACCCAGGTCGAGGAGAGACTCCATACGTTCCGGTTCGTTCACGGTCCAAACGTGCACCTGGAGGCCCCGCTCGTGCGCGGTCCGCACGAAGCGCCGGTCGACCACGCGGATGCCCGCCTGGGTCTCCGGAACCTGGGCCGCCACCGCCCCCACGCGCAGCGCCGCCGGGATCGCGTACGAGCGCAGCCGCAGGCCGAGCACCCCGCGCACGCCGTACGAGGTGGCCAGCCGGGGCCCGGCGATCTTCTGTGCCCGGGCCACCCGGCTCTCGGAGAAGGAGCCCACGCAGACCCGGTCCCAGAGGCCCGCCCGCGCGATCAGGTTCACCAGCGGGTGCAGCGCCGACTCGGCCTTGATGTCGATGTTCCAGCGGGCGTCCGGGAACTCCTCCAGCAGGTCCTCGAAGAGGGCGAGGGGCTCGGTGCCGCCCACCCGGGCCTCGCGGATCCGCTTCCAGGGCAGCTCGGAGATCCGGCCCTGCCCGTCGGTGACCCGGTCCAGGGTGGAGTCGTGGAAGGCGACGAGCTTCCCGTCGGCCGTGGCGTGCACATCGGTCTCGAAATACCGGTAGCCCTCCTCGGCGGCCCGGCGGAAGGCGGCGGCGGTGTTCTCCAGTCCGTCCGCGGCCCCTCCCCGGTGTGCGAAGGGAATCGGAGCCGGGTGGTCCAGATACGGATGGCGAAGGCGTACGTGCGTCACGGCGGCAGTATCCCTCGTGCCGCCCGATGCTGCTGGTACGCCGGGTGAACGGGGGGCGATGACGCCCCCTGGTGGAGGTGGACCGGCCCGTGGCAGTCTGTGTCCGCAGACTTCAATCCAATCCCGGCCTCCGGCGCACCACGTCGAGGCCAATCCGACGAAGGTGGACCGGACGCAATGGCCGAATGGACCTCAGCGGTCGGTGCCGCACAGCTCGCGCGTCTGATCACCTCCCAGCAGGACCGCGCCGCCGTACCCGGCTCCCGCAAGCTGCCCGCGTACCGCACCCTCGCCGACGGGATCCGCCTCCTCGTCCTCGAAGGCCGCGTCCCGGTCGCCGCCCGGCTCCCCGCCGAGCGCGAGCTGGCCGTCGCCCTCTCCCTCAGCCGCACCACGGTCGCCGCCGCGTACGAGGCCCTGCGCGGGGAGGGATTCCTGGAGTCCCGCCGGGGCGCCGGCAGCTGGACCTCCGTACCGGCCGGGAACCCGCTGCCCGCCCGTGGCCTGGAGCCGCTGCCGCCCGAGTCCCTCGGCTCCATGATCGACCTCGGCTGCGCGGCCCTGCCCGCTCCCGAGCCCTGGCTCACCAAGGCCGTCCAGGGCGCGCTGGAGGAACTGCCGCCGTACGCGCACACCCACGGCGACTACCCGGCGGGCCTGCCCGCCCTGCGCCGGATGCTCGCCGACCGCTACACCGAGCAGGGCATCCCCACCATGCCCGAGCAGATCATGGTCACCACCGGCGCGATGGGCGCCATCGACGCCATCTGCAGCCTCTTCGCCGGGCGGGGGGAGCGGATCGCCGTCGAGTCCCCCTCGTACGCGAACATCCTGCAGCTGATGCGCGCGGCCGGGGTCCGCCTCGTGCCCGTCGCCATGGCCGACGGGCTGACCGGCTGGGACATGGACGTCTGGCGGCAGGTGCTGCGCGACTCCGCGCCCCGCCTCGCCTACGTCGTCGCCGACTTCCACAATCCGACCGGAGCGCTGGCCTCCGAGGAGCAGCGCCGGGCCATGGTCGAGGCCGCCCGGTCCGCGGGCACCGTGCTGGTCGCCGACGAGACCATGCTGGAACTCCAGTTGGACCCGGAGCTGGAGATGCCCCGCCCGGTCTGCTCCTTCGACCCGGCCGGCAGCACGGTCGTCACCGTGGGTTCCGCCAGCAAGGCGTTCTGGGCCGGCATGCGGATCGGCTGGGTCCGCGCGGCCCCCGACGTCATCCGGAGCCTGGTCGCCGCCCGCGCCTACGCGGACCTGGGCACGCCGGTGCTGGAACAGCTCGCCGTGAACTGGCTGATGCGGACCGGGGGCTGGCAGGAGGCCGTCGGGATCCGCCGCGACCAGGCCAGGGAGAACCGGGACGCGCTGGTCGCCGCGGTGCGGCGGGAACTGCCGGACTGGGAGTTCGAGGTCCCTCGGGGCGGTCTGACCCTGTGGGCCCGTGCGGGCGGTCTTTCGGGCTCCCGGCTGGCCGAGGTGGGGGAGCGGGTCGGCGTACGGGTTCCCTCGGGGCCCCGGTTCGGCGTGGACGGGGCCTTCGAGGGCTATGTCCGGCTGCCGTTCACCGTGGGCGGCCCGGTGGCCGACGAGGCCGCCGCCCGCCTGGCGGCGGCCGCCGCGCTGGTCAGCACGGGCGCTGGCGGCAGCGGCGCGGAGCCCCCGCGGACGTTCGTGGCGTAACGCGGCCCCGGGCCTCGTTCCGCCGGGTCACGGGAGCTCCACGCGGCCCCGGCCCTCCGTGCGGCCGGTCACGGGAGCTCCGAGGTCTTCACGGCCTGCCCCTGCAGGGCCTTGCCCAGCGCCACGTCGGCCTGGCGGTCCGGCAGGAGCTCCAGCACCGCCTGGCGGAACGCCGGGTGCGCGGCGTCGTCGTACGGGTCCGGGGTGGCGGGCACCTGGAGCCGGTGCACCGGTCCCGAGCCGAGCCGCGCGTACCCGCGTCCCGGCGGTACCTGGGCCGGCGGGGTGGTGTGCGGAGGCAGTCCCAGTACGTCGGCGATCTGCTGGATCGCGGCGGGTCCGAGGACGACCCGGGCCCGGGTGTGCTGCCAGACGGTGTCGTTCAGCAGCTCCAGGTGGTCGAACTGCTCGGCGACGACCACCGTGATGTGCGCGGCCCGTCCGTGGCGCAGCGGCACCTGGAGCTGGGCGAGGGGGTCGGGCGCGCCTTCGGCGGTCGCGAGGTGGGCCAGCACGCTCGGGCGGTCCAGCAGGATCCACAGCGGGCGCCGGGTGTCATCGGGCGAGGGGCGGCCGGCCTCGCGGGCCCGGTGGGTGGCGACGAGGCGCCGCTCGGTCTCCTGCGCGGCCCATTCGAGGGTGGACAGTGCCCCCGAGAGCCCGCATTCCACGGCCAGGACGCCGCTGCGCCCGGAGAGGCAGGAGTACTCGCCGCTGCCGCCGCCCTCGACGATCAGTACGTCGCCCCCGTGGCGCAGGGCCTGCAGGGCGATGGACCGCAGCAGGGTGGAGGTGCCGCTGCCGGGCTGGCCGACGGCCAGCAGGTGGGGCTCGGTGGAGCGGGGGCCGGTGCGCCAGATCACCGGAGGCACGTCCCGGGGCTCGTCGCCCTCCAGGACGGGCAAGGTGCGCTGGACGCTCCCGGCGTCGGTGAAGCCGAGGACGGTCTCACCGGGGGAGGTGACGAACGGCTGGGCGGCGATGCACGTCGGCAGCGCCGCCAGCACACTCAGGTCGAGCTGGTTGCCCTCCTCGTCCCAGTCGAAGAGATACTCCCGTCCGCGCCCGGACTTGGCGTGCAGCAATGCCTCGATCCGGGCCCGTGATGCGGCCTCGCCATCGGTGAAGTAGGCCGGGTAGCGGATGTGGAGCCGGGTGACGCGGCCCGCCTCGTCGAACTCGTAGCCGCTGAAGGCCTTGTCCCAGTCCCCGCCGTGGGCGAAGAGCGGACTCGGGTCCTCCGGGATGGAGAAGTACGGCACGAGGGCTTCGTAGAGGGAGCCGAGCCGTTCGGTCTCGGCATCGCTGGGCCCGGTCTTCACCGGGGTGCGGTCGCGTCCCTGCCAGGCCGCCGCCGCCATGAGGGTGATCAGGGCGAGGAGCGGTCCGTACGGGACGAGTGCGACCACGAGGACGCAGGCGGCTCCCAGGAACAGCGCGGGACCACGCTTGTCCTTGGGGGTCTCGGACCATTTGCGCCGCCCGGCCGAGGCCAGGACGCGCAGGCCGCGTCCGATGGTGAGGAGCGGATGGAGTACGTCCGTGGCGCTGTCGGCGGCCGTGCGAGCGATGTCGCGGCCCCGGGTCAGCGACGCGGTGCCGCTGCTGAGGATGCGGGGAAGTGGGCGCCGGGCCACGGGCGTCTCCTGGAGTTGTGGGTGCTCGGGTACTTCGGGTGGGGCTGGATGTCTTCGAGCGGCGGCGGCCTAGAGCTTGATCCCGCCGAGAAGGCTCGCGAGGCTGGCCGTGCTCGCCGTGATGCTGGGGGCGATGGCGGAGCCTGCGAGGAAGAAGCCGAAGAGCGAGCAGACGAACGCGTGCGTCAGCTTCATCCCGTCCTTCTTGAAGAACAGGAAGCAGATGATGCCGAGCAGGACGACGCCTGAGATGGACAGGACCATGAGAATTTCTCCTGGTGGGTGGGGACAGTCACCATCAGTTCTTCCAGGCTCACAGGAAGTATCAATGCGACAAAAGGTGCATACGGGTGAATCCAGGAGTTTTTCACTGGACCGGCTCACCTCGACTGGCGCGTCCGGCGCGAAGGGGGACAAGGGTGATCATTGCCTCGGCCCGGCCCGGACATGTGCAGGCCCGGGCGCTACCCTGACGATTCACCCGTACGGACGCAGTGCCGTGCATCCCCCTGCCCGCCCGGCCCGGGGGAACGAGCAGCGAGTGAAAGGCGGTACGAACGATGAGCGAGCACAACCCGGAAGGCTCCGGTTCCCAGGACGTCCCCGACGAGGACGTCATCGAACTGGCCACCAAGATCTTCGACCTCGCCCGTCAGGGTGAGACCGGGACGCTCACCGCGTACCTCGACGCCGGAGTCCCGGCGAACCTCACGAACGACCGCGGCGACACCCTCGTCATGCTGGCCGCCTACCACGGCCACGCCGACGCCGTCGCGGCGCTGCTGGCCCGCGGCGCGGAGGCCGACCGCGCCAACGACCGCGGCCAGACCCCGCTCGCCGGAGCCGTCTTCAAGGGCGAGGAGGCCGTCATCCGCGCCCTGCTCGCCGGCGGGGCCGACCCGAACGCCGGAACCCCCTCCGCCGTGGACACGGCGCGCATGTTCGCCAAGGCCGACCTGCTGGAACTCTTCGGAGCCAAGTAATCCGCTTTTGCCCGTGACAGGGCGGGGCCCGGCCGGTTCCGGACCTCACAGGTTGGTCACGGCGGCCGTAAATGTGGTCGCGGCGCACAAACCGCCTGGGTCATCATGGCGACGGATTCGATTCGCGAACATGACGGACGGGCAGGAGCGGGCTGGACACAACGGGTGTCCGTACCCCCTGCCGGACCGGCCGCCATGGTCGCGGAGCACCGACGAGAGTGAGAAGGCAATGGTCTACATCGAGCGGAACCTGACGGCGGACGTCCTCACATGCTGTTACGCGGCCCTGTGAATCCCGATTCCCGGTTGCGTCCCCAGCTTGATTTGAGGCCATTCCCATGTTCGAACCAGTCATAGCGCCGAGCGGCACCCTGCTCGGGCTCCTCCAGCGCGGCCGCGGCGACGGCACGCTGCACGCCCTCGCGGCACCCAGGGCGGAGGCCCTCGCGGCCCTCAACCAGTGCGTGCTCCGCGACCCGCGCCAGGACTGGCAGGTCGAGAACCGCTCCCTGTACTACGCCCGGCTGTACCTGGATCTCGACGGCCCCCTCGGCGAGATCGAGACCCACCTCTTCAGCGCCGACGACCTCGTCGACGAGGAGGACCACCGGACGGGCCTCGCCCTGTCCGTGCTGGGCCACCTGGCCTCGTACGGCCGCGACGACGCGCTCATGCTGCTGCGCCGGTACGCCGCCTCCGGAGCGAACTGGGCCTGGGCCCTCGACGAGCTCGCCCTGCGCGACGACGACGAAGGGCTGCGGTCCCTGGCCGCACCCGTCCTCGCCCGCTTCCCCGCCACGGCGGAGGGCGAGGCGCGGCTGGCCGCCGCCGTCCGCGACGCGTACGAGCCGAGGCCCTGGTGCCTGTGGGAGGAGTCACCGCGGTACGGGGAGCGCCTGCGCGCCGCCCGCCAGCAGGGCTCCTTCGACCGCTGGCAGCGTCAGCTGACGCCCAGCGGGCCCCGGCCGGGCTGGGGAGTCCAGGCCGTCTTCGACTGGGCCGCCGACGGCCTGCGCCGCGGCACGCCGCTGCACGTGCCCGCCGCCAGATGCCTGGCCGCCGTGGCGGCGCCCGAGGACCGCGCCGCCATTCTCGCGGCCGCCGCCAGCGCCTCCGGCGAGGCGGCCCGCGCCACCGCCCTGCACCACCTGGTCCTCGCCGAACCGGACAACCCGGCCGTGCTGGACCTCATCGAAGCCGCCGCCGACGAGCCCGCCGTGGCCGCCTACGAGCGCATGTGCGGCCCCGAGGCCGTCGAACGCGCCCGGCGCTGGATCCACCGGCCCGACGCCCTGGGAGCGGCTGCCGCCGCCACCCTGGCCACCCGGGGCGGAGCCGAGGACGCCGGCCTGGTCCTCGGAGCCCTGCGCTCCACCGTCCGCGGCTCCGGCCCGGACACGCGGCGACTCTTCGCCCTGGTCGACGGAGCCGGCCGCCTCGCCATCGGCTGCGCGGCCCCCGTGCTGCGCCACATCTACCGCGAGACGGCCTCGTCCCACCTGCGCGGCCGGGCCGCCCGCGCCCTGGCCAGTACGGACCCCACGTTCGCGGCGGGCTTCGCCGTCGAATGCCTGTGGGACTGCGAGGAGACCACCCGGGAGGTCGCGGCCCGGCACGCGGAGACGGCCGACGCGCGCGTGGCACCCCGGCTGCGGCGCCTGGCGGCCGACCCCGCGGAGGAAGAGGACGTCCAGTCCGCCGTACGGAGCCGGATCGCGCCGGAGTCGGCCGTGTAGCCCCGCCGGCCTCCGCTGCGACACGGACTCGGCCCGGCCCCCTGACATGAGGGGGCCGGGCCGAGTGCTGTGCCGGCGTGGTGCCACGGAGCCGGACGAACGGACCTACGGTGCCGGGGTGGGCGGGGTGGGGCCGGGGGACCCCGAGCGCGACTTCAGGAGTTCCTCCAGGCCCTCGGAGTAGTCGACCGAGCAGGACGGGACCTTGGACGTCTCGATCACGCCGAAGCCGATCCCCTTCTCACCCAGCGGGTGGTAGTCCGCCCACGTGAACGTGAGCGTGTATCCCGAGGGGACCGTCTTCGCGTTGACCTTGAGGAAGAGGCCGTCATCGCCGTGCTGCATGATCTCGGCCTCGGGGTCGGCCTGCGGACCCCGGAACCCGCCGCCCATCTCGGAGCACTGGGATCGCGGCCGCTTCGGAACCAGCACGACCTGAACCCCCAGTGCCTTCAGCCGTTCCACCAGGGACGGGATCTGGTCGTGCTCGGGCAGATCGAACCGGAGCGACCCGTCCGGATCCTTCTCGATCTCGGGTGCGTCCGAGGCCGAACGGCTCGGCGAGCCGGCGGGCAGCGAACCGTTGCGGGTGCTGCCGGTCAGGGTCATGACAGCGACCACGGAAGCCGTGGCGACGCCCACCGCGAGCGGGATGCCGTACCGCCGGGCGAAGGACCGGGCGGGGGCCGCGGGCGGGACCTCCGGGAGGCGAGCCAGGAGCGCGGCCTTCAGCCGGTCCTCGAAGCCGCTGGGCCGGGTGCTCATCGGGCTACCTCCAACTGGCGTTCGGTGACGGAGCCCGGGCCGCGCAGGGCGCGCCGGGCCCGGTGCAGGCGGACGCGGATCGTCGCCTGGGTGACGCCGAGGGCCTGCGCGGCCTCGGCCGGGGTGAGCTGGTCGAGCACGACCAGGTCGAGCGCGGCCCGCAGCGGTTCGGAGAGCGCGGCGTGGCGCTCGGCCAGGTCGCGGAAGGCCCGCTCGGCGTCGATGCGTTCCTCCAGCGCGGCGACGTCCTCCGCGTCGAGCAGCCGGCGCCCGCTCAGCCGGGCCAGGGCGCCGCTCTCGCGGGCCAGTCCCCGGGCGTGGCCCGACAGGACGTTGCGGGCAATGCCGAACAGCCAGGCGACCGGGGCTCCCCTGTGGCCCCGGTAGCCGCCGGCCGATCCCATCGCCGCGAGGAAGATGTCCGCCGTCAGGTCGGCCGCCAGGTGCGGGTCGGCGACCCGGCGGGTGACGAAGCCGAGCACGGCGTCGATGTGGTCCTCGTAGAACGCTCCGAACCCCTCGGGCGTGGTGAGATCCGGTGGTCCGGTCTCGTGTCGTGGGCTGCGCACCCGGTTCCTCCCCTGCACAGGGGGCCCGGTCGGCCCCCTCACCCAGTACTTGGCCGAAGCCCCCGCAAACGTTTCATCGGGACCGGAGGAACCTGACGGGGGTACCCGGCCGGGCCTGCGCCGCCGCGTCCAGGGCCGGGCCCGGCGGGACCACGCCCACCACCGGGTAGCCGCCCGTCACCGGGTGGTCGGCCAGGAACACCACCGGCAGGCCGTCCGGCGGGACCTGGACCGCGCCCAGGACCATGCCCTCGCTGGGCAGTTCGCCGGCCCGGCCGCGGACCAGCGGTGTTCCGGCCTCCGTGCGGAGGCCGATGCGGTTGGTCTTCGGAGACACCCGGAACACCGAACGCCACAGCCCGGCGAGCGAAGCCTCGGTGAACCAGTCCGCCCGCGGCCCGAGCCGGAGCGGGAGCAGCAGCTCCGAAGGCGCCGCGGGCAGGCCGCAGGCATCCGCCCCGGGGACCGGATCCGGCGCGGCGGGACCCACCGGCAGCAGGGTCCCGGCCGCCAGGACCGGCGGCCCCAGGTCCGACAGCAGGTCCGTCGAGCGACTGCCCAGGACCGGCGGGACGGCCAGGCCGCCCCGGACCGCGACGTAGCTGCGCAGCCCGGATTCCGCCCGGCCCACCTCCAGCTCCGCACCCGCCGCCAGCCTGACCGCGGCTCCCCAGGCCACCGGGCGGCCGGCCGCCCGTACGGAACAGGGCGCGCCCGTGACCGCCACGGTGATCGGAGCCAGGGCCCGGAGGCCGACCCCGTCGAGGGTCGTCTCCAGCGCCGCCGCGTCCGGGGCGTTGCCGAGCAGCCGGTTGGCCAGCGCGTACGCCGCCGTGTCCAGGGCCCCCGAGCGCGGGACCCCCAGGTGCGCGTAGCCCGGGCGGCCCCGGTCCTGGACCGTGGTCAGCGCTCCCGGCCGTACCACCAGCAGCCCGGTCATCGGCCCGCCTCCGTGAACCGCACCCGTACCCCCGGCGCGAACAGCGCCGCGGGCTCCCGCTCCGGGTCCCAGAGCACCGCGTCCGTGGAGCCGATCAGCTGCCAGCCGCCGGGGGAGGAGCGCGGGTACACCCCCGCGTACTCGCCGGCCAGCGCCAGCGAGCCCGCCGGGACGGCCGTACGGGGCGTGGCCCGCCGGGGGAGGTGGAAGCGCTCCGGCAGACCGGTCAGGTAGCCGAAGCCGGGGGCGAACCCGCAGAAGGCCACCCGGAACACGGTGCCGCCGACGATGCCCGGGACCTCTTCGCAGGCCACTCCCCACAGCCGGGCCACCTCCGCCAGGTCCGGCCCGTCGTACCGCACCGGGACGGTGATCAGGGGGCCCTCCGACGCAGCGAGCGGCGGCACCTCCCACCCGGCGATCCGCGCGCCCAGCCCGGCCGGGTCCCGTACGCCGTCCAGCAGCACCGTGCGCGCCGCGGGCACGAGGTCCCGTACGGCGCCCAGCTCGCCGGCGTCCCGCCGCAGCAGCAGCTCGGCATGGAGCGCGGCGACCTCGGCCGCCGAGTCGAGCTCGATCAGCAGCGCCTCGCCGCCCACCACGAGGGGCCTCACGCGAAGGCCTCCACCCGGACCCCGGCCGCGCCCAGCGCCTCCCGGACCCGGCGGGCGAGTTCCGCGGCGCCCGGGGTGTCCCCATGCAGGCACAGCGAGCGCGCGGCGACGGGGACCTGGGACCCGTCGGCCGCCGTCACCGCTCCCTCGGCGGCCATCCGTACGGCCCGCGCCACCACGGCGGCCGGGTCGTGGACGACCGACCCCGGCTCGGTGCGCGGCACCAGGGTCCCGGCGGGCGTGTAGGCGCGGTCGGCGAAGGCCTCCGGTACGGGGGCCAGCCCGGCCTCCGCCGCGGCGGAGAGGAGCAGCGATCCGGGGAGGCCGAGTACCGGCAGGCCGCCCGTGGCGCCGGCCCCGGCCGCCATCCGGACGCCCGCGACCACGGCGGCGGCCTGGCCGGCGTCGTGCACGGTGCGGTTGTAGAGCGCGCCGTGCGGTTTCACGTACGACACCCGGGAGCCGGCGGCCCGCGCGAACACCTCCAGGGCCCCGATCTGGTAGGCCACTTCATCGGCCAGCTCACCGGCCGGCACGTCCATGGAGCGCCGGCCGAAGCCCGCCAGGTCGCGGTAGGAGACCTGCGCGCCGATCCGTACGCCCCGCTCGGCCGCCAGCTCGCAGACCCGGCGCATGATGGACGGGTCCCCGGCATGGAAGCCGCACGCCACGTTCGCGCTCGTGACGACGGACAGCAGGGCCTCGTCGTCGGTCAGGGTCCACCGGCCGAAGCCTTCGCCGAGATCCGCGTTGAGGTCGATCACCGGGGTGGATGCGATCATGGAAGCCATGCGCCGAGCGTAGAGCAGGCGGCCGGGGACGATCCGGCCGAACCATGCCGTTTGGGATGTTGTCCGTGACAGCGCCTAGTCTTTGTCCGTGACTCTCCCCGCCCCGGCGAAGACCCTTCCGTCCCCGGCGCCGGGCCCGGCCGCCGACGAGGGCCTGGCCCGGCGGCTGCGCGCCCTCGCCTGCACCGCCCCGCTGCACGACCTCGACGTACGCAAAGCCAATCTGGCGGGCGAGTACGGGGTCTACGCGATGGCGGAGGTCGCGCTGGCCGCGATCGACCTCGTCACGCTCAACATGGACTTCGACACCGGCGCCGACCACGAGCAGATAGTGGCCAGGCTGCTGCCGCGCGTCGCCGCCCAGGCCCCGGGCCGCCCGGCGGCCGAGCACGAGCGCGTCGCCCGCTGGGTGCTGGAGAACCTCATCAACGTCGGCAGCGTGGACCGCGGCTTCCGCGCGATCTACGGCACCTTCGGCCCGGACGGGATCTACGTCCGCCGCGACTACGACTTCAAGCTGATCGAAGAGGTCCCCGGCTACGGCGGCGCGGTCTACCTGCGCACCACCGACGAGGCCGTCAACGTCCTGGTCGGCGCCCTCGACACCGACGTCACCAGCGCGCAGATCGCGGCCGAGGTCAAGCTGGACGTGCTGATCAGCCGGGGCCGGCTGGCGGACGCCCAGCTCGCCGCCGAACAGGCCCGCTACCGCACCGTCCAGTACGCGGAGACCCTGCGCCGCACGTTGGACGCGACGCGGCGGAACGTGCGGGCGGTGGACTGGCTCCAGGCCGTACCCGACATGATCGCGGAGGCCCTCGACCACGTCGCCGACCGCTACCGCCACGAGAACGCGATCCTGACCAACATCCGCAAGGCGCGTGACGAGGCGGAGGAGCCGGACAACAAGCGGCGCGCGGCCGAACTCGTCGACATCGTCAAAGACTGCATCCGCCGCCACACCCAGCTCCAGTCCCGGCTCCTGGACGCCGGGCCGCTCTTCCGCGCCGAGCAGGACCGCCAGGCCTTCGCCGCGCCCGCGCGGCGCTCCGGCATCGACCTGTACGGGCAGTTGGTGGCCCCGCTGCTGCCGCTGCCGCTGGAACAGGCGCGGCGGGTGACGGACGCCTTCTTCGCCTCCGGCGCGGGCCTGCGCACGCCGGTATCGGTGCGGGTGGGCGACCTGGTCGACATCCTGCTCACCCCGCCCGTGGAACGGGAGCACCTCGGCGCGGAGATGCCCGAGCCGGACCTCATCGCCACCCCGGACGACAGCCGCTTCAGCGAGGAGCAGCTCGCCGCCGCGATGGAGCTCCTCGACCTTCCGCACGACGCCCCGCGCCGGCTGTCCGGCCTCCTCGCCGAGGCCCGCCGCAGCGACCCCGACCTGCCGTACCTGGTGGCCCTGCTGGCCGTCCACGCGGCGAGCCCGGCCGTCGGCACGGCCTACCGCCAGGGCGAGGAGCGGCTGCTCTTCGCGGTGGACGACGGCACCCAGCTCGACGACCCCGAGTTCGGCGGCGCCGACCTGATCGTCGGCACCGCCCTCCTCGACGCGGCCGGCATGGCCGCGGACCGCGCGGAGGCGGCATGACCGCGCTCTCCCGGCGACGGGGCCGCGCCGCGACCGCCGCCCGGAACGGCCGTACCGCCGCCGACGCCCGCCGGCCCGTACGCGCCGCTGCCCGCCGCGATCGGGAGGCTGCCCAGCGCGACCGCGCCCGGGCCACTGCCCGGGCGGCCGCGCCTGACGCTGTACGCGCTGTACCCGCGCCCGCTGTGCCCGCGCTCGCTGTCGCCGCGTCCGCGGCGGTCGGCCGGGCCGTGTCGGCAGGCGCGCGGCGGACCGGCTCCGCATTGGTCCTGCCCCGTCCCGCGTCCGCCCGGTGCGCCCGGGTCATCGGTCGGGGCGGGTGGGCCCGGGTCACTGCCCGGGCGGCCGCGCCTGTCGCTGTGCCCGTTGCCGCTGCGCCCGCCGGCGTTGTGCCCGCTTTCGCCGCGTCCGCGGCGGTCGGCCGGGCCGTGTCGGCAGGCGCGCGGCGGACCGGCTCCGCATTGGTCCCGCCCCGTCCCGCGTCCGCCCGGTGCGCCCGGGTCATCGGTCGGGGCGGGTGGGCCCGGGTCACTGCCCGGGCGGCCGCGCCTGTCGCTGTGCCCGT
>NZ_JBICZH010000033.1:22324-46330 GCF_043201995.1 Streptomyces sp. NPDC048258
GTTGCCGCTGCGCCCGCCGGCGTTGTGCCCGCTTTCGCCGCGTCCGCGGCGGTCGGCCGGGCCGTGTCGGCAGGCGCGCGGCGGACCCGGTCCGTACTGGTCCCGCCCCGTCCCGCGTCCGCCCGGTGCGCCCGGGTCATCGGTCCGGGCGGGTGGGCCGGGCCCGGGGACCGGGCTTCCGCCGCCGCGCCGGCGCGGACCGGGTCCCTACCCGACACCGGGGCGGAGCCCCCGATGGGGCGGCACCGCCCGGGGGTGCGGGGGCCGGCCACCGAAGCCGCCGCACCGCACACCACCCGAACCAGGAACACCCGCACCGCCGAGGAGACGCACCCGTGAGCGACCACCACGCCGAGCCCCCCGCGTGGAGCGAGCCCGCGCAGACGGCCCCGGCCGCGCCGGCACAGGCCGCCGCCCCCGTGACCCCGGCGGACGCCGCGGACGCGGCCCGGCTCGTCGCCTTCGGGCTGCAGCCCAAGCTGCTCCCCGCCCGTGACGCCGAGTACGCCGAGCTGCTCCGCCGCTACCGCGAGGACACCGGCTTCGGCCGCCTCGCCGACGCCGTCGCCACCGGCCTCGGCCTCGTCGTCCTGGAGGTGTCCCCGCGCGCCGGCATGGCCGTGGCCGCCGGTGAGGACTCCGTCTTCGCCGTCCGCATGGGCGACTACGCCCGCCGCACCGCCGCCGACTCCGCCGACCGCTTCCTGCACGGCCTCGCCCACCTCGCCGTCGCCGCCCTCGCCTTCCCCCGCCCCGAGGACCTCGCCGACGACGGCTACATCGGCCGGATCACCGTCAACGGCGTCGACTCCTTCGTCCGGCAGACCTGCCGCCGCCTGGAGGAGCGCGCCGAGGAGCTCGGCGAGAACACCGACCCCGCCTCCGACGCCCCCGGTCTGGAGGCCGCCTGGCGGGTCTACGCCCGCCGCAGCGCGACCGGCGCCACCAAGGACGCCCGCCGCCTCGCCGGTTCCACCACCGGCATCGTCGGCAAGGCCGCAGCCTTCCTCACCGAGTCCGGTTTCCTCCAGCGCACCGGCGACGACGCCGGAGGCACCTACCGCACCACCCCCCGCTACCAGCTCCAGGTCCGCGACATGGCGGGCAGCGCGGCCATGGCCGAGCTCCTGGAACTGGGCGTGGTACCCGTCAGCGACGGCTCCGCCACCCTCCTGCCGCCGCCCGAGGGCGACGACCTGGAGCTCGCCGCCGACGCCGGCCTGCCCTTCCACGCCTGAGTCACCCGTCCCCGTACGACCTACGAAAGACCACGAGAGTCCGCCGCCATGTACGAGCTGTCCCGGATCCGCCTCTACTCCATCGGGCCCGCCGGTGCGCGCTACGCCGACACCGTGCTCGACCTGCGCGGAGTCGGCGAGCCGGTGCCCCACCCGGCGCCGGCCCAGGCGGAGTTCTTCGAGGACGAGCCCACCGGCCCGCCGCGCCGCCCCGCGCCCGCGGGCGTGCTCTTCCTGGAGAACGGCGGCGGCAAGTCCGTCCTCCTCAAGCTGATCTTCTCGGTGATGCTCCCCGGTCACCGCAACACCCTCGGCGGCGCCAGCTCCGGCGTCCTGCGCAAGTTCCTGCTCGCCGACGACTGCGGCCACGTCGCCCTGGAGTGGCAGCACACCCAGACCGGCGAGTGCGTGGTCGTCGGCAAGGTCAGCGAATGGCGCGGCCGCCAGGTCTCCAACGACCCGCGCAAGTTCGCCGAGGCCTGGTACTCCTTCCGCCCCGGCCCGGGCCTGAGCCTCGACAACCTGCCGGTCGCCGAGGCCACCGCGGTCCGCCCGCCCGTCGAGGGCGCCTCCGGCGCCCAGGGCCGCCGCCGCACCATGAAGGGCTTCCGCGACGCCCTCACCGAGGCCGGCAAGGCGTACCCGCACTTGGAGGTCTACTTCGAGGAGATCCACGACCGCTGGAACGAGCACCTCACCGACCTCGGCCTCGACCCCGAACTCTTCCGCTACCAGCGCGAGATGAACGCCGACGAGGGCGAGGCCGCGGGCCTCTTCGCCGTCAAGAAGGACTCCGACTTCACCGACCTCCTGCTGCGCGCCGTCACCGACACCCGCGACACGGACGGCCTCGCCGACCTCGTCCACGGCTTCGGCAACAAGCTCGGCCGCCGCGCCGAGCTGATGGCCGAACGGGACTTCACCGCCGGCTCGGTGGACCTGCTCACCAAGATCGTGGAGGCCGCCGGGACCCGCTCCCGGCTGCGCGACGTCCACGCGGGCGCCGAGCGCCGTACGCGCACGCTCGCCCGGCGGCTGTCCGCCCGCGCCACCGAGGAACGCGGCCGGGCCGCCGACCTCGCCCAGCGCGTCACCGGCGCCGCCCACGAGGTCACCGCCGCCGAGTCCGCCCGCGCCCGCAGCGCCGCCGTGTCCGCCGAACTCGCCTACCGGCACGCCTCGCTGGCCCTGACCGTCGCCGACAAGGCCGCCGCCGCCCAGCGCCGCGAACTCCTCGAAGCGCGCACGCTGCACTCCGCCTGGCAGGCCGCCGAGAACGTACTGCGCCACCGCGCCGCCGCCGACCGCTCCGCCCGGGTCGCCGCCGCGATCCTGGAGGCCGAGCGGGACGCCGCGCCCGCGCTGGCCGCACGCGCCACGGCCGCCGCCGAGCTCGTACGCGCCCTGCACACCGCCGCCGAGCACGGCGAACGCGTCGCCAACGAGGAGGAGGAACGCTCCGCAGGGCTGCAGGCCATCGGCGAGACCGCCCACCGGGACGCGACCGCCGCCGCCACGGCCGCGCAGCGGGCGCGCAGCGAGGCCGAGCACCTGCGCTCGCGCCTCGGCGAGGTCCAGCAGGAGACCGCCGAGGCCGTCCGGGCCGGCTGGCTCGACGACTCCGCGCCCGACGCCGACCCCGCCCGGGCCGCCCTCGCCGCCACCGACGCCGAGAAGACCGCCGTCGCCGCCTGGGACGAGTCCCGTGAGGCCGCCCGCAGCGCCGCCGAAGCCGCCCGTGAGGCCGCCGCCGCGGAATCCCGCGCCGAACTCACCGCCGCCCGCGCCGCGGACGCCGCCGACGCGGCCGAAGCCGCCCACGACGCCGAACACCGCGCCGCGGCCTCCCTCGCCGAGTCCCCGCGCCTGGCCGCCCTCCTGGGCCTGCCGGACGCCCCCGCCCAGGCCGCGGGCCTTCCCGGGCCCCGAGGCGAGTCCGCCGGGGGGACCGGAAACCCGGACGGGCCGGCCGCCCCGGGCTCAGCCACGCGCGCCGACGGCGGTACGCCGACCAGCGCGTCCGGGGCCTACGCCGCGGGCCAGGGCTCCGCCCGAACCGCCGGCGACGCCCCGTCCGACGGGCGCCGCGATACGCCCGGTGCCGCTGCTGGCGGGCCCGGCTCCGCCGGAGGCCGGGGCTTCGGTGCCGCGGGCGCCCCCGCCGCCCCGCAGAGCACCGCCGCCGGCACGGGCACCGCCGCCGGCACGGGCACCGCGCCGACCGACGGTCAGGCCGCGTCCGATGCCGATCACCGCGCGTTCCGCTCCGGCGGCCCGCAGGGCGCAGCCCAGGGTGACCGCGCCACCGCCGGACGGCTCACCGCCGAGGACCTCGACCGGAACGCGGAGGACCTCCACCACCTGCTGACCGACGGCGTCGCGGCGGCCGAACGCCAGCTGTTCGAGCTGCGCACCGCCGCCGCCGACGACTCCCGCATCCTCGGCGCCCTCGGCGACGGCGGACTGCTGCCGCCCGGCCCCGACGTCCTCGCCACCGTCGAGTACCTCGGCGAACACGGCATCCCCGCCCTGCCCGGCTGGCGCTACCTCGCCCAGTCCGTGGACCCCGCCGACCACGCCGCCGTCCTCGCCGCCCGCCCCGAACTCGTCGACGGCGTCGTCATCACCGACCCCGACACCCACAGCCGTGCCCGCGAGGTCCTCTCCGGCGCCGCCCTGCTGCCCCGCTCCACCGTCGCCGTCGGCACGGCCGCCGCCCTGCTGGCGCCCGTTCCGCAGGCCGACGACAGCGCTGTGTTCCTCGTACCGCCGAACCCGGCCATGCACGACGAGCACGCCGCCGACGAGGAGCGCCAGGCGCTGCGTACCCGCGCCACCGCCCGCGACACTGAGATCCGCGACCTGGCCGCGCGCCTCGCCGGTGACCGCGAGCTCGCCGCCCGCCTCGCGTCCTGGCGCACCGGCTGCCCGTCCGGCCGCCTCGCCGAGCTCGCGCAGCAGGCCGCGGCCGCCCGCGCGTTCGCCGAGGAGGCCGACGCCGAGCTCGCGGAGGCCCGTACCGTACGCGCCGAGGCCGACGAGGCCGCCGCCGACGCCGCCCGGGTCCGTGACGAGCGCCAGGACACCGCCCAGCGGGCCCGCCGCGTCGCCGACGCCCTCGCCGGCCTCGCCTTCCGCCTGCGCGAACGCGCCGGCTGGCAGGCCCGACTGCGTGAACTCGCCGACGAGGCCGCCGAGTCCGAAGCCCGCGCGGAGGTCTGCCTGGACCGCGCCCGCGCCGCCGACGAGGACCGGCGCGCCGCCCAGCGGGCCGCCGACGACGCCCGCCGCACCGCCCGCGCCCTGCGTGCCGAGCGTGCCGAGATCGCCGGCGCCCCCGACCCCCTCCCCGAGGACGACGGGACGGTCAAGGCGCCGCTCCCCGACCTCCGCGAGGCCTACCGCGCCGCGTCCCAGCTCTACGAGAAGGTCGGCGTCGGCGCCGACCTGCGGGCCGAACAGGCCCGCGCCGAGAGCGACGAGAGCGCCGCCCTCGCCGAACTCGACCGCCTCACCAACAAGGTCCGTACCCGCGCCGCCCAGCTCCTCGAAAGCACCGACGGCGCCGACGGCCCCTCCCGCCAGGCGGCCGCGGCCCGCGCCGAGTCCCTCGTCCAGATGCTGGAGACCCGGGCGTCCGCCGCCAGCGAGCAGCTCGGCCGGCTGCGCGGCGAGGCCGAACGCCACGCCCCCGCCGAGGGCGAGGCCCACACCGAACTGCCCGAGGAGCTCATCCCCGGGGACGTCGAGCAGGCCCAGGGCATGCTGCGCACGGCCACCGCCCAGCTCGCCGCCCACACCGCCGCGGTGGAGAGCGCCCGGGCCGCCCACGCGGACCTGCTGCGCGCCCACCGCACCGCCGAGGACGGCGCCGGTGGCTTCGACGAGACCGCGGCCATGCTGCGCGACCTCCTGCGCGACCACACCCACGCCGAGGACGAGCAGGAGCCGGTGCCCCACCCGGGCACCCTGGAAGAGGCCCGCCAGTCCGCGACCGAGGCCCGCCGCGCCCTGCGCGGCTGCGCGGCCGACCTCTCGGCCGCCGAGTCCGCGGTGCGCGAGGCGAGCGACGTCCTGGTCCGGCACGCCAACTCAAACCGCTACGAGCAGGTACGCACCCCCGCGCGGCAGCAGATCCGCGAACTGCCGGCCTCCGCCCTGCCCGAGCACGCGGCGGCCTGGGCCACGGCCTTCGCCCCGCGACTGCGCGTCCTCACCGACGAACTGGCGCAGCTGGAACGCAACCGCGACAGCATCGTCGACCGCCTGCGCGGCCTGGTCGAATCGGCCCTGGCCACCCTGCGCTCGGCCCAGCGCCTCTCCCAGCTCCCGGAAGGCCTCGGCGAATGGTCGGGCCAGGAGTTCCTGCGCATCCGCTTCGAGGAACCGGACCAGGCGACCCTGACGGAACGACTCGGCGAGGTCATCGACGAGGCCACGCGCGCGGCCGTGAAGAAGAACAGCACCGCCTCCTTCGGCGAGGGCCGCCGCGACGGCATGTCCCTCCTGCTGCGGGGTGTTCAGGCAGCCCTCGAACCCAAGGGCATCTCGGTCGAGATCCTCAAGCCGGACGCGGTGCTGCGCGCCGAACGCGTCCCCGTCGGCCAGATGGGCGACGTGTTCTCCGGCGGCCAGCTACTCACCGCCGCGATCGCCCTCTACTGCACGATGGCGGCGCTGCGCAGCAACGACCGCGGCCGCGACAAGCACCGCCACGCGGGCACGCTGTTCCTCGACAACCCGATCGGCCGCGCGAACGCCACGTACCTGCTGGAACTCCAGAGGGCCGTCTCGGATGCGCTCGGCGTCCAGCTCCTCTACACGACGGGCCTGTTCGACACCACGGCGCTCGCCGAGTTCCCGCTGGTCATCCGCCTGCGCAACGACGCGGACCTGAGGGCGGGCCTGAAGTACATCAGCGTGGAGGAACACCTCCGCCCGGGCCTGCCCCAGCAGTCCCCCGAGGAGGAGACCATCCACGGCGAGATCACGGCCACCCGCATGTTCCGCCGAAGCTGATCCCGTTCCGCCGCGCCCCTCAAAGGGCACGGCCCCGGCGGCCCTCCCGGCGTCCGCCCCACTGCGCGGGACTCCGTCGCCCGCTACCGGGGCCGCTGTTTGGGGCCGCCCGGCCGCCCGGCCGCCTGGCCGCCTGGCCGCCCGGCCGCCCGGCCGGGAGCAGCCAGGGGGTGCGACCGGCGTCGGCCACGGTCCGGACCGCCGACCGGCTGTGCTCCGGGCCGAGCCGGTCCCGTCGACCCGGCGACAGCCGTCCGGCCACGGTCCGGAGCGCCGCCGGCTGCGTGCTCCGGGGCCGAGCCGGTCCCGTCGGCCCCGGCGCCAGCCGTCGGCCCGATGCGCGGTCAGCGGCGGCCGAACGCCGCCAGGGGACCATCCTCGCAGGGTATTCGGGCCGGGGCGGCCTTGCGCGCCGCACGGGCGGCCTTGGCGGCCCGGCGGGCCTCGCGGCGGCGGCTGCGAGCCGTGCTGCTCGGCTCCGACACCACCCCGTACCGCTGGTTCCACGTCTGCCGGGTGATCCACACGTCCAGCACGCCCCACGTGGCCACGATCGTCCCCGCGACCGCGCTGAGCGCCATCGGGAAGGCCAGCCACGATCCCGTCAGCGTGAGGAAGAAGGTGACCGTCGCCTGTGTCAGCGTCACGGCCACGATCAGCACCGCCCGCACCGCGGACGTCCGCACCGGATCCGGCATCCTCCGCCGCCGGGCCGGCTCCTCGACCCACAGCCCACGCCCGCCCGCGCCACCGGCACCAGCCGCACCCGCCGTACCGCCACGGGCACCCGCACCCGCACCCGCACCGACACCCGCGGCGCCGCCGGCCTCCGCACCGCCGCCCGCATATCTGTCCATGGTCCGCTCACTCCCCACCGCGCGGTCCGCAACGCCTACCCCGCCATGCCTACCCGGACACGTCTACCCCGACGTGTCCCCCCAAACAGAAGACGTACGAAGCCGCCCAGAGATTCCCGCTGCGCGGACACCGTCACCACCGCCCCGGTGATCGCGGAACGAATAATTCCAGCCATCCATCCAGTTGCGGGAACTGATGCCCCACCCAGTGTCATCTGCCACATAACGGGCCGCACTTGACCGGAAGTGTCGGACAACTCATGATCTTCGACAGGGAGTCAGGCCGAAAACGTCCGGACACGCCTTCGAAGCCGCCGCGCGGCAGTAGTAGGCTCACGCCGTTTAAATGACGGAACACCGACCCCCCGACAACGGGGTTGAGCTGGGGGAGGCTGGGGAGGCCATGCGCTTTCGCGGGAAGTCCATCCGCCGGAAGATCGTGGCGTTGCTCCTTGTGCCGCTCGTCTCCCTGACCGCCCTCTGGGGCTTCGCGACGGTCATCACCGGCCGTCAGGCCGTCCAACTCCTCGACGTCGCCTACGTCATCGACAAGGTCGGCTACCCCATCGAGGACGTCGTCCGCGTCATCCAGAAGGAACGCCGCCAGACCCTCGTCGTCATCGGCGACCCCCGTGCCTCCACCGCCACCAGCGAGCTCGCCAAGCGCCGCGCAGCCACCGACGAAATCGTCGAGAAGATGAGCGCGAACGCCCGCGACCCCGAGGTCATCGACGAGCTGAGCCCCCAGAACGCCCAGCGCCTGCGCTCCATCCTCGCCGCCTTCCACGGCATCGGAGCCCTGCGCAGCTCGGTCGACGAGAACACCCTCGACCCCGGCCAGGCGCTGGACCTCTACGGCCGACTCATCGACCCCTGCTACGAGTTCCTCATGAATCTCCACGCGCTGGAGAACGTCGAGATGGACAAGCAGGGCCGCGCCCTCGTCGGCATCACCCGCGCCCGCGAGACGCTCTCCCGCGAGGACGCCGTCATCGCCTCCGCCCTCGCCGCCCGCAACGTCAGCGCCGCCGACCTGCGCCACGTCTCCGACTTCGCCGCCAACCGCACCCTGCTCTACGACTTCAACCTCGCGATCCTCCCGGCCGCCGACCGCGAACGCTTCGAGCACTACTGGGGCGCCGCCGAGACCAAGTTCCTGCGCGACGCGGAGGAGCGTTTCCTCGCCGGCGGCACGGGCAAGAACCCCCGCGTCACCGCCACCCAGTGGGACGAGGCCGCGACCAAGGTCCTCGACGAGCTCGCCGCCATGGGCACCGCCGCCGGCGACCGCTACCAGAAGCGCGTCGAACCCGTCGCCATGGACGTCCTGGTCCAGGCCGCCATCGCCGGCGTCCTCGGCTTCATCGCCCTCGTCTTCTCCCTGATCCTCTCCGTCCGCATCGGCCGCGACCTGGTCCGCGACCTGTCCCGCCTCCGCAAGGAGGCCCACGAGGCCTCCGGCGTCCGGCTGCCGAGCGTGATGCGCCGCCTCGCCGCGGGCGAGCACGTGGACGTGGAGACCGAGGCGCCCCACCTGGAGTACGAGAAGGACGAGGTCGGCCAGGTCGGCCAGGCCCTCAACTCCCTCCAGCGCGCCGCCGTCGAGGCCGCCGTCAAGCAGGCCGAGCTGCGCCGCGGCGTCTCCGAGGTGTTCGTCAACCTGGCCCGCCGCAACCAGGTGCTCCTGCACCGCCAGCTGACCCTCCTCGACACCATGGAGCGCCGCACCGAGGACACCGAGGAGCTCGCCGACCTCTTCCGCCTCGACCACATGACCACCCGCATGCGCCGCCACGCCGAAGGCCTGGTGATCCTCTCCGGCGCCGCGCCCTCCCGCCAGTGGCGCAAGCCCGTCCAGCTGATGGACGTCGTACGGGCCGCCGTCGCCGAGGTCGAGGACTACGAGCGCATCGAGGTGCGCAGGCTCCCGCGCCTGGGCATAGCCGGCCCCGCCGTCGCCGACGTCACCCACCTCGTCGCCGAACTCCTGGAGAACGCCACGGTGTTCTCGCCGCCGCACACCGCGGTCCAGGTGCACGGCGAGCGCGTCGCCAACGGCTTCACCCTGGAGATCCACGACCGCGGCCTCGGCATGAACCCGGAGGCACTGCTCGACGCGAACCTGCGGCTCGCCGAGACGCCCGACTTCGAACTCTCCGACACCGACCGCCTCGGCCTCTTCGTCGTCAGCCGCCTCGCGCAGCGCCACAGCGTCAAGGTCGTCCTCCAGCCCAGCCCGTACGGGGGCACCACCGCGGTGGTCTTCCTGCCCGCGGCCCTGCTGACCGAGGCTCCCGAGACCAACGGCACGGGCATCCGGCTCGGCGGGACCGCCAAGGCCGGCCGGTCCGGCAGGATCCCGTCCGCGCGGTCCGTGCCCGCCGCCGTCGAGCGGGCCCCCGCCGGCTCCGGCCGCCCGCTGCCGCCCGCCGAACTGCGCGGCCCGGTCGAGCTGGAAGCCCCGATCGACGTCCTCGGCCTGGACGCGGTGGACGGCCTCGACGAAGGGCCGGCCGCCCCGGACGGCGTCGGCGCCCGTCCGGTCATGGCCACCCTGGACGACGAGACCCCGCCGAGCGGCACCCCGCGCAGCGCCCTGCTGGGGCTGCGTCCGGCGGACCGGCCGCACACCGACCGGCACCGGGACCGGGACCGGGACCGCCAAGCCGCCCGGCACGCGGAGCGCGCCGGCGCCCGCCCGGGCGACCGCGACCGCGAGCCGCCGGCCCCCACCGGCCCGGTCCGGCTCGACACCCAGCGCGTGGACGCCCAGCGCGTGGAGACCCTGCGCCCCGACGGCCCCCGCTCCCCGGGAGCCGTCCCGCTGCCGCGCCGCCGCCCCACCCCGACCCTGGTCGCCGAGCACGGCCGCCGCGTGGAGCCGCGCCCGGTGTCCGTGGTCCCGCAGCCCGCGCCGGCGCCCACACCCGGCACGTCCGGCGCGCCCGCCACGCCCGGCGCCGGCAGCGCCGGGCTGCCCCGCCGGGTCCGCCAGGCCAGCCTGGCCCCGCAGCTCAAGAAGGCCCCGGCCCGCGCCGACGACGCCGCGGCCACCGCCCCGGTGGCGGACCGCGACGCGGAGGACGTACGCACGCGCATGTCCGCACTCCAGCGCGGCTGGACGGCGGGCCGCAACCAGCACGCACAGCAGCAGTCCGAGACCGAGGCAGGCACCTCCGCCGCCACCGGTCCCGCGAACGAGAACGAGGGGGACGGTCGATGACCGCACCGCAGACCGGAAACGACACCAGGGGCCGCGGCTCCGGCCCGCTCAACTGGCTCCTCGACGAGCTCGTCGACAAGGTCGGCTCCATCCGCAAGGCGGTGGTCCTCTCGGGCGACGGCCTGCCCACCGGCAGCTCCAAAGACCTGACCCGCGAGGACAGCGAGCACCTGGCGGCCGTCGCCTCCGGCTTCCACAGCCTGGCCAAGGGCGTCGGCCGGCACTTCGACTCCGGCTCGGTCCGCCAGACGGTGGTCGAGCTCGACGAGGCCTTCCTTTTCGTCATGGCCGCCGGCGACGGCAGCTGTCTGGCCGTGCTCGCCGACGCCGACTCCGACGTCGGCCAGGTCGCGTACGAGATGACCCTGATGGTCAAGCGAGTCGGCGACCACCTGGCCATCGCCCCGCGCACCGGGCTGCCAGCCGGAGGGTGAGTCGGACGGCATGAGCGATTCAGGCCAGGACCGTCCCACCCGCATTCCGGACGAGGACCAGGACCCCGCCCCCGACCACGCGCACTGGTTCGACGACGACGCGGGTCCCGTCGTGCGTCCGTACGCCATGACCCGCGGCCGGACCAGCCACGCGGGCCAGCACCGGCTCGACCTGATCGCGCTCGTCGTCGCCGAACCGGCCGCCGACGACCCGGTCTGGGACCTGACGCTGTCCCCGGAACACGCCCACATCCTCGGGCTGTGCCGGGAGCGGCCGCAGTCGGTCGCCGAACTGGCGGCGGACCTCGACCTCGCGGTCGGCGTCGTACGGGTCCTGATCGGCGACCTGACCGACGACGAACTGGTCCATGTGACCCGGCCGGTACCGCCGGCCGAACTGCCCGATGAATCCATTCTGCGTGAGGTGATCGATGGCCTTCGGGCGCTCTAGCCGCACCGGTGCCATGCACGCCGTGTCACCGGTCGAGCCGCTGACCTTGAAGATCCTGGTCGCGGGCGGCTTCGGGGTGGGCAAGACCACCCTGGTCAGTGCGGTAAGCGAGATCAGACCGCTGCGGACCGAGGAACTCCTCTCGGAGCCGGGCGCCGGCATCGACGACACCGGGGGAGTGGAGGGCAAGAACACCACGACCGTGGCCATGGACTTCGGGCGCATCACGCTGCGCGAGGACCTGGTCCTGTACCTGTTCGGCACGCCCGGGCAGGACCGGTTCTGGTTCCTGTGGGACGAGCTGGCCCAGGGTTCGCTCGGCGCCGTGGTCCTCGCGGACACCCGCCGCCTCGCCGACTGCTTCGCCGCCATCGACTACTTCGAGCGGCGCGAGCTCCCGTTCGTCGTCGCGGTGAACTGTTTCGACGGCGCGGACCGGCACCCCGTGGTGACCGTACGGGAGGCACTCGATCTCGATCCCGGGGTGCCGGTGCTGCTCTGCGACGCGCGGGACCGGGAGTCCGTGAAGGACGTGCTCGTCGGGGTCGTGGAACACGCGATGTCGATGGCACGGGCGAGGCGCCGGAGCCTCACGGCCGGGGCCTGACATGGAGGCGGCCCGTACCCCCGCCGACTGGGGTACGGGCCGCAGCTCTCATGGGGGGATCGGGGTGTCCCGGACGCGGTGCGGGAGGGACTGTGGAGCGAGTGTGAACCCACCACCGGGGGCCGTCAAGCGTTCCGGCAACACCCGTCGGCGACAGCCGCGTCGACATTCGCCGGCGACCCCTACGTCGACCCCCCGCGACACCCGCCGGCAACGGCCGCTCAGCGCACGACGACGACGGCCGACCCGTGGCCGAACAGCCCCTGGTTCGCGGTCATCCCGGCCCGCGCCCCCGGCACCTGCCGGTCCCCGGCAGCACCGCGCAACTGCCATGTCAGCTCGCACACCTGCGCGATGGCCTGCGCCGGCACCGCCTCCCCGAAGGAGGCCAGCCCCCCGCTCGTGTTGACGGGGACCCGCCCGCCCAGGGCCGTCGCACCCTCCCGTACGAGCTTCGCCCCCTCGCCCTCCCCGCACAGGCCGATGTCCTCGTACCACTCCAGCTCCAGAGCGGTCGACAGGTCGTACACCTCGGCGAGGGAGAGATCGTCCGGGCCGAGCCCCGCCTCCTCGTACGCGGCGCGCGCGATCGAGGACCGGAAGGAGCCCGCCGCGGGCCGGACGGCCGCCGCCGAGTCCGTGGCGATGTCCGGCAGGTCCAGAACCGTGCGCGGATACGTAGGGGTCACCGTCGATACGGCACGGATCCGCACCGGGTCCGCGATCCCGCGCGAGCGCGCGAAGTCCATGCTCGACAGCACCAGGGCCGCGCCCCCGTCCGAGGTGGCGCAGATGTCGAGCAGCCGGAGCGGATCGGCGACCACCGCCGACGCCGCGACCTCCTCGGCGGTGACCGTCTTGCGGTAGCGGGCGTTCGGGTTGAGCGCCCCGGCCGCCGCGTTCTTCACCTTGACCTGGGCGAAGTCCTCCGCGGTGTCCCCGTACACGGCCATCCGGCGGCGGGCGTACAGCGCGAAGTACGCCGGATTGGTGGCCCCCAGCACGCGGAAGCGCAGCCAGTCCGGATCGTCGGGCCGGTCGCCGCCCGCCGGCGCGAAGAACCCCTTGGGCGCCGCGTCCGCGCCCACCACCAGGACCACGTCCGCAAGGCCGGCCAGGATCTGCGCCCGGGCCGCCCCGATCGCCTGGGCGCCGGAGGCGCAGGCCGCGTACACGCTGGTCACCCGGGCACCCTGCCAGCCCAGGGCCCGGGCGAAGGTCGCTCCGGCCACGTAGCCCGGGTAGCCGGAGCGCACGGTGTCGGCGCCGACGATCGACCCCACGTCCGCCCAGCCGAGTCCGGCGTCCGCCAGCGCCGCCCGCGCGGCGGCCCGCCCGTACTCGACGAAACTGCGGCCCCACTTGCCCCACGGGTGCATCCCCGCCCCGAGGACGGCGATGTCCGCGCTCACGCCGCACCTCCGACCGGCTTGAACCGCCAGGTGGTCCAGGCGGTCCCGGTGTCCGCGTCCTCGTTCAGCACACCGCCCACCACCTCGACCTCCATCCCGACCGCCAGGTCGGCGACACCCACCCCGGGCGCCGCCTGCCCCAGCACCACCATCCCCTCGGCCTCCAGCTCCACCGCGACCAGGGTGTACGGCTCCCAGGGCGCGGCGGGGTCGGACACGTACGGCGCGGGCGGCCGGTAGCGCCCGTCGGTGTAGGACCAGACCCGCCCGCGCGGGGACAGCGGCACCTCGGCGAGCTCGCCGCCGCCGGGGCAGTGCGGATTGCGGCAGTACGCGTCCTCGCGCGGGAAGAACACCGCGGTGCAGGCCGAACACCGGGTACCGAGCAGCCGGAAGCTGCCGTCCGCGGCGCTTTCGGTGAACCACCCGTTCACGACGGGTGTACGTGTGAGTGCCAAGACCCCTCCCCTGTCGAAACCTGACGCATCGTCAGGAGTCTGCCACGGGCGGGCCACCGGGTCACCGGTTCTCGGCGAGCCACTTCCGCGCGATCTAAGGGCTGTCCCGTAATCCCCGGCGGGCGCACGACGCCGGCTACGGCACCTCGCTGCGTTGTCGGAACGCCCGAATACGCCCAGTATGGGGGTGCCCCTCCGCCTTGCGATGCACCGCATCTGACGCCGTGCGCTGATCCACCGGGGATTACGGGACAGCCCTTAGCCCAGCTCCGCGTCCCGGCCGGCCGGCATCATCCGGATCATCTGCGCGTCCCCGCGCAGCGACCACCCCGGATTCCCGAAGGTCGCCGGGTTGTTCTTCTCGATCAGGCCGTGCTCGATCAAAAAGCGCTCGCGGGCCACGCGGTCCCGTACCCGATGAGCGGGAGCGCGGCGAGACGGCGCTTGCGGCCGCGCGCCAGCCCGTAGCCGGTCACGGCGAGCCCGGTGAGCGTGCCGGCGAGATGGATCCAGCGGGTGGCGGCCCGGGAATGCATGGCGACGTAGTACGGCCAGAACTCCTCCGGGAGCACCTCCCGGCGGTAGCTGGGGGAGAACTGAAAGTCATGCGGGCACGGTACTCACGGCCGGACGGCGGCGACAGCGACGGGGAAGTCGAAATAGGCGTCGGGAAATGCCTCGGGCTTGAAGGTGAAGTGCCACCACTCCTCCGGCAGGTTGACGAAACCCTGCTCGGAGAGCGCGCCTCTCAGCACGTCCCGGCTGGCGCGGGCGGCGCCCCCGATCCGGGGATCGTCGGTGTGCGAGAGCGGATCGAAGAAGTCGAACGCGGTCCCCATGTCCACCTCGCCGCCCGAGAGCGCCTCCAGCGTCACATCGACCGTACTCCCACGACTGTGCCCGGACTTCTCGGCGATGTACCCCTCGGGAATCAGCCGGCTCCGCTCCACGTACGGGTAGTACTCCGCCTTGGTCTCCAGGTCACCCGGACCGTCGGGCTCCCGGGCCCACCGCACGAACCGGTCGACCGCCCGCTGCGGCCGGTAACAGTCGTACACCCGCAGCGAATAACCCCGCCGCAGCAACCCCCGCTGCGCCCGCCGCAGCGCCTCCGCGGCCGGCCGGGCCAGCAGGCACACCGGCTCCTCGTACCCGTCCACCACCCCGCCGGTGAAGTTCCGCGCACCGGCGTACCGCATGTCCTGCCGGATGCTCGGATCCACCTCGCGCAACGCGGCGAACCCGGCCGGGGCCGCCGCCCCACCCGTCAGCACCGCGAGCAAGCCCACAACCACCGTCATCCGCATACCCCTTGGCATACCATCGCGGGATGCCGGAACAGCTGAGGGACTCGCACTGCTCCACCTGCGGAGCGCGGTACACCACGACCGACTGGCCCCGCACCTGTGCCGCCTGCGGAGCCACCGCCTACCGCAACCCGCTCCCCGTGGCCGTCACCCTCCTCCCGGTCGAGGACGCGCACGGCACCGGCCTCGTCGTCATCACCCGCACCATCGCCCCGGCCCTCGGCGGCATCGCCCTGCCCGGCGGCTTCATCGACTTCGGCGAGGACTGGCGCGACGCGGTCGTCCGCGAACTCCGCGAGGAGACCGGGATCAAGGCCCCCGCCTCGGAGGTCACCCTGGCCGACGCCCTCAGCTCCCCGGCCGGCCACCTCCTGCTCTTCGGCCTCCTCCCGCTCCGCCCGGCCGCCACCCTCCCCGCCTCGACACCGACGGAGGAGACCTCGGGCTGGCACATCCTGCGCACCCCGACCGAGCTGGCCTTCCCCCTCCACACCCAGGCCGCCGCCGCCTGGTTCGCGGGCCGCTACGCCTGCTGAGCCCCGTCGAGACCCCGCACGACGACGCCCTCCACCACGTCCCCCGCCTCCGACTCCACCACGACCGCGTCGCCGGCCCACCGCACGGTGTACCGCTCCACCTCGCCCGGCTCGAAGCCCGGACCCGGGTCCCGGATCACCACCCCGCCGCCCGTACGGCCCCGCGCCGGAGCCCAGGCCTCCAGGGCCACCCCGCCGTCACCCGCGGCGGACCGCACCGGCAGCACCGCGCCCGCCCGCGCCAGCACCGGGATCCTTCCCCGCGGAGCGTCCAGCAGGATCTGGCCCGGGCCCTCGTACGCCGCACCGGTCACGGTGTCGTACCAGCGCCCCCGCGGCAGCCGCACCGCCCGCCGGTCCGCCCCGCACTCCAGCACCGGGGCGACCAGCAGCGCGTCGCCCAGCAAGAACGCGTCCTCGCAGTCCCGCAGCCCCCGCTCCTCCGGCGCGCCCCACCACAACGGCCGCACGTACGGGGCCCCCGTCCGCCGCGCCAGATGGGCCAGCGTCACGAAGTAAGGCCGCAGCCGCTCCCGCTCCGCCAGCAGCTCGCGCGCCCGCTCCTCCACCTCCGGCCCGAACTCCCACGGCTCCCGCCGCCCCGCCCAGATCGCCGAATGGGTCCGGAACAGCGGCAGGTACGCCCCCAGTTGCAGCCACCTCAGGTACAGCTCGGGGGAGGGGGACCCGCCGAAGCCGCCGACATCCGGACCCGAGTACGGCACCCCGCACAGGCCGAGCCCCAGCACCAGCGCCAGCGAGGCGCGCAGCCCCTCCCAGCTCGTCTCCACATCCCCCGACCACGTGCCCCCGTACCTCTGCATCCCCGCCCACCCCGACCGGGAGAACAGGAACGGCCGCTCGGCCGGCCGCAGCCGGACCAGGCCCTCCCAGCCCGCCCGCGCCATCCCGAGCCCGTACACGTTGTGCCCGGCCCGGTGGTCCCCGCCCGCGCCGTCCATCGCGTGCCGCGCCGACCGCGGCAGCGTGGCGTCGCCGAACGGCGCGAAGGACACCGGCTCGTTCATGTCGTGCCAGAAACCGGCGAAGCCCTGCGCGAGGCGCTCCTCGTACAGCCCGCCCCACCACTCCCGCACCCCCGGATCCGTGAAGTCCGGATACACGCACTCGCCCGGCCAGACCTCGCCGCGCACCTCCCGGCCCTTCGCGTCCCGTATGAACGCGCCGCCCGTCCCCACCCCGCGCCCCGACGCGTGCACCGCGTCCCCCGTCTTCACCGCCGGATCGACGATCGAGACGAGCCGCACCCCCCGCTCGCCCAACTCCCGTGCCAGCCCCGGCAGATCCGGGAACCGCTCCCGGTCCACCGTGAACACCCGGTGCCCGTCGTAGTGGTCGATGTCCAGGTGTACGGCCGACAGCGCGAGCCCGCGCGACGCGTAGCCCCCGACCACCCGGCGCACCTCCGCCGCGCTCCCGAACCCCCACCGCGCGTGCTGGTACCCCAGAGCCCACTCCGGCGGCACCGCCGCCGCACCCGTCAGCCCCGACCAGCCCTGCAGCACCCGTGCCGGCGTCCCCACCAGCACCCAGCACCTGAGCGGCCCGCCGTCCATGCGCAGTTCGCTCGTCCCCGGGCGGTCCACCCCCGAGCCCGCGCCCTCCTCGCCCTCGCGCAACACCACCCGGCCTTCCCACGAGTTGTCGTGGAACACCAGGTGCGTCCCCGCGTCCGCCACCACCATCTGCACCGGCATCGTGAGGTACAGCGGGTCGACACCGGGCCCGAAACCGCCCTTGGGGTCCGTGTTCCACAGCCGGTACACACCGTCCCGCAGCCTCGGGCCCGCGGCCCGCCCGCCCAGCCCGAAGAACCGCGCGTCCGCCGCCACCTCGCCCCGCTGCAGCCACCGCGCCCCGTCCATCCGGGGATCGACCGGCTCCCACCACCGCGGCGGCGCCTCCCGCCGCAGCACCGTCCCGCCCGGCGTGCGGACCTCGACCGCACCGTGCCGGGACACCGCCACCGTCACCCGCTCCGACACCACCCGCCAGCCACCCCCGGTGTCCGGCTCCAGTACCGCCCGCGGATCCGGCTCCGGCCCGCTGCCCACCACCGCGTACGAGGGCGTCGGCCCGGCCCCGTCCCAGCCCCAGAACACCGCCCCGCCCACGGTGACCCGTACCAGCAGCTCCGACCGCGCGAACCGCAGCACACCCCCGCCCGGCCGCGGCTCCGTACCGGTCAGCAGCCCCGGCACCCGCGCCCGCTCCGCGCCCCGGCGCGGAAGCCCCGCCGCGTCCGCGCGCCGGTGGCGCCACGCCGAGAGCCAGGCGCGCCGTCCGCGCTCCGTACCGATGTCCTTCACCGCACGCACCAGATCACGACCGTTCATGGAGATCACCCTGCCACCGGCTCCCGGCCGAGGGTGCTGCGTTCAACTGCCGTTCACCCGCGGGCGACCGCCCGCGCGACCGCCGGCGACTGGTGGCGGCACACATGCCGGCGACCCCGTGAGCGGTGATGACGACTCTGGTGCAGATGTCGATCACATGGCATCGTCCCAGTGAGCCGCCGCGCGCGCACCCCCCGCGCGATGGCACCGTACGCACACGAAGCGCGAGCCGCAGACTTGACCGGGAGCCGACCCATGACCTCAGCCACGCAGCCGGAACCCCTCTGGGCCCCCGGCCCCGACCGGATCGCCGCGGCCCGGATCACCGCCTTCCAGGCCTGGGCCGCGGAGCGCTTCGGAGCCCCCGCCGACGGCGGCTACCCCGCCCTGCACAGCTGGTCCGTCGACGAGCTCGACACCTTCTGGCAGGCCGTCGCCGAGTGGTTCGACGTCCGCTTCACCACCCCGTACGAGTCCGTCCTCGCCGACCGCTCCATGCCCGGCGCGCGCTGGTTCACCGGATCAACCCTCAACTACGCCGAGCACGCCCTGCGCGCCGCCGAGGACCCGGCCCGCGCCGACGACGCCGCCCTGCTGTACGTGGACGAGACCCACGAGCCCACTCCCGTCACCTGGGCCGGGCTCCGCCGCCAGGTCGGCTCCCTCGCCGCCGAACTGCGCGCGCTCGGCGTACGCCCCGGCGACCGGGTCAGCGGCTACCTTCCCAACATCCCCGAGGCCGTCGTCGCCCTCCTCGCCACCGCCGCCGTCGGCGGCGTCTGGACCTCCTGCGCCCCCGACTTCGGTGCCCGCAGCGTCCTCGACCGCTTCCAGCAGGTCGAGCCGGTCGTCCTGTTCACGGTGGACGGCTACCGCTACGGAGGCAAGGAGCACGACCGCCGCGACACCGTCGCCGAGCTCCGCGCCGAGCTGCCCTCCCTGCGCGCCGTCGTCCACATCCCGCTGCTCGGTACGCCGGCCCCCGCGGGCGCCCTCACCTGGTCGGACCTGACCTCCGCGGACACCGAGCCCGTCTTCGAGGCCGTCCCCTTCGACCACCCCCTGTGGGTCCTCTACTCCTCCGGCACGACCGGCCTGCCCAAGGCCATCGTCCAGTCCCAGGGCGGCATCCTCCTCGAACACCTCAAGCAGCTCGGCCTGCACTGCGACCTCGGCCCCGAGGACCGGTTCTTCTGGTACACCTCCACCGGCTGGATGATGTGGAACTTCCTCGTCTCCGGCCTGCTCACCGGCACCACCGTCGTCCTGTACGACGGCAGCCCCGGCTACCCCGACACCGGCGCCCAGTGGCGCATCGCCGAGCGGACCGGAGCCACCCTCTACGGCACCTCCGCCGCCTACGTCATGGCCTGCCGCAAGGCGGAGGTCCACCCGTCCCGCGACTTCGACCTCTCCGCCGTCAAGTGCGTGGCGACCACCGGCTCCCCGCTCCCGCCCGACGGCTTCCGCTGGCTGCACGACGAGGTGGCCGAGGACCTCTGGATCGCCTCAGTCAGCGGCGGCACCGACGTCTGCAGCTGCTTCGCCGGCGCCGTCCCCACCCTCCCCGTCCACATCGGCGAGCTCCAGGCCGCCTGCCTCGGTACGGACCTCCAGGCCTGGGACCCGTCCGGCAAGCCCGTCATCGGCGAGGTCGGCGAGCTCGTCGTCACCAACCCCATGCCGTCCATGCCGGTCCGCTTCTGGAACGACCCCGACGGCAGCCGCTACCGCGAGAGCTACTTCGAGATGTTCCCGGGCACCTGGCGCCACGGGGACTGGATCACCATCACCGACCACGGCTCGGTGATCATCCACGGCCGCTCCGACTCCACCCTCAACCGCCAGGGCGTCCGGATGGGCTCCGCCGACATCTACGAGGCCGTCGAACGGCTCCCCGAGATCAAGGAGTCCCTGGTCATCGGCCTGGAGGAGCCGAACGGCGGCTACTGGATGCCGCTCTTCGTCCACCTCGCCCCCGGCGCCACCCTCGACGAGGACCTCCGCGCCCGGATCAAGGCGACCATCCGCGAGGAACTCTCCCCGCGCCACGTCCCCGACGAGATCATCGAGGTCCCGGGCATCCCGCACACCCTCACGGGCAAGCGCATCGAGGTCCCGGTCAAACGCCTCCTCCAGGGCGCGCCCCTGGCCAAGGCGGTCAACCCGGGCTCCGTCGACAACCTCGACCTCCTCCACTTCTACGAGGAGCTGGCCCGCACCCGCGGCTGAGGCCACTGTCAGTGGCGCTGATTACTCTGAGTGAGCAAGTGATTGCAGTACTCAGGGGGAGCCATGCCACGGAAGAACGACACCGGTACCCACCGGACCCGCATCACCGACCGGCGCCGCAGGCTGCGCCGCGAGGTCCCCAGCACCCTCGGCCTCCTGGCCGACGCCGGGGACTTCGCGGCCATGCGCGACTACCGCAGCTTCGGATTCGACCACCACGACGAATACGCCGACTATCTCCGTCACGTCGACGGCCTGCTCCGGTCCCTCGCGGGCCAGGGCATCCACACCACCGTCGCGCTCTTCGATCCCGAGGAGTACGCCGAGTACTGCGAGGAGAACGGCCTCGACCCGGACACCGCCGGGGCCCGCACCCTGTTCACCGCGGAACTGGCGGGCGCGGGCGCCGGCCTGCCCTATACCGGCCAGCCCATCGACGAACTCGTCCCGCTCCTCGTGGACGAAGCCGTCCGGCAGGCCACCTGGGAGTACGCGACCATGCTCCTCGCCGGCGTCGGCACCTGCGCGGACTGCGGCGAGGACATCGGCCACGCCTCCTTCGAACGCGCCGCCGCCGCGCTCCGCCGGCTCATGGCCGGTGCCGGACCCGGCCGGCACCACCTCGTCTGCAGCGTGCCGACGGAGACGGAACAGCTCGTCGCCGTCCTGCACGCCGAGACGGGCACCGACCCGGAGGAACCGCCCCGGATCGAGGACCGCGACGGCCTCGACTTCGTGACCGTGCTGGCCGCCGGGCTCGCCCTCGGCGGCCCCGGGGGACTGGTCCTGCGCAGCACCACCGAGGGCCATCCGGACCGGGTCCACGGCTGGCGCCTGGACCGCGGCCGCCTCACCGTGCTCTCGGCGGCGGCCGTGTTCAACGCCTACTGCACGGACGCCGACACCGGGGAGCCCGTCGCCCCCGAGCCTGGCGTCGAGTACCGCCCCGGCTACGAGGTGGACGGCCCGGGCCCACACCACTGAGAGGGGAGGGGAGCTGAGAGGGGAGGGGAGCTGAGAGGGGAGGGGAGCGCGGAAGGCGCCGGAGAGCCCGCGAGCGCCGGAATGCCTGAGAGCAGGAGAACGACCGAGGGGCCCTCGCCACCGGCGAAGGCCCCTCGATCGAACAGACTCCGCTCCGCGGCTATTCGCCGGAGAGCACCGCCTGGGCGGCCACGCGGGCCTCCTCCGCGCTGTCGCACGCACGCGCCGCGGCGGCGGCACGCTCGCACTGCGCGAGGGTGTACTTGGCGAGCGTGGCCCGCACGTACGGAATCGAAGCGGCACCCATCGACAGAGAGGTGACACCCAGACCCGTCAGCACACAGGCGAGCAGCGGGTCGGAAGCGGCCTCGCCACAGACACCACAGCTCTTGCCCTCCGCCCTGGCGGCTTCCGCCGACATGGCGATCAGGTCGAGCAGCGCCGGCTGCCACGGGTCCTGCAGCCGCGACACCGCACCGACCTGACGGTCGGCGGCGAAGGCGTACTGGGCCAGGTCGTTGGTGCCCAGCGACAGGAACTCGACCTCCTGGAGGATCGAACGCGCCCGGAGCGCGGCGGAGGGGATCTCCACCATCGCGCCGAACTTCGCCTTCAGCCCCGCCTCGCGGCACGCGTCCGCGAACGCCTTGGCGTCGGTCCGGTCCGCCACCATCGGGGCCATGACCTCGAGGTAGACCGGCAGCCCCTCGGCGGCCTTGGCCAGCGCGGTGAGCTGCGTACGCAGCACGTCCGGGTGGTCGAGCAGCGAACGCAGACCACGGACACCCAGCGCCGGGTTCGGCTCGTCGGCCGGGGTCAGGAAGTCCAGCGGCTTGTCGGCGCCGGCGTCCAGGACACGTACGACGACCCGGCCCTCGGGGAAGGCCTCGAGCACCTTGCGGTAGGACTCGATCTGCTTCTCCTCGGACGGAGCCTTCTTGCTGTCGTCCAAAAACAGGAACTCGGTGCGGAACAGGCCCACACCCTCCGCCCCGGCCTCGACGGCAGCCGGCACGTCCGCCGGACCGCCGACATTGGCCAGCAACGGCACCTTGTGACCGTCGGAGGTCGCGCCCGGACCGGACGACGCGGCGAGAGCGGCCTTGCGCTCGGCGGCCGCGGCCGCCAGCTCGGCCCGCTTCTCCGGGCTAGGGTCCACGAACAGGTCGCCCGTGCTGCCGTCGACGGCGATGAGGGTGCCCTCGGCGATCTCACCGGCACCGGGCAGCGCCACGATCGCCGGCACGCCCAGCGCCCGCGCGAGGATCGCGCTGTGGCTGGTCGGGCCGCCTTCCTCGGTGACGAAACCGAGGACGAGAGCCGGGTCGAGCAGAGCGGTGTCGGCGGGTGCGAGGTCCCGCGCGATCAGCACGTACGGCTCGTCGCTGTCGGGTACACCCGGCATCGGCACGCCGAGCAGGCGCGCCACGATGCGGTTCCGTACGTCGTCCAGGTCGGCCACCCGGCCGGCCATGTACTCGCCGGCCCCCGCGAGCAGGTCACGGTAGGCGGCGAACGCGTCGTAGATACCGCGCTCGGCAGTGCTGCCGACGGCGATCCGCCGGTCGACGTCCGCCATCAGCTCGGGGTCCGTGGCGATCATCGCCTGGGCCTCGAGCACGTGCTGAGCCTCGCCGCCGGCCAGCTGGCCGCGCGCGATCAGGTCGGCCGACACAGCCTCCACGGCCTTGCGGGCGCGCCCCTGTTCGCGCTCCGCCTCGTCCGCGGTGATCTGCTTGGCCGGCGGCTCGAGAACCGCCGTACCCATGTGCCGGACCTCGCCGATCGCCACACCGTGGCTCACGCCGACGCCTCGCAGCGTTGTCTCCATTACACCCGTCTCCGATTGAGCGGCGGCCCCGGCCGCCGCGGTGGATGTCCGACTCGCCTGTGCAGGCGGACGTGTCACTGCCAGCTGAAGAGAGCGTCGTCAGCCTTGACGTCCCCGGACTCGACGACGTCGGCGAGGGAGTCGGCAGTCGCCTCGAGCGCGACGACCGGGCAGATGGGGGACTTGCCCGCGGCCTCGACCGCGGCGGGGTTCCAACGGATGACGGCCTGACCGCGGGCCACGGTGTCGCCCTTGTTGACGAGCAGCTCGAAGCCCTCGCCGTTGAGCTGGACGGTGTCGATCCCCAGGTGCGTGAGCACACCGTGGCCTTCGCCGTCTACGACTACATACGCGTGCGGGTGCAGGGAGACGAGCACACCATCGACGGGGGACACCGCCTCCGAGGGCTCGCGCACGGGATCAATAGCGGTGCCCGGTCCCACCATCGCGCCGGAGAACACCGGATCGGGCACTGCCGCGAGTCCGATGGCGCGCCCGGCAAGTGGGGACGTCACGCTGGTCATGGGGGGCCTCCCAGGGGTGGGGCTTCTCGTGTCGCCGTCACTAGCTGTCGCGAACGGCGTACTCTTCAGAAGGATAAGTCACAAGATGTTCGGGTTCGCCCGATGTTGGACCCGATCCGGGCTGGCCCTTAGGCACGGAGACTAGTGGACTAGACCGGTGGACTAGACCATACGCCTGAATCGATTTGCTTGGGCACCAGCAGGCCTGTACTGTCGTGACTCCCGCCAGGACGCCTCGTGTGAATATCTCGCGAACGGCTGATGGACGGGACTCCTCCTCTTCAGCTCCGATCTTGATCTCGATCGTCTTTCCGCATGCCTTTCGGTAATACGGCGAGTGGTCAGGGAGACAGGAAATCGCTGATAGAGTCGGAATCGCCGGAAAGGGAAAGCGCGAAAGCGCAGGACCTGGAAAGCACCGAGGAAGTCGGGCCCGAAAGGGTCTGATAGAGTCGGAAACGCAAGAACAGAACGAAAGCCCGGAGGAAAGCCCGAGAGGGTGAGTACAAAGGAAGCGTCCGTTCCTTGAGAACTCA
>NZ_JBICZH010000034.1:0-40889 GCF_043201995.1 Streptomyces sp. NPDC048258
ATCCGCCGCTACATCATCTGGCGGAACAAGCACGCCGCCGACGAACGCCTCCAAGAGGTGGTGAACAGGGCGAACGTTGCCTGACGCGGCACTAGTGATCATGGCCCCGGACTCCTAATCTCTGAACGCAGCCGCAAACTGACCGCCAGGGTAGGTCCGGAGCGCCGCAGGCGTAACCCCGCCACCGAAGGCGCCGCCGCGTGCCTCGCTGTCCGCCGACCTCACCACCGAAACCGACTACCCGCGAGGTCCCAACACCTGATGTCCATATGGCCTTCGATCGTTGCCGTACTCGGTACCCTCGCCGGTGCCCTGACCGCCGGACTCCTCCAGCACCGTTCGGCACGCACCGCACGCGCCGAGGAGCGCGCCGACAGCTACCGTCAGGACCAGCTCGGCGCCGTCACCGACTTTGCGGCCGCCCTGGACGCACACCGCTCGGCGATGTTCCACCGGGAGCGTCTGGCCCTGACCGAGGCAGGCACCGAGCACCAGCTGGAGGCCCAGACGAGGTCCCACGACACCCGGGCGGCAATCACTGCGCCCCACATCCGCCTTCAGGTCCTGGTCCCCGAGCTGGCCGGCCCTGCCCAGCAGGCCGCAGATGCCACGTACGCGCTGCGCAAGGCCATCGACCGGACCGCGCTGGACGCCCAGCGGCATGCGGCCAAGGAAGCATCCGTCGCCTTCATCGCCGCGGCCGCCACGCTGCTGAGCCCCAACAACCGCTGACTGAGGGCGACCACTGCCGGCGTCCTGGCCGTCCGGTCGTGCTGGTCCCGTACGCCCTCTCTCGGGGCCCTGCGCCGGCTCCACTCCGGCGAGTCGGTCATACCGCCGGTGGAGCCGATGCTGGCGCAGGCCGTGGAGTCGGTGCCGGGACCCGGCGTGCTGGGCGAGTCGGCTTTCGATCAGAAATTCGACGGCTACCGGGCGCCCCTGTTCACACCCACCGGGCCGGACGGAGATGCCTGCGGTTGCGAGGCTGGTAGCGACACGAGGGGGATGAGATGGCGGGTCCTGGTGATGGCCATGAGGAGAGGGGATCCATTTCGAAGGGGGTGCGGATGAGGCGGGCGATCTGTCCTGTTCGGATGCGGTCGTCCGTGCTTCCATTGCGCCCCAGCTGCGGGTGTGGTCCGGGATCTCGTGGCTTGACAGGTGAGCTGTGCGCCGACACGTTCGCTGCCTGCAGGAACGCCTGGCCGGTACACCGCTGCTCCCGGCGGTCAGAGCCCGATTTGAGTACTTCGGAGGCGGCACACTCGCGACAGGCGCGGGGCTGGTGCACCTCGCCGCAGCCGGCTCGGAGCACCACTGGAGCGGGCGGCGGTTCGCCGCGGCATGCGGCAGCCGCGACATCGCGGACGTGACTCTGGTCCGCCCCGAGCTGATCGCGGAGATCAGCGCCGACATCTCCGTCGACCGCGGCGGCGTCCTCCGCCATCCGCCGCGCTGCAAACGGCTGCGCCTGGACGTCACGGTCGGCGACGTGCCGCTGTTCGGGGCGGGTCCGGCCCCTGCTTCTGGCTACGCGTGTCAGAAAGGAACGGGGCGGCGCCTTCGCCTGGCTGCATGAAGCTGTCGCAACCCTTGCAGGAAGTGCGCAGTCATCGCTGCGCGCCCTGACCGCGTAATTGCCCAGCGCCGCGGCTTCCGCCCACGCCGCAAGAGTGCGCCCGGCAACACCTTCGGCCTGTCAAGCCGCGAGATTCCGTGGCGTGACCCGCACGGCCGCCCGGGGCGCAATGGAGTCACACAACGTTGGCGTTGCGCCATCACAGCGTCCGCCGCACCCCGGATCAGGAGCCACTCGCATGACCACCAGGACCCGACGCTTCGCCTACCGGTGCATCCTGGTGGGGGGTGGCCAAGGCGTAGGCCGGCCGTGGGGCACCGTGACGAGGCGTGTGCGGTGGCTGTGGGCGGGCGCGGTAGTCGGCCTGGGGCTGGCGGCGCTGATCCTCGCTGTTTGCACGTTCACCGCGGGGCCCGGCTCGGCACCCCCCATGCGTTCGGCAGCTGAGAGTCAGCCGCCGTCGGCGACGGTGGCGCCTGAGCGGCACAGTACGGCGGATCCGGAAAGCCCAGACGTGTTTTTGCAGCCGGCAGCGGAGCCGGGGCCGGATCCGTTTACGGCTTCTACGTCCGCGGATTCTCAGGCGTCTGATGCGGGGGCTGAGTGGGCGAGTGTGTCCGTAGCGGCCGTATCTGCCCTGGGCGGGATGATGAGCGGAGTTGCCGCAGTGGTCACTACCCGCCGTAGTAGGTCGTCGGCCCCGCTCCCGGCGGAGTCGGCCGGGTCGGCCGGGCTTCCGCACCAGTCATCGCCTGCCTCGCCGGGCACGCCCGCGGCTTCGGGCCTGCCCTCGCGTGCGTCGTGTCAGCGCGAGCCGTACTCGCCACGACCGCGTCAGCCCGGGCGGCGGCATCGGTCCTTCCACCAGCCTGAGCGCCTGCACTGACGCGCCCCGGTCCCCGCCGGGAAAGGCTGGCCTGTGGGGGCGGCGACGGTGCGGGAGGTCCTGGAGTGGTGCTGTGGCCTCCGGCGGTCAGCCGTACATCCTGCGCGTGGCCCTGGACTGACCCCGGTCCGGATCCGGCGCGGGTTGTCCGTGGTGGCTGAGAGGCTGGCATCAGCCAGCAGGCTCCGCGCTCTCGCGGCGGCCGCTCAGCAGCGTGACGGACGTCCGGCGATGGCCATGGTGAGCGTCAAGGTGAGATGCTCCTCGACGGCCAGGAGAAGACTTCGACCGTGCACTACCTCCGGCCCTCGGCCGAGCAGCGGCAGCGGTCACTCGTGCAGTCCGGAGCCACGGCTGTAGAGATCTTCGAGACCACCCACGGCCGGCAGACGACCCGTGCTGATCACACCCCTGCGGGGAGCGGTCCGCTTTCACGTGTCGATGGGCTTGGCCCCGGGGGACCGAAGGCTGAGGGGACCTGGGAAGCCGAGGCGTCTGCGGTGAAGCGGTTCCGCGGCTTCATCGGGACGCACGGCTCGGACGACGTGACCATCACCTTGTGGGCCGAGACCGACGGCATCCGGCGACGCTTGCGCACCTGGACAAAGGACCACGGAGAGGTGCTCCACGCCGGGCAGTGACCCGCCCGACGGACCTGCTGCGACCCAGCCCGCAGGTCAAGCCGTCCCGGACGCAACACCCTCACACCGGCGACCGCGACCGCAGCGTCGCTGGCTCGTGGGCTGTCCGCCGCCCGGCCGGCCTTCAGCAGGGCGGCCGGAGGCCGTCGCGCCGCGAGATCGGGCGTCCGGAGGTGACGATCGCCGCCTCGGGGCGCGGCAGCGGAGTGCCGTCGGGGTGGAGCGGTGTCGCCGGTTCCACGATCGTGCCCGTCCGCCCGGGCACCAGGCCGTCATTCCGTACGCTCACCCGGTTCACGGGCAGCGGGGTGAGCGTCTGCCGCTCCCGTACGAAGGCGACGAAGCTCTCGAAGTCCCGCTGGTGGCGGTACGGTTCCCGGAAGTCCGCCAGCGCGGGATAGCCGTCATGGCCGAGGAAGGTGTACGAGAGGGTGGCGAGCCGGTAGCTGCGGGCCGGGTCGAGCGGCACGCCGTCCACGGTGACGTCTGCCACGGACACCCGGTACCCCACCGGCCCCAGTGCGTCGAAGCTGTAACGGACGTTGTGCGAGACCGCCAGCGGCGCGAACCGCAGCGAGCCGTCCGGATCCCGCGTCCACTGCTGTTCGAGAACATCGTGCAGCTGCTGCCCGGTCACCCAGGCGCTGACGATCGGATCGCCGAATCCGACGGCCCGCCAGGCCCGGCCGAAGGTCACCGCCCCGGCCGCCGCCGTGTCCAGCGGCAGGTCCCCCGCGACGACCGCCTGCCCGACCCGGGGCGCCGTCGCCACCACGGCCAGCTGGGCGGGCACGTTGGTATGTACGTTGGCGTCGTTCTCGGGATCGGTGGCCCGGCTGCCCGCCCACAAAGCCCAGTCGGCCGCCAGGTCGCCCATGGTGCTCTCCCCGGCGGCGTTCCGCGTCCGGGTGAAGGACGCGGTCTGCCGCCCGACCCGCGTGCGGTCCCGCGCGGCCGCCTGCCCGGCCCAGTAGTCGGCGACCTCCTTCAGCGCCGGGTCGGGCGCCACGTCCCGGGTGTTGGGGTGGTTCGTGGACACGGTCAGCTCCCGCACCACCGCGCCGGTGACCGGGTCGAGGCGCAGGCTGATCTCGTTGATGACCTGCCCGTAGCAGCCCGCCTCGACGAAGGGGCGGGGGCGGCCCTCTGGGTCGGGCACCATCATGTTGAACCGGGTGTGCCAGTGCCCTGTGAGGATGGCGTCGATGGCGGGCGACACGCGCAGCGCCAGGTCGAGCGCGGGCCCGGAGGGATCCGTGCCGCTGTTGAAGTCGGCGCCCGCGACAGCCCCGTCGTGCATGGACAGCACGATGGCGTTCACTCCCTGGGCCCGCAACTCGGCGGCGCACGCGTCGGCCGTCTCCAGCTCGTCGAGGGTGGCCAGGCCCGGCTGGTAGGAGCCGGGGAAGAGTTCGGCGCCCAGGGCGGTGAGGTGGATGAAGCCGACGGGCAGACGTCGGCCGCCGGGTGCCGCCACCCACTCGATGTGGTAGGGCGGCAGCACGGGCCGCCGGTCGGTGGTCCGCACCAGATTGGCGCTGTAGTAGCGGAAGTCGGCCCCGTGGAAGGGGCTGCCGCTGGAGTCGGTGAAGGCGGTGTCGCGGCCCGCGACGGGGAAGGGTACGCCCTGTTCCATGTGGCGCTGGAGCATGGCGGGGGACTTGTCGAACTCGTGGTTCCCCGCGGTCGCGAAGTCGAGGCCCATCCGGTTCAGCGCCTCGATCGTCGGCTCGTCCGCGAAGGCGGCCGCGTCGAACTCCCAGCCGGCGAAAGCGTCGCCCTGGGTGAAGAACAAAGAATTGGCGCGCCCGGCCCGTAGCCGCGCCAGATGTGCCGCCATGTACGCGATGCCCCCGACGGTGTAGCTCAGCCCGCCGTTGCCTCTGATCACGGCGTTGGAGCCGGGCGCGCTCTGTAGGTAACCGTGCAGGTCGGTGATGCTCAGCAGTTGTACGTCGACGTACTCGTCGGCGCTCGCCGCGTCGCGGGCAGCGGCGTCGGCGTGGGCGGGCACCCCGGTGGCGAACATCGCGGCCCAGGCCCCTGCGGCGGTGAGGAACTCCCGCCTTCCGACCCCGGTCTCTCGCGGACTCCGGCTCTGCGGCACGGACATGGAGCGCCTGATCACAGCCGCCTATGCTCCCGGCTGGAGACCGCTGCTGTCACGCGGACGTGCCGCACCGCATGAAGTAGTCCCGTGTTGAGCGCAAGTTACCTGCTGACGGCGTCATCACCTGAGGGAGATTCTTGAAGTTCAGCGAGCGGCCGCGCCGGGGCTCCGTTGAGATCGACGGGGAGGATCGACCCACCGCCCCCACGGTTGCCGTTGCCGCAGCCGGTGCCGGTGATGGTCGTCGGGTCGCTCGCCGAGATCAGGACCTGGTCTGAGAGCACCGGGAGAGGTTGATCAACATGTCTGATGGTGTCGACGAAGCCCGGAGCTCTTGCTTCGGAGTCTTGGGCGTGCGGAGTGGAGTAATTGTCAATAGTTGTGGATCGTTGATGGTCCGCGTGTCAGGGCAGGTGTGACAGCAGTAGCTTGGTGAGACGTTCGGGTGTACGGAGCGGCAGGTAGTGGTCGGCGTCCGGGATCGTCTCGCCGCAGGCGCCGGGGATGTCGGTGACAAGTCGTTCGGCGATCACCGCAATCTCTGGGTGGTCGTGGTCGCCGTGGATGACCAGCGTCGGCGCGGCGATGTCTCCGAGGTGTGGTTCGGCATCACGGCTCGCGGAGACAACGCAGTGCTGTTCGCTCACAACTCGCCGCTCGGCGTTCGAGGCGACCATCGTCTCGATGAGCTCTCCTCCGGGAGCCGTACGGCCCATGGCTGCCCAGATCGTCAGTTCCAGCTCGGCCAGGGTGGCCGTCTCACGCTCGCGCCGGGCCGTGGCATAGGCCGACAACTCGGGACTTTGCGGCCAGAGGTGACCGCTGACCGAGGCACCGACCAGGGCCAGTGCGGCGACGCGCTCCGGGTGGGCGAGGGCGAAGTCCAGCGCGGTCTCCCCGCCCATGCTCAACCCGACCAGCGCGGCTTGACGAAGGCCGAAGTGGTCAAGGACGGCACGCAGATCCTCGACGTCGCTGAACGGCTTGCCAGGAGGTGTGGAGCGTCCCAGCCCGCGGGCGTCGTAGCGGATCACGTCGTGGTGGCGAGCCAGCTCGGGAACGATGGCGTCCCACAGGCGGGAGTCCATGCCAGCGCCGTGCAGCAGCACGACCGGGCTTCCGGTGCCGTTGCGCTCAGCCCAAAGTCGACCGCCGTCGGGAGTAGGAATGCGGACTTCGCGTGGAGGCATGTCAGATCGTTCCTGGGAGTTCGTTGTCACGCTGCGATCATTTCAGAGCGTTCAACCAGGAGGCCACGTTCGAAGCGGACGCCAGCCCGGACGAGAGGGGCCAGATGTGAGCCGTTGACGGCTCTCCAGCGGGCCTGGGCGGACTCGACGAGCTGCGTGCGGAGGTCGACGACGTACTGCGCGTAACCACCAGTGATCCCGAAGCACCGCCGGTCGCGGCCCTCACCGATGTCCACGCCCGGGTCCTGCTCGCACACCTGGCGGACGAACTCGCCCGCCGGCCGCGACTGCGCCACCCGGGCATCGAGGCGATGCTCGAACACGACCGCACCCACCACACCCACTACGCGTCGTCCGTGGCCGCCTGGCTGGACGCCGTCGGCAACATCAGCGATACCGGCTACGCCGCAGCCGCGAACTGTTCGGCCTCGACCCGGACGACCCGGACACCCGCCTCTCCAGCTGGCTCCAGCTCCGCATCGGAGCCGCCAACGCAGGCCGCTCCCAGTCCTAGCCCGCCCACCAGATGCCCAGCGTGTGAGTCTGAGGGTGGAAACCGATACGAAGCCCGCAAGCTGCGGCAGCTGCCCAGCCTGGATGCAGGCCGTCTTTCTGGCGTAACCATCACGGAAGCGTGGTCAGAGCCAAATTCAGGAGCCCAACAGCCCGTCCACGGCTGCCGCGGCCGCAACGCCGCCGGCCGGGACATCGCCATCCGATCCGGGCCGACGCGACTACGTCGCCGACGCCCCGGAGCAGGCCGGCCGCTTCTGGTCGTGCATCACGTACTCCGTCGGCCTGCTGGCATCGGCCAGGGCCGGTTCGGGTGCGTCTCCTGCCGGACGCTGCTCGCAGCGTGGGGGAAGCGTGTGTGTAGACACCATGGAGGATGCGTGGGCGAGACCGAGAGGGGGACGTGGGGGGAAGGTGTAGTGCCGTCTATTCAGTATTTCCCCAGGTAACCGCCCTTCTGAGGCAGGTGACTTGCCAGACTTTGGGTCTGGGGGTGGGGGAGAGGCTGTGGGGTGTTGGTCGGAGGTTCTGTTCTGGGGCTGGCTTGGTCGGGCTTGGGGTTGAGCTGGTCGGGTGTTGATGAGGGTTGCTGTGGGGGCTGAGAGTCGGGTTGGTCGGGAGGGGGGTGGAGCAAGGGGGCGGAGGCAAGAGGAGTGCGGCAAGGGGGGCGTCGTGTGAGCGCTGCCCCGAACCCGAGCCAGCGCGGGGTCATCGTGCGAGGCGACTGGCCGGTACCTCGGGCGCCTCGCCGAAGCCGGACGGCCCGACCCGCTCGACGTCCGGTGCCTTCACCCGCCGTGCCGCGCCGCCGCCGGAAAGCCGTGCCAGCAGGGCACCAAGCACCGTACCGACCGTGCCACCCCACCCCTCTGGCGGCACTGTAGGGGAAAGTACTCAGCCTTTCATGCCTGATCGGCGTCCGCTTCGGTCGCCTCGACGGCTACGGCGGAGCCCTGTGCCAGGGCGCCGGCGCGGGCGGCGGCGAGCGTGATCCGCACGGCCTGCTCGGCGGTGCCCTCCTCGACCGGATCGGCACTGATCAGCAACCGGAAGTAGATCGGGGCGGCCAGCGTTTTGATCAGCTCGACCGGATCGGTGTCGGCCGGGAGTTCGCCCCGCTCGATGGCGCGGGCGACCACGGGTTCGGCCCGCCGGAACCGGTCGGCGAAGATCCGCCGCTTCGCCTCGGCGACCTCCGGCAGCCGGCCGGCGTCGGAGAACATCGCGGTCTGCACCGCTCTGCCCACCGGGCCGGTCATGCTCTGCACGAGCGCCCGCGCGAGGGCTTGCAGGTCGGTCTCGACGGCGCCGGTGTCCGGAATGGGGATGTCGGTGGCGAAGTGCTCGGCCAGCGCGTCAACGACCAGACTCGCGCGGTCCTTCCAGCGCCGGTAGAGCGTCGTCTTGTGCACCCCGGCCCGCTGGGCCACGCCCTCGATGGTCAGCTCGGCATAGCCCCGATCCAGCAACTCGGCGAGGGTAGCGGCGCGCACCGCCGCCTGTGCCTTGCGGCCGCGTCCGACCGGACGGGCGGGTTCGGAGGGACTCAACTCCATTGCAACCCCTAGTTGCGTTAGTGGCTATTCGCATGTCAGGATCCAGCCTATCGCAACTTCAAGTTGCATTGAGTGGGATCCTGCCCAGCCGGGTGCCGCACGCCCTCAATCTAGGAAAAGGAAGGCCATGCCCAACGCTTCCCGTACGTGGACCCCCGACTCAATACCCGACCAGTCCGGCCGCCTGGTGGTGGTGACCGGAGCCAACAGCGGCATCGGCCAGGTCACAGCCCAGGCCCTCGCTCGCCGGGGCGCCCATGTCGTGCTGGCCTGCCGCAGTCCCCAACGGGGGCAGGCCGCCCTGGACCGGCTGCTCGCCCAGGCACCCGGCGTCCATGCCGAGGTGCGCCTCCTCGACCTGGCCGATCTTGCCTCCGTACGCGCCTTCGCCGACGGCTGGGACCATGGCCGGCTCGATCTGCTGGTCAACAACGCCGGCGTGGCGATTGTGCCGTTCGCCCGGACCGCCGATGGCTTCGAGTCGCAGTTCGGGATCAACCACCTGGGCACCTTCGCCCTGACCGGGCTGATGATGCCCCATCTGCTCGCCTCGCCCGATCCGCGGGTGGTCACCGTCAGCAGCGAAGGCCAGCGATTCGCCCGCTTCGACCTGGACAACCTCAGCGCCGAACGCCGCTATCACGCGATGTTCACCTACCTGCAGTCCAAGCGCGCCAACCTCTACTTCGCCACCGAACTGCAACGCCGCGCCGACGCCGCCGGCCTGAGGCTGCGCAGCACGGCCGTCGCCCCCGGCCTCACACGCACCAACGTTCTCACCGGCGGCGCCAACGGCAACCGTGGTCGACTCTATGGAGCGTTGACCCGGCTGCTGCTCCGCGTCGCCTTCCGCCCCACCCCCGAAGGCGCCAAGACCTCCCTGTACGCCGCGACCGTCCCGGACATACCGGGCGGAGCGTATGTCGTGCCCGGCGGTCCGTTGCAGCTACGCGGCGAGCCGGTCCTGCGCAACCGGGAGCGCGCCATCCGTGACACCGCCACCGCCCGCCGGCTGTGGGAGCTGTCCGAGGAACTCACCGGCGTTTCCTTCCGGCTGTCCGGCGATGCCGCATGCCCCACCCAAGAGTCCTACTAGCTGGCCCCCGTTCAACTCGGAAGACATTCGTGTCAGGCGAGACCTTGTGACCGTCGTCGGCAACCTGGTCGACGACCCCGAACTCACGTTCACCCCGGGAGACTCCGCAGTCGCCGCGTTCCGCATCGCATCCACCCCGCGCACGTTCGACCGGCAGACCAACGAATGGAAGGACGGCGAAAGCCTGTTCCTGACCTGCTCGGTACGGCGCCAGGCCGCCGAGAACGTCGCCGCCACCCTCGCCCGCGGAACGCACGTACGAGGACCGCGAAGGCGTACAACGCACCGTCGCCGAGCTCGGCGTCGAGGAAGTCGGCCCCACCCTCAAGAACGCCACCGCCGCCCGCCACCAAGGCCCGCCGGCACCAACAGCGCCCCGCAGGCACGCCAGCAGCCCCAGAACACCGGATACGGCCAGCCCGCGCGCGACCCATGGGGCCCCACAGAACAGCTCACAGGGTTCTAGCCCCTCGCCGCGGCCGCTCCGCGCGACCGGTCGCGGCCCCTCCCACGCGCGTGAGCAGTGCCTCGACCCCGGACAGGAGTCCCCGCCCCGTGACCTGCACACCCGACGTCGTCACCCTCGCTTCCCTCGACACTCACCGCCTGATCGTCACCGTTCCGAACCAGGGCCCCGCCGACGTCCGCTCGAACCTCCCGCGCGCCACCGCCGCTGCCATGCTGCGCCGCCTCTCCGACGAGCTCGACGCCGAGCAGCTCCTCGCCGCCCTGCCCGGGGAAGCGTTCGCCACCCTCACCCAGCAGCTCACCCGCCGCCACCGCCCCGTCGAGGCCGCGCGGCACGCCGCCGCCCTCGCGCACCACACCCGCGAGCTCGCCAACATGCTCGCCGCCGCCCTCGACCGAGGCATCCCCGCCGAAGCCCCGTCGGTCGGCCGGCACCTGGTCTCGATGCTGCGCAGCCACGCCGTCAGTATCGACAGCCCGCCCCGGACCGCCATCGACGATGTGCTCGACCTCGCCGCCGCCCGCCTTACCCGCCGGACGCAGCGATGAGCAGCGACACCACCCTCGTCGTGGCCGCCGCCGTCGCCGCGCCCGCCCCTGGTTGTGTGGGCCGCGCGTCTTGCCCCCGGCCGCCGCGCACGGGCCGCGCCGGCAGCGCCTGTTCCGCCTCGCCCGCATCCGCATGACGGTCGCGGGCGAGGGGCGGCCTGCTTCGGGAGACCGATCGCTTCGATGAACTTGACGTCGATCTGGACCCGGTTGCCGGGCAGCTGCTTCTCGTAGCGGATGTAGCGCTTGTCGTGCCGTTTGTAGCGCTGGGAGGCGGGCAGCCGGGTTCATCCCGAGTTTCTTCAGGATGCGGTAGACGGCTGGGTCGGCGATGTCGATGTCGTGGTGCCGCCTGAAGTACATCTTGATCTTCATCGGGCCGAAGTGGTAGTTCCGCCGCAGGTAGACGATCTTGTTGACGACGTCGGCCTCGGTGGCGTGAGAGCTGGCTACGTCAGTGACAACCGACTCCAGTGGTAGGTCAGTTCTGACTCCGCTGGGGGGTGTCCAGAGCGAGATCTGAATGCGAGAAGTGACTCCACAGCCAGCGACTGCGTGATGGACATTTGGGGCATCCCGGGGCTGCTGCCTTCCTGGCCGCACCGGGAGACCGGGAATCCGTCGAGTCGCAGGGAAACGGGGCCGTCGGCCATGTCACCAACTGAGTAGCCGCCAGTGGTCGATCGCTTGGAGGGTCGGTTCGTGCGGCTTGGCGTGCTTGCCGGAAGCAAGATTTGGCTCGCCGTCAGAGCAGGCTCAGCACTGTGAGGAAGACGCCGACCACCCCGAGGCCCACCAGGAACAGGAGGGTCAGCACCGTGCGCACGGTGCCCCGGCCCGCTTCGACGAGGACTGCTCGTTCCGGGCTCGACGGGAGATAGCGGAGTCGCATCTGCGCGCCCAGGGGCCGTCGCCGGTCGGTGTCGATGTCGAGCCGGTACTCGCGCCCGTCGGTCGCGCGGAAGCCCACGATGGCGTGCTGCAGGCCCGCCCGGCCCTGGTCTCCCGGTAGCACGTAGGCATCCAGCACTCTGCCCTCGGTGGGTAGCCCTTCGTTGAACGTCTTGCGGACGAGCAGCCACCGACTGCAGGTCCGCACCGCGAGCGCGACGGAGACCGATATGGCGAGGAGCCCGACAGAACCCAGCAGCAGCCGGTGGCCGCCCTCGCGCAAGAATTCCATGGCGCCCTCCCACGTCGACCTACCGCCGGGCCACCGTCCGTGGCGCTGCCGGACGAAATCTACCGGCCCGACGGCCACCTGACCGCCATCGACGACGCCCTCGCGGGGCTGCGCACGTTCACCCTGGACAGGGTCGCCTGCGCCACCTCTGTAGATGCGGCCAACTGGTCCGAGCGCTACGCCTACGACGATGCCGGCAACCAGACCTCTGCCACCTGGCCGACCCGCCACCCCGGCGCCGAAGCCTGCGGCGAACGCTACGACGTTGGACCGCAGCAGGAACGGCTCATCGGGAAGGCAGGACCGGCGGCCCAGGTAGGGGGCCCAGTTGGGTGCTGGAGGGCTTCGGCAAGCTGTTCGATGTGGTCTTGGCGGCCGCTGACGGCGGCCATGAAGACGGCGTCGGAAGACGCAACCACCCTCCTCGTGCAGGCCGCCTCCCCGCTCGACGGGCAGGGGCTGCCCGCCGGATACGGGCACATGGAGGTGAAAGACCTCAGCCCGATGTTTGCCGCATTCCGGCCAGGCCTGGCGCGCGGGTGGTGATGGAGACTCCGGGACCCAGGTGGAGGCAGGACAGCGCCCCGGTCGGGATGTAGACCAGGCCGGTGCGGTTCTCGTCCACTCGGATCTGCGCGCGTACCCCGGTGTCGTCCTTCACGACGAGGCAGGCCTGCCTCTCAACTGCCCGCCCCACGTCGTGGAGCAGACCTTCGCTCTGCTCCAACAGTTCAAACGACTCGCGGTCACAGGGCAGTGGCCACGAGGTACGACAAGCTCTCCGTCCGCTACGAGGCGACTGTGCTGGTCGCAGCCGTGAACGAGTGGCTGTGACCAGCACAGTCGCAACGGCCCTCAGACGACGTCGAATTCGTTGCCCTCGGGGTCCTGCATGGCGGCGGCGTAGAGCCCCATGTCCGGCTCATCCTTGATCCGCAGCACGGTGGCACCAGCTTTGACCAGCCGTTCCACCGTAGCCTTGACCCGCTGTGTGCGGACGTCCAGTGGGACGTCACGGCCCCCACCGACCTTCAGGTCGAAGTGCCACCGGTTCTTGGCGACCTTCGGCTCCGGAACCTGCTGGAACCACACCCTCGGTCCACGTCCCGCGGGATCGATGATCGACTCCGGAATATCCCCGGCACCGGCCGGCAACTCTGCCTCGGGTACCCCCACCGCCGCCCAGTAAGCACGCCACGTGGCGTGCCCGCCCGGCGGAGGCTCAGGCGCGTAGCCCAGGGCCTCGGCCCAGAAAGTCACCATTCTCTGCGGATCGGAGCAGTCGATCGTCAGCTGCACTGTCATCTCCATGCCCGGAGCATCCCAGGCAGGTCTGACAGACGATCCACTTTCGCAACAGGCCCTAGCTTGCTCTTTAACGTCTGACGTCGAACGGTGCGTCGAACTCGATCACTCGGTTCGGTAACCGCCGTACACGGAAGCGGCCTTCGTCTGGATCATGTGCTCCGACCAGGGAACACACACGTCCAGCGCGAAGGCCGCTGGAAGCAGCCTGGCAGGCAGGGGTCCTCACCGCGGAGAACAGCGCCGACACCGGACGCACCTACCGCTTCACCCACGACCTGGTACGCGAGGAGGTAATCGGCCGAACCACCCCGGCCACGTCCCGCGCTCTGCACCGAGCCGCTGCGCGGGCACCGGAGCAGGCCGGAAACCCTGTCGAGGCGGCCCGTATCGCGGCACACTGGCGGCACTCCGGCACGGAGCCCGCGCACCGCGCCGCCGCCGCACACTGGTCGCGGACCGCCGCGGATCTGGCCCGCGAGCGGCACTCCTACGCGGACGCCGCCCGGCACTTGGCAGACGCCGCCGCCGTCCTCGATGCGGCGGACCCGCAGCGTGCGTCGGCGCTCATCGACCTAGCCCGCGCCGAGTACCTGATCGGGCGCTACGACGTCGGCCTGCGCCACTGCGACGAAGCCTCCGACGCGGCGAATGCGAACGGCCGACCCGCACTGCTCGCCGAGGCTGCCCTGGTAGTGCAGGGCGTCACGTACCCCCATGCCTCACAGTCCATCACCCGAATGTGCAAGGCGGCCCTGGCCGTCGAGGACCTGCAGGACGCGATACGCGCCCGGGTGCTCGCTCAGCTCGCCACCGTCTCGGCCGATCTGGGTTCGCTCGAAGAAGCCGCCGAGCACGCCCACGCCGCCCTCGAACTGGCCGAGGCCACCGGTGATGCCCGGGCCGAACTCGACGCCGCCCGGGCGGTGCAGATGATCCTGGCCCATCCCGACGACACCGCCGAACGCCTGAGGCTGGGCGAGCTGGCCGTCTCCCGCACCGAGCGGCTCGGTGACCCGCTGGCCGCCGTCCTGGGCCACCAGTGGCGCGTCCAGGCCGGTTGCCTGCTCGGCCAGCTCGACTTGGTGGACGACGCGATCCGCGGCATCGAGGCGATCGCGGACCGCTCGTCGCTGCCGCTGCCCCGCTGGCACCATCTGCGTGTCAGCGCGGCCCGGGCCGTGCAGGAAGGACGGTTCGCCGACGCCCGCCGCTGCAACGAGGACGCCGCCGAACTCGCCCGGGCTGGCGGAGACCAGTACGCGATCGCCCTGAGCTACGTACTGCAGCAGCAGCTGACCCTGGTACGCGGCGACGCCGCGGAAATGTGCAAGGAGATGTGGCGTGACCTCGACCGCGCCCCCCAGAACCCGCTGATCCAGTCCATGCGGGCACGGGTGCTGTTCGTCGTCGGGCGGCCGGACGAGGCACGGGACGCCTATGACCAGCTACGCCCGCTGCTTCCGATACCGACAGCGAACCCGACGTGGCCCGCGGTGTTGCTGAACCTGGTCGACCTGATCGACCTGATCGAGCTGGCCGATGACGTCGCCCCCGCACGGCTGGTGTATGACCAACTCGCGTTGTTCAGGCCGTACCCGGGTGCGCTCGGCACACCCACGGCGTACTTCTCCGGCACGGTCAGCCGCGAACTCGGCCGCCTCGCCCTCACCGCCGGCCGACCGGCACAGGCCGAGGAACTGCTTCGTGAGGCGTGGATCCGCAACCGGGCCCTCGGTGCGAGGCCATACGTGGCACTGACCTGTTTGAACCTCGCCACCCTCGAGCGTGACAAAGGCGCGCTCGCGGATGCGGCCGCCCTCGCCAGGGAAGCCCGGGCGATCGCCGACCGGCTCGACCTGCCCGGTCCCTCCGCCGCCGCAGCACGCCTCATCGGCGAGATCGCCGCCGGCGAGACGACACTGACCCGCTCACCCCGCGCAAACGACAGATCGCCGCACCCGTCGTCCGGGCGCGCACGAACCGTCAGATCGCCGACGACCTGATCATCTCCGAACGAACGGTGGAAAGCCACGTCCGCAGCATCCTCAGCAAACTCGGATACGCCAACCGAACCGAAATGACCGCGCGATGGGCTGGCCACTGCCCCCCATCAGGCTCCTCCCGCACCTTCGGTCGGCGCGGCCCGATGGCCTTCTGCGAGTCGTCGGGCACGCTCGGGGGGCCTTTACCGACTGGGCATCGCGGCCGTCATCCGCCAGACCGGCCTACCCGACCTGCTCAGGGGATCCACCAACGACCCACCGTCACCCTGACGAGCCGAAGTCAGTAAAGGGCTGGTCAGCCGACCGCCGCGGCCAGGAGCACGTCCACGAGCCTCTCCGCGGCGTCCGGCCGCCCATACGCACGAGCCCGGTCCGCCATCGACGCCCGCCGGGCGGGTTCGTCAGGAGCGGGCCCACCGCGTTCTTCAAGGTCTCGGGGGTGACTTCGCCGAGCAGGGCGAACGCCGCCCCGGCGTCGGCCAGGTGCTGGGCGTTGTGCGCCTGCTCATTCCCGGCCGAGGTGGCGAGCGGCACGAACACGGCGGGCTTGCCCAGCGCGGTCAGCTCGGCCAGCGTGCCTCCTCCGCTCCGGGACACCACGACATCGGCCAGCGCCAGGACGTCGGGCAGTTCCGCCCCGACGAACCCGTCCAGGTGGTACCTGCCGGTGAGGACCGGGTCCAGGCCTGAGGCGGCCGCCCGAAGCTCGTCCACGTTCGCCGGCCCGCACTGGTGGATCACGTTCGCGTGGCCCAAAAGCCACGGGAGCACATCCCTGACGACGCCGTTGATCTGCTGGGCGCCCTGCGCTCCGCCGGTGACGTAGACCGTCGGCAGCCGCCGGTCGAAGCCGTGCAGAGCCAGAGCCTCGACCGCCTTATCCGGGTGACCGGTCAGCACCTCCGGCCGCACCGGGTTCCCGGTGACGACCGCACGCTCTCGTACCTCGGCGGGCAGCAGGGGCAGCGAGGACTCCGAGGACACCGCGATCCGCGTGGCCGAGCTCGCGAGCTTCCGGTTGGCCAGGCCGAGCCGGACCGTCTGCTCGTGCAGGACCAGAGGGCGCCTGCACAGCCGCGCTGCCAATCCGGCTGGAACCGCGACGTACCCGCCGGTTGCGAGAACGACGTCCGGATGGAAGTCGGACACGATCGACCGTGCCTGGGCGACGCCGAGCGGCACCCCGGGTAACCCTACTGTTCGAGGGCGCACCAGGGCCTGTCCGACGGGTGGTGAGGCAGCAGCGCCGATCTCCGCCCGTGGTCTCTGCGACCGCTGCGGGCTGCGCGAGCCGCAGGGCATGGCGGCGTGACACCGCCATACTCGGAGCGGCCAGAGAGGGTGATACCAGATGAGCAGCACGGTAGTTCCGTTGTTGATCGCGTTCCTGGGGATCGTCGGCACGCTCGCATCGGGGCTCATGACGCAGCGACTCGCTGAGAAGGTCAAGTCCAAGGAATCGGACCGTGCCGAGCGGCAGCGCGCCGAGGAGCGGCAGTACGAGACGAAGCGTGCGACGGAAGAGGCCGTTCGAGCCTGTTACGTCATGCTGAATACCGCCTCATTGGACTATCACTCTGAGCTGAACAACTTCTGGTACGCGCTCAGGGCCGGTCGCGTCACGGATGACCTGAGGTCGCGTCTGGACGACGCGCGGCGTGAGCACCGTGCTCGGTTTTCCGAGGCGCAGATGCGGGTCCCGGATGAAGTGCTTGCCACCGCTGACGACGTCCATCGCAGGCTCAGCCGGATATATGGGGTCCTCAAGCGTCTCGACGGCGGGTTCCCGCCGCGCCGGGAGGGCGAGTCCCTGGAGGAGGCGCACAGTCAGATCGTGGAGCTTTGGGACGAGCTCAGCGAGATGCGCCGCATCATGCGCCAAAGCATTGGCGTTCCCCCGCACACGGCCTAGTGCCGGGACGGCATAGGTCCGCCGGCTTGATGGTCGAGGCACCGGTTGGTGGGTTTCGTGGCTGAAGGCTGTGGCAGGATGCCGCGATGATCTCTAGTTCACGCATACCGGCGGTCGTTCCAGCGGGCCAGATGGCCGAGATGGAGCAGCCGGTGCTCGGTCTTCCAAGCGGCCTGGAGCTGCGTCCCTGGCGTCTCTCGGACGCCGACGTCTTGGTAGCCGCCAGCCAGGATCCCGGAATTCGCCAGTGGAACCGGCTGCTGGTGGAGACACCCGAAGACGCGCGCCAGAGGATAGAACGCATGCACGAGCGTTGGCGGACCGAGATGAGCGCGATCTGGGCCATTGCGCGACCGGGTGACGCGGCGGTGGGCCTGATCGGATGGGGCGACATCGACCTCACCGGCGGCAGCGCCGAAATCGTCTACTGGATCCTTCCCGCGGCGCGCGGTGGTGGTGTGGTGGTCGAGGCCACGAAGCGCCTCAGCGAGTGGGCCCTGGATGACCTTGGCCTGCATCGCCTGCGCCTGTGCCACTCGGTGGCCAACCCAGCCTCCTGCCGTGTGGCCGACAAGGCCGGATACTCCCTCGAAGGCACCATGCGCAGCGCGCTGCTGCACGCGGACGGATGGCACGACGAGCACCTGCACGCTCTCGTCCAAGGCGACATCTGATCCTGCGGCAGACGATCAGGCCGCTGCAGGCTGCGCGTCGCACTCGACGCGGACTCGCGCCCGGCCCCGGTGGCGCGCGCCCACACCCTCGGCATCCTCGACACCAGGGTCTGGCCGCCGCGCGCGGCCGTCGCGCCCTATCAGGGCTGACCGGCGGCCAGACGTACCCCGTCCCGACGCAGCCGCCCCAGGACGACGCCCACGACGAGCAGCAGCAGACAGGTGCCCGCCGCCGCGTGCACGAGGAGCGCGTCGAGGCGGTCCGCCGCCAGGTAGGCACCGACGGCCAGCGCCACCAGCGCGCACACGCCGCGGTCGATGATGGACTCCACCGAAAGCAGGGTCGCCCGGTAGGGGGTCGGCGGGATGGCCGCGTTGATCAGGTTGCGTTGCACCGGGTACGCAAGGCCCGCCGCGGCGGCGAACACGCACAGCCACAGGATCGTGCCCAGGCCCCCCGACAGCGTGGTGGCCGCGAGCGTGAGTGCCATGACCACGCTGAGGACGGTCACCACGGTGGTGTCGGACAGTCTGCTGCGCAACCAGCCGGTTCTGGCCGAACCAACGGCCTCGGCGACCGTCATCGCCGACAGCACCGCACCGTGGTCGGCGACGGGGAGGTCCTTTTCGAGGAGCAGCGGTTGGAAGAGGTTGACCTGGCAGATGCGGGCGAGCGTGAACACGGCCACGCCCTGCACCATCAAAGGCCCGAGGGACCGAGACGTTCCGAGCACCTTCGCGGCCTGGCGGGCCGAATCGAGGAGCCCGACGCGCTCCGCGGGCGGGTGACCGCCCCCGCGGGGCGCCGCGATCGCCGGGAGGGCCGCGGCGCAGGCCAGCGAACCGAGCGAAGAGAGCGCGGTCAGCACGTAAGGGGCCTCGTGCCGGACGTGCATCAGGACGCCCACCAGCGGCCAGCAGGCGATCTTCGCCCAGAGGCCGAGCGCCCGGGCGGTGCCCTCGGCCTGTACGTAGTGCTCGTCCGCGTCGTGCTCGCGCAGGTACTCGTACAGGTAGGCGCTGGAGGCCCCGGACACCAGCGAGCGGGCAGCGGCGATGGCCAGGAAGTGCGCCATGAAGCCCGCGAAGGACGGCGAGGCGACCGGGAGGAGGTTCGCCGCGGTCATCGCGGCCGCCCCGAGCTGCATGCAGCGGCGCTGTCCGATGCGGTCGGCGATGAAGCCGGTGGGTATCTCCAGCAGGCAGAACGCCACGTAGTAGATGCTCTGGATGCCGAAGATCTGGCTGTCCGACAGGCCCGCCTGCTTCTGGTACTGGTAGAAGACCGGCATCCACCACAGCAAGTTGAACAACAGCTGGAACCCGTTGTTCAGTCGGATCACGCGGAGCACCGCGGCGGGCGGACGGACGCGGCGTTTCACTCGCGTACGCAGGGAGATGGGCATGGGCGACCTTCGGGTGGGACGGTACGCGGGGAAGTACGGACGGGTCAGGCGCTGTACGGGCGCAGCTGGAGGATGTGGAGCGCGCCTCCCGGCCCGAGCAGCCATTCGATGTCGAGCGGCCCCGCGAAGGTGTAGTCCGTGGCGAAATGGGACTGGAGCAGGCGGCCCGCCAGCGCCAGCCGACCCAGGTGGGCCCGTGTGTCCTGCGCCAGGTCCTCGGTGGCCGCGCCCAGCGAGATCGTGCGGCCGCCGCCCTCGACCGTGTTGTACAGGTACTGCAGGGGCATCGTCCGACCGTCGACGACATCGGCCGTGGACCCGTGCGCGCAGTTGAGGTACACATTGCGGAAGTCGGCCCGGTTGGTCGGATTGCAGGTGACCATGACGCCTCCGAGCGGGGACGGCTCGTAGCGCTGGACGATCACCCCCATGTAGGTGTCGTCCAGGGAGATGCCGGCCTGATGGCGCAGCCGCACGCTGCGCGGGGAGAGCAACGAGGCCCATACCTGGCGGATGGCGTCCAGCAGCCCCGGCAGATCGGTGACCTTGGTGTGGGACTCGTAGATCCCGGCCGCGGAGAAGCCCGGCAGGTCCTCGGCGTTCGAGGAGGACCGCACGGCGAAGCGGCCGGTGCCCGCCAGGTGCTCGACCAGCTGCGTGTCCAGGGCGCGCACCAGGTCCTCGGGCACAGGGAGGGTGCGCACCAAGTGCTGCAATTGGAGGCAGACCGTGTCCACGGCGTCCATGGAGTTCAGCTCCAGGGCCATCTTCAGCTTGCCGATGCTCTGTTGCACGGCCGGCGAGGAGTCCAGGAAGCGCTGTTGGACGGAGAAGGGGACGGCGATGCCGGCCGGCGCCTGGACGTGCCGGGTCAGGAACTCGCTCGCGTGCTGGGCGAGATCGCCGTCCTCGGGCATCCCCAGCCGGGCGGCCAGGTGACCGAGCAGGTCGGCCCGGGGCGGGCGGGGCACGGAGTAGTAGCCGGTCAGCCGGCCCGATCCGTGGCGCAGTACGTGGTGCAGTTCCCCGAGGTTGGCCGCTTTGGTGCCGTAGCGGTTCCGGTCGCCGGCGCGTAACGCGGACAGCGGCACGAGCGGTACGTTTGTCACGTGCGGCGCGTCGAGGCGGACCCGCTGCGTGTGCCACGTCGGTTCGGCGAGGTCCGACGGCTCCTCGGCGCGCTCGATGACGAACCCGTCGGCGGTGACCTCGTAACGGACCCAGGCACCGTCCAGCTTCTCGTCGGCGATCGTGTCGAGGACTCCGCGGACGATGGCGTTGGGGATGCCCCACCCGGCCGCCAGCATGTTGGTGTGCGACAGCGGAGTGGTGGGCTGGGCGTTGATCAAACCGGCGAGCCGCGGGATGTCGTCGGGGACAACCGGCATGGCGATGATTTCGTACCAGGTCAGGTCCGCGCGGGCGGCCAGGTATTCCTCGCCCGAGGCGAAGGCGCGGAGCCGCCCGGTGGCCGAGGCGAGCGTCAACGGCACAAAGGGCGCGGTCGCCAGGAGCGCGTGACCCCGTGCACGGGGCACCACGGTCTCCGGCACCGCCGCGAGGGCGTTCTCCTGCCCGTGGTTGGCCGGCTTCACCAGCAGCTCCAGCGCGGGATCGAGGTGAGTCCGTACGAAGGCGTGGAACTCGATCAACAGGTCCGCGCCCATGGTGTCGGCCTCGGTGGTCTCCAGGACCATGAACGGCTCGTCCCGCTCCGGGCCGCCCCGGGAGCGCAGCGACAGGACGCCGAGCAGGAAGCGCCGCGCGGGGTCCTGGTAGACGTCATGGTTGAAGCGGTCGAGTTCGGCGTCGAGCTGCTCGAGGGTCAGCCCCTGGATCTCGGTGGCTATGTAGTTGACGTGGTAGGAGTGCACGGCGCTGTCGAGGACGTGCCAGAGGCCCTGGTCGCGGTCCACGACGACCTTCACGTACGGGTGCCCGCCCAGCACCCCGGCCAGCTGCTCGAACAGGGGGAGTGTGAGCAGGGTGTCCACGGCGGCGCCCCGGGGGGACGGCGCGGCAGTGATGGTTCCGGCGTTCGTCATGCGGTGCTCCCGGGTGTCGAGCGGTCGGCGGACAGGGCGGAGGGCTCGGTGGGGGCGGCGGTGGGGGCGGCGTTGAGGGCGACGGACGGGGCGGTGAGGGCGTTCGGCATGGCCGCGAGGATGCGGCCGCAGTCGGCCAGCAGCTCCGGCCCGGACTCGGCGGTGAGGAAGCACAGCGCGGCCATGGAATTGGCCCCTCCCGCCTCCTCGTACGGCGGGACCGGGCTGCCCGGCGCGAGACTGCGTTCGCGCACCAGCTCCACGCGGGATCCTGGCGCGACCAGGGCGGGCCAGTCGACCGCCTCGAAGTCCCAGGCCGGGAGTTCGGTCCAGGGCCGGCCCTCGGGGTCGACGGCGAGGACGACGAGAGATCCGGCGGCGCCCTCGCCCTCGGTCAGCATCCGCTCCGGGTAGGCGACCTCCCGGCCGAGCAACTGGCGCACCAGCATCCCGATCATGTCGAGCCCGAAGACGGTCTCCACCTGCCGGGTGGTCATCACCCCACCGAAGCGGGCGGCGGTCTCGATCAGCCACATGGCCCCGTCCGCGCCGAGTTTGATCTCGGTGTGGGTGGCGCAGGTGTCGAGTCCGAGCGCGTCGACGGCGGCGCGCGACACCTCCTCGATCCGGTGCTGCAACGCGTTCGGGAGGGCGGCCGGAGCCAGGCTCGCCCGCTCGGTGAAGGGCGCGATGGTCGGCATCCGCCCGGTGATGCACAGCGGGTGGTAGCGGCCGTCGGCGACGATCCCCTCCACGCTGACGTAGTCGCCCCACCCGTCCCCGTCGAACCAGTCGGAGGCCTCTCCGGTCACGATCTCCTCCAGCAGGAAATCGCTGACACCCTCGTCCGCGGCGTGCAGTTCCGCGTAACCCTGCGCGGAGGAGGCTTCCATGACGGAACGTCCGGTCTTCCAGGCCGCCTCGGCCTGCTGCTCGTTCCACACGGTGAGGTGGGCCGTGGAACCCGCGCTCCAGGCGGCCTTCAGGAGGAGCGGCGGCCTCAGGGTTTCGAAGGCGGCCGTGATGTCCTCCGGAGCGTGGACCTCCGCGAACCCCGGTACGGGCATCCCGGCGTCACGCCAGATCCGGCGCATCAGACGCTTGTCCCGCGCCCCCGCGACCCGCTCGCCAGCACCGCGCAGACCGAGCCGCAGGCTCGCGTGGGCGACGGCCACCACCGCGTACTCCGACAGGGTCAGCACCGCCTCGGCGCCGACGCGGCGGGCGTGGGAACAGATCAGATCGACCAGTTCCACCCCCTCGCCCGGCGGGGCCGTGGTGACCGACGCGCACCCGGGCAGCCACACCGACTCGGTGGTTCGGGGCAACGGCGCGAGCGCCAGGACGTGCACCTCGGCGTGGGCGGCGATGCGCGGGACCGCGTACTCCAGAGGAGGGCCGCCCTTGGCATAGACGAAGAGGATCGGGGTCATGGTGCTCCTGGGGTCGAGGGGGACGCCGCGTGGCGCGACGGCGTCGTCGGCGGACGATCCGTACGCGGTGTCACCACGTACGGACCAGGGGTAACTGGACCACGACGGAAAACGGCGAACGCACAGATGTACGCCTACTCAGTTAGGCGTTCGCCAAACAACCGCGCTCGCCAAGTGGGGCCGGCATGACGGTGTTTCAGCCATCCGCGCGGGGCCCGTGGGGATTACGCGTCCGCGGGGCGATCCGGGAGGTCGTCACCAGCCGATCAAGAACCCGAGCGGCCACCTCGACGGCTGGCGGCCCCCTCCCGGCACTCGGCGACGACTCACGGCCACAGCATGCGCCGGTCAGGGACCCCCCAGGCCCGGGCCTATGGCTGATGCGGCCGGACGTGTCGTACGCCTGGTGGACGCGGGCCTTGAGGAATGGGGGGCGTCGTTGGTGCCCCTAGGTGTGCTGTCCGGACAGGTTGGCCTGGCCGCCGTCCTTGACCAGCGCAAGCTCCAGGCCGGGCGGATCGAGGAACTCCTGGAGGACCACCCTCTTTCGAAGGTCCTGACGTCCATGCCGGGAGTGGGCGTCAGGACCGGAGCCAGGATCCTGATCGAGGTCGGCGACAGCAGCACCTTCCCGACCGCCGGCCACCTCGCCGCCTACGCCGGCTTCGCCGCGGCCACCCGCAGTTCAGGGTCGTCGATCCGCGGCGAACAGCCGTCCCGAAGAGGAAACAAGCAGCTCAAACGGGCTTTCTTCCTCTCAGCGTTCACCGCCCCTGGGCGACCCGGCATCGCGGGCCTACTACGACAAGAAGATCGCACAGGGCAAGCATCACACCCAGGCCCTGCTCTGCCTCGCCAGACGGCGGGCAGATGTCCTCTTCGCGATGCTCCGGGACGGCACCTTCTACAAGAGCCGCAGCCTGTTAGGGCGGTCGCTCCGCAGACCTAGACCATGGTCAGGAGGTGATCCGTGGGGCCGTAGTCGATCTTCCAGTCGGCATAGACCCCCACTGCGCCGCCCTTCTGGCACCGCAGCCCAACCGTCACCCAGCGGACCGCCCCGTCGCCGGCGAGCGAGAACGCGACTGCCGTCTCGAACTCCTCGCTCCCGCACGGGCAGCCGGCCTCGCCAGGATCCGCGTCCTCCCAGAGCTCCTTGCTATCCGCGATGAACGCGCGGCCGCCGCAACCAGTGCACACCCGCTCGGCTCCGCCCTCGACACCGTCAACGAGCACGAAGAACACGCTGCCGCCACACCCGCCGCAGACGGAAGGAACATCTTCACCGGACGGCCGTCGGCAGCGTTCCGGAGAAACGCCGCGAGGTCCGCAGAGACACCCTCACCAATCTGATCATCGGCATGCACAGGCGCATCGTTCCAGACGTCCGAACCAGCACCCATCCACCTTGACCAAAGACATAGACACCTCACGTGTCTCACGCGTCAAGCTGTTGGGGCGGGCTCTTCGAACGCGGCGCGGTCGTAGAGCCGGTGGTGCCACTCGTTGGCGTCTGGGCCCGGCTTGGTCTTGAGGACCGGGTTGGGGCCGGTCTCGATGAGGTGGAGGAGTGTCCAGGCGACTCCGTAGCAGTCGTCGGGGCCGAAGCACGTGACGAGCAAGGCCGCTTCCTCTCCCGTCACCGGCTTGCTGATGGCTTCGAGCTGGGTGACGCGCCGGTCGATCTCTTCCTCCTCCGCATCCCAGTCGGGCAGCGGGCCGTCGGCGACGAAGGTCTGGACTTCTGGTCTCATGTCCGAATGATCGGCGCTCCTGCCTGGCCCGGACAAGTCTTCCTGGCAGGTCAGGCCACGTTCTCCTGGAGGATGGGCCCGGAAGGGAAGGCCTCTCGCTCGTCGAACAGTTTGTGGTGCTGGAGGCAGTGGTGTAGCTGGCCGATCATGCGGTTGAAGAGGTTGCGAAGGGCGGGGGCATGCCAGTCTCCGTGGTCGTCACGGCGCCTGCGGTAGTGCGCTTTGGCGCCGGGCGAGGAAGTGAGGGCGGCGAACGCCCACAGGTATCCGGCGTGGTTGAGGCGGTCGTTCTTGACCCATCGGCGGGTGATGGCGGACTTCTTTCCGGAGGCCCTGGTGATGGGTGAGGAACCAGCGTAGGCCTTCAGCCCGCGGGCGTCGGCGAACCGACTCCTGTTTCAGGGCGTGGGAGAGAGCGCGCACTACCGGCCGCACCCCGGTGTGGTCACGGACGACGCGGTTGGTCCACTCGATGAGTTGCTCCTCGCCGAACTGTTCCCCGCCGGCTTCGTGCTCCTCGATCAGGCCGGCGGTGAAACACAGCAACCGGTCTCCGGGTTGCAGCAGCTCGCTGACTTCCGGCTGCTCACCGCCGAAGCCGACCGGCAATGTGGTCGGGCTCTCCAGCCGGTTCGTAGAAACCCACGCTTGGTCGACAAGCACCACCCCCGAGCCTCAGGCTCTCGGCGCATGTGCCGGCGGCCCCGAGGGCAGGTGGCGTGCTTGGCCGACGGCTACGCGGGCCACCCGGCTCCTGGGACTCATAGCATGCCTTTCGAGACAGCGGGGAAGAAGCCTTCGCCGGGCACGGGCGCTCCGCGACCCCTGTGGCTCCTGCCCCGCCAACGAGCTTCACCCGCTGGCGTCACGGCCGGCAGTGTGCTGCCTGAGGCCGCGCTGCGCAAGGCAGCACACCGCCGGTGCAGCGCGCCCACACCAGTAAGGCGGCTGAGCGGCGCCAGAATGGAGCTCCAGAAGGGTCAAATGACCGTGGATAATCGGACGCATGAGACTTGTGTGCTGACTTCGGTGAGCTGGCGGAACGTCCAGCAGGGGACACCTGAGGAAAGCGTGACGGCTGCCAAGCTCTACCCAGACGGGCGGGTTCGAGCACCTGCGCGATCTGACCCGGAGTAATCGTCAAGACGTGTGGACCTGGTTTTTCAGGATTGTTGTCGGAGTGTTCTGTCGCGAGACTTGCGGGTCCTATAGTGATCGTCATGTCCGATGCTGACCTCGAACGGAACAAGGCCACGGCCACGGCGTTCTACGACCTGATGTTCAATCAGTGCCGTCCTGCGGATGCCGTGGAGATGTACGTGGGCGACACGTATATCCAGCACAACCCGGAGGTAGCCGACGGCAGGCAGGCTTTCATTGACTACTTCGAGCGGATGGCCGCCGGGTATCCGGGCAAGCGGGTGGAGTTCAAGCGCGCCTTCGCCGAGGGCGACCACGTCGTCCTGCACTGCCATCAGGTGTGGCCGGAGGAGGAATACGCCGGAGTCGACATCTTCCGCTTCGACACCGATGGAAAGATCGTCGAGCACTGGGATGTTCTTCAGGTCATTCCCCCCGACTCCAAGAACGACAACACGATGTTCTGACGGCCGGTAGTCCGGGGTGGTCCTGGGCGACTGCCGGCCGGCCGTTGGAGCGTTCGACGAGATGACCGTTTCTGAAGCGGGCGCCGCCTCGGACGAGGGCGACGAGGTGGATGACGACGGACCCGGCGAAGGCGGGGGAGTGGCTGGAGTCCTGGACCGACGTGTCCGGCGTCGAGGGCATCGTGGTCAAGGGCATGAACCAGACCTACCGCCCCTCGGCGAGAGGCTGGTACAAGATCCGCCGCCGGGACACCATCGAGGCGGTCATCGGCGCCGTCACCGGCACCCTCGCCCGACCGCAGCTCCTCGTCCTGGGCCGCCGGGATCAGGTCGGCCGCCTGCACGTGGTCGGCCGCGCGGTACCACTACGCCCGGAAGCGGCCCGCTCGGTCGGTGAGCACCTGATCCCCGCCGGTGACGGTCATCCGTGGGCGGGTGTGCGGTTCGCCTAGACGTGGGGGAGTCGTGACGTCCTGGACGTGCTCCTGGTCCGCCCGGAGCTGGTGGCGGAGGTCAGCGCCGATACCGCCGTGGACCGGGACGGGGTGTTCCGGCACCCAATGCCTTTCCAGCGGCTGCGCCTGGACGTCACGGCGGAGGATGTTCCCGGATTCGGGGCCGGACGGGCTGCGGCCGCCGGGTGAGCGCGGCGGGGCAGACCCTGTGTGGTGCGCTGCCTGGCCGCGCGGCCCTCGGCTGCGGTGAAGGCGCAGGCGTGGGCGGCCGTGGTGGAGTCCGACGCGCTGGTTGAGGCCGCCATCGCCGGGTTCGCGCAGCCGGCACAGCGCGAACAGCCGGCGCCGTACGCCTCGAAGTAACCGGCCCCAACTTCGCTACCAGGTCAGTGATCACGGATGCCGAAAGACCCGTGGTGCGACGCTGCGACACGATCGACCCACGAGCTCCACCCCCCACCACGAACAGCCCAACGATGCTCTCCGGCCGCCGTCACGCTAACCATGCACGAGGTCGTAAGGCTGACACCTACACCGTCGTCCAATGGGGCACTTCATCCGTACCTCACTGAGGACTGTCATGAGTACGCCTACACTGCCTGGCATTACGACTCCTCGAACGGGTGAGGCTGCCGGTTTTCGACACGATCCATGGCGTTTGCACTCGACACTTGGCCTGTCGGGCGGCTTGGTACGCACATGGGTGGAGAGTGTCATGGCAAACGGTAGTGTCCTGCTGGCCTTGCGCGAGGACCCTTTGGGCCGGGGCGTCGGCGGTGACCAGCTGCGGCGGATCGGCAAGGAGTTGGAGAACCGCGGGCTGGAGGTGCGGTGGGCGCGGACGGTCGAGGGGGCCTGTGCCGCCCTGCGTACTGAGGCAGGCTTGGCGGCCGCGGTCGTCGCCTGGGACCTGCCGTCCGAGACCGGCGAAGACGCCGACGGCGGGGGAGGGGCAGTCCTGCGGCAGATCATCCGCCGGTTCACGGCTCTGCCCGTCTTCGTCGTCATGAGCGAGGAGTCGGACCACGGCCTGGACCGTCTGCCCCTGTGGGTGGCCGAGACCGCCGTCGGTTACATCTGGCCCCTGGAGGACACGCCGTCCTTCATCGCCGGCCGTGTCTTCAATGCGGCACGCGCCTATGGCGACTCCATCCTGCCGCCGTTCTTCAAAGCGCTGCGACGGTTCGACGACGCCCACGAATACTCATGGCACACCCCGGCGCACTCCGGCGGGGTGGCGTTCTTGAAGTCGCCCGTCGGCCGAGCGTTCTTCGACTACTACGGTGAGCGGCTCTTCCGCACCGACCTGTCGATCTCAGTGGAGGAGCTGGGTTCCCTCTTCGAGCACAGCGGTCCCATCGGGGAAGCCGAGCGCAACGCCGCACGCGTCTTCGGCGCGGACCGGACGTACTTCGTGCTGCATGGTGACTCCACGGCCGACCGCATGGTTGGTCACTACTGCGTCACCGCCGACGAGATCGCCCTGGTGGACCGCAACTGCCACAAGTCGGTGCTGCACGGCCTGGTGATCTCCGGTGCCCGACCGGTCTACCTCGTCCCGACCCGCAACGGATACGGCCTGGCGGGCCCCCTCCCCGCCAGTGAAACCCTGCCCGCGGCGGTGGCCGCCAGGATCGCCGCCCACCCGCTGACGCCAGGGGCGGTCTCCCCCCAGGCTGAGTACGCGGTGATCACCAACTCGACCTATGACGGTCTGTGCTACGACACCGTGCAGACCGCGCGTGCCCTGGCCCCCAGTACTCCCCGCCTGCACTTCGACGAAGCCTGGTTCGCCTACGCCCGCTTCCACCCCCTCTACGCCGGCCGCTACGGCATGGCCGTGGGCCCGGACACCTTCGCGAGCGAGGAACGTCCCACCGTTTTCGCTACCCAGTCCACGCACAAGCTGCTGGCCGCCTTGTCGCAGAGCGCCATGGTGCACGTGAAGTCCTCACCCCGGGCGCCGGTCGAACACCACCGCTTCAACGAGGCGTTCATGATGCACGGCACTACCTCGGCCCTGTATCCGGTGATCGCCTCGCTGGATGTGGCCGCGGCGATGATGGACGGGCCACAGGGCGAGTGGCTGGTCAACGAGGCGGTCACCGAAGCGATCCGGTTCCGGCAGGCCGTCGTGCGAACAGGACGCCGGATCGCGGACGCCGGCGACCGGCTGCCGTGGTTCTTCGGCGTTTGGCAGCCCGACACCATCACCGACCCGGCCGACGGGACCGCTGTCCCCTTCGCAGACGCCTCCCCGGCGCTGCTGGCCGCCGACCCCCGCTGCTGGGAGCTCGACCCCGACGCGGACTGGCACGGCTTCCCGGGACTGAGCCGCGGACAGTGCCTGCTGGACCCCATCAAAGTGACGCTGACCTGCCCCGGCGTCAACGCGCGCGGCGAGACGGACACCTGGGGCATCCCCGCCCGCATCCTCACCGCCTACCTCGCAGGCCGTGGCATCGTCGTGGAGAAGACCGACACCTACACCACACTCATCTTGTTCTCCATGGGCATCACCAAGGGCAAATGGGGCACCCTGATGGACGCTCTCATGGACTTCAAAGCCCTCCACGACGCCGACACCCCACTGCGGCAGGTACTGCCCCACCTGGTCGAGCGCCACCCGCAGCGCTACAGCCGCACGACCCTGCGCGGCCTGTGCCAGGAGATGCACGAACACCTCACCCGAGCCGAACTGATCGACGCCCTGGACACCGCCTTCCAGCAACTGCCCGAACCCGTCGTCCCGCCCCAGACCTGCTACCAGCAGCTGATCCGGGGCGGCACCGAACGCCTCCCCCTCGCCCAAGCCTCGGGCAGGGTGGCCGCAGCCATGGTCACCGTAACTCCGCCCGGGATCCCCGTCCTGATGCCTGGAGAAGCACTCGGCCCCCCCGACGGCCCGGTCCTGCGCTACCTCGGAGCACTGGAGGCATTCGACCGCGCCTTCCCCGGCTTCCACAGCGAAGCACACGGCGTCACCATCGACCCCGACACCGGCGACTACCTCATCGAATGCGTACGCCAGGACACCCAAGCCCCGTAAGCCTCCGCGCCCCGGCGTACGGGAGACCGTGCAGGGCCTCCTCGACATGGCCCGCGGAGAAGTCCGCGGGCCAGGGTGTCCGTGCCGCTGGCAGAACTCGCCCGCGCCTACACCCTGGTCATGGGCAGCAGCTCCGTCGCTAGGACTTGTCCGGACGATCTTTCGGATGGCGTTGTCACTACTGTCTCCTCCGCGCGTGGATGACGCCGATGAGCACCTGGCAGGCGAGGACGAGCTGCTGGTGCGGTGGCTCAGTGGGGGGCGGCCAGGCACCCGAGAAGGCACCGAGGTGTATTTCCGCCACTGCATCGAGCAGTGGGCCTCCCGTGGACCGTTGCGTGCGTTCGGGATCCGTGTGGCTGCCGAGTCAACGCTGGCGGGTTATATAGACCTGCGATTCGAGATGGCGGGCTTGGTGCCTGGACAAGTCAACATCTCCTACGGTCTCTACCGCGCCTGGCGGGGGCAGGGACTGGTGACCCGCGCTGTCCGCCTGATCTGCCAGTACGCCGCAGCTGAAGGGGCGACCCAAGGAGTGATCCGGGTGGACCCGGAGAACTCCCGGTCGGCAGCGGTCGCGAGACGGTCAGGTTTCAGCTACGACAAGCGGGTTCCGGAAGCGGATGGCAACCAATGCGACTGGTACGTCCGCAGCCTGGCTTATGGAGTTGATTTGGCGATCATGTGAATACTCCGTGCCCGGGTCGTTGATGTGGGCATGGGGCGGGGTGATCTGACTGATGCCGAGTGGGATCGGCTGCGGCCGTTCCTTCCGGTCTGCGATGGGCGTTGTGGTCGGTGGCGGGATCACCGGCAGGTGATCGACGGGATTCTCCACCGGGTTTGGACCGGCGTGCAGTGGCGTGACCTGCCCGAACGATTCGGGCCGTGAAAGACCGTCTACGAACGCCACTGACTGTGGTCGGGTGACGGGACCTGGGAGCGTCTGCTCCAGCAAGTCCAGGCCGCTGCCGATGCGGCGGGTGAGATCGACTGGGACATCTCGGTCGACTCCACCACCGTGCGGGTGCATCAGCACGCGGCCGGCGCCCGTACCGACCCGCCTCCAGCACCAAAGGGGGCCGAAACGTCAGAACACCAGGGCGAAACGCCGTGGCAGATTCTCGTCGTCCGGCTGGTGGAGGTGGTGCTGGAGGTGAGGGCCCGGGCGGCTCGCGCGGCGGGTTTACCACCAAGCCCCACCTGAGCACGGACGGCCGCTGCCGCCCGCTGTCCCTGATCGTCACACCAGGTGGAAAAGGACCGTGTCGAGATGTTCAGGGCTATCCGGCAGCCTATGGGCAATCTGACGGGCGAGGTCCCGCTCCCCCTCGTACCGGAGGGCCGGGCGACGGGTGACACCGAAGCCGTGAGAATCAGGCGGCGGCCCTGCACCGGCCCGTAGCCGCCAAGAGCCCGTTCACTCGCAGGGTTGCTGCTGGATATGGGTCTGTCAGACGAACGGACCTCCCAGCGCTGGGAGAAGTCCCTGCGGATCGTCGTGAACTCGGTCGTTCCGCTCCTCCGGCCAAAACCTCACCACAACCGGCACCTACACCGAGATGGCGTCCCGTCTGACCGAACCCGCGCTGCTGGCCCTTGCGGTGCTTGCCGTTCGCGGACGAGTCAAGCGGTAGCAAGTGTTGGCGGAGGGGCATTCAAAGGCGGAAGAAGGGATGGCTGCCACCGGTGATGCGGATCTCGAATTTTGGCTCTGACCGGAGTTCAGGGGTTCGCAGTCGAGGGCCGCGTGCAGATAGACCTCGTAGTAGGTCCCTTGGACCGGCTGTATCGCGACCCAGTGGATCCCCAGCCTCTCGGCCGGCTTCCAGACGATCCGAGGAACTGTTCGAGGTCTCCCGGCGCGCCGCGCTGAGCGAAGACGAGCGCCTCGACGCCCTCGGCCGACTGCCGACCGACACGGAGATGCCGATGCGTCTGCGTGTCGCGGGAGTCATCGTGCTCCTGGCGGCACAGCCCGTGAGCCGCATCGTCCGGCTCACCGTCGACGACGTGATCCGCGACGGCACCACGGTGCTGCTACGGCTCGGGGAACCAGCCTCACCTGTTCCCGCACTGGTCGCCGCCCTGCTTCTGGAGCACATCGCGAACCGCGACAACATGAACACTGCTACCAACCCCGCCTCCCGCTGGCTCTTCCCCGGCCGCCGGGCAGGACAGCCAGCCGGCCCTGGCCACTTGCCCGCGCTCCTCAACGAAATCGGGGTCCCGTCCGCAGCCGCCCGCGCCGCCGCCATCCGGCAGCAACTCCTCGAACTGCCCGCGCCCGTCGTCGCGGACGCTCTTGGCTATCACGGCAAGACCACCACCCGGCTCCGCAACGAGGCTGGCGGGGCATGGAGCCGATACGCCCCTGGGGATCACGCAAGATCGCCAGGGGGCTGGGTCCCTCGGGGAACCGGAGACCGTTGAACACACAAAGGCCCACCAGCAAAAGCGTGCTGGTGGGTGGACAGAGTGGCTCTCAGTGGGCCTGCGGATAACCGATTTCGGAGATGTCTTGGGCCAGGTCCGCCAGGGTGACCTCTACGTTCAACGACGACACGAGTTCCTGGTCCAGCGGCCGCAAGGCATACAGGTCACTCACCGCTTCCAGATCCACAGAGACCTCGTAGTAGTCCTCGGCGAAGCGCTGGAACGCTTCGGGCGAGCGGTCGACCAGCAGTTGGAACAGACCCGTTGCCCCATCAGGGTCGGCATGGTTCGAAGGGAAGTCGATCGTGCCGTGGCGCCACTGATCATCCGTCCCCTCCCGCCACAAGCAGGCCGTCACAACGGGCACGCCGTCCTCGTCGGTGAACGCCGGCTCCTCGACGAAGGGCTTGAAGACCTCGGGAACGTCGTCGATCACTCCCGGCCAGGGCTCGTCATCGTGGCCATATGGGCTCATCCGCGATGCGTGGTCGAAGCCACGGACATAGACCCCAGCCGCCGAGAACACGATGGAGTACTCGTCTCCTGACCCGTTGCGCATCGAGGCCATCTCCTCGCCTGCGGCCCACGTGGCGTTGAAGGAGTAGTACCGGCTCTCCCAGTCTGGGCTCAGGATCGCGTCGAGCATTGCAAGCGAGCGGCACAGGTCCCGCAGGTCAGCGATGGTGGGAAGTTGGCGGGCCACGTCATAGACAGTCACGGGCTCATCCAACCGGATCCCTCTGACATCCATCCCGCCCCTGCCGGCCGTCACGGTCAGTATCAATTCCAGAGCGGGACGTGCCAACACGCGACAGTTGAATACGCGAGCCCACCAGTATCACGGCCGGGATCCAGAACGGCGCCGGCCCCCTGCCCCGCGCTGTGGCGGGACGGGGGGCCGGTGTCACGCGAGAGCCGTGGCTCAGCGTGCCTGGACGAACGTACGGCTGGTACGGGACCCGTCGGAGCAGGAACGCTTCTCCGCCGCGGTCATCTTGCGGCTCTTGACCACCACCGCATTGGTCTTGCCGTCGGTGCCGTTCTTGGCCGGACCCGTGATGGTGTCCTGGAAGAACCAGTAGTAGTGCCCCCACCTGGGGCTGTCGTAGTGGGTCTGCCAGGTGCCGGAGACCCTCTGCATCACCTGGGCGCGCGAGATCCAACCCACCTCGCCGGGCTTCACCGTCATGTTGAGCGAGCTGCTCTCCGAATGGGTGCTCGACCAACTGTGGCTGTAACTCGCCGTTATGCTCAGGTCGACGATGCCCGCGATCTTGCCGCCCGCAGTGACGGAGACGCCCAACGAGTCGGTGGAACCCACCGTGTCGTCCCAGGTCATCGTCTGGGTGGAGTCGGACGAACTGCAGTTGTACAGCGAATCCGACACCTGCCGGAGCTCACCGAGGTACGCCTCTTCGAGCTTGGGCGAGTTGAACGTGCACTTGCCTTCGCCCGAACCGCAGTCCGCCATGAGCTGCTGTCGTGTCGGCTGGTCGGCGGCGGACGCCGGAAGGGCCGTCGCCGCAGCGACGGCGCAGGCCGCCGCCGTCATGGTCAGCGCGCGGGCTACGGAGCGCCTGACGCGGGTTGTTGTCATCGTGGTACCTCTCACCGTGCTGGGGGGTCGGGGAACGGCCGTACGACGGAGGCGATTTCGAGCGCCACCAGCAGCACGAACGATCACCGCCTGTTGCTACTGAGATCTTCTCGGCCGGTCCGAGGGGTACGGCGCGAATGAGTCAACCCGCGGCATGAGTTCAGTGCTGTCCGACGCGGCTCGGAGTCGGGCGGAGCACCGCGACCTCCGGGCCGAAGGCCACCACGAGCCGCCCACCGGGCGCCGTGTCCATCGCCACGGCGGATGCGGATCCGGTGTGCCCCGTGTGCGGGCCGCCGCTCGTACGGGCGTCGGTGAGGTCCCAGGTCCGGAGCGTGTGGTCGGCGCCTGCGGTGACGGCCAACGGCCGGCCGTCGACGACCGTGGTGGCCACGTCCCACACCCTGCCCGTGTGACCGGTCAGCGGAGGGCCCCACGGCAGCCCGGTGGCCGGGTCTCGTGCCACCACCGTGCCGTCCTCCTCCACGGTGAGGACAGCCGGGGCGCCGTCCGCCCCGGCCCGGACCGTGCTGCCGCTGCCGCTGCCGCTGCCGCTGCCGCTGCCGCCGCTGCCGGAACGTTCGTTCGTTCGGCCGGAGACCCGGTGCCACAGGTCTGCGCCCTTCGCCGCGCCGGGGGAGGGGGCGGGCACCTGTCCGTTCGGGCCGATGCTCCGGATCACGCGCATGCCGTCCACGTGCAGATGATCGGCCGTCAGGTCCCAGGCCGGTGGCCTGGACGACCGTGTCGCCGGCTTCTGGCAGCGTGTCGGTTCTTGACGTCAGACGGGCCAGGTTCCGAGGGCGCGGGCGAGCCGTTCGTTCTGCTCCTGGGTGATGCCTTGGGCGAGCCTCACGTCGAATCGCGGGCTGCGGGGGTCATCACTGCGGAGGATGCCGCCGAAGCGCTGGTCGTCGGGCAACCACCAGCCGATCGGGTCCCACATGGGATGGTCCACGAGGAGCTCCGCCACGCGCGGAGCCCTGCTGGCCGGAGCACCGACCTGGACCAGTGCCTCGGCGATCACGTCAGCCCCGTCCTCCAGCGCCTCCTCGTCACTCATCGCCGGCAGCAGGAGCAGTAGGCGGGCGTGCGGGTCGTGGATGCCCGGGGCCTCAAGGTCCGGAGTGCGGGCGATGTGGGTCAGTTCCCGCCAGGAGAGGCCGGGGCCTTCGTATGCGCCGATCCTGGCGAGATAGCCGTGCCGTCCCCAGTCAGGGTGGGTGACGAGGTACTGCGTCCCCCCTCTTCTTTCGTGGGGTCGGTTTATCACCACTGCGGCGTGCCCGTCGCCAAATGGGATTCGGATCACGGGGCAGTTGTCCTCGTCCACCAGCGCTTTGGACACAACATCGGCGTCGGCCGCGTCCGCTCCGAACCACTCCGGGGTCGGTGGACCCTCGTACTCCTCCGGGTCGCACATCCACATCAGATGGGCGGCCCAGAACCCCGGGTGGCAGACCAGTTCCTCCCCGGCCACCAGCGGGGCATCGTCAAATCCATTGATCAGCACCTGGCAAGACTGCCAGTACCCACTGACACACCGCACACCCCTGAGCGGGGACACCAGCCTCCCGCCGGACCGCTGCCATCTCTCAGCGACACATCGCAGTGGCTGCGTAGGTGACCGTGGAGAACGTTTGTCGTCGGCTGCGGAGAACAGTTGCCTGGTCGGCCCGGCCTGACGGCCGGACAGCCGTGGCAGGGAAGCGGCGGCGTGGGGGAGCCGTGACGTCCTGGACGCGGTGCTGGTCCGCCCGGATGTGGTGGCGGAGGTCAGTGCTGACCGGGCGGTGGAACCGGGGCGGGGTTTGTTCAAGAGAACGGGTCCGTCGGAGTGCTGTGCCTCAGCTTCCGTTGGGCCGCAGTCGGCCGTGTCTGACCAGGTCCACGGCTTCTTCGACGTCGGGGGTCATCCAGCGGTCCTGGCCCAGGGCCGGGATGTGGCCTCGGAATCGCTGGTGCAGTTCGGTGGTCCGCTTTGCCAGCGTCATCTCGCCCATTTTGGGCTTGGCCAGGTCGACGCCCTGGGCTGCAAGGAGGAACTGGACGGCCAGGACGGTCTCGGCCCGGTCGAGATTGTCGTCCAGGTTGCGGACCGAGGCCATGGCCATGGTGTTGTGGTCTTCCTGGCCGAACTTCTCCGGCCGCGACAGCACCCCGGCCGGCATCGCTCGCGCCTGCATCTCCGGGATCAGAGCCGCACCGACCGTCTGGACCTGCACCATGCCCGAGTTCAGCCCTACCGGCTCGGCGGCCAGGTTGTCGGGCAGCCCGTAGCTCCACTTCGAGGAGATCAACCGTCCCGACAACTCGTGGCTGAGCACCGCCACATCCGTGATCTGCGCGTTCAGAGTGTCCAGGGCATGACCGATCTGCGCGCCGTCCCAGTTCCCACCCATCACGAACTCATACGATGAACCGGTCTTGAACAGCAGCGGGTTGGACGTCGAGGCGTTCGCCTCCCGGCCGATGATCGTCCTGGCCTCTTCCAAAGTCTGGCGGACCGTGCCGACGATGTGCGGGGCCGCGCGCACCGAAACCGCGTCCTGCACCCGAGGTGACTTTTCCCCAAAGCGCCGGCGTCCCTTCTCCGTCATCCACTCGCTGTCCTCGGTCAGCTCCCGCAGGGAAGCTGCCTCCTCTTCTTCGGCCGGCACACCGCGCTCGGCATGCGTACGCGCGTCGAGCGAACTGGCCTCGGCTCGGGTTGCCTCGAGGAACAGGCCGAACGCACCGTCGAACTGGTCCAGGAACCTCTCCGCCCGGGCCACCGAAGCCGCGTAGCGTGCTGTCAGCACTCCGCTCCCACTGATCAGCGGCAGCGCCTCACCCGCCTCCAGGGCGAACGTGCTTGGCAGGCCTGCCTGCTCCAGCACCTGCCCGGCCGGGCGCGCGGGACCCCCGCGCAGCCGGGCCATCGCGCCATCCCCGGTCAGGACCATCCCGGCGGCCGCCATGGGCTGCAGATCACCGGTTCCCAGCGATCCGACCGAGGGCATCACCGGGGTCACCCCGGCGTTCACCAGGGCCAGCATCCGCCGCACCATCGCCGGCCGCACACCCATGTGACCGCGAGCCATGGCGTTCGCCCGCAACACCAAAGCCAACCGGGCTACCCCGGCTGAAGCCTCCTCACCCACCCCTGCCGCGTGCGAGCGCAGAATCCTGCGCTGGAAATCCCGCTGCTGCGCCGTTGTCAGCGGATGGTCTTTCAGCGGGCCCAGGGCCTGATTCCACCCATACACGCGCTGCCCGCTCTTCAGTGCGGCCAGCGCCCCGGCACGTGCCTGGTCCATCCTTGCGGCAGCCGACGAAGCGAGCCGCAGGGGCCCAGCCGAACCGGCCAGCACCGCGTTCATCTGACCCGGCGTCAGGTGCCCGCCATCGAGAACAACACCGGCTCCCTTGCCGGGTGCGGTGATCCCGGCCGGCGCCTGGGCCCGGGCGGGCACCGGCCCGGCCGAACCCGTCAGCACCACGGCCGCAGCAGTGACAACAGAGCCGCACAGCACCCCCCAACGCCACCTGGAGCGCTTGCCTGCTGCGGGAACCCCACCGGGTCCGGACTGCTCAGCGACAACTTCGGGTCTGCGGCCGCGGCCAGGGAGAAAGAAGGTCACAGCCCTACCCATCGGCACAACACCCGTGCCCCTCCAGAAAGTCTTACCGGCAGCCGACCGCGCACGGCTCAGCACCAGTCGACCGAGCGGGTGAGTTGGCATTCCGTGCCATGTCCAGGGTGGGGTTGGGCGCGCTACACCCGCCCACGACGCGGACGCGATCAGAACCGAACACTCCGTGTCCACGGTGTGTGGGGCCGCCGCCACCACTGAACCGCGGTCGGCGGCCGGCCCCTTGAGCCGGTAGCCGTTCCGTCTCGTGGAAACCGTGTGCCGGGCAGCCCCTCAGGATGCCCGGCACACCTTTCATGTCCGCCCCTCTGTTCCCGGGGCGGGCGGTAGCTCTTGGGTATGACGTGGCGGGATGGCTCTGTGGAGTGATGACGGCTACTTACATGGGGTGGGAGGTTGGGGATGTCAGCCCAACGAGGATGAGGAGTCTGCTGATGTCCGTGATCCGCCGCACCGCCGGTACCACCTGCCGCGCCTTTCTGGCCTTGCCGGTCGGGCTGGCAGCGGTCGTGCTGACCCTGTCAGGGCAGTCGCGGAGGGCTGCCCGGTGGCAGAGCCGGATCGCCGGTGGCCAGGGGTGGACGGGCGGGCGGGTGCTGGGCCGGGCGGTGCTCGGGCTGCCGCTGGACGTGGCGGCCTTCGCTCTGGTCGGGTACGCGCTGTTCAACTCGGTCCGGAACTTCGGCTACCCGCTCTGGTACTTCGGCGCTGACTACCACCAGGCCTGGGGTGGCCCCACCATGGCGGGTGTCTGGGCTGTCCATGCTGGCGGCTGGTTCGTTTGCCTCGCGGTGCTGCTGCACTGGCCGGTGCGGTGGCTGGCGAGGGGGCAGCGGGGGGTCGGCCGTCGGGTGACGGGCATGCGGCCGGCGGCTGAAGGGTAGCCGCGGTCAGACTCGTCGATCGCGGCTGGCTGCGGAAACTGCCCGACGGCCGGTTCACCACCCGCCTGTGACCTCGGCCGCCACTCGAAGCGGCTCGGCACGGACGTAACCAGGGTGCCCCCGGCGGCCGTTGGAATTGTGTGACGAATACCAGAGAGCATGCCGAGGACACCTGCCCGCTTGTCTACCAGTGCCGTCTGCCGCTGGCCACGCGCACCGTCAACCACCTCGCCGACTGCTCAGGCGCCATCTGAAGGCGATTCGGTCCCGATGGCGCATCCTGCCGCCGGGGAAGATCGCGGTAATCGTCCTGGCCGTACTGCGCCACGACCAACGCCTGGCCGACATGGCCGGCGGCAACAACGTGTCCGAGTCCACCGTCCGCCGGTGGCGGGACGAGCTGACCGGACTGCTCGCCGCCCAGGCGCCGCGCCTGGACCCGTGCCCTGAGGAAGGTCTCCAAGCAAGGCGGAGAGGTGGTCCTGATCGACGGCACCCTCATCCGCACCAGGCGCCGCACCGGGAGAGCCTACCGGCGGAACTATTCCGGCAAGCACCGCAGCCATGGCCTGCACTTCCTCGCCCTGACCGACGAGAAGGGCCGCCTGATCTGGATATCCGCCGCCCGGCCCGGCCGCACTCACGACAATACTGCCGCCCGCCATGACCACATCCTGGCCCACCTGCGCGCCGCCGGCCTCGGGGCGCTGGCCGACCTGGGCTTCCGCGGCTTGGACAGCGATATCCGCGACCCCGTGATCTTCACCGGCTACACCGCCAGCCGCACCCACAAGCTCACCCCGGGCCAGAAGGAAGCCAACCGAGTCCTCGACGTCGGACGTGCACCGGTCGAGCACGGCTTCGCCCACCTCAAGAACTGGCGGACCCTCACCAAGCTCCGCGCTGATCCCGCCCGCGCCACCAGCTCCTGCGCGCTCTGCTCGTCCTGACGAACCTCGAAGTCAACCGCTGACGGATGATCTTCTCCGCGGTCTCCCGCCCACGACCTGCGTGAGCACTCCGAGAACCGGTCACACCAGCCCTTTGACCTGCGACTTCAAGTTGGCGGAAGCTCATTGACGCTTCGAGGGGTCCCAATGCGTACGTCCTGGAAGGCCGAGCGGCCGCGCCGGGAACAGCCGTCCGGTCGGCGCGGTTGCATCGACCGAGGGATCGGAGCCACGGGCGGGGAGCACGGAGACCACAAGGTCGTCCGCCCCACCAGGATCCGGGCTCCCGGATCGCGGTACGCCCGCCGCGCATTCGGACGAAGACGTATTTCTGCAGGAGGATTGTTTCATGACTGACCGGCCCTTGACGCTCATGGCAGTGCACGCCCACCCCGACGACGAGGCCACCGGAACCGGAGGGGTCCTCGCGCGGTACGCGGCGGAAGGCATCCGCACGGTTCTCGTGACGTGTACCGACGGCCGCTGCGGTGACGGACCGGGGGGTGTCAAGCCGGGCGATCCCGGGCACGATCCGGCGACCGTCGCCTTGATGCGCCGTGAAGAACTCGAGGCGAGCTGTGACGTCCTGAAGGTCAGCGATCTGGAGATGCTGGACTATGCCGACTCCGGGATGATGGGCTGGCCGAGCAACGACGCCCCCGGATCCTTCTGGCAGACCCCCGTGGAGGAAGGCGCCGCCCGACTTGCGGAACTCATGCGGCACTACCGACCCGATGTGGTCGTCACCTACGACGAGAACGGCTTCTACGGCCACCCCGACCACATCCAGGCCCACCGCATCACGATGGCGGCGCTGGAGATGACCGCGCTGACACCGAAGGTGTACTGGACGACGATGCCCCGCTCGATGATGCAGCGGTTCGGGGAGACCATGCGCGAGTTTCATGAGGACATGCCGGAGCAGGATCCCGCCGAGGCCGCCGCGATGGCCGAGATCGGCCTCCCCGACGATGAGATCACCACGTGGGTGGACACCACCCCGTTCAGCGGTCAGAAGTTCGACGCGCTGGCCGCGCACGCCAGTCAGGGCGAGAACATCTTCTTCCTCAAGATGGGCAAGGAGAGGTTCGGCGAGTTGATGGGCATGGAGACCTTCGTACGTGTCCAGGACGCCACCGGCGCGGCCGTACCCGAGAACGATCTCTTCGCCGGACTGCGCTGATCCGCCCGGCCGGCCGGGGTCCGGGAAAGCTCATGGGCGGCACGGCGCGATCGAGCGAGCCTGGGAGCTCCCGGCCGCCGGCGGCTCCCTGCGGGAGCGGTGGGCGGCTATCGCTCCCGACCTCGCCGGGCACGTGGCAGCCGTCGGCTTCGCCCCGGAGCCCGGCCGACCGAGTGCCCCGACTCGTCGGCTTGGGCGACGATGGCACGCCTGGAGCAGGCCCGCGTCTCGCAGTGCGCCCGCGTCGCTGCCGCGTACATCAACCCAGGCCAGGCCCGCCCCGTCACCGCGTTCGGCACTCCCGCCGACGACCGGGCCGCTGGGGGGCGGCTCGCCTCGGCGTCTGCCTGGCGGCACCAATGGATCCGAACTGGCTTCGGGGCGATCGCCATCCAGCGGGCGGAGTCCCGGGCCTCCACCCGCGTGGCCCGGTTCCACTCCACTCCCCAGCCGTCCAGGAACCGCCACCAGCGCAGCAGGTCCATCCCGTACGAGCGGATCGTCGAAGCGGGACGCGAACACGCCTGAAGCTCGGCGAAGAACGCCGCCACCGGCTTCACCTCCGCGCCCGCGGCATCCAGCAGCACATATGGCTGGGCCGGGTTGGCGACCTCGACCAACGCACCCGTCCCGGGCAGCACGAGGCCCACAAGATCCCGAGTGGGATTACCCGTCTCAAGCATGACCGGAAGCTAGTGCCGCGTCAGGCAACGTTCGCCCTGTTCACCACCTCTTGGAGGCGTTCGTCGGCGGCGTGCTTGTTCCGCCAGATGATGTAGCGGCGGAT